>NZIP01000027.1:0-308908 GCA_002691645.1 Flavobacteriaceae bacterium
AATGGTATAGGTTTTGATGTTGTACTCTAAAGCTAAATCTGCTGCTGTTTGGGGTTCTATAAACCCAGCGTTGTTTACCCCATCTGTGAGTAGTATAATGACTTTACTAAGAGCTTTGCTGTCTTTAATGCGGTTGACTGCGGTTGCCAGACCCATTCCAATGGCTGTACCGTCTTCTATATCTCCGTAGGTTACTTCTTGTAGAGAGCGATCAACAATAATCTTATCACTGGTTACTGGAGTTTTAGTGTAGCTCTCGCCAGCATATACTACCAAACCTATACGATCGTTTGGTCTTTTTCCGATAAATTCTGCCGCTACTTTTTTCAATGCACTCAATCTGTTTGGCTTGAGATCTTTTGCGAGCATACTCGAGGATACATCAATGGCTAGTACAATGTCTATTCCTTTTGTTGTTTTTGTTCTTGTAGAAACAGAACTTGTCTGAGGTCTTGCAATAGATACAATTAACGCTGCGAGTCCAAGAAGTCTCAAAAAGAAAATGAAGGGTCTTATCTTCCAAATTAGTATAGTGACGCTATTAATTTGATTGTATTTTTTAGTGCTTGGGGCATAGGAGAAATTAAAACCTGCACGATCTTTATGTCTGAACACAAAAAACCACAGTAAAAGAGGAATTAGCGCCGTTAGGAGCCAAAGTAATTCAGGGTTTTTAAATGAGCCTATTTCTAACATGCTAGATTTCTGTGCTTACTTTTAATGAATTCAAAATTCGATCACTAACCTCTTGAGCATAGGTATTACCATCTAACCAGCTCATCCATATTTCTTGAGAAAAACCTTTTCCTCCGAAGGTAATAATGCTGTAATTTACCCTATCGCCCTCTGCGTTTATGGCGCTTCCATACGTTCTAATACCCTGCACTCCGTCAGGGGTTATAAACTCTTCTTCTTTTGGCAGAATAGAGCTATATCCTTTGTCTTGAAAATAGGCCAAGCGATTTTCTGTAGCAATTCTGAAATCCCACTTTTTTTCAAGATCTGTTTGTAAAGAGATTAAGCCTATTTCAAATTGTGCCTTCTGATTTTCATAGAAAAAAGTATTGTCATCTTGACGTTCCAAAACTTCAGGTGTTTCTAGTTCAACGCTGGGGTAGGAGTATTTACTGTTGTACCAGTTGAGGTCTCTTAAATTTTTGTTGGCATCAAAGGTTAATTCCGCAATAAAATCTTTTGGTCCAAGGTTTATAAATTTGGCTAGCAGAAGAATCAAAAGAGCTGAACAGGCTGCAATAAGTACTTTTTTTAAGCGCTTTTTCTGCTCAATTTTTTTGCGCTCCTCTTCAAATCTAAGCTGTTCTAGAATTTCTTCAGGCTCAGGTTCAGGCAGCCCCTCTTCTATAGCTTTTAATAAAGATAACATGAAGTGTTGATCTTCTTCAAGTGTGGTTTGTTCTGGATGGTATTTTGCAAATTTTACAAGGTCAGAACGCTCCAGCCATTCCTGTAATTCTTTGATTTTAGCGGATTCGATTTTTACTTTTTCATTTTCGATAAGCCAGTGAAAAAGACTTATAAATTCAGCTGTTGTTCGATCTAGAGATGAAATTTCAAAACAGTAGTAAACATAGTGTTTTAAGTTTTCCACACAGGCGGAATAAAAAGATTTGACTTCTTCTTGCTTTAAGAAGCTTTCAACTTTAATGGATTCAACGTATTCTAGAGCGCTTTGGTACGGATTCAATTCTTCTACCTGTTCTTCACCCTTTACCCATTTTTGATAAGCAAAGTATATGGCTAGTCCAATTAAGATAAAAACAAGGATTCCTAATATCCATTGTAAAATTTCTCCCTTTGGTTTTTCGATTTGAATTCTGCTCTTTACATCATACAGACCTTGTTCTAAAGTGTCTACTTTAACGTCCCTTACGTTTATCTGAAATGTCGGTGTCAAAAATGGACTGCCGTTTATGGTTATTTGCTGCTCTGGTATGCCATAAACGCCGCTATCAAATTGAGTCAGCCTGTAGGTTTTAAGTAGTTTAAATTTTTCATTTTCTTTCAGCGTGTCTGTAGCTAAAGATTCTACTAACTCTAATGGGACAAAAGTCTGGCCTTCGGGAAAGAGCACTGCGCTATTAGAATCTACCTCAACTTTAAAGCTCAATTCAATTTGTTCTCCTATTTGAATACTGTCTCGATTGATACTAGTTTCTACATTTTGGGCTGAGGCGTTTAAAAAAGTCAGCAATAAAAACAGAGAGACGCTATGTTGAATTGCCTTTGTCATCAGTTGGTTTTGGTTCTAAATAACTGATGAAGTTTGCTGAAGTGATCTTCGTTTAATTCACAACTTATAAAATCAGCGTTAGCTCTTTTAAAACTTGTTTCGAAGTAATTGATTTGCTGCAATAACTCAGCTCTGTATTGTCGTTTCAATGAAGACGAAAGCGTATTGAGATAAACGGATTGCTTGGACTCCAGAGGATTCATGTAAACTGAACCTAACTGAGGAATATCCAATTCTTTGTTGTCGTAGATTCTAAAGCCATTTACATCGTGTTTTTTGGCTAAGATTTGAAGTTTTTTTTGATAGCCTTCATCCAAAAAATCTGAAAAAATAAAAAGGTTGGCTTTCTTTTTTAAACTAATGGTCAAGCGTTCAAAAACACTATTGATATTTGTTTTTCTCGGCGGAAATAAATCAGCTTCCTGTTTTAAGACGATAAGATCACTGAGAATCCTTAAGACATTGGATCTTCCTTTTTTAGGGGGAACATATTTTAAGATACTGTTAGAAAATGCCATCAAACCAACTTTATCATTATTCTGTAATGCTGAAAAAGCAAGAGCCGCAGCTACCTCAATTGCTTTATCTAGTTTGGTTTGAAGTCCGGTTCCAAATAGAACAGATCCACTAATATCTACTACCAACATGAGAATTTCTTCTCTTTCTTCTTCATAGATTTTGATGTAAGGCTCGTTTTGACGAGCAGAAACGTTCCAGTCTATGGATCTTACATCGTCCCCGTACTCGTATTTACGCACCTCAGAAAAGGTCATACCCTTTCCTTTAAAAGCCGAGTGATATTCTCCTCCAAAGACTTGATCAGAAAGCTTTTTGGTTTTGATCTCTACTCGACGCACATTTCTTATGAGTGATGCGGTATCAATTGACATTTAAGGAACTTCTATTGTATTGACTATTTGTTCAATAATTTGCTCACTGCTTATTTCATCTGCCTCAGCTAAGTAAGAGAGACCAATTCTGTGTCGAAGTACGTCGTAAATCACGGCGCGCACGTCTTCGGGCACCACAAAGCCACGTCCATTAATAAAGGCATAACACTTAGAGGCCTTAGCTAAATTGATACTTCCTCTTGGAGAGGCCCCGTATTGGATAAATTCTTCTAATGGAACTTCTTCTTCTTTTTCGTCTTCTTCTCCTTTATTATTGATGAATTTTCGATAGACTTTCTTAGTGAGCTTGTATTTTGCAGGATATCTCGTAGCAAAAATTAGGTCTAAAATGTAATTTTCGATTTTTTCATCAATATACACTTGGTCAATTATATCTTGAGCTTCTTTAATTTGCTTGAGATCTATGATTGATGATATTTCTTCTGTTGTTTTTGCCATGTTTTGACGCATAATCCTTAACTCATCGTCTTGATTTGGGTAATCGATAACGACCTTTAACATGAAACGGTCGGATTGTGCTTCTGGAAGCGGATAAGTACCTTCTTGCTCAACAGGATTTTGTGTGGCCATTACTAAAAATGGCTGTTCTAATAAAAAGGTTTGTTCTCCAATGGTCACTTGTTTCTCTTGCATTGCTTCAAGAAGAGCTGATTGAACCTTTGCAGGGGCTCTATTGATCTCATCGGCTAAAACAAAATTCGCAAATACTGGCCCTTTCTTTGTGCTGAACTCCTGTTTGCTCATATTGTAGATAACGGTACCGACTACGTCTGCGGGAAGTAAATCAGGCGTGAACTGAATTCTACTAAAGCTCCCTTGTACGGCTTTTGACAGTGTATTAATAGCAAGTGTTTTTGCTAGACCTGGCACACCTTCTAATAAGATGTGTCCCTTACCTAACAAACCTATTAATAAGCTGTCAACCATGTGTTTTTGACCTACAATCTTTTTTTGCATTTCAGTGCGTAAGGCGCTAATAAATGCACTCTTACCTTTGACTAATTCATTGATTTCTTGAATATCCATACTTCTCTCTTTCAAAAGGGAGTGCAAATTGTTAATATTTGCTGGAGTCTTTTGTTAATTATTGGTTAAAAATTATAAATAAGGACAACTTTTATGAATGTTTTAGCTGTTTTCTTAAATTTCGTTATCATAATAAATTGTTAAATGAGACAAAACAAAATAATTGCAGGAACCATGACTTGGGGAAAGTGGGGTAAAAACCTTTCCCAAACAGAAATGTCAAAGCGAATTGAACAATGGGTAGAAATTGGAGTGAATGTTTTTGATCATGCGGATATCTATGGTGATTACACTACTGAGGCAGACTTTGGAAATGCCTTAAAAAAGAGCTCGATTAAGGCCGAAGAATTAGAGCTTATCACCAAGTGTGGTATTCAAATGACCACAGGAAGAAATAATAAGGTAAAGCATTACGATTACAAGGCCTCTTATATTATTTCTTCTCTGGAACAAAGTTTAAAAAACTTACAAGTGGAGAACATAGATACCTTTTTATTGCACAGACCAAGCCCACTGATGAACGCAGAAGAAATCGCAAAAGCCATTGAGCATTTGAAAGGGCAAGGTAAAATCAAATCTTTTGGTGTTTCAAACTTTTTACCTCATCAAATTAAACTTTTAGAGCGTTATATACCGGTTGAAGCAAATCAGATTCAATTCTCGGTTGACCATTTAGACCCAATGTATAATGGGGTTTTAGATGACTGTCAATTAAATGGCAGAGAGGCAATGTCATGGAGTCCTTTAGGAGCTTATTTTAAAGAGGACGGGTCAGAAAAAATGAATAAAATTCGAGAAACGATACGAGAATTGGCAGCAGTTTATGGTGTTGAAGAAGAAGTTTTAGTCATTTCATTTATTCTTAAGCACCCCGCTGGAGTTTGTCCGGTGGTTGGAACTACTGACTTTAATAGATTATCTATCTTAAAAAAAGCTTTGAGCTTTGAATGGCCTGATGAAGATTGGTTTGTAATTTTAGAGTCTAGTGTCGGGCGAAGAGTCCCTTAAAAAACAGAGCATGAAAAAAACAGCCTTAATAACTGGAGCAAGCAGTGGTATTGGAAAATCTATTGCTGAACGCTTGGCAAAAGAAGGATACAGACTGGTTTTATGCGGTCGAAATGAAACCGCTTTGAGTCAATTAGAAGAAGAACTTGCCAAACAAACAGAGGTACTAACCTTAACCTTTGATGTTCGTGACAAGACCGCTGTTTTTGAGCAAATACAACAACTTCCTTTACCATTTGCACACATCGATATTTTGATAAATAATGCCGGAAATGCCCATGGATTAGATCTGATACAGGATGGAAATATAGATGATTGGGATGCCATGTTTGACATCAACGTGAAAGGATTACTTTACGTATCCAAGGCGATATTACCTCAGATGATTGAACGAAGAGATGGGCATATTATTCACATCGGATCGACGGCGGCTAAAGATGTCTATCCAAAAGGAAATGTGTATTGCGCTTCTAAAAGTGCAGTAGACACACTGAATGAAGCGTTTCGTTTAGACCTAAATGGCACTGGAGTTAAAGTTGGTGCGGTTCACCCAGGAATGGTTCGTACTGCCTTTAGCGAGGTTCGCTTTAAGGGGGATGTTGAAAGAGCAGATTCTGTGTATGTGGGGTATCAGCCACTACTTCCTGAGGATGTTGCCGATATCGTGCACTTTGTTGTTTCTCGACCTTATCACGTGAACATCGCCGACCTTGTTGTGTTTTGCACTGATCAGGCTAGCTCAACTTTAATCAATAAAAAGTTTTGATTAAACCCGATCTAGGTCTGACTGATTGGGGAGTGCTGCAATTGCTCCAAATTGAGTGGTGGTAATAGCTCCTGCCTTGTTGGCTATTTGAATCATGTTCGCCCAGCTGTCGAACGAGAGTTCTTGAATTTTTAAATCTGATTTCTGCGAAAGTTGTTTTAAGAGGCATCCGATAAAGGCGTCTCCTGCCCCAGTGGTATCTACGGGCTGAACAGAAACACTTGGAATGAGCTGACTTTTTGTGATGGTACTTAGATAAGTTCCTTTTTTCCCTAGTGTGATGGCAAGAATTTTTGCCCCTAATCCATGCATCTCATTACAGGCTTCTTCTAGAGAATCCTGTCCGGAAATCAATAAGGCTTCTTCTTCACTAAACTTGCACAGATCAGACTTTTCAATGAAGGCTTTACATTTGGTGATAAAGGTTTCTTTATCGTCTTTCCAAAGGTCTTCTCTAAAATTAGGATCAAAGCTGATGAAACAATTTTTAGTCAAGGCGTCAAAGAAATAATGATCGTAGGCTTTTTCGAGTTCTCCGCCTAGAAGAGCTGTTGCAGCTCCAAAATGCACGATATTATTTTCAAAACTCTTTTGCAAATCTTTATCGTATTTCAAAAAGTGATCAGCTCCTCTTGCAAAAATAAAATCTCTTTCTCCCTCTTCTGAAATAGACACGAAGGCCATGGTGGTAAAATGTGGTATGCGTTGAACACAAGAGATGTTTACGCCTTCTTTTTCTAGAACATTTAACAAAAACATTCCCATGGGGTCTTTACCTACACTTCCCACAAAGGAGGCTTGCCCTCCGAGTTTTGCAATTGCGCATGCAACGTTTGCCGGCGCACCACCTGCTTTTTTGGTAAAAGTATGTGCTAGAGTCAAGTCTTTTCCTTGATTTTCTGCTACAAAGTCAATGAGAACCTCACCGATGCAAAAGACTTTTTTCATTCTTCTTAATGATTTAACAACCTCACAAACATAAACTAAAAATTTAAGTTTCATTATTTTTGTAAAAAACTTTGAAACGTGTTGAGAACACTAGTTATAGGAGATATTCATGCAGCTAAAAAAGCCTTAGTTCAAGTACTGGATCGGGCCGAATTACAAGCAGATGATCAATTGATTTTTTTGGGTGATTATGTCGATGCATGGAGTGAAGCTGTGGAGACTGTTGATTTTTTGATTGAACTTCAATCACAATACAATTGTAGGTTTATTCGGGGTAATCACGATGTGCTTTGTTACGACTTTTTAACCAAAGGCGAGGCACCAGTAACTTGGCTGCTGCATGGAGGTGAAATGACGAAAAGATCCTATGAAAAGGCTTCAGAGGAGACTATTGAAAGACATATAATCTTTTATGAGTCTCTTGAGAATTATTTCATTGATGAAAAGAACAGACTTTTTTTACATGCGGGCTACACTAACCTAAGAGGCGTATCACATGAGTATTTCGAACAGATGTTTTATTGGGATCGAACCCTATGGGAATTGGCAACTGTGGTTGAATCATGTGACAAACATGAACTTCCAAAGAGACTTGGACACTATTCTGAAATCTTTATTGGACATACCCCTCTTTCTAAAGAAGAATTTACAAGACCTGAAAAAAGAGCAAATATTTGGAATATAGATACGGGAGCAGCTTTTAAAGGAGGATTAACAGTATTTGATATAGATTCAAAACAATACTGGCAAAGTGATGCGGTTCCGACCCTGTATCCTACTGAAAATGGAAGAAATAATAGCCCCAAATAAGAAAAATTTAAAAATTTAACGCTGAATTAAGATTATTAATAATTCTTCTTTAGTAATTTTAAACTTCGTTTTCATCAAGTTAATGTAAGTTTGAATAGTATGCTAAAAGCAATTACAGACTTTCTTTTAGTACTTAAAAAGAAAAGCCCCGGGTTCCGGGGCTTTTTTATTTTTGAGAAAAATGGATTTTTAGTGCTAACTAGGACTTCCGAACATCCATTTTATAAATCGATTACACGAATATGGTTTAGGCTTTACTTTAATTGATTCATTAATTGTTGTTTTTAATTCATCTTTTTTTTTAAATAAATAGCTTTTTTTCTCGGCTACATTATTTAGCATAATACCGATTTTTTTATACTGTTCAACACCATTTCGGTTTTTGCCACTTTTAAGATTTACGGAGTATATTTCACTTAATTGTTTGGCTTTGAACAATTCTTTTTGCGCTTTTTCAAGCGTTGCTATTTCATTTTTGTCGAATGCTAATCTGATGTAGCTTTCGGACTGTGAGATAAGATTTTTGATTTCATCAAAATTCTTATCAAAATTGTCTTGAGATTTGGGTATTTTTATTTTTAAACTTGGGATTAATTTTGTTTGGGAGAGCCAAAAATACTTCGACATAATTTAGTTAATGGACCCACGGTTTCTTTCTTTTTAGGTCTATTGGCTTCCAAATAATCTATTCTTTTTTGGGCTTTGGTATGCAGTTCAATTTCTGAATTTGTTCCTTCGTTGTGAGAATTCCCGGCTAATCCATGAAGTACTAGGGTCTCTTGGCATCTTTTAAATTTATCTAGTGCTTCCTTAAATAAATCATCTTTGTATACGAATGCTTTTTTCGCCTTTTCTTCGTTCTTGTCATTTATGTCTTTATTGCAGTCAACGATTCTCCTAAGTGCATGAAAGCCCTCCTCGTAATATTTTAATGCCTGTTGATGTGCCGAAGCGAGTTGTTCTAGTGTCATGTTGTATTCTAAAGTTAGAAAATGACCTGACTTTACAGAATCTTCGACGTTTTGATGAGTTTCATCCGACAACCCTTTTATTCTATACTTTCCTTGTTTGTCTCTATGGTTGTATAATAAATCATCCTGACTAGGCGTAGTACCTGAGACTCTGTCTTCTTGTCTCTGTTTCGTTTTGGATTTAGACATCTCGAAACCTTCAAATCCGTAAGGATTATTGTCGTTGTCAAAAGTTTCGCCTCCTACCTCTTTTTTGTATAGATATCTTAGGAATTCAGCGTAGTTGTTCCATTTGTTTCTTCTTTTTAGCGAATTGTATTCGTGCTGAATTTCTTTAAGTACGTTGTACTCTTCTTCTGAATTAGTGATTAAACGATTACTTTTTTTCATCTTTTTTTGTTTTTTCTCTTGTTGTAATAGGTTCGTTAGCTTCTTAAGCTTTTTTACTTCTTTTTTGAGATTTTGGGTTTTTTCAGATTCATTTTTTATATCGCCTGGAACAAATTCGTACAACTGCTGTATGAAATAGTTCGCTTTGTCAATCAACCAGGTATCTTCATTGGTTTGACTCAGACTTGAATTGTTCTTCTTTTTTTGCTGCCTCATCAAGCTTTTCAGATCAGTGCGGAGTCTGTTAAGTTCTTCTTTTTTTTGACCTGAATTATCCCGAATACCATCAACCGCATAGTCAATAAGTCGCTCCATACAGCTGANGAAATCGAGCTGTTCACTATGTTCAAAATGACCTTTCTTCATCTTCGTTTTAGGCTTTTCGACAGTCTATAGTTCATAATGAAAATATTGAAAAAGCACAAAAATGTAGGTAACAAGAAAGCAAAAAAGCATGGTTTTACAGGATAAACACCATGCTTCCGCTATTTAAGNCCTTGTTATTGTTGACTTTTACAGATTGAACTCTATACCTTGAGCTAGAGGTAAATTCTTACTGTAATTAATGGTATTTGTCTGTCTCCGCATGTAATATTTCCACGCGTCGGAACCGGATTCACGACCACCTCCTGTTTCTTTTTCACCTCCAAATGCACCACCGATTTCTGCTCCTGAGGTTCCTATGTTGACGTTTGCAATTCCGCAATCTGACCCGGCGTAAGATAAAAATAGTTCTGCTTCTCTTAGATTAGTGGTCATTATTGCTGAAGAGAGTCCTTGTGCTACATCGTTTTGAATTGCAATGGCATCTTCGATGCTTCCCTCGTATTTAATGAGGTATAGAATAGGAGCGAAGGTTTCTTTTTGCACCGTTTTAAAGCTGTTACTAACTTCTATAATTGCCGGTCTTACGTAACATCCACTTTGATATTGCGACCCTTCTAATTTTCCACCTTCGACCAAAACTCGTCCACCTTCTTCTACCACCTCAACTAATGCCTCCTCGTACATTTTAACGGCATCGGTATCAATGAGTGGCCCCATGTGATTCGCTTGATCTAAAGGATTACCTATTTTTATTTGTTTGTATGCTTTGCTCAGCGCTTGTGCAACTTGATCATAGACGTTATCATGAACGATAAGTCTACGTGTTGAAGTGCAGCGTTGTCCTGCCGTACCAACGGCCCCGAAAACGGCTCCAATCACTGTCATTTCAATATCTGCATCTGGTGTTACGATAATGGCGTTATTTCCACCTAATTCCAAAAGGCTTTTACCGAGTCTTGCAGCTACGGTTTGAGCTACAGCTTTGCCCATTCTGGTACTTCCAGTAGCTGAAAGTAAAGGAATTCTTTGATCTTGACTCATCCATTCTCCTACTGTGTAATCTCCGTTGATCAAATTGCTGATTCCTTCAGGTTGTCCGTGTTCACTCAAGACCTCTGCTAAAATCTTTTGACACGCTACTCCACAAAGAGGAGTTTTTTCTGAGGGTTTCCATAGACAGACATTACCACACACAAGAGCAAGCGCTGTATTCCAGGCCCAAACAGCTACAGGAAAATTAAATGCTGATATAATTCCCACCACGCCCATAGGGTGATACTGCTCATACATTCTGTGAAGTGGTCTTTCGGAGTGCATCGTAAATCCATGTAATTGCCTCGAGAGACCAACGGCGAAATCACATATATCGATCATTTCTTGAACCTCTCCTAATCCTTCTTGAAGAGATTTTCCCATTTCTAAACTCACAAGGGCACCAAGGGCGTCTTTATGTGTTCTCAATCGATTTCCCCATTCTCTGACCAATTCTCCACGTTTAGGAGCTGGAATTGTTCTCCAATGTTTTGAGGCTTCTTGGGCTTTTTGAATTACAGCCTCATATTGCTCTTTTGAGGTGACAGATACTTCTGCGAGTTTTTGCCCATCAATGGGAGAGAATGAACTCAAAAATGAATTTGAGGCTTTGTTTTCTTTTCCTGTTGAAGTACCTGCATTATTGGTACTTATTTGAAGTTCATTGAAAATTTCAGTAAGGTTCATTTAGTTATAGTTTGAAATTATTGATTGGCGATAAAATAGCTATTACAATGCCGTTCAGTTCGCCAGAGGTTAAAATTACAAAATGTCAAACTAAAAAAACCTTTTGCACAAGCACAAGAGGTTTTGTTTTCAAGTTTTCTTGAGAATCATTTTTTAAAATAAATTTGAGTGAGATAGTACTGGCCTTTGTCATCTGTACTAACAGCAACTGCACTGTTGTTAAAATCTCCCTCGATGTGTTGACGATGTATTTGATTCATAAGCCATGCTTCTAATACTTCTTGTGAGTCAACAAAATGTCTTGATATATTTTCAGCTACCTCTGATGCGTTTTCCTGAAGACTTATTTTTGATTTTCTCCAATTAAAATTGTCGTGATTTAAACTTTCTGTTTCAACCATGTATTCATTGTGATTTAGAGCGAGTTCATAAGCTAGATCGCTCCACTCTAATTCAGCGAGTTTTAAATCTGAACGATATGAATTGATTAAAGAAAATACCTCTGTTGCTAATGGGCTTATTTTTTGTGCTGCATTTTCTTCATCTGCAGATTGCTCTAATCCAAAAAAT
This sequence comes from Flavobacteriaceae bacterium, assembly GCA_002691645.1. GTDB lineage: Bacteria > Bacteroidota > Bacteroidia > Flavobacteriales > Flavobacteriaceae > UBA3478. The sequence continues at coordinate 11,698 of NZIP01000027.1, forward strand.
TCAAGTTCTTCTTCAAGACTTGGCGTACTGCATGAAAAGGACAACAAAATAATAGGAATAGCGAGTAAGTGAATACCTTTTTTCATTTTCTGGGGTTCTAATGAGTGGTTNAAAATTAGAACTCACAAAAAGTAGATTCAGGAAGTACTCTACGAGTATATCACTTTATTCGACAAACTGCTTTTTTTATGTAAAAGCTTGTAAATCAAAGGTTTTTGAGGGGTTCTCTTAACGATAAAACAAAGGCTTTCAACGACCTAGAACCANTCATTGGGCGACTTAATTTTTAAGCTATCTTCAGGTTTTTTAAGTTCATCCTTCAAAATTTCGGAGAAAACAACAGCGCCAACACTTCTCAAAATTTGATAAGAGTGTGATTGCTTTTTTTCTTCTTTAGGGATGAGGTTGACCACATTTGTTGCAGTGTCGAAAAAGAACACAACCGATCCGATGATAATACAGTATTTAATTACTCCAAAGAGACCGCCTGAGACTTTGTTGAAGGTTTTTAGAAATCCAGTTTTGTCTAAAGCAACTGTGATTTTATTACCCCCGTAATTAACTAAAATTATTATTAGCACTAGAACCACTCCAAAAGAAGCTGTTTTGAGGTAGTTTTCTGGCCAATTGGTGTATTCATTTAGAATTTTTGCGATAAGACCTGAAAGTTCAATTGCTCCCCAAATACCTAATATGATTCCAATAATCGAAGCCAATTCTTTGAGGAGTCCATTGCTCACACCCTTGTAAAGACCCCATNTTAACAATAAGATNGTAATGATATCAAAAAATCCCATTTTTTATGCCGTTAGTTGTTTATAAATTTGAAAATAGTAAAAAGAACAATATGTCGAGAGACGAAACCTTGAAAAACAATTACAAAAAATTGTGTCTTAAGCTTTCAGAACAGTTTCTAGAAGGAGAGGAAATAGACCTAGACGCGATTTTATTTTTAATTGGAGTGCAGGAGTTAGGTGTAGGAAAAAAGCGATTTAAAAAAGATGAAAAAATCAACTTAATGCATGTGGCTCTATGCAGGTTGTTAGAACCTTATGGGTATTATAAATTTTCGCATTTTGACGCCGATAAATGGCCGCATTACGATTTAGTAAATGAATTACCTATGCTAAAACCTGGAGAGCAAAGCGTTTTAGTCAAAGAGGCTATTGTTCAATACTTCATCGAAAAGAACTATATCTAAGTGCTGAATTAAGTTAATTTTTGAGCTAATTCTTCAAAAGCAGTGGATGCCTTTTTTTGGTTAAATACGATTTGATAAACGCAATTTAAAATCGGTGTTTTAAGCTTTTCTTTTTGTGAATTACAAATTTGATAAACTCTATCAAGGGCGTGATACCCTTCTGCGACCATTTTCATTTGGTCTATACTTTCTTTGGCAGTATACCCTTTACCTATTAGATTCCCAAATCTTCTATTTCTAGAGAAACTTGAATAGGCGGTCACTAGCAGATCACCGAGATAAGCAGATCGATTGATATTTCGCTTCATGTGATGAATGCGGTCTATAATTCGTTTTATTTCTCTGATGGCATTCGAAGTTAATACGGCTTGAAAATTATCGCCATAATCAAGGCTTTCAGCAATACCAGAAGCAATGGCATAGATGTTTTTTAAAACTGCTGCATACTCCGTTCCGAGAATGTCATTCGTTGTGTTTGTTTTAATAAAAGAGCAGGCTAATAGTCTGGCTATTTTTTTTGCCATTTTCTTTTTGTCCGCTGCAATGGTCAAATAAGAATGCTTTTTTAATGCTACCTCTTCAGCATGACAAGGTCCTGATATAACTGCGATATGCTCTTGTGGGATACTGAGTTTTACTCGAAGGTGTTCTCCCACAAGTAAGCCCGACTGCGGAACAATTCCTTTAATTGCAGAAACAATACTTTTTTGAGATAATTCTGTTTCTACAGGCTTGAGGATGTCTACGATGTAAATGGATGGGGCTGCAAGAATTATGATATCACAATTTATGATTGCCTCTGAAATTGAAGTTGTAGGATGAATTTTTTTTAAATCGAATTGAACTTGACTTAGATAATTAAGATTACGACCGTAATACATTAAATGCCTTAAACNTGNTTCACTGTGCACGTACCAATGCACATTATGTCCATTGGTTACTAATATTTTGGTTAGCGCTGTACCCCAACTTCCACCTCCGACCACTGTAATTTTAGTGCTCATAGTTACCGTTTATCGAAAAAAATAAAATAATTATACTGAAAGTNGCGGAATTGCTCCGTTATACTTTTAAGTTATACGATTTAATCGTAATTACTTTTTGGTTGGTTATTTAGTTTTTTCTGCCGTTGTATTTGCAACGGCAGATTTTTTTTATAGGGTTCTCAAGTACTCAGCAACTTGCTTAGCCTCTTCTTCAGAGAGGTTAGAATTAGTCATTATGGCATTGTTATACTCTTTGAGAAGTGCTTTTGCAATGGGATCTTCCTTGAGCATCTCCATTGGATTTAAAAGTAGATTCAGCACCCATTCTGTAGACCTTCTTTCGTAAATTCCCTTTAAAGCAGGGCCTATCATTCTCATCTCAGCCATATGACAGGCGGTACACTTTGAATTGTATATGGATTTTCCGGCCTCAGCCATATCTGTGTTTATTTCACTGCTAAAAGTGTAAGATGAAATCGGACCTATTCCTTTGTTATTCATGTCTACAGGAACTTCTTGAGATGCCTGCGTTTCAGAACTGGCTGTTTTTTTTCTGTTGACTTCAAATCCTTTTGATTCTTGTTTCCCCTTTTCACCGCAAGAGATCATCATTAATGAAAGTAAGAGTATAGGCGCTAGTGTTTTCATGAATTTTTAATTTATTGCTTAACGAATATAGTGTCTGATTTTATTATGTCAAATGTTTTCTTGTATAATGTAGTCTTTAAAGATACTTTTTACTTTGGACGAGATGTTCTGATAAGGCCGATTTAAACTGTTCTTTGAGATCATCGATAAGTTCTTTAGTACTTAAATTATTATTGATAGACGTAACTCCTTGTCCTGCCGACCATACATTTTTCCAAGCCTTGGCCTCTGAATTGAGGTGTTCCAATTCAACTTTTTTGTCCCTTTTCAAATCTTCTTCGGTCAAACCTGCATTAGTAAGGCTTTGGCTTAAAAAGTTGGCAAAAACTCCTGAAACGGCTTTGGTATATTTTATATCATCAGCTTTAGCGCTTTGAATCATTTCTTTGTAGGCCTCTTCTGCCATACTTTCTTGGGTGTTGATAAAGCGCGTACCCATATATACTGCATCTGCACCCATTTGAAGTGCGGCAGCAATATCTTGACCAGTACTTAGACATCCTGCTAAAACAATGGTCTTATCAAAAAATGCTCGAATTTCGTTTATAATTGCAAAGGGATTGATGGTTCCTCCATGTCCTCCAGCTCCTGCAGCAACAAGTATAAGGCCGTCAACGCCAGCTTCAGCAGCTTTTTCCGCGTGTCTTTTTTTAACGATGTCATGAAATACTTTGCCTCCATAAGCGTGTATTTGATCTACGAGTGGCCCTATTGCTCCCAAAGAAGTGATGATTAATGGAACTTGGTGTTTTATGCAAAGTTGTAAGTCACTATCAATTCGAGGATTGGAAGGATGAACAATTAGATTGACACCAAAAGGAGCTGCTTTTCGTCCTGTTTCTTTTTCAAAAGTATTGAGCTCTTCTTTAATTTGAATTAACCACTGTTCGAATCCTTCGCTAGATCTTTGATTTAGTGCTGGAAAGGTTCCGATAACACCATTTTTACAGCAATTAATTACTAGTTCTGGACCTGAAATCAGAAACATTGGAGCTGCAATTACTGGAAGATTAAGATTTTTCAAAAGTGATTCAGAATGCTTCATAAAAAAGATGTTTTTAATTAAGGAGTCATTTTGACTGCTTTGGGTTTCATACTCCCAAGATAAACTCCTCCGATTACTAAAATAGCAGCTAATAGTTTAATACTGCTCATTTGATCCTTTCCCATACTAATGGCGAAAATAATACCCATAAGGGGTTGTACGTAGGTAAAAACTCCAATGGTCGAAGCCTTGAGCTGCTTCATGGCAAAACCGTTTAGCACGTACGTCATAAAAGTAACACCCACAACCACAAAGGCAATAGTTCCGTAAGCCCATAAAGGCATAATACTCCATTGAATTTCTGAAAACTCTGGGTAAGTTACCGGAAAATTTAAGATTGTTGCAATCCCAAACATGTATTTAAGCAGGGTCGTCGGACTGTATTTCAGCATTAATTTCTGTACAATAACAAGATAAGCACCATAGGCAAATGCGTTTAGAACGAAGAGGCTGTTTCCTAAAAATATATTTGGAGCATCTGCTCGCTCCTCGTGACCAAAAAGAATAAGGCCAAGGGCACCGATAAACCCAATAATAATTCCAAAGGCTTTATAGAAGGTAATTTTTTCTTTGACAATAATGGCAGATAAAATGAGGGTGCATATTGGAGTTATTGATACAAGTACCGCACTGTTTATGGGTGTCGAAAGCTCTAAGCCTTTAAAAAAAGCCAACATGTTTATCGACATGCCCAAAACTGTGGCTAACAGTAATCTCGGCCAATCTTTTTTTTCAATTTTTTCTTTGGGAAGAAATAAAGAGGCAATCCAGAAAAGTATTGCCGCTCCAGCCGTTCGCAGAAAAATAAAACCAAAAGGTTTGACTAAATCTGGCATAACGCCTTTTGCCAATGTGTGATTTATAGCGTAGATACTTGTGGCCATAAAGGCAGCAAAAAAAGCGATATACCTTTTTTTCATTCGTGAAGGGCTTTTTGAGCTGCTTCTAGAGATTTTTTGGCTGACCCTGTAAAAACGGCATTGGAGGTTAGAATAACCGGTCTTTTTAAGAAAGTGTAATGTTCGAGAATCAACTTTTTATAATCTTCTTCTGTTAAAGTTTGATCGCCTAGATTTAGTTGTCTAAATAACATGGCTCGTCTTGAGAACAGAGATTCATAACTGTCTGTATGTGCTCTCATTTGCTCTAAATCTTCGGCAGAAATGCCTTGTGGTTTTATATCGATTAATTCACAATCATTAGGAGGGTTTAAAAAGTCTATTGCTTTTTGACATGTTTTGCATGTGCTGAGGTGGAATATTTTTTTCATCGCATTGTATTTCTGATAAATATATAAACTGACGCTCTTTAAAAGTACTTTATATTCGTTTAAGATTCTTCTTAAAGGCTCACAGAAATGAAATTTAATAGTAAAACCATTCACGGAAATCAAAACCCAGATAAGGCTTATGCCTCAGTGATGCCACCTATTTATCAAACCTCGACATATGTAATACCTGAGGCAGGGGTCAAAAAAGCGTATGGATATTCTCGAACGGCTAACCCCACTCGAACGGCCTTTGAAAATGCAATGGCTAGTTTAGAAAGCGGTGATGCAGGCTTTGCTTTTGCAAGTGGAATGGCTGCTATAGACGCGGTCATGAGGCTTATCAAACCTAAAGAGGAAGTTATTGTAAGTCGTGATTTGTACGGTGGCACGCATCGTCTTTTTAACAAGATAGGTGCCATAAACGCAATTACTTTTCATTTTGTCGACATGATGAATTTAGACGAAGTGAGCTCGAAAATAAATGAGCACACCAAAATGATATGGGCCGAGACACCTACTAATCCAACTATGCAAATCCTCGATCTTCAGCAGTTGGCGGAAATCGCTAAGCAACACCGTTTGTTATTTGCAGTTGATAATACATTTGCTTCACCATACTTGCAAAGGCCTTTAGAATTGGGAGCAGACATTGTAATGCATTCAGCGACCAAATACATTGGTGGACATTCTGATATCGTCGCTGGGGTTTTGGTTGTGCGTGATGAGGAATTAGCAAACCAAATAAAATTTATTCAAAATGCTACGGGAGCAATTTGCGGCCCTATGGATAGTTTCTTGGCGTTGAGGGGAATAAAAACACTGCATGTTAGAATGCAAAGACATTGTGAAAATACCGCTCAAATCGCCCATTTTCTCGCCAATCACAAGAAAGTAAGCAAAGTGCTTTGGCCAGGCTTCAACAATCACCCCAATCACGAGGTTGCTAAGTCTCAAATGCATGATTTTGGAGGGATGCTTTCCTTCGAAACAAAAGACGACAGTCTAGTGTATTCTAAGGTATTGCTCAAACGCTTGACTTATTTTGTCACTGCCGAATCCCTTGGAGGTGTAGAGTCTCTTGCTGGAATACCAGCTTTAATGACTCATGCGGGAATGAGTGGTGAGCAGCGGCAGTCAATAGGAATCTCAGAAGGGATGATTCGCTTAAGTGTTGGTATTGAAGATGTTGAAGATTTAATTCAAGATTTAGCAATAGCATTAGATTTTTAACCCTTCTATTTGAAAAATCCTTAAAAAAAGCTATTTGAAATTTAGAAAATGATATAATTTAGCCAAAAAATTATCAATTATATTATGCGAAGTGACTTACTCAATCAGAAAATAGAGCTTTTCATGGATGAAATAAAAGCTCGTAATGGCCACGAACCCGAGTTTATTCAAGCGGTTCAAGAGGTTGCCGAAACGGTTATTCCTTATATCGTTCAGCATGATATTTATCACGGAAAGAATATTCTTTTACGAATGGTAGAACCCGAGCGTTTGATTTCATTTCGAGTCGCATGGATTGACGACAATGGAGAAGTTCACGTCAATAGAGGATATCGTATCCAAATGAATTCTGCTATTGGACCTTATAAAGGTGGATTGAGGTTTCATCCTACCGTAAATGCTAGTGTTCTAAAGTTCTTAGCTTTTGAACAGGTATTTAAAAACAGTTTGACCACCTTGCCTATGGGAGGTGGAAAGGGAGGTTCTGATTTTGACCCCAAAGGAAAATCTGATGATGAGGTGATGCGCTTTTGCCACGCATTTATGACCGAATTGTGCAAACACATTGGTCCAAATACAGATGTTCCTGCTGGAGATGTCGGAGTTGGATCTAGAGAAATAGGATTCTTGTTTGGAATGTATAAAAAGCTGAGAAACGAGTTTACTGGGGTACTCACAGGAAAGGGATTGTCTTGGGGAGGATCTCGAATTCGTCCAGAAGCGACAGGCTATGGTACTGTATATTTTGCACAGAACATGTTAGAAACAAGAGCCATGAGTGTTGCTGGAAAAACAGCTGTTATATCTGGTTCAGGAAATGTGGCCCAATATGCGGCTGAAAAGATTATTCAATTAGGTGGAAAAGTGATTACGCTTTCTGACTCTTCTGGATTCATATTGGATGAGGAGGGCATCACAGAAGAAAAGCTCGCCTTTGTTCAAGACTTAAAAAATGTAAAAAGGGGCCGTATCAAAGAATATGTAAATGTGTATCCAAATGCTCAATTTTTTAAAGGTAAAACACCCTGGAGTGTGCCTTGTGATTTAGCTTTTCCATGCGCAACTCAAAACGAACTCAATGGAGATGACGCTGCACATTTAGTTAAAAATGGACTTATGTGTGTGTCTGAAGGAGCGAATATGCCATCGACACCAGAGGCTATCGAAGTTTTTAGAAATGCAAAAATTTTATTTGCGCCAGGAAAGGCTTCGAATGCTGGAGGGGTAGCGACATCAGGTCTAGAAATGTCTCAAAATTCACTTCGTATTAGTTGGACTAGAGAAGAAGTGGATCAGCGACTTCACGGCATCATGAAAGATATTCACGATTCTTGTGTAGCCTATGGTAAAGAAGAGGACGGCTATTGTGATTATGTCAAGGGGGCTAATATTGCTGGATTTGTAAAAGTGGCTGATGCGATGCTCGCTCAAGGGGTGGTTTAATTTTTTTCGAATGTGGAGGTAAAAACAAAAGGAGTTGTTTTAACTCAAATTAAATACGGTGATACTAGCTTAATTGTTCGCATCTATACCGAACAACATGGACTTCAATCCTATTTACTTAGAGGAATATTAAAAAGCGGCAAAGGCAAATTAAAGGGGGCTTACTTTCTTCCACTCACTCAATTAGATTTGACAGCAGTGCACCGAGGCAAAGGATTGGAGCGCATTGTAGATGTCAAGCGCGATAAAATCTATAGCAGTTTACATACGGATATTGCAAAGAGTAGCCTGAGTTTACTGCTCGTTGAGACCCTTCAAAACGCTCTGAAAGAAGATTTTAAAGACCTCGACTTTTATCGGTTTTTAGTCGACTCTGCTAATTGGCTTGACACCAATGAACGACTAGGTCATTTCAATATTGTTTTTCTGCTTGGGTTGTGTCATTTTTTAGGGATAGAACCTAAGAAGAATTACAGCGAAGGTTCGGTATTTGATTTAAATGAAGGAGTCTTTATAGCTTCTGAGAATTTAAATGCCTGCTTATCGATTTCAACATCTTTTTGCCTAAATCAATACTTAGGCATAGATTTTGATAGTAGTTTGGCCATACAATCGAACAAAGCGCAGAGAATGGAATTAATGCAGAGCCTGTTTAATTATCTTGAAATACACTTGGAAAACTTCTACACGCCAAAATCTTTCGCTGTTTTGAAAGACTTATACGCGTGAAAAAAGACCTGATTACACTCGTTGTTCTCTTAGTACAATACGGACTATTTGGACAGCAATACATTGTTGAAGACTTTATGAATCAACTGCCGTTGCCTGGGGTTGCGGTAGAGGTGCCATCAAAGGGTATGACTAAATGGACCAATTTTGAGGGTGAATTTTCTTTGGAAGACATTGACCTTAAAGGCGATGAGGTGCTGCGTTTTAAACTAGAAGGCTACAAGAATTATGAATTACTTTTTTCAGCCTTAAAAACAAAGATCTATTTAGAGAAAATCGAAAACGTTTTAGATGAGGTAGTTTTATCTGTATCTCGTTGGAAACAACAAAAGCGTGAATTGACGCAGAAAGTGGTTTCTATTTCATCAGCAGAACGCTCTTTTTTACAACCCCAAACTTCAGCTGATTTACTGCAAGCCAGTGGAAAAGTCTTTGTGCAAAAAAGCCAACTCGGGGGAGGTAGTCCTACAATAAGAGGTTTTGCGACAAATCGAGTGCTGCTCGTTGTCGATGGAGTGCGTATGAACAATGCCATTTTCAGAGGAGGAAATATACAGAACATCATTTCAATTGACCCTTTTACGGTTGAGCGAACGGAATTGTCTTTTGGCCCGAATTCTTTGGTTTACGGAAGCGATGCGATTGGAGGAGTGATGAATTTCTATTCGAAAAATGCGCAAGTCAGTAAGGAGGAGGAATTGCAAAAGCGCTTTGGTTTGAATTTGCGATACTCTACTGCGAACAACGAGCGTACAGTACATTTCGATCATGCTCTTAGCAGAAAGAAATGGAGTTTATGGAGCAGTTTGAGCTTTTCTGATTTTTCTGATTTAAAAATGGGGAGTAGGGGTTTAGACGATTATCTCAGGCCAACTTTTGTTAAAAAGGTCAATGGACAGGACGTTACGGCTGTCAATGATGACCCAAAAGTTCAGAAATTCTCTGGATTCTCTCAAATCTACACCAATAACCAGTTTCTATATCATCCTTCAGAAGATTGGAAACACAGCCTTGGATTTTACTATTCTCAAACTTCAGATTATCCGCGTTATGACCGATTGCTTCGTCCGGGAACTGATGAGAATTTGCGTTACGGAGATTGGTATTACGGTCCACAAAAATGGTTGATGTTTCGCTGGACACAAGAACTTCACAAAAACAACACCGCTTACCGCTGGACAAATTCCTATCAAAACTTTGAAGAAAGTCGCAATGAAAGAGCATTTAACGACCCTGTATTATTTTCTAATCGCGAAAGGGTAAAAGCTTATCAATCTTCCTTAGATGCCGAGAAAAAAATCGAAAAGAATCGCTTGCGTTACGGTTTGTCCTTAATGTACAATCAAGTTTTTTCTAAGGGAGAACAAGTAAACCTCGACACAAATGCTTCTAGTGCTGCACTCAGTCGCTATCCTGATAATAGTTCTTGGACAAGCACAGGAGCTTATATTTCCTTCGATTCAGAATTAAAGTCTAGACTGAGATCTCAAATCGGACTGCGTTTTAATAGAGATTTTTTAAAAGCTAATTTGGAAAATGACTTGCTGAGTTTGCCCTTTTCGGAAAGCTCATTGACCAATAATGCATTTACGGGAAGTTTTGGTTTGAATTGGACGCCAGAGCGCCAGATCCAACTCAATTTGAATTTGGCAACAGGATTTAGGGCACCCAATATTGATGATGTAAGTAAAATTTTTGATTCAGAACCTGGAAGCGTGGTTGTTCCAAACCCTGACCTCAAGCCGGAGTACGCGTATACAGCAGAGTTAGGGTTTACTAAGCAATGGAATTCTAAGGCCGTGATCAATGTGGCAACCTATTTTACGTACTTAAAAGACATATTGATTCGTAGACCATTCGAATTAGATGGGGCGACAGAACTCTTATATAAAGGGGTTTTGAGCCAGATTCAAGCCATTCAAAATGGAACCTTTGCACGTGTTTTTGGANTNGAATGGAGCGGAAATTTCCAATTGAGNTCANGANTTAAANTGAGNTCTAATGTNACNTATACCTTGGGNAAAGAANACGGNCATGACNATTCTNTTTCNTATAGNCGANACGCACCTCCACTCTTTTCAGACCTTCATATTAAATATTTAAACGGTCGTTTTTTATTGGATTTAAGCGCGGTTTACAATGCTAAAGTGCCATTTGAACGCCTCGCCTTAACTGAACGATCAAAAGACTATTTATACGCTTTGGATCAAAATTCAAATCCTTTTGCTCCTAGCTGGACGACTTTAAATTTAAGAGCCCAATATAGGTTTAAAGAAGGAGCCTATACCCTTGGTTTAGAAAATGCTCTTGACCAGCGTTATAGACCTTATTCATCGGGAATAAGTGCGGCTGGACGTAATTTCGTTCTGGGCTACTCAAGACGCTTCTAAAAGGCTTTGAATCCTCATTCAATTTCTTACTTTTGCAAACATTATAAAATGGAATGTACTTGTGGATCAAAAGTTTAATGAATATAAAGCTTTAAATCTCCCAGAAATTTCTGAGTCTATTTTAGAATTTTGGAATAAGGAGAATGTTTTTGAAGAAAGCATGGCCGGAGGAGGTGAAAACGGAGAATATGTCTTTTACGAAGGACCTCCGTCTGCTAACGGTATGCCCGGTATTCATCATGTGATGGCAAGGACGATTAAAGATATTTATCCCAGATTTAAGACGATGAAAGGCTTTCGCGTAAAACGCAAAGCAGGTTGGGATACACACGGACTTCCTATTGAATTAGGCGTAGAGAAAGAACTCGGTATTACCAAAGAAGACATCGGTAAAAAGATCAGTATTGAAGAATACAACGAAGCTTGTAAAAAGGCAGTCATGCGATATACTGATGTATGGAATCAATTGACTGCTAAAATGGGTTATTGGGTGGATATGAGAAACCCCTATATCACCTATAAAACCAAATATATGGAGTCTGTTTGGTGGTTGCTGAAACAGATTTATGACAAGGGATTGTTGTACAAGGGCTATACCGTTCAACCCTACTCTCCTAAGGCAGGAACAGGTTTGTCTTCTCATGAGTTGAATCAACCCGGAACCTACCAAGATGTCACAGATACTACAGTTACAGCACAATTTAAGGCGCTTAAATCGTCATTGCCTTCAGCTTTTCAAGCTGTTGAAGAAGAGGTATACTTTTTAGCCTGGACGACTACTCCTTGGACACTTCCTTCTAATACCGCGCTTACTGTAGGTCCAAAAATTGAATACAGTCTTGTAGCTACCTATAATCAATACACTTTTGAACGCATTAACGTAGTTATTGCAAGCGCTTTAATCGGCGAGCAATTTGGTAAAAAGTTCGTCAAGGTAGAAGATGTCAATGAGTTAAAGGCTTTTGAAAAAGCGCATAAAACCATTCCGTATATCGTATTGAATAACATTAAAGGTGAAGAATTGGTTGAGGCGAGGTATGAACAACTTATGCCATACGTTCAGCCCTATCAAAATCCAGAAAATGCCTTTAGAGTAATTTCAGGAAATTTTGTGACTACAGAAGACGGAACCGGAATTGTACATACCGCTCCAACCTTTGGTGCTGACGATGCTATGGCCGCAAAGCAAGCGACTCCCGAGGTCCCTCCTATGTTGATTTTAGATGAAAATCAGCAGGCTGTTCCTTTGGTAGACTTAACTGGAAAATTTAGAAAAGAGCTGGGGTCATTTGGAGGCAAATATGTAAAAAATGCCTACTACGATGAAAAGGATGTCCCTGAAAAGTCTATTGATGTTGAGATTGCCATCCAACTCAAAATAGAGAATAAGGCGTTTAAGGTAGAAAAATATGTACACTCCTATCCAAATTGTTGGAGAACAGATAAGCCTATTTTGTACTATCCGTTGAACTCTTGGTTTATCAAAGTGACGGCTATCAAAGACCGAATGCACGAGCTCAATACAGAGATTAATTGGAAACCAAAGTCTACGGGAGAAGGTCGTTTTGGAAACTGGTTGGCTAATGCGAATGACTGGAATTTATCTCGATCGAGGTATTGGGGAATTCCACTTCCGATTTGGCGTACAGAGGATCATTCAGAAGAATTAATCATTGGGTCTGTAGAAGAACTCAAAACTGAAATAGACAAGGCGGTTGCAGCTGGATTAATGAAAGAGAATCCCATGGCTGACTTTGTTGTTGGCGATATGAGTGATGATAACTACGATCAAATAGATTTACATAAACACATTGTCGACAATATCGTGTTGTGCGCTTCTAACGGACAGTCGATGTATCGAGAAACNGATCTCATTGACGTTTGGTTTGATAGCGGATCTATGCCTTATGCACAGTGGCATTATCCGTTTGAAAACAAGGAATATATCGATGATTTAGCAACACATCCAGCCGACTTTATAGCCGAAGGTGTTGATCAAACCAGAGGATGGTTTTACACACTTCACGCCATCTCAACTATGGTGTTTGACAAGGTGGCCTACAAGAACGTAGTATCTAACGGACTTGTCCTAGACAAAGAAGGAAAGAAGATGTCAAAGCGCTTGGGCAATGCAGTCGATCCTTTTGAGACACTCAAAAATCACGGCGCAGATGCCACGCGTTGGTATATGATTTCCAATGCCAATCCATGGGATAATTTAAAGTTTGATATCGAGGGTGTTCAAGAGGTCAAACGTAAATTTTTTGGAACCCTTTACAACACTTATTCATTTTTGGCCCTTTACGCTAATATTGATGGATTTACATTTAAAGAAGAACGTCTTGCGGCAGATCGACTTTCAGAATTAGACCGATGGATTTTATCTGAATTAAACAGTTTGATATCGGCCGTAGATGAGGCTTATGAAGATTATGATGCGACTAAGGCTACCCGTATGATTTCATACTTCGTTCAAGAGAATTTGAGTAATTGGTATGTGCGTTTAGGCAGAAGGCGTTTTTGGAAGGATGCTTATGGTGACGATAAACTCGCAGCCTATCAAACGCTGACCTTCTGTTTATTTACCCTTTCTAAGCTTATGGCTCCTGTAGCTCCTTTCTTTGCGGAAAGACTNTATCTAGATCTTGTTCAAGCAACCGGTTTAGCCTCTTCTAAAAGTGTTCATCTGGTAACATTTCCAACAGCTGACAATGATATGATTGACAAAGCCTTAGAAGCTAAAATACAATTGTCACAACGCATATCGTCTTTGGTGCTTTCTATCCGCCAAAAGGAAAAACTCAAGGTAAGACAACCACTACGCAAAGTGATGATACCTGTGAGTAGTGATGAGGAGAAAAACGCTATTTCAGCGGTTGCACATTTGATTAAAAATGAGGTGAATGTAAAAGAAATAGAATTATTAGAAGACGCCTCTGATATTCTGGTTAAACAAATTAAGCCCAATTTTAAAGTCTTAGGACCAAAATTTGGCAAAGACACGAAGGCGGTTGCTCAGATCATTCAAAATTTTGAGCAGGAGGATATCCATCAAATAGAAAAAGAAGGAGTACTGACGATTCAAGTTGAAGACAGTTCATACGAATTGACCGTAGAAGATGTCATTATTTCTAATAAGGATATAGAAGGATGGTTGGTTGCGAGTTCTGGACAGCTTACTGTTGCCTTAGATGTCAATTTAGATGATGATTTAATCAAAGAAGGAATTGCGAGAGAATTGGTCAATAGAATTCAAAATATTAGAAAGGACAGTGGCTTTGAAGTCACAGACCGTGTAGATGTTTACTTTCAAGGGTCTGTAGAACTCGACGCGGCCATCAAAAGCAACGAATCTTACATAAAGACTGAAACATTGTGCGAAAATATCTATATTAAGCGCGAAATTACAGATGGAAATGCCGTCGAATTCGACGATATAAAAACGAGTATTAAAGTATTAAAACGATAACTATGAGTGAGAGTTTAGTGCGATTTAGCGATGCTGATTTACAAGAATTCAAAGGAATAATTACAGAGAAAATCCAAAAAGCCGAGGAGCATTTGGAGCTCTTACACAGTGCCTATAAGAACGATGGCAATAACGGAACCGAAGATACTTCGCCAACCTTTAAGGCATTTGAAGAAGGTTCAGAAACCATGAGTAAGGAGGCAAACACACAGTTGGCGCTTCGTCAGGAGAAGTTTATTAGAGATCTAAAGAACGCCTTGGTTCGAATCGAAAATAAAACCTACGGTGTATGCAGAGTTACAGGAAAACTCATCAATAAAGAACGCTTAAAATTGGTTCCTCACGCAACCTTGAGCATTGAGGCCAAAAACATGCAAAAATAAGTTGCGCTACAAGCGACTTTTGTACCTTGTTTTTTTCTGGAGTTCTTTACTTCAAGGACAACAGCTTTCTTCAAAAAACATAGCGGTAAACCCCCAAAAAAAGCTCAATATAGACTTGACTTACGTAGCTCATTTTGAGATTGATACGCATCAGGAGGGTTTTATTCAGACTGAACTTACCGCAGAAGGAGAGTACAGTGATATGTTTAACTTGGCTATTCTAGAATCAGAGGAGAGTTACGATATTTCGTTATCAAAAAACCCTTTGTACGCAAATTTTAATGACAAATTAAGTGCACATAAAGTATTGGCAATAACGCTAAGGATAAGCGTCCCGTCAAAAATAGCGCTTGATATCGATGGATTAAATAGTATTGTCTATACCAAGGGGGACTATAGAGAATTAAATGTATTTTTGAATGAAGGTGTGTGTCATTTGCATCACAATTCAATTAAATCAAAGATTATCACTGCAAAGGCGGATGTGTATTTAGAAATGAGTAGTATTCCTGAACTTGTATTTTTTCAAAGTGCCTTTGCGAATGCTCCAATAAATGAAACGCTCGAAAAAGATGCTTTATGGATTATAAAGTCGAGAGAAGGAAACATTTATAGGTATAACAAAGAAGAAAATGAATATAGATAAATACGCCAAGCATTTTTCGTTTATGAATAAAAGGACGGCACTGATTATAATCTTTGTGGCTCTTTTGATTGATCAACTCTCAAAGATTTACATCAAAACAAATTTTTATTACCAAGAATCGNTGGAAGTATTCTCTTGGTTCAAAATTCTGTTTATCGAAAATGAAGGAGCTGCATGGGGAGCTAAAATCAGTGATTTTATTCCCATTGGTGAAAAAACTTCTAAACTGATTCTCTCTTTATTTAGGTTAGTTGCTATATGCGGTATTGGTTATTGGCTCTGGGACAGCATTAAAAAGCAGGCTCCAGGTGTATTGATATTTTCGCTAACTCTTATTTTTAGTGGAGCAGTTGGAAATATTATTGACTCCTTGTTTTATGGATTGATTTTTGACCAGAGTAGTACTATGCATATCGCTTCTCTTTTTGCAGATGAGCCTTATTCTGGGATGTTTTATGGTAAGGTGGTCGATATGTTTTATTTCCCTCTAATTGATACTGTATTGCCCAATTGGATACCTTTTGTAGGAGGAAATCACTTTCGGTTTTTTGAACCTGTTTTCAACGTAGCAGATTTCTGCATCAGTTTCGGGGTTTTTGTTCTTATTTTATTCAATAAAACTGCCTTTAGTCAAGAGGATTAAATCCATAAACGCGCTTTGGCGTGACACAATAATCTAGACTTATATCGTGAGGGTCTGCATTTATCTGTTCTTCGGCTTCAAAAAAGCTTAGTCCTACTTTGAGCACGTCATTTTTACACCTTCTTAGAAATCGATCGTAAAAACCTTTGCCATAGCCAACTCTATTGCCATTTTGATCAAAAGCAAGCAGGGGAATAAACACGATATTTAAGATTGATGTGTCAATCGTTTTACCCGCAACAGGCTCTGCAATTCCCCATTTATTTGTGCGCAGAAGTGTGTGTTCATCAAGTTGAAAGTGTTCTAATTCAAGGTGCTTGACCTTTGGAATATAAATGTGCTTTTCTTTGGCTTGTAGCACGGTGATAAGTGGGGTTGTATCTACTTCTTTTTGAGTCTCAATAGGCAAGAAAATATGGAAATGCTCAAATTCCCAAATAGGAAGTTTTAAGCATTGATTGGTAATCTCAATACTTAAGTCAACACCCTCTTTTTCACTTAGAGCAGCTCTTTTTGATTTGTAAATTTTGCGACATTCACTTTTGTGCATAAGAAATGGATTCCTTGTCAAGCATTAAAAGTACAAAATCACGGATTTAGTAATTTCGTAGAATGCAGGGGCAGTACAAAAACGAACAATTGGAGATACAGGTAAAAACATTGCCTGAAACCCCTGGGGTTTATCAGTTTTTTGATCAGGAAAAACGAATGCTTTATGTTGGAAAAGCAAAGAACCTGAAAAAGAGAGTTTCGTCTTATTTCACAAAAACGCATACCTATGGAAAGACCAAGGTTATGGTGAGTAAAATAAGGGACATCAAACACGTTGTTGTAAAGACAGAGTCTGACGCTTTGTTGCTTGAAAATAATATGATCAAGTCACATCAACCTAGATATAATGTGCTTTTGAAAGACGATAAATCTTATCCTTGGATTTGTGTTAAAAAAGAGCCTTTTCCTAGAGTTTTTGCCACTCGTAGATTTATNAAAGATGGGTCTCAATACTTTGGACCTTATACGTCTATGAAAACTGTTCGCACACTCTTGGATTTGTTTAAATCCGTTTATATGCTCAGAAGCTGCCACTTTGATTTATCCCCTGAAAAGGTGGAGTCTAAAAAGGTAAAACTATGTNTNGAATATCACATAGGAAATTGTGCTGGACCTTGNCAAGGNTTACAATCCGAAGAAGATTATGAGANTCANATNGAGGCTATTACCAATATTATAAGAGGNAAATTAAAGCCTTCNTTAACATTGCTCAAGAACCAAATGATGACTTTCGCNANNAATTTANAATATGAGAAAGCACAAAAAATTAAAGATCGTATNGATATTCTAGAACGTTANCAAGCTAAATCNACNGTGGTTAATCCTAAGATTTCTGAAATTGATGTTTTNAGNATTCTTGAAGATCATTCNCATGCNTATATNAATTACTTNAGATTGGTNGAGGGNTGTATTGTTCAGTCACATACTTTGGAGTTAAAAAAGAAACTNGACGAGNGAAAAGAAGAACTCCTNTCACTNGCAATTGTNGAGCTTCGACANCGNTTTAAATCTACTTCNAAGGAACTTTTATTGCCTTTTCCTGTNNCCCTTNCAGAANACNTAAAAGTNACCATTCCNAAATTGGGCGANAANAAACANTTNATNGATTTATCNCTNAGAAATGCAAAATTTTANAGACAGGATCGTTTNAAACAAATGAAAATNGTAGATCCAGANCGTCACAGTACTAGAATTATNNCTCAGTTAAAAGNAGATTTACGNATGAGTCAAGACCCNTACCACATTGAGTGTTTTGACAATTCCAATATACAAGGAAGTAATCCTGTAGCAGCCTGTGTAGTCTTTAAAAACGCAAAACCTTCAAAGTCAGAATACAGACATTTTAACATTAAAACGGTCCAAGGTCCAAATGATTTTGCATCTATGGAGGAGGTTGTTTTTCGGCGTTACAAACGATTACTTGACCAAGATGAATCGCTTCCTCAACTAATTGTAATAGACGGAGGAAAAGGGCAATTATCATCCGCTTTAAAGGCTCTAGAATTACTAGGGTTAAGAGGAAAAATAGCGATTATAGGAATTGCCAAGCGACTAGAAGAAATTTATTTTCCGAATGATTCAGATCCGTTGTATTTGGACAAGCGTTCAGAATCTTTGAAACTCATTCAATATTTGCGAAATGAAGCCCACCGATTTAGCCTAACATTTCATAGACAAAAGAGAAGTTCTTCAGCCATACAAACGGAACTATTGAATATTGACGGTATAGGCTATAAAACAGCGAACCAATTATTGAGTGAATTCAGATCGGTAAAAGGTGTTAAAGAGGCTTCTCATGCCGACCTTGAAGCTTTAATTGGGAAGGTGAAATCTGAAAAAATTCGGGCGTATTTCAAGCTCAATTCTTAAAAAAAACATAATAATGGGTATTTGGCGCGTTAAATAGCGTTAAAAAGAAAACAAGGCCCTGATCATGCTGTACTTTTATAATGTTCAAAAATTTGTTTCGTTATAGATTTCATGATTTAAAGTTTGGTTGGTTGTTGAAAAGCCTTGGTATTATTGTCAAGGCTTTTTTATTTTAGATGTGTGAAAATGAAAAAGATACTTTCTATATTTTTAATTACCTCGGTATATTCTGTTTTGAGTGCCCAGAATTATCAAGCATTTAAGGAAGGTGAATGGCTGAAATACAGACTACACTATGGATTTTTGAACGCCAGTTACGCTACAATAAAGTTGGAAAAGGCCGAAGTGAAAGGGAAAACTGTTTTCCGAGCTATAGGAAAAGGAAAGACTACTGGATTTGCCAGTTTATTTTTTAAGGTGGACGACACTTACGAAAGCTTTTTTGAATTAGATTCTGTACGTCCGGTTTATTTTAAACGTGATATTTATGAGGGTGGTTACACCAAACACATAGAAATTGATTACGATTTTGATCGCAATAGTGCAAAGATTTACAATATCAAAGACAGCACTTCTTTCTCACTCGAAATACACTATAAAATTCAAGATATTTTATCCTCAACCTATTATTTAAGAGAAAATTTTTCAACGGATAATTTGAAAGTTGGTGACGAAATTCCGCTTGACATGTTATTTGATGATGATGGGGTTTACGATTTTAAACTTCGATATCTAGGGGAGCAAATTATTAAGACTAAATTTGGTAAGGTTCCCTGCCTAGCCTTCAGACCATTAGTAAAATCTGGGAGGATATTTAGAGCCCGAGAAAGTCTCACGCTTTGGGTAAGTAATGATCTAAATAGAATTCCGATAAGAATCCAGGCTGACTTGAGAGTAGGATCGATAAAAGCTGATTTAGAAGGCTATAACGGATTGAAGAATCAATTTACCTTGATAATGGACTAAAATGTCGGGTTTTTTACTGAAATTCGTGGCATGATTGAGAGGTGTCAAACTACAATAAGATTTTCAAAATTCTTCGTCATTACCATAGCCCTTATATTGCAGGCTTGTGGATTTTCTAGTGATAAAGAAAACGAAGAAAGCATTGATTGGAGTTATGAAACGCCTAACACCTCCGTAGAAATTGAATTCGGAATAAATATGTGTGATTACGACCTTGTATTGGACACTATTCGTTCTGGCGACACTTTCGGAGAATTGATGAAAAAGCATAAGGCTGACTACCAAAAAGTAATTCAAGCTACCCGCTCGTATAGAACTGTTTTTGATCTGAGAAGAATTAGGAGAGGCAGACCTTATCGTATACTTAAATCGAAGGACAGTCTGAATAAGGCCCAAGTCTTTATTTATGAAAATGACAAGCTAAATTACACGCTTGTGGATTTTAGAGACTCTGTTGAGGTGAGTAGAAATCAACGTGCCTATTTCCTAGTTGAAAAAGAGTACTCTGGGGAAATCGAAAGTTCACTTTACATGACCCTAGATAAGTTAGGAATTGATCAAAATCTCAGTCTTTCACTTTCAGACATCTACGCCTGGAACATTGACTTTTTTAGACTTTTCGAGGGTGATAAATTTAAAGCTATCGTTCGTGAACGTTATTTAGAAGATGGTTCTTACATAGGAATTGATGGTATTATTGCAGCTTATTTTGAACATAAAGGAGACCCCTATTACGCATTTGCGGCAAAGGTTGATACCGTTAGTGGCCAAATTGATTATTTCGATGAAAAAGGAAATAATTTGAGAAGAACCTTTCTCAAGGCACCTTTGAAATTTGCCTCTTATCGAATTTCTTCTCGATTTAATTTAAAACGAAGAATTGCATATTATGGAAATCGAGTAAGACCACATAAAGGAACAGATTATGCAGCTCCAATAGGCACGCCAATCATTGCTACAGCAGATGGCGTGGTTACTGAAGCTAGAAGAAAAGGTGGAAACGGTATATACGCAAAAATCAAGCATAATGCTACCTATTCTACGCAATATCTTCACATGAGGAGACTTAATGTAAAACGAGGTCAAAAAGTAAGACAGGGACAAGTAATTGGATGGATTGGAATGACCGGTAATACAAGTGGACCACACGTTTGTTATCGCTTTTGGAAAAACGGAAGACAGGTTGATCCTTTGAAACAAAAATTACCTGCAGCAGCCCCAATCGATAAATCTTACGCTAATGCGTTTTTCAATTATGTGCAGTCACCTTTAGATCAACTCAATTGTATTGATTACGATTTTGAGC
The DNA here is from genome assembly GCA_002691645.1 of Flavobacteriaceae bacterium. Lineage (GTDB taxonomy): Bacteria > Bacteroidota > Bacteroidia > Flavobacteriales > Flavobacteriaceae > UBA3478. Next base: position 32,474 of record NZIP01000027.1, read on the forward strand.
GTCTCAGTTTTGATGCCTCAAGATTATCTTATATAACTCCCGAAACAACAAATGACTCTCAACAAAATCAATCCTAGCAAAACGAAAAGCTGGGAATCACTTCAAAGTATCAGTGAAAACTTAAAAGCTCAATCCATCTTATCTCTTTTTGAAAACGATCCTCATAGAGTTTCGTCGAATACTGTGAAGTGGGAGGAGTTTTTGATTGACTTTTCAAAGAATAAAATTGACCAATCAGCATGGGATGCCCTTTATTCCTTGGCTTCTGAATGTAAGCTAGAACAGGCAAAGAAGTCTTATTTTGAAGGAGCTAGCATCAACGAGACAGAGGGTAGAGCAGTTCTTCATACAGCTTTAAGAGCACAAAATACTGCCTTGCAAATCGATGGCGTTTCTATAGATGAAGACATTAAGGCAGTTAAAGAACAAATGAAACGTTTTACGTCTTCAGTTATTGACGGATCACATAAAGGATTTACCGGAAAATCAATTACTGATGTGGTCAATATCGGTATTGGAGGTTCAGATTTAGGTCCCGTAATGGTCGTAGACGCTATGGCTTATTACAAAAACCATCTAAAAGTACATTTTGTAAGTAATGTTGACGGAGATCACATCAATGAAGTTCTTAAAGACTTAAACCCAGACACCACACTTTTTGTGATCGTTTCTAAGTCATTCACTACGCAAGAAACTTTAGCTAATGCTACCACAGCTAAAAAGTGGTTTTTAAATTTTGCCGAGGAAAAATGGGTAGCTAATCACTTTGCAGCTGTTTCAACCAACCTTAAGATGATTGATGAATTTGGAATTGATCAAAAGAATGTTTTTACCATGTGGAACTGGGTTGGAGGAAGATTTTCACTCTGGAGTTCAGTGGGATTATCCATTGCACTGGCAATTGGATATGATCACTTTGAAGAATTATTGAACGGGGCTCAAGGAATGGATAAGCATTTTTATGACGCTCCAATAGCATCAAATATCCCAACTCGAATGGCGCTCTTGAGCGTGTGGTACAATAATTTTTTAGAAGCTGAAACAGAAGCTTTAATACCTTATACGCAATATTTACAAAGATTTCCTGCCTATCTTCAACAAGCTATCATGGAGAGTAATGGAAAGGGAGTTGACCGAGAAGGCAATGAGGTGACCTACCAAACAGGTAATATTGTATGGGGCGAACCTGGGACTAACGCTCAACACGCTTTTTTTCAATTAATCCACCAAGGCACAAAGTTAATTCCAGTAGATTTCATAGGCTTCATAAATTCATTACATGGTGATCAGTCACATCACGATAAATTGATGTCAAATTTCTTTGCCCAGACAGAAGCTTTATTAAATGGTAAAAGTGCTGAAGAAGTTAAAAACGAACTTATTTCTGAAGGGAAATCACCACAAGAAATTAAGGCGCTATTACCACACAAAGTATTTAAAGGAGATAATCCAACGACGACTTTATTGATAGATCGACTTACTCCTTATAACTTGGGCGCTCTTATTGCCGCATATGAGCATAAGATTTTCGTTCAAGGAGTTATATGGAATATTTTCAGTTATGACCAATGGGGCGTTGAATTGGGCAAGCAGTTGGCGAAGACAATTTTAGATGAATGGAACACCAAAAAAGAGGCATCTCACGACCCTTCAACGAAAGAATTATTATCTTACTACAAACAAAATAGTTAAACATCATGCAAAACATTCTCACTTCGGTACACTCTGTCCTAGCTTACGTTGTTCTTATCGTCCTCATTTTGGCGTTTTTAAATGCAATTTCAGGTTGGCTTTCTAAGAGAGAAAAGTTTGAAATGAGTAAAGACTTAAGAATTAGCTTGTTTGCTCTTATTCTTTCGCATATTCAATTATTACTTGGTTTGATTGTGTATTTCATCTCATCTAATGGTCTTAATGCAATAACCTCTATTGGTATTGGAAATTTAAACTCAGCAGCCCGTCTTTTGGCCCTAGAACATCCTACTACTAATATTATCGCTATAGTATTCATTACTATTGGATGGTCAAAACACAAGCGTAAAGAAACTACAGAGGCTAAGTTCAAAACAATCTCACTTTATTACGGCTTAGGACTTCTTCTAATATTGAGTAGGATTCCTTGGAGCCAATGGCTTGGTTAAATCCATGTATACTGGATAATGATCGCTGTACCCATTCGTATATGAAGTTCCCGAAAAGGAACGTAAGGGGTAACCTTTGTAAGTTCCTATTTGCTGGGTCATAAACGACGGGTTAAATACTCCTATTTTTTTTAACTGTAAACTTTTTGAAGTCAGAAAATTTGAGGTGAACAATATCTCGTCAAACAGATGCCAGCGGTCTTGATGAGCAATGCTTCCTATCCCTTTCTTATATAATATTCGCATGGGATTGCACAATGTATCTCCGTATTTTTTTCCATTTTCAAGTACTTGTATCGAATAATTCACTGGGTCATCATTGAAATCTCCCATAACCATAATTTGATTCGTTACATCTAAGGATAAGAGTGAATCAACTAGAGACCGACTTTTATAAGCAGCTTTGATTCAAAACGGATTAGACCTGCTTTGTCCACCACTTCGAGATGGCCAATGCACCACGATAATATGTAATAATTGGCTATTCATAAAACCACTCACTACAAGTTGATCTCTAGTAAATTTTGGTTCATTTTTACTATTACTTAAGTATAAATTATGGTATTCATAATGGAGTAAATTATAGATTTTGGGACGATATAAAAGAGCTACGTCAATTCCTCTTTGATCTGGACTGTCTTGGTGAATTATGTTGTACTTCACTCCTAATTGAAGAAGTATGTTTTGTAAATCGCTAAGAACTTTCACATTCTCAATCTCGCATAAACCGATAATGCTAGGCCAATTATTGTGTGGTAAAGCCATAGCCTTAAATACATCCGCGATTTGATAGAGTTTAGATTGGTATTTTTCTTTTGTCCATTTAAACTTTCCTTGAGGAGTTCTTTCGTCATCTTTGGTCAAGGGGTCGTCATAAATATCAAAGAGGTTCTCACAATTGTAAAAAACAATTCTCGAATTTATTTGCCCAATCGCGCTTGTGCTCAGAATACTTATAAGCACAAACACACATAGTCTTTTTATCATTTTGCAATTGTAGTCGTGTTGAATGCAAGTGTATTGCGTTGTATACCTATAGGTTTACTCAAATTAGTTGATTGATGAAAAAACTAATGTTTTCTACTTTGATATCTTTTTATGTGAGTATTTCAGCCCAAGATATTGCCAATATACCATGGAACTCATATTTGAACACCGAGGAATTACCATTAGCCTTACAAAGCAGAATGCCTACGTTTTTGCGAACAGCTTCTTTTGATTGGAGTCATGTATGGTACAACACACGAAACTTAAATAAAAGAGAATCACAGTTAATGTTCAATGGCTCTGAGATTAATAGATTACTCGACGATACTCATGATTGGAATATGTGGTCTGGTTTAAATGAAGTACTGCGTAACAACACACAAACAGAAGGAATAAAGCCATATGAGTATGGAATAGGAAGACTTGGAAATATTCAAACTTTAAAAACAAATCCATTTGAACTTCGTCAAGGTAACCGATTAACTCTAAGCAGTTCAAATAGATCATATCGTTATAGAACTCAGTATTATTTCAATAAAATTGGAGCGAAAAACGCCATCACATTGGCTACGAGTCTAAGAGGGGCTAAAGAAGGGTATTACGAGGCTAGCCCTTATTTATCAAAAAGTGTTTTTGCGGCATACACATGGAGAATAAAATCACATCAATTTTATGTAGGATACAGCGGTGTTGAGACTCAAAGGGCTACGATGAATTTCATTACTAAAGAAGTGTTTGATTTGTATGGGCCTAGGTACAATCCCTATTGGGGGGTATTCAAGAATTCAAATCGAAATGCACGAATCAAACATCAAAGAAATAATTTAACACAGCTGAACTGGAGTTATCAAAAAAGTAATTTCCAAATGAATTTTGGAGCAGATTTTATAAAAAGTATTCACGCTAAAAGCAGATTATCGCACCAAAAGGCGTCAAACCCTTTACCCACTTATTATAAATACTTGCCAAGTTATTCTTTGTCAAATTCAAATAGTTCATGGGTCGGATTGTTTAAAACGCATTTTATTCAAAAAGAAAAGCCTCAGATCAATTGGGCAGATTTATTTCTAGCCAATTCCCAAGAAGAAGTGGGTTTTACTCCATATACTTTCTTAGAGGATATTGAAATAAGATCAGGTACTAATGTGTTTTTTCATCTAAAAAAGAACTTTACTTCAGGTTTGAATTTTGACTTTTACGTAGCTCAACAGCGAGAAAATTATTCCCTTTTTGCTCGGGTAAAAGATTTATTGGGGTCCCCTTATTATTTGGATGTTGATTCATTTAGCCGAACACAAAACAATGTTTTGGATTCTTCTCCTAGGGGGCTGAATGATAGTATTAATTACAATGTCGTCCTCAATGCTAAAGAAAGTGAAATGAACTTCATTGTCAGGAAAAAACACAACGATTTTAAAGCTTATACAGCATTAAGTTACAAGGTTAATTCCTTTCAAAGAGATGGAAAATTCCAAAACGGACGCTATCCAAATAACAGTTTAGGAGCGGACTTATGGAAATCTCTTAATGCATATAATTTTAAAGCTGGACTCGAATATCAAATTGAAGGGAAACATTATTTTGATTTGAACTGCGCTTTGAGTGAGCGCATCAAAAGCCCTCAAGAACAATATTTGAATTTACGTGAAAATGCTACTTTCTTAAATCTAAAAAATGAAAAAAGAAATGCCTTTGAATTGAAGTATAGTTTTCACTCCTCTAGCTTCAAGTTAAACTCAAATTTATATCATTATCATTTGAAAGATCAAAATGAAAGAGATCGTTTTTATTTTGAACATGCAAATTTTGCAGATTTTACCCATCAGGTTGTTCAAGGAATAAGCGTAATTGCAAAGGGTCTTGATTTAGGGATGGATTTTCAGCTAGATGCCACATGGAGTCTCTCTCTGGCTTGTGCATTTTTTAAGGGATATTATTTAAAAGCGGATCATCTCGATTTTTACTCAGATGATTTGATGCAATTCGAAAATCAAAATGATTTTCGAGGATTAGAGTTTGAATCTAATGCTATATCTAAAGCACCTTTGCCTAATCACCCTTCTCGAGCATTGTCTGTAGGTTTAAATATGCGTACAAACAATTACTTGTTCGCGGCAGCGAGTTATAATTTTATTTCTAAATATCCAATAGATTTTGCCTGGTATCACCGTACTGATCAATTCTTAAGTGAGTTAAACACAATGCTAGGTAAGCCATTGAATAGTCTACAACCTAAATATATTCCTGAGAACAATTATTTGAATTTATTGTGTGGCAAATCTTGGAGAATTAAAGAAGGTTACCTCTTGCTTTTTTCGAGTATTTCAAATGTCTTGAATAGGATTCAACCGATTTCGGGTTTTGAAGGATCAAGGCTTGGGAATCCTACAGATTACCTTCAAGATCAAGTGCGAACTACGCCAATATTTGGTCCTAAATACTGGTATGCCATGGGCAGAAATTATTTTGTCAATCTTTCGTATCGTTTCTAATTAAATCTTTTATATATGAAGTTAAAATGTGTTTACGCCTTGTTAGGCGCGGGAATTTTGTTGACTGGATGTTGGCATGATTATGTAGGTGTAGTACCAGATGAGAAATGCGAAGATGCTCTTGTTGAAACCCATTCATGGAATAATCTTATCAAGATTCTAGAGCTGTATCCAGAGGGCCAAATAATTCAAATTGATGATGAGATTTGGCTTAAGGGCGTAGTTATTAGTTCTGATAAGGAAGGGGCGAATTACCAGCAAATTCTTATTCAAAATATCGATAATGCCCCAAGGGGAATTTTATTGAAAACTGAGATGACTAATGCACACTTTTATTACCCATTTCAACAGCGTGTATTTTTAAATTTAAAGGGGTTAAGTTTTCAAATGAAGCAAGGAATGATTAAGGCTGGTTTATATCATATTTTGTATGACAACCCAGTTTTGGCTAAAATACCTTCAGTAGTATTAAAAGAGCATTTGATTAGATCATGTGCTTTATCAGAACCTATTGAACCTACTCCAATAAAATTGGAGACACTGAATGAAACGCATAATTATACATTTCAAAGTTTTACGGGTTTGTCTTTCACTTCCAATGAATTTGGGAAAATGTTAGGAGCGTTTAGAGAAGATTCTAAGCGTTTACTGCAGGACTGTAATGGCAATGAATTGAGGCTTGTTTTGAGTGGCTATGAAGAATATTATGATTATCTGATTCCAGAATCACAAGTTCAAATCTCAGGAATAATTTACACTAAAAATGGGGAGTGGAATATTGAATTAAATTCTATAGAACACTTAAAATTAATTGAAGATCTCTGTCTTGATAGAAATCGAACTAAAAGTGTTTTTATAAGTGAAATTGTAGATCCAGACAACGATCTTAAAGCTCGATTTATTGAGTTGTACAATGCCTATGAAAATGACATTTCACTACAGGGATGGGAAATGCAGCGATATACAAATGCAGATACAACAGTAAGCAGTCGTTTTGACTTGAGTTCTTATACTATAAAATCAAATTCTACTTTTGTTATAGCAGCAGATGCGCAACAGTTTGAACTTGTATATGGTATAATTCCCGATGCAGAGGCAAGGGGTTCAAGTGTAGCTAATTCTAATGGCGATGATAACTTAGTCCTGGTTGACTCTGATGGAAAAGTTATTGATATTTTTGGTCGAATAGGAGAAGATGGCAGTGGAACTAATCATGAATTTGAAGATGGAAGAGCCTATAGAAAATCACATATTAAAGAAGGAAATGATATTTTTGATTTTGAGCAATGGGAGATTAGTAATGATAGTGGAGGAAATGGAACCGAATTAAAAATTAAAAATGCACCTGAAGATTTTAATCCAGGAATTAGAATAAATTAGTAAAATATGAAAATTGCTGCCATTCAAAATGAATTGCATTGGCAAGATCCCCAAGCCAATTTTAGAAGTTTTGAGCACGAATTACAACATTTGGTCAATGATGTCGAATTAGTGGTATTGCCTGAGATGTTTTCTACCGGATTTACGATGAAACCAGAACAGTTAGATCTCAATGTGGGGAGCATTACATTGCAATGGATGCAGCGAATGGCAGTAAATTTTCAAATTACCTTGGTGGGAAGTACAGCCTTTTTTGACGGACAATTTTGGTCAAATAGAGCATTTGTAGTTCATGCAGATGGAAGCTATAATTACTACAATAAAAGACACGGTTTTAGCTTATCAAGTGAAGAAAAGGTCTATCAAAATGGTGGAGAGCGAATCCAAGAAAAAGCAAAGGATCTTATAATATGTCCGATGATTTGCTATGACTTGCGTTTTCCGGTTTGGTCAAGAAATAAAAAGCCATTTTACGACCTCTTAATATATATGGCTAATTGGCCAATTTATCGAATCTCAGCGTGGAATGATTTGCTCAAGGCTAGAGCGATTGAGAATATGTGCTATGTAATTGGAGTTAATAGAATAGGGACTGATAAAAATGGATGGGAATACAATGGCTCTTCTGCGGTTTATGATCCATTGGGTACTCAACTCTGTTTTTTAAATCAAGACCAAAAAAGTTTTACTGTTGACATAGACAAAACTTACCTCAATCAAATTAGGAGTGAATTAGGCTTTTTAAACGATGCCGACTCTTTTGAAATTAATTTCTAATAATAAAGGTTTGATCGATTTCCCAATTGGCACGAATTTCAATTGGATCTGGAAAGTATTTCACTTCTTCGGCTTGAGTTTTAAGCAACCAATTTCCACTATCAAAGCGTTTATTGTTATTGCTGTCATAGATAACCCTCAGACCGTAGGTTGCCGGTTCTAGTAAATCAAAAGTAAGAGGTTCTTTTTCATCTAAATTCACGGTGCTAATAACCTGATCTTTACCATCCAATAACTCTACAATTATGGGATAAGTTGCTCCTTCAATAGATAATTGAAGTATGCCGTAATCTTCGAGTTGACCATATCTGTACTTTTTTTCGATACTATCGTTTGAGCTTCCAAAAATATCTTCAACAGCTCCAGGTAGAAGGTTTAATTTAAATTCATCTGCAAAGTCTCGTTGATAGTGAACGTTTAAGGCTCTTCGCGTTTGATCTAGTTCTAACTCAAACTCTACAGGGATACTATCAAATTTAAAGAGGCTGAAGAGAGTGCTGTCGATTCTAGCAATGGGTGTTGAGGTTTCAACAACTGCATGGTCTGTGGTTTTAAGTGCTCCGTTGGGTTTTAGCAATAGTGTAAGACTGTCAAGATCAACGGTGCTTTTTTTTCGAACAGTAAAGGTGTCAATTTGATCTAATTTAGGCACACGAACAAGAAATTGTAAGGAATCGAATTCAGGCGGATGGATCCAAAATTGTAAACTGTCTTTGCTTTTGATTTTTTCTGTAAATGTTGTTATACTATCATTGAGTTGGGTCAATAATTCAATTTCTGGTATGATATGTTTGGGTCCTCTATAAGGAAATAAAATGCGTTGTTGAGATACTTGAGCTGGAATTACTGCTGAATATGGGGTTGCTTCCTTAAATAAATTGAGCAGAAATAAATCTTCCGTAGGTATAAAAATAGGCTCATCTAAAAAGGCGAACTTATCTAAACTCGGATCAAACAAATTGTTGCTGTTTTCGTCTTTAATTGCCACGAGTTGGTATTGTCCAGGACTGAGATAATTAAAATTGAAAACAGGCAAACTGTCTAATGTATTACTCAAATAAGTTGGAGGACTTTTGTAAACTATAGAATCTGTATAGGAACTGTCAATTTTGTAGAGCATGACACTGACATATTCATCTGCTTTTCTATTAATAGCATCTTTTACAACTCCTTTTAAGCGCAAAGAATCGATATAATCTCCCGTAGAAATGACATATTGAAAGTTTACTAAGGCATTAGATTCATTATTATCAGCGATACTTTGACCGAAATTAAAGCTATAGGTTGTATTTAATTTTAGCGTGTCCTCAATGTCGATTTGAATGAATTTACTCGCGCCGCCTTGTGGACTTATGACAGGTTCATTTTCAAGAGGAGGTGAGATGATGAGCTGCTCTTTTAAATTCTTGAGTTTGATGTATTCATCAAAATAGATTCGTATTCGAGTAGCATCAAAATTTGTAGTTTCTATAGGAGGTTGAGCCTTTATGAAAACTGGAGGGGTCTCGTCTTTTGGACCTCCAGTAGGCGAACCTCTTTTGGCACATTGATTTAGGCTTAGTATAATGAAACACCCGACAAAAAATGATTGAATTTTTTTAAACATCAATAGGATTTCAAAGGGGAAAGTTACAACATTATCATATGAATTGGTTCATTTTAGGCGTATAAGCAATAGCTGCAATTTTGATTGAATTTGGAGCCCCTTTTTTCAATTGGTTTAAGCATGATATAATAGTTGCTCCGGTGCTGATTACATCGTCAATTAATAAAATTGACTTCGCTTTAATGATTTCTGGATTTTCTAATTGATAACTCATTTTTTTAGATTCAAAGCGCGCACGTACATTTTTCTTAGTTTGGGACAATTCAAATCGGGATTGTTTTAGAACATCAGTGCAGTAAATAGCATCTAATGTGTTTGCAAGTGACTTTCCGAATAAATCTAATTGATTGTACCCTCTTTTCTGCTGTTTTTTAGGGTGTAGGGGAACAGGGATAATTAAATCAATTTTGGGCCATTGATTTTTGGGATACTTTTCTAACCAAAGTTGTGCAAAAAATGAACCAATTTCAGGCTGATTTTTGTATTTCAAAAGGTGAATGAAATGTAAGACAATTTTTTTAGGTTGATAAAAAAAATCGCACAAACAGGTATGCTTTTATCGACAAAGGGTATGGTTAATCCGTTTTTTGTACTCAAGGTGCTTTCGGTTAAAGGTAAATTCGACCGACAAGTCGAGCACAGTAGAGTATTTGTGTCGAATAATATTGCATTACAACCGATGCAACAGGGTGGAATAAAGAATTCTAGAATTAACTTTAATATTTTGGTTACTTCAAATAACACCTCAATTTTATAATGGAAACCTCGACAGATTCTCAAGTACGAAATAATATAATCATCGCCGTGCTCCTTGTGGTCATCGTTGCTATTTTGGTATTATTCTACAATCTAAATCTCAACGCAAAGACTGAAATTGATTATTTAACCATTGAAAAGCAAAACTTGACAAAATCACTTACAGAAGCTAGGCTCGATATTGATCGTTTCAAAAGTGAGAGTGAATTTGACAAGATGACCATTCAAAAACTAGAGAACCAAGTTGCACAATTACAGGATTCTGTCGCTAATTTAAATTTGACCGTTGCAAATTTAAAGCAGGCTAATCGTCGCCTTAAAGCGTTTGAACGAAGATATGATAGTCTGCGTAACGCGACTAAGAACTTAATAGACGATAGAGGGCGAAGAGTCATAAAAAACAATCAGACTACTGCTGCGCCATCAATCTCATCTCCTAAAAAAACTATACCAAAGAAAACTGACCCTATCAATAAGGTGCTAAATGATGCTAATTCAATCGAGTTTAGCGGAATACGCACAAAATCTTATTTTTTGGCTTCAGGACAACCTGTTGAGTCTACTCTCGCGGATCAGACTAAAATATTTCGAACTTGTATAGATGTTGTCGCTAAGCCTTCACAGACTAGAACTTTTACTAAGAACTTAACACTGCGTTTTATTCCTCCTGCTGGAGTTGTAGATAATGAAGGCGCTAAGCCAAGAATTATGGAACAGAAATTTATTGTTAGTTATGATGGAAGGGGAGGAAGTATATGTAAGGCTGTAAATGTATCCAATCAAACTATCGTACGAGGAACATACACAATTCAAGTTTGGGATAAAGATGTAGTTTTAACTCAAGGAGAGGTTGTTTTAAACTAATAGAAAACTCTATTTTTGCTCCCATCAAACAATCCGATCCATGAAGAATAAGGACGAGGTCTTTAAAAGAGTTATTTCACACGCCAAAGAATACGGTTTCATTTTTCAATCCAGTGAAATTTATGACGGTTTATCCGCCGTTTACGATTACGCTCAAATGGGGGCATTACTCAAAAAAAATATCAGAGATTACTGGTGGCACGCCATGGTACGCCTTAATGATAACATTGTAGGTATTGATGCTGCAATATTCATGCATCCCACAACATGGAAAGCATCTGGTCACGTCGATGCCTTTAACGATCCTTTAATTGACAATAAAGATTCAAAAAAGAGATATCGGGCCGATGTGTTGGTCGAGGACTATGTGGCTAATAAAATTGAAGCCAAAATCGACAAGGAAATTCAAAAGGCAGCTAAGCGTTTTGGAGCGGATTTTGATCAAGAACAATTTGAGCAGACTAACCCTAGAGTTTTGGGTTACAAAGAAAAAGCAGCTACGATACTAAAGCGATTGGCACGTTCTTTAGAAGATGAAAACTTAGAAGATGTAAAAGCTCTAATTGAGGAATTAGAGATTGCTTGTCCGTTATCAGGATCAAAAAACTGGACAGATGTCAAGCAATTTAATTTGATGTTTGGCACCAAATTAGGAGCTTCAGCTGAAACTGCGACAGATCTTTATTTAAGGCCAGAAACTGCGCAAGGTATTTTTGTAAATTTTCTCAATGTGCAAAAAACAGGTCGAATGAAAATTCCTTTCGGTATTGCCCAAACAGGAAAGGCATTTCGAAACGAGATTGTGGCTCGACAATTCATATTTCGCATGCGAGAATTCGAGCAAATGGAAATGCAGTTTTTCATCAAACCAGGAACGCAGCAAAAATGGTATGAACACTGGAAATCGCATCGACTAAAATGGCATTTAAGTTTGGGAATGGGTAAAGAAAATTATCGTTTTCACGATCATGAAAAATTAGCACATTACGCTGATGCAGCCGCGGATATTGAGTTTAAATTTCCTTTTGGATTTAAGGAATTAGAAGGTATTCATTCAAGAACTGACTTTGATTTGTCTTCTCATGAAAACTATTCAGGTAAAAAATTACAATACTTTGACCCTGAAGAAAATACCTCATATGTTCCATACGTCCTAGAGACATCAATCGGATTGGATCGTATGTTTTTAGCAGTATACTCTAATTCACTGCAAGAGGAGGAGTTAGAAAAAGGTACGCGAACTGTGTTAAAACTTCCTTCTGTTTTGGCCCCGTATAAGGTCGCCGTTCTACCCTTATTGAAAAGAGATGGATTGCCAGAAATTGCTAAATCTATTGTTGAGGATTTGAGATTTGATTACGATGTGGTTTACGATGAAAAAGACGCTGTTGGAAGACGTTACAGACGTCAAGACGCCATTGGAACTCCATTCTGTCTCACTGTTGATCACCAAACTTTAGAGGATCAAACGGTTACTATTCGTGAACGAGACAGTATGAATCAAGAACGAGTTGCTATTTCATCCGTCGGAGAAATGTTGCGCAAAGAAGTTTCGATGTCCGAGTGGTTAAAGCGCTTGTGACCCTGTTTTGCGAATACGTATTGAAAAGAAAAAATTTCTTGCATCTGCCGGATAGTAATAACGAGGAGCATTACCGCCAAAACCAACTGCATTGACCACAAAAGATGAAGCATATGCCGTGTTGGTTAGGTTATTTATTCCCAAGGTAAATTCGCTTTGATAATTTTTTGACCACTTTTTTTGATAGTTGAGTGTCATGTCTAAGCGGTGAAATGATGGAGAATACACGGTATTCGCATTGTTAATGATAATTGGATCTGTATACAGATGATTTAGATTATAGCTAAGATTATTGCTTATGTTTCCACTTAGGCCTAGAGCTAATCTGTGTTTAGGAACTCCAGGGATGAATAACCCTTCACGCTGTTCACCTTCATCGTCAAAATCTTTGAATTTATGGCTTGACCATTGATATGAAAAAGACAAGTTTTCAAATAAGCCACCTGTCTGAATTTGATAAGACGAACTCAAATCTAGACCTGTTAACTGAGTCCTTCCTGCATTTACAAGGGTTTGAAGATCTTCAGTCAAACGCTTTTCAATAAAGAGATCTTTTACATCAATCGTATAAAGTTCTGCACTCCAGTTTAAACGTGCCTTAGCCGCAGAATGATAACTCAATTCATATTGTGTTCCAATTTCTGGCCTGAGATCTGAATTGAACTCTTGTCCAGCAATTAGGCTTTCTTCTAAACTGGGGTTTGAATAACCCTGACTGATGTTAAGACCTAGGTTTTTGTAGTTTAGTTGAGCACTTGGCGCTAGTATTCCTCTGTTGACACTCTCAATAACGGCATCCGAATTTCGTTGATAATAGTACTGATTAAAGTTGAGGTTTGCTCCGAGTTGATATGAAAATTGATTCCACTTTCCATAGTGAGTCAAAAAGTAGTTGGAAGAAAGTCGCTCCTGTCGCTGCGTGTTCAACAGATCTCCTTGCACACTTTTTTGAGGGTCTACCTCTCGGTATAGATTTCGATATATTTTGTCGAAATAATTTTCTTTTCGATGTTCAATACCAAAGATAAATCCTGATGTGTCTTTTGAATAAGTTCCGGTAATGCGATACCCTAGACTATAAGTTCTGTCATCTAAAATATTGAAAGGTCTGGCCTCGTAATGATCTGCGTCGATATAATAGAGTGAGGGTTGAATTTGCCATCTATTTTTTTGCCATTTGTGATAGACTGCGAATAATGCATAATTGTTTTGTTCAAAACCTTTTGCCGCATTCCATGTAAAAGCAGCTTTTGTAGGATTATTTTCAAAATCGTTTTGATTTAAAGAACTGGGAATTTGTGCGTTGTAATTGATTTGATTTAAAAAGAAGCCCAATTTGTGATTATTACCTAGGTTATACACGTTTTCAAACCAAAAACCGTTACGTCTAAAATTATTGTTTTGACGATACCCTTCCCGGTCTAAATGGTGCAGACTAAGTCGAAATGCTTTTTTTTCATTTGAAAAATTATATTGGTAGTGTGTTTTAAAAAGCCCATAACTTCCCAATAAAGTGCTGAATTCTTGTCGGCTTCCATTGATTTTTTGAAGATCTGATTCTAATTCGAGTAAACCTCCAAGTGCTGCGCCATAAGCTGTTGCCTTAGGTCCCTTCACAACTCTGATTCGATCTATATTCTCAAGATCAAAAGCTTCAACTGTAGACTCTCCCACGCCATTTGTTACGGGTATGCCGTTGTAGTACATTTTAATTTTTGTGGTACTATAAGGCGATCGAGCTCCAATTCCTCTTACACTTATACGATTTGTATTGAGTGCTCCTGATTGGAGTTGTATTCCTGGAATTCTATTTATTTCTTGATTAAAAGAGATGGGATTTGACTTGGGAATTACGGTAGCAGCAGTAGTTAAACCCAATAGTTCTTCTGATTGTATAGCCGCTTTAACCACTACTTCTTCAAGATTAATCTGTGAAATGCTGTCTTGCTGTTGAGCAAAAACCAATGAAGGAAGAAGTAATAAGATTGCTTTTTTCATAGTAAAGTTTTAGCAAATCTACTATTTTTATCCACAATGAAAATTATTTCCTACAACGTTAACGGTATCCGTGCAGCCATGAATAAAGGGCTTTTAGAATGGCTTCAGCAAGTTGATGCAGATGTCGTGTGTTTACAAGAAACCAAGGCCCATAAAGAACAGGTTGATCTTGATGCTATTTCTCAAATTGGATATACACACCAATATTGGTTTTCCGCTGAAAAGAAAGGATATTCAGGAGTAGCTATTTGGAGTAAACAAGCAGCTGATTCTGTAGAAGAAGGAATAGGTATACCCCACATCGATAGTGAAGGAAGAAACATTAGAGCAGACTTTGGCTCTGTTTCGGTTATGAGTATGTACCTTCCTTCGGGTACCAATATCGACCGACTGGATTACAAGTTTGCTTTTATGGATGACATTCTGGTTTATTTGAATGGACTTCGAAAGGAACATCCTGAACTACTCGTTTGTGGAGATTATAATATTTGTCATAAGGCTATAGACATTCACGACCCTGTGCGAAACAAAAAAGTCTCGGGTTTTCTTCCTGAGGAACGCGCATGGTTGGATGATTTTGTAGCCGCGGGATTTGTAGATACCTTTCGAATGTTTAACACTGAGGCCGATCAGTATACTTGGTGGAGTTATCGCGCAAATTCTAGAGCAAAAAACAAGGGGTGGCGCTTAGATTATGGAATGGCAACAGCAGCCCTTTCTTCAAAAGTGAAGAGGTCTGTCATTTTAAATCAAGCTGTACACTCAGATCATTGTCCAATATTAATCGAATTAAAAAAATGATATACACCAACTTATCTACCACAGATTTAAAAGTCAGTAAAATCTGTTTAGGAACTATGACTTGGGGGCGTCAAAACACACAAGAAGAAGGTTTTGAGCAAATGAATTACGCCTTAGATCATGGGGTTAATTTTTGGGATACTGCCGAATTATATCCTGTGCCTGCAACTGCAGAACGCTATGCACATACAGAAATTATAATTGGAAATTGGCTAAAACAAACCAAGAGAAGGTCTGAAATAGTCTTGGCTTCAAAAATAGCAGGAAAGTCTGCATTTACTTCTCATATACGAACCACAGGTTTTCAATCTCAATCTTTAATTGAGGCGGTGGATAATAGTTTGACCAGGCTTCAGACCGATTATATCGATTTGTATCAATTACACTGGCCTGAGCGTGTGACTAACTTTTTCGGGAAGCGAGACTATCCAATCGGAGAGACTTGCGAGTGGGAAGACAATATCGCTGAAGTATTGGGGACTTTAGAAAAAATTGTGGCCTCCGGTAAGGTTAAATATATTGGTCTTTCCAATGAGACTCCTTGGGGTTTAATGCGTTTTCTTGAAGAGCATACTACAAACTCAAAACTTCCAAGAGTGGTAAGTGTTCAAAACCCCTATTCACTGTTAAATAGACTTTATGAGGTAGGAATGGCAGAAATGTCAATGCGATCTGAAGCAGGTTTGTTGGCTTATTCTCCTTTGGGATTTGGGGTGCTTTCAGGAAAGTATTTAGGAGGTAAAAAACCTGAAAATGCGAGAGTGACATTGTTTCCGAATTTCAGCAGATACAGCGGAGATAATTCGATTAGAGCAACTGAAAGGTATAAAGAGGTAGCCGACGCACATGGTTTGAGCTTGACTCAATTGTCTTTAGCCTTTGTCAATACTAGGCCATTTGTGACAAGTAATATTATTGGAGCAACCAGTATAGCTCAATTAAAAGAGAACATAGAGAGTGTTAATGTTCAATGGAATCAAGAGCTTGAAGAAGCTGTCAATGCGATTCATGGGCAGATTCCAAATCCAGCCCCTTAGAACTCTTAATTGGTTTTAAAACAAGCTCGTACTAAATCTTCAACCTTTGAAAATTTGAGAATTTCAATTTTTGGATTTTTGATACTTATTGTGGCAAACTCGGAAATGTAAATCTTCGAAAACCCTAATTTTTCGGCCTCCGAAATTCTTTCATTAATGCGTTGTACGGAACGAATTTCTCCAGCAAGACCAACCTCTGCTGCAAAGCAACTTTTGGTCGAAATAGGAAGGTCAATACTCGATGAGAGTACGGCCATTACTACGGCTAAATCGATTGCAGGATCGTCGACCTGAATACCCCCGGTAATATTTAAAAAAACATCTTTTGTGCCTAATTTGAATCCCGCTTTCTTTTCGAGTACAGCCAGTAGCATATTTAGCCGTTTGGCATTGAAACCTGTTGTTGATCTTTGAGGAGTGCCGTAAACTGCAGAACTAACTAATGCCTGTATTTCAATCATTAAGGGACGTTGCCCTTCAACGGTAGCTGAAATTGCTATCCCACTAAGCGGATGTTCATGATTTGAGAGTAGTAATTCAGAAGGGTTGTTTACCTCTTTCAGACCATTGGATTGCATTTCGTAAATACCTAATTCTGAGGTGTTTCCAAACCTATTTTTCAAGCCTCTTAAAATGCGGTATACATAATTGCGATCACCTTCAAATTGCAATACTGTATCGACCATATGTTCTAGTAATTTTGGACCTGCAAGTTGCCCTTCTTTTGTGATATGACCTACTAAAATCATTGGGGTATGGGTCTGTTTGGCATATTGAATTAATTCTGCTGCGCATTCTCGAATTTGAGATACTGTACCTGCAGCGGAGTCTAATCGATTTGAATGAAGGGTTTGTATGGAATCGACAATGACTAAGTCAGGTTGTAAATCTTCGAGTTGTTGACCAATTTTTTGGGTATTGGTTTCGGTTAAAATGTAACAATCTGCTTTTTGATTGTCAATGCGTTCTGCACGCATTTTAATTTGTCTACCGCTTTCTTCTCCCGAGGTATAGAGAACTTTTAAAGGAGAACTCAGGGCAATTTGTAATAATAGCGTGCTTTTACCTATACCTGGCTCACCTCCAAGCAAAATGACAGAACCTGGAACCAATCCTCCACCTAGAACTCGATTAAATTCTTTATTGGTGGTATCGATGCGAGTTTCGTTTTGTACGTCAATTTCTTGAATTCGTTGTGCTTTAGTTGGTCTTGTTTCCTGTTGAGAAGAAGTAATATCCTTGACTGATGCAGTGCTAATCACTTCTTCTGCAATGGTATTCCAAGCCTTACAACTATAACATTGACCAGTCCACTTTGAACTTTGAGCGCCACAATTTTGACAGTAATATGTGGTTTTAGTCTTGGCCATTTTTAGGGTTATTGTCTTTTATAAAAGGTATGAATAAAAAAGATAGTACCCCGAGAATCACAACCAAAAGGGTCTGGGCAATCCACATAATCCAACCATAAGCATCCCCTTGAATTTTTGATATTTCAAATAGGGCGAGTGAGCTACTAATGGCGATAGGATATAGGCCAATTCCACCATTGGTTGTTGTCATGGCAAAAGTACCTGCAATAAATCCGACTAATATTTCATTGAAATGAATTTCTCTTAAGTCAACAATGGCGTATTGAATTACCCAAAACATAGCAATGTAACAGACCCAAATAAAAAGGGTATGTCCTATGAAGTACCATTTCTTTTTCATGTGCAATACACTGTTGACACCTTCTTGTAAACCTTTTAGAAAAGTGCTAAACTTCAGGGCTAGGGGGTGAGAAGATTTTTGCAATAATTTTATAGAGATTGCAAGTCCAACAAGCGCTATGAACCCTAAGCTTAAAAATATTCCAACACTTTTTCCTCCGTTGCTTATCAATTCAAAAAGTTGATTGGATTGCACTAAAAAGGTCAGGATGAGTACAATAAGCAGCATCAGCAAATCCACAATTCTTTCAGTTACAACAGTTCCAAACCCTTTTTCAAAGGGAACTTTATTGTAGGTGTTTAATGCGGTTGCTCTAAAGAGCTCTCCAGATCTAGGAATGCCTAAATTGGCAAAGTACGAAAGCATAACGAGCATGAAGCCTTTAAGCAGCGAAACACGATAACCCATAGGTTCTAAAAGATAATTCCATCTCCACGCTCTAGAGAGATGGCTCGCTAATCCTATAATTATTGAGGCTGTCACCCATGAGAAATTAGCGTCTTTCATGTTTTGCCAAATAAGACCTCTTTCCTCTTCAGTAGTGCTGTTGTATGAATAAAACACCAGACCTAAACCCAATGCAATGGGTAGGATTATTTTTATCCATTTAGCTAGTGAACTGCTTTTCATTTATTCCAATAAGTTAGTCGCTTCATTTGGAAAAACAATGGCAGGTTGAAAAGTTTTGGCGGCTTCAATAGGCATACTTGCATAGCAAATAAGTATAAGAATGTCACCTACAGCCACTTTTCGGGCGGCCGCACCATTTAGGGTGATTTCCCCGCTTTTTCTCGGACCTGGAATGGCATAAGTTTCAAGCCTCTCACCATTATTGTTGTTAACGATTTGTACTTTTTCACCTCTGATTATATTAGCGGCATCCATTAAATCTTCATCAATAGTAATGCTGCCGATATAGTTTAAATCTGCATTGGTAACTTTAACGCGGTGTATTTTCGATTTTACAACTTCAATATTCATAATTTCTTGTGATAAACTAAAGATTTAGTTTAGTTGTATGTTGTCTATGAGTCTTACGCCTTCTACTTTTACGGCAATAAAAGCTCTGTATTTTAATTTCTTCTGATTCTTTTTTGCAGGCGTTAGGGTTAATTCATCTGCAATTTCAAAGTATTCTAATTCGATGAAATCTCTATGCATAGAGATTTTGTTCTCGACATAAAGCTTGAGATTTTCCATAGAATTAGTCGAAAATTTGAGCTTTACTTGTTTGAGTATTTCGTAAATCAAACCAGACTTTTCTCTCGAAGTTTCTGAGAGTTTTTGGTTTCTAGAGCTCAGGGCCAATCCATTATATTCTCGTTCAGTGGGACAAGGCACAATAGTTGTTCTCCACCTGTGTTTTTGATTGAGATGCTGTATAATTCTAAGTTGTTGGTAGTCTTTCTCTCCAAAAAAAGTAAACTTTGGTTGTACCGCATATATTAATCTTTCGACCACATTGGCAACCCCTTTAAAGTGTCCAGGTCTATTTGCCCCTTCCATGATTTTGTCTAATCCCATAAAATCGAAATCACTCAAGGAAAGATCTCTGCCATAGATATCTTTATTTGAGGGAATATATACTATGATGTCTTCGCTGAGTTGTCTAAGCATAAGCATATCGCTTTCCGCCGTTCTGGGGTAGCTTTCTAAATCTTTGGAATCATTGAATTGAGTTGGATTTACATAGATACTGACTACGCAGACATCTGTTTTGTAAAGAGCTCTTTTGACCAATGAAAGGTGGCCTTTGTGCAAGGCTCCCATAGTTGGAACAAAGCCTATTTTCTTTTTCTTTTTACGAAGCGGATTGAGGTAGGTTTGTAAATCACCTTTAGCAGAAAAGCTCTTCATTGTTCATTGAATTGGAAGGCAAAAATACCACAATAGGTAGATACCACAATAATTTCGTACTTTTGCAAACACAATTTTTACTACAAAAACTAACTCTATGAATGGAAAAAGGATTTTGTTTGTTTCCTCTGAACTAGTTCCTTATCTCCCAGAGAATCAAGTTTCTTTAATGTCGTATGAATCTCCTAGAGTCGTAAATGGCAATGGAGGTCAAATACGAATTTTTATGCCGCGTTACGGTAATATCAATGAAAGAAGGCATCAATTACACGAAGTGATTCGTCTTTCAGGTATGAATTTGGTGATCAATGATATGGATATGCCGTTGATAATTAAAGTAGCTTCAATACCTAAAGAGCGTATTCAAGTCTATTTTATTGATAACGAAGAATACTTTAAAAGAAAGGCTACATTTTTTGATGCAGATGGAAAATTGTTCGAGGATAATGATGAACGAGCGATTTTCTTTGCTAAGGGTGTTGTTGAAACGGTGAAGAAATTAAATTGGGCGCCTGATATTATACATGTGCACGGTTGGATGGCCTCTTTACTTCCTTTGTACTTGAGAACCTATTACAAAGACGAGCCTATCTTCGCTGATGCTAAAATCGTTACTTCTGTATATAAGCACGGTTTTGAAGGGAATCTCAATACAGCGATGAAGTCAAAAATTGCCTTTGATGGTGTTGAGACCGACGTATTAGAAGGACTTTCAGCTCCAAATTTTAATAATCTGTTAAAGACCGCGATAGATTATTCAGATGGCATTATATTCGCAAGCGAAAGTGTCTCTGAGGAGCTTGAAACCTATGGCAAAAACAAAGGAATACCAACCTTAGATTTTTGCCCAATTCAAGAAACAGAAGAGGCTTATCTTAATTTTTATAATAACGAAGTTTTATAGCAGACAAAGTTTTAATAAGTATGCTTTTTAGACCTAACAAGTACATCCTATTAGCGGTGTGCGTGACTCTTTTCGCTTCTTCTTGTGTAGAAGATGACTTTATTATCGGTAATGGTGTCATTTCTGGAGAGCCTTTTAGCACCTCCAAGCAGGAATTCCCTGTCACTGTAAAACACATTGACGTTTCTTCTGTTCAAACAAATAAATTGCCCTTGTATCAGTTAGGAAACTACAATGACCCTGTATATGGCAAAACCAGTGCGAGAATAATCAGTCAGCTGAGACTGCCTTCCAACAACCCAACTTTTGGACTATTGAGGCAAGAACTCGAAGACTTGGAAGATCAAGGAGGGGTACAAGACACTTTAAATGAACAGGAAAGAGTAAATGCTGCATACTTGTATATTCCTTATCAACAGGTCCCGGCAACTAATAGAGATTCTGACAGTGATGGCGTTCCAGACATTTACGATGAAGATCCTAACTCGAACCAGAGTGATAGCGATGGTGATGGTTTGACAGATAACGAAGAAAGATTATTGGGTACAAATCCCTTAGATCCGGATACAGACGGCGACGGTGTTTTAGATGACGAAGACGAAGAAACAGCTCCAAATAATTATCCGTTGACATTTGATTTGGACAGTATTTACGGAAATCCAGATATTCCTTTTCGCCTTAAGGTGGAGAGCTCTACTTATTTTTTGAGAGATTTAGACCCTAATGAAAATTTTGAGCAAACTCAGCGATATTATTCAGATCAAGATTTTTCTGAATTTGTGGGTGCTACGGTTCTTTTTGAAGGAGAGGTAGAGATTGACAACAAACAAATCATCTTTTATCAAGAAGATAATCCAGACACTGAAGACATCGACGAATCCACATTATTAGATACACAAAAAACCTTGAATCCAGGAATTCGTGTTGCCTTGGATACAAACTTTTTTCAAGAAAATATCATCGATAAAGAAGGGTCTTCAGAGTTTATTAGCCAGGCGAACTTTCAATCTTTTTTACGAGGCTTGCAGTTGTCTATATACAGTAGTGATGAAATGATGCTGTTATTAGATTTAACAGATGCTGCTGTTTTTATTGAATACGATTACTTACGAAACAACAACAATGATACATTAGAGGATACTTCTGATGATGAATTAGAACGAGAAAATCAGACGTTTAGATTGAACTTGATTACTGGTGGAGGTTTTGCTCCTATTGTCGGTAACGCTATTAACACATGGCAAACGGAGTCTTACAACAGTATAATACAGGAGAGGATTGACAATGAGAACGACCAAAGCAGAATTTATTTAAAAGGAGGTTCAGGAGTTTTAGCTGAGATTAATTTGTTCGGAGAAGGTGAAGCAGGTGAGGATGTAATTGAAGAAATCCGTGCAAATAATTGGGTTATTAACGAGGCAAATCTCACTTTTTATGTAGACCGCGAGGAGTTAGATATCGCAGGAAGTATATACGAACCTACTCGATTGTATTTACACAATCGTGAAAATATGCGTCCGCTGTACAAGCCATCGACAGAATCTTCTGTCGCAGAAACACCTTTAGGTTTTTATCTGAATTATGATGCTCGTCTTCAAAAAGAGGGTGATAAAGGGATAAAATATACAGCTAGAATTACAGAGTGGGTGAATGATATTATCGTCAGAGATTCTGTTAATGCACCAATTCGGGTTGCAGTATCTGCAAACATCGGTGTTACAAATTACTTAGAGGCAATTGAGCAAAACGCAGAAATGGTCAACCATCCCTTAATGACTTCTATTACTCCAATTGGAACTGTAATTTACGGACCACTTCCAGAGCAGGAGCAATTTGATAAGCGTCTAAAGCTAGATATATATTATACTGAAACAGATCGTTAAATTTTACGATTTAATTACCTCGGTTTATTTGAAAGTTTCTAATTGAGCGTATCTTTATCGGGTTCTAAATCATTAACACCTTAACAATCGTATTATGTGTGGTATCGTAGGTTATATAGGAAATCGAGAAGCTTATTCCATTGTTATTAAAGGTCTTCAACGGCTTGAATACAGAGGCTATGATTCAGCCGGCATAATGCTTTCTGGTTCTGAATCTTTAAATATTTGCAAGACCAAGGGTAAAGTAGAAGACCTAAAACGTAAAGCTCAAAACACGATAGATATTAACGGACAGTTAGGTCTGGGCCACACGCGATGGGCAACTCATGGTGAGCCAAGTGACTCCAATTCACACCCTCATGTTTCAAGTAGTGGAGATTTGGTAATAATTCACAATGGTATCATTGAGAATTATGCTGCTATAAAACAAGCGCTGCAAGAAAGAGGATATCACTTTCATTCAGATACAGACACTGAAGTACTGGTTAACCTTATTGAAGAAATCAAATCTTCGCAGAAGGTTAAGTTAGGAAAAGCAGTGCAATTAGCCTTAAACGAGGTAGTTGGAGCCTACGCCATTGCAGTTTATGATCAAAACAATCCTGAAGAAATTGTCGTTGCCAAATTAGGATCTCCCTTGGCGATAGGAATTGGAGAACAAGAATATTTTCTGGCTTCAGATGCGAGCCCATTTATTGAATATACATCAAATGCGGTGTATTTAGAAGATGGTGAAATAGCAATTCTTCGTCGTGGCAAAGAAATTAAAATGCGCAAAATTGTGGATGATTCCATCACCTATCCAAACATTTTTGAACTAAAACTGAGCCTTGAAGAAATTGAAAAGGGAGGTTATGATTACTTCATGCTCAAAGAAATATACGAACAGCCCAGAGCCATAAATGACACCTATAGAGGACGATTATTGGCCGATCAAGGTGTAATCAAAATGGCTGGAATTGATGAGCACTTAGAAAAGTTTTTAAATGCAAATCGGATTGTCATCGTGGCTTGTGGTACTTCTTGGCATGCGGGTTTGGTCGCTGAGTACATTTTTGAGAACACCGCTAGAATTCCTGTCGAAGTCGAATACGCTTCTGAATTTAGATACCGCAACCCTGTTATAGGCACAAACGATATTATTATTGCGATTTCGCAATCTGGAGAAACAGCAGATACCTTGGCGGCCATAAAATTAGCCAAAGAAAAAGGAGCTTTTGTCTTCGGTGTATGTAATGTGGTGGGTTCTTCTATTGCTCGTGAAACCCATGCTGGCGCCTATACCCATGCAGGGCCAGAGATAGGCGTAGCATCTACGAAAGCTTTCACCACACAAATTACAGTCTTATCTCTCTTAGCCATAAAATTGGCACAAGAAAATGGGGCCTTATCTAAAACCGAACTTCACGAATACCTTGCAGCTATAGAGGCCATTCCTCAGAAAATCGAAAATGTTTTAGCTCAAAACAGTGAAATTGAGTCGATTGCTTTTGAATATAAAGACGCCTCAAATTGTCTTTATTTGGGAAGAGGATATAATTTTCCAGTCGCTCTTGAAGGCGCATTGAAGCTCAAAGAAATCTCATATATACATGCCGAAGGATATCCTGCAGCAGAAATGAAACACGGTCCAATTGCACTTATTGATGAGCAAATGCCAGTTATTGTTATTGCCACTAAGAAGGGACATTACGAAAAAGTTGTGAGCAATATTCAAGAAATAAAATCGAGAAAAGGTAAAATTATTGCCGTTGTCACTGAAGGAGATGAAGAGGTTAAAAGTCTAGCTGATCATTGTATTGAAATTCCTGATACTCAAGAATTTTTGACCCCATTATTGACTACGATTCCATTGCAATTGCTTTCATACCATATCGCTCTTATGAGAGGATGTGATGTTGATCAGCCGAGAAACTTGGCAAAGTCGGTTACCGTAGAGTAATCTTTTCCAACCCCAATATTCTTAGGATTTAAGGTTGTATTAGTTCCACTAAAAAATATGTAATTTTACACTATGTCATCTACTTTTTTAAATTCGTGTTTACTTCAGTTTAGATACTACAATGAACTAGGAGAAAAAACAATTGAACAAGTACCGGAGATTAAATTGTCATTTCAAATAAATAATGAAACAAATAGTATAAATACGATTGTAAAACACCTTAGTGGTAATATGGTCTCTAGATGGACAGATTTTTTAATTTCAGATGGAGAAAAAGAATCTAGAAATAGAGATGATGAATTCGAAGACACTATCAAATCTAAAAAGGAATTGATGGAAATTTGGGAAAAAGGATGGAAGGTTTTGTTTGACACTCTTGAGAAACTTAATTTTCAAGATTTAGAAAAAATTATATACATAAGGAACGAAGGTCATACAGTAACCGAGTCTATTAATAGACAACTTTGTCATTATTCATACCACGTAGGACAGATAGTAATGATTGGAAAAATCATTTGTGGAAACAAATGGAACTCGTTATCAATCCCTAAAGGAGAAAGTCAATCCTTCAATATGAAAAAGTTTTCAAAAGAAAGAGACAGAAGACATTTCTTGAAGTAATATTTTTTAGGGTTATATACCATTTTTTAGAACTCACTTATATATTCGAATCAATTCAATATCAAAATCTGAATATTCCATAACCTCAGGTTGGTTCAAAATCCTTTGTTTTTTCTCTATTTTCTTCCAAATAACAGAAACTAAAGAGGGATAGAAATCTTTTCCCAATGAACTCTTAAATCCTAACCTATTTAATTCTTTTGAAATACTTCGGTACCCTAACCCTTTGTTTTTAAGTTGAAGGATTTTATTATGTGTTTTTTGATGTGATTTATCTAACTTTCTTCGGTAAACGAATTTGTTGGTAAGAACACTAAGATTGAATGTTAGAAATGGTGTTGGGGTTGGAAAACCCAAACCTATTACGGTAGAGTAATTTATGGAGGGTGAGAGGGGTGTTCAAACTATCCACCCCCTCTTTAATTTCATATTTCATTTAGTGAAGAGTAATGACTACGATTATTATCCAACTCCCACTCAACTCAGTTCTAATACTAAAATATCCTTACCACCAAGACATCGGAATTCAGATGGGACATATTCCTCTTCCATTTCACCATACATACCTAAATCTAAAGGAAAGCATATGGGGGATTATTGGGATGAGGATATAGTAAGGACCGCGGTCGCAAATCAAAACTTAGGGATAAACTGAGAACACCTCGCTCCCATCCCAAAACAAATAATCACTCTTCCTTATATTACAGTCTTCAAAAATTGGGGATTTAGTGTTAGACCCATTTTGTGGAAGTTGTAATGTAGGAAGGGTCTGTGATGTATTAGAAAGAAACTTTGTGGAGTATGATATAAACAATTACTTGGTTTAATCTTTTGTTCGTTCTATCTTTTGAAAAACAAACTAAACCAGATTCCCTCTCTGAGTATAACATTCTCTTTATTGAACAATAAACCTGTACAATCACGTTTTGTAGTATAATTGTTATAAGGGGAGAACAGAGTCATAAAGGGAGTTGTGCATAATTAAAAAGAAGCAAATGACGAGAGTAGTTTTCATAATTTTAATTTCCTTTTTATCTGCACAAGGCTTTTCCCAAACTTCCGACTTGGGGAATTGGCTTATCTATTTTGGGAATAAGAAGATTGACAAGGATTGGAATTGGCATCACGAAGTGCAATACAGGAATTATAATGCAATTGGTGATTTAGAACAATTTCTACTTAGAACAGGAATTGGTTACAATCTTACGGAAAACAACAATAATATTTTGTTGGGATATGGTTTTATTAATAGTCAAAATTACATACCAACTACTGACGAGAAAAAAGAAGTAAATGAGCATAGAATCTACCAGCAATTCATTACCCGGCAAAAAATTGGTCGGGTAAATGTGCAACACCGTTACCGATTTGAACAGCGATGGATTGAGAGTCAAGATTTCAGAATGCGATTTCGATATTTTTTAGCTTTAAATGTTCCTATAAACAATAAAGAAATGATTGAAAAAACGTTCTATCTTTGATCATATGATGAAATTTTCCTCAATCATAAAAACAACGTTTTTGACAGAAATAGACTTTATGGAGGAGTTGGATTTAAACTAAATAAACTCGCAAGGTTCGAGATTGGTTATATGAATCAGTTTTTGAGCAACGGAAATAGAGACCAAATAAACTTAATTACATTTTTCAACTTTTAAATAAACAATGAATATGAACACAAGAAACAGAATTGGAATTACATTTTTATTACTAGGATTAGGGCTAGTATCCTGTAAAAATGAAACCTCAAAAGATCAAGCGACAAATCAATCAACAGAAGTACAACAAGAAAAAGTAGTAGGACTAGTACAGGAAGTATTGACAAAAGAAGAGCAAGAAGCCTTAACACCAAATATGGTAATTCAATCTCTTAAAGAAGGAAACGAAAGATTTATGCGAAACGACCTTACTGCAAGAGACCACTCTGAGCAAGTACGAAAAAGTACAAATGCACAGTTTCCGAAAGCTATTGTACTCTCTTGCGTAGATAGCAGAATACCTGTAGAAGATGTATTTGATAGAGGAATAGGTGACATATTTGTTGCTAGAGTAGCAGGAAACTTTGTAAACGAAGATATTTTGGGGAGTATGGAATTTGCTTGCAAAGTTTCGGGTTCTAAACTTGTTTTAGTTATGGGACACGAGCATTGCGGTGCAGTCAAAGCAGCGGTTGATGATGTTAAGCTTGGAAACATAACACCAATGTTGTCAAAAATTCGACCTGCAGTAGATACTATTGAATATGATGGAGATAGAACATCTAAAAATCAAGAGTTTGTTCATATGGCTTGTGAGAGTAATGTAAAAAATACAATTGAACAGATAAGAAAGAACAGTCCAATCCTTAAAGAAATGGAAGATAATGGAGAAATTAAAATTATTGGTGTTGTTTACGATATGGATGACGGAAGTGTAGATTTTCTAAAATAGAAACTATGCACAACACAGTATATAAAAAATAGGCAGGATAGTAGTAGATTCAAGGACTTTAGTTAATATCAAATTTCGTGCTTAACTGAAAGATTGTAGCCTCAAAACCGCCTACTTTTCATATACTAGACTTGTAGGTAATTTTAGCTGTATGAAAATCATTATAAGATCAATATGGATTCTCACCCTAATCATTGGTCTAATTAGTCTTTATTGGGTCTTATCTAGGTATACTGATTTATTTGTTGACGAACTATTAGAAAAAGGAAAGTGGGGTAATGTAAGTCCTGTTACAACTTTTGTTTTATCCGTCATCTCAATACTGATTTTGACAATTACCTTGAGATTTTACAATCTAATTTCTAGCACCATCGATCTGTCGAAAAGCCTTAAGATGGCTTTCTTCTTATCCATATTCTTCATTCTTATCGCCACTATGTTTTGGTCAGTCCCTTTGGGTAGGGATATTATAGATTTCAGTCACTTCAATTTTCATTTTATACCAATCACCGATTGGGTTTTCATTTCCTTATTTCTAATAAGTATGTAGTTGTGACCACTAAAAACCACTTTGGTACAACTTTTATGAAATTCTTTTTGAAAGAAGACCTCAACGAATAAACACCCCTTTGATTTTATATTAAAAACCAATGGGGTGTTAAGGTTGAGGTGAGTTTACCAATATTGGAGAACTATACTCTGAAGTATTGAATCTTAAAATCTTCGTACTTCCTTATTTGGTCTTGTAATCCAAGGATATATTCTCTTTTTTTCATCTTTTTGATCATATAATTAACAGTTGTACGACTTTTTCCAATCTCATAACTATTGTTGATCAGGTATTTGTGAATCTTAGTATATCCCCAACCCTTTTGGTGTAGTTCCCAAACCTTATCTCTGATTTCCTTTCGTTCTGGATAGGTTCTCTTATGTTGGTGAACAGAAAACTTGGTTGAGGTTAAATTGAATGTAAATGTGAGGTGAGGAACCCACCCTCCATAAATTAGTGTATCACCGTGGAGTAATTTGTGGAGGGTGAGAGGGGTGTTCTCAAAACTCACTGTTTTTTTGATATAGAGTTAATCTAAACTAAACAAGTCATCTACTTTACACTCAAATATTTTTGAGAGTTTCAACCCCAACTCTAGAGAAGGGAAGTATTTATTATTCTCAATTGAGTTAATAGTTTGTCTTGACACTCCCAACTTAATTGACAGGTCTTCTTGTGTCATTTTATATTTCCCTCTATACATTCTAATGTTATTTCTCATAATTATGACTTGTAATGTTCATAGAGTCTGTATCTGAAAATCAGATTAAATAGAATAAGTATGATAAATAAATTAAAAACCAAAACATACATATAAGAAAGATTGTAAATCAAAAATGTTGATATTATTACTAATCCATAACTGATAAATAAAGACATTGTTAAACTTTCTAACCTTATTTTAGAGATTAACTCATCTTCAATTTTTTCTTTACAAAAGGAATTTATTAAACCTGAAATAATAATGATTGTGGTAAATATTTCATCACCCAAACCATTTTCTATCCAACCACCACCATAAGTCAAATCAGAAATTGACTCAGAAAACAATGAGTATACATTTAAGGTAAAAAGGTCAAAAATTATATCCGTAATTAAGAGATAAAGACCAATAATTGAAGTTAAGTAAAAAACTAAACCACTGATTTTTTTGTATTTGTTGTCAAATAAGTAATTCATTTTGTCAAATATTTTTTACAAATGTAAGTTATTTTTTACAAAATGACTAATATTTTTTACATTTTAAAATACTCATTCGTATTGTTAACCCACCCTCAATAATTTACTATTAAATAAATTTACAATCTAAAATATTGAATCTTAAAATCTTCGTATTTCCTTATTTGGTCTTGTAATCCGAGGATATATTCTCTCTTTTTCATCTTCGTAATCATAGAATCGACAGTTGTTCTACTTTTTCCAATCTCATAACCATTCTTTTGAAGATACTGATGAATCTTAGTGTATCCCCAACCTTTGTTGTGTAATTCCCAGACCTTATCTCGGACATCTTTTCGTTCTGGATAGGTTCTCTTATATTGGTGGACAGAAAACTTCGTTGAGGTTAAATTGAACGTAAATGTGAGATGGGGAACCCACCCTCCATAAATGAGGGTATCACAGTGGAGTAGAGTTATGTGTTCAAAGTTGTAACCCCTACAACCTAATCGTAAAATTCTCAATATCAATTACTACCACCAAACTTTGGGAATCAAATTATAGTGATTACCAACAGTATTTATTCAATCGAATTTGTGAATATAAAGAGAGTAATGTAACCCCTATTGGTTATAGAAAGATTTCTAAAATATTCAATGATGAAGGTTTGAAAACCCCTCGTGGAAGTGAGTTTAAGAACAACCATGTTCATTCAATATGCAAGAAAGGTAAGATTAGACAAGAACGAATCAAGAGAAAGGATATCGTTGAGGTCTCTCAACCAGTAATAAAGATTTATTAGAATTGTTATCATAAAAATGAATCTAATTCTTAGAAAGAATTAGATGAAGGTTACAAATTCCAACCCACAAGATTATTCAATCACTGCGGAGTAGAAAAGGAATCTGATGATATGAATAAGAAATTTAATAATACAGGTAATTGGATTGGTATCGGAACAGCAATAGGAGCAGCAGTTTTTGCCGCCACAAGAGAACCGACATGGCTTGCTGTTGGTGTTGCAGTTGGTGCAGGGCTTAGTTATACAAGACCAAAAAAATAAAAAAATTCAAGAAACACTTTGATTTTTGAATCTAGTTACTTCCTTGTTTTAACAGAATTATTGCAGTCTTCACTCATACTTCAGGTAAGGATTTGAATCGCTATTTATGACTCTCTAAAAAATTGTGAATACGATCAAGAGCTTCGGTCAACAATTCTTCAGAGGTGGCAAAACTCAGTCTAATATTACCTTCTGCAGCCGAACCAAACCACTTTGGAAGACCGGGAACAACTGCCACTCTGGCTTTTTCAAGTAAATTTTCATGCAATTCTGTTGCGGTATAAGCAGTTTGAGTTATATCGGGAAATAAGACGTAGCAACCCTCTGGATGTTTACAACTAACCCCAGGCATTTCATTGAGCTTTTGGACCGCAAGATCTCTCATCTTATGCAAATGGGCGACGAAAGAGGACAACCAGTGTTGGGCGTCATTTAAGGCTGCTGTTGCGGCGATTTGTCCCAAAACATTTGTTCCGTGTACAGTTGATTGATGTAATGAAGATTCAAATACTTGATTATAAATCATTTCGTTTGGACATAAGACACTCCCTATTCGTAAACCTGCGAGTCCATAGGATTTACTGTAGCCCGTAACTGTAATAGTTTGATCAAATACATGTCCGATGTTCGCAAAGGCATTGAATGTATTTGGGTTAAAAATGATATCGCTCCAAATCTCATCTGATAGTACAATTATATCTTTATGCTTGGCCACTACTTCTGCGAGGGTCAATAATTCTTCACGTGTAAAGACTTTACCCGTTGGGTTGAGAGGGTTACACAGACAAATCATTTTTGTTTTAGAATTGATCAGTGAAGACAATTCATTGAAATCAAAGGCATCGTTTTTTTGAGGTGTTTGGTACGCAATTGTTTTTGCGCTAACTTTTTCTGCCGAATATTTGAATAAAAAATCTACGGGATCAAAAATAATGACCTCATCTCCTGGTTTTAAGAGTGCTTTACAACAGAGATAGATACCAAACGCGGCACTATCAACAGGTAAAATACAATTTGAATCGTAGGCTACCTTATTCTTTATTTTATAGTCTCTTGCTACCGCATCTTTAAACTGAGGAAGACCTTCAGCAGGACCATAACTTAAATATCCACCGTCTATATATTCTTTGAGCGCTTTTTGAATTGGTGGTGCAACTGGAAAATCTGGATCAGCTGCCGTTAGCGGAATAACTCCCTTTGGCAGTGTTGCCCAACGCAAGTTATAAGCGCGGGTGGACAGTATGTCTATATCTACATGATTTGAGTTGAACATCATTCAAGAATTAGTTCAAAAATAGTGTATTGATGCTTTCTACAGATTTTTATAAAAATTATGAAATTTGATTAATTTAAAATCAATCCTTTTTTATTGAATCTAATCTGAATTTTCTCACTTGAATAAATTGATTTTTAAATTTTGTTTAGCATTGTATTTTTCTAAACACAATTGATTTTTATCTTTCAGAAAATGAGTGAATTGCGTAAATAATTTCAGAAAATCGAAAATACTTGTCGCGACATCGTTATATACTTTATTACTAAGGATTTTTTATATTTTTACCTCTTCTTAACTTCTAAAATGTAACATAGCATTAATTTGTGAATCAATGCAGTATGAAAAGTATACATATAAGGGACTGGTTATTGCCTTAGTTATCATTTTTTTGTGGTCGATATCCTTATATTTTTTTATGGGTATTGAAATTGTTTGGACAAATCCTTTAATGTATTTGTTCGTGGCAATTCAAACTCATTTGTACACAGGCTTATTTATCACAACGCATGATTCCATTCATGGGGTGGTTGCCCCAAGTCATCCAAGAATAAATCGATTTATAGGTATTCTAACTGCGACTCTTTTTTTATTTAATCCTTATCACGTCTTAGAAAAAAAACATCATGAACATCATAAGCATGTAAATACAAATGATGACCCCGATGTGCATCAAGGACCTTTTTTTGTATGGCTTTTCAAGTTTATGATGCAATACATTAAATGGTATCAACTATTAGCGGCATCGATTACGTATAACTTACTCAAACCGTATTTTCCCGCTGAAAATTTAATGCTCTTTTGGATGTTGCCTTCTTTTCTGAGTACTCTACAACTTTTTGTTTTTGGCACTTATTTACCGCATCGGGGTGATCACCAACACACAACGCAGTCTAGAAGTCAAAATAAAAATCATTTGCTTGCTTTCTTCAGTTGTTATTTTTTTGGATACCATCATGAACATCACGCTTTTCCGCACTTGCCGTGGTGGATGTTACCACAGGCTAAGGAGATTGTAGTTTCAAAAACACAGTCTTTATAAACCTTTGCCGGATTCTTAAAGAATTATAATTTTTTTTACGTTTTTGATTATATTTTTCAGTCTTGGTGAAAAAGTTTATTTTTACTTTCACTAATTGACTAAAATTAAGTACGCGATGATGAAACATTTTTTTACTTTATTAATTATTATGTCCAGTAGTTTGGCTATAGCCCAAACCACTGTTCAAGGAACTGTTGTTGACACAGATGGTCAACCAATCCCAAATGCCAACGTTGTAATGGTGGGGAAAGCACAGGGAGCAGTTGCTGATTTTGATGGAAAATTCAGTTTTACAACAAGCCTGAGTGCTCCATTTACACTGAAAGCAAGTAGTTTAGGTTATTCTGCTGCAACAGTAACGGTAAACAACGTAGGTGGTATTACTATTGTAATGTCAGAAAATACAACATCTTTAGACGAGATTGTAATTTCTGCTTCAAGAACACCTGAACGTATTTTTGAATCACCAGTATCGGTAGAGCGTTTTGGACTCAAACAAATTCAAAATGCTTCTTCAGAATCTTTTTATAGTTCTTTGCAGAATTTAAAAGGTGTAGACATTAACACGAACTCGTTGACATTCCAATCTATTAATACAAGAGGTTTTTCAACTTTTTCTAACACTAGATTCCTACAACTTGTAGATGGTATGGATAATACTGCTCCTGGTTTGAATTTCGTATTAGGTAACCTTGTGGGGATGTCTGAATTAGACGTTGAAAGTGTAGAAATTCTTCCGGGTGCATCTTCAGCACTGTATGGAGCAGGCGCATTCAATGGTATCTTATTCATGAGATCTAAGAGCCCCTTTACTTCTGAAGGAGTAAGTGCTTATGTAAAGCGTGGTATTACCACTCAAGAGGCTGCCGGAACAAACGATTACTACGATTGGGGAGTTCGTTTTGCTAAAAAGTTTAGCGACAAACTTGCGATTAAAGCAAACATCTCTGTTTTAAAAGGTGAAGACTGGCATGCTAATAGTACTCAAGACGTTTCTAGAGGTGCTACTGCAGGTTCAAACAGAGCGAATAATCTCGCTTATGACGGTTTAAATGTTTATGGAGATGAGGTTGCTACCTCTTTAGATTTTGACTTAATCGCTCAAGGAGTGGGTATTCCAATTCCAGCTGGGACATTAGGAGCTGCTACTGTTTCTAGAACAGGTTATGATGAAAGAGATTTAGCTGATTACAATGCTGAATCGATAAAGAGAGACTTTGCAGTTCACTACAAACCTTTTGGAGATGATTTAGAGTTAATCTATAACTACAGAAAAGGAACAGGGACGACTATTTATCAAGGATCTAACCGTTATGCAGTTTCTGGGTTCGCCATGACACAGCAGAAGTTTGAAATTAAAAATGACAACTTCTTTGTGAGAGCTTACATTACAGCTGAAGATTCTGGAGACGCTTACGATACTCGTTTTGCGGGAATCAACATCAATAGAAGATGGAAGAGTGATGCTGACTGGTTTACACAATACGCACAAACATTTATTGGAGCGAGTTTACAAGGGTTACTTTCTGGAGGATTATTACCTAATGTTCCAGAGGCTCAAGCGCACGCTTTAGCTAGACAAGTTGCAGATACAGGAAGATTAATTCCTGGAACTGAAGCTTTTGGGCAAGCATTTAATGCCGTTAAGCAAGACGGAAACTTTAATTCAGGTGCTCGCTTTATTGATAACACTAAGTTTAGACACGTAAACGGTAATTACAATTTAGCACACTTAATTGATGACTGGGCTGACATCCAAGTTGGGGGTTCTTATCGTCAATACGAATTGAACTCTAATGGTACTATTTTTACCGATAGTGACGGGCCAATCAAGTACAACGAGTATGGAGCTTATGTTCAGTTGCAAAAGTCAATGGCAGACGATCGTTTGAAATTAACTACTTCTGCGCGATACGATAAGAATGAATTCTTTGATGGTTTTGTTTCGCCAAGATTTTCATTGGCATATACTGCTGGAGAAAATCGTAACCACAACCTAAGAGTATCTGCTCAAACAGGTTTTAGAAATCCAACTACTCAAGATTTATTTATTGGGTTAGATGTAGGTCAAGCCATCCTAGTTGGAGGTGCACCTGACAACTTAGATCGAGATATAAGAACGTTCAGTACATCTGCTGGAGCTCAAGCGCTTGGTTTACCTTCTCAAGTACAGGTTTCTGGTCGTGCAGCTTATGAAAACTCATTTTCTCTTAGCTCTGTTTTAGCTGGTGCTCCACAAAAAGTAGACACTGAACTAATTCAGCCTGAAGAAATTGAGGCTTTCGAAGTAGGATATCGAGGAAATTTTGGAGCAGTATCTTTGGATATTAGTGCATACTGGAACAGCTACTCTAATTTTGTTGCAGGACAAACTAAAGTAGTTCCATTATACGGTAGAGCCTTCTCTGGGGCTCCTTCTTCGCAAGAAGAACTTTTAGCTGGTGCAGCACTTCAAAATGGAGATTACAAAGTTTATCAAGCTTATTCAAATACAGATTTACCAGTTAAATCATATGGAGTTGTTGCAGGATTAGATGCTCGTTTAGGAGGATTCGATCTTGGATTTAGCTATACCTTCAATG
Source organism: Flavobacteriaceae bacterium (assembly GCA_002691645.1). GTDB lineage: Bacteria > Bacteroidota > Bacteroidia > Flavobacteriales > Flavobacteriaceae > UBA3478. The sequence goes on from NZIP01000027.1 coordinate 67,913, forward strand.
AACTTGATTTTGATGAAGTAGGTAACGATTTCCGTGTAGGATTTAACACTGCACGTAATCGCATCAAAATGTCTTTAGGTCATGATGAGATTGTAAAAAATGTAGGATTCCAATTAAATTATCGTCAATCAGATGCTTACTCTTGGCAAGCTTCTTTTGCTGATGGAGAAATTCCTGCATACAGTGTCTTAGACGCATCTGTAAGATATAATTTACCAGCGATCAACTCTGTTTTCAAAATCGGTGGATCAAATGTTTCGGGTGAAGAATACATCAATGCAATTGGTTCTGGTGCAATCGGATCAATTTATTACGCATCATTCAACATCAATTTCTAATTGAGTTATATTTAAAATATAAAGGCGTCCTCAGGGACGCCTTTTTTGTTTGATAAATGTTTTTTTTCAATCGCAAACATTAGTTTATATTTGCAGCCGAAAAGCAACCTATTGTTGTGTTATTTAAAACTAAATTCAAATGTCCAAGGTAACAGGAAAAATTGCTCAGATTATTGGCCCAGTAATCGATGTAGAATTTGATTCTGGAGTAGCGATTCCAAAAATTTATGATTCATTGACAGTCACCAAAGCTGACGGTTCTCTTTTAGTATTAGAAGTCCAATCTCACATTGGAGAAAATACAGTGAGAACAATCTCAATGGATTCAACGGATGGTTTGAGTAGAGGCTCAGAGGTGAGTGCCACTGGAGCTCCTATTCAAATGCCTATAGGTCAAGACGTTTACGGACGATTATTCAATGTAATTGGAGATGGAATTGACGGTTTAGAAAGTTTACCAAAAGAAGGTGACAATGGATTGCCAATTCACAGAGAAGCACCTGCTTTCGAGAATCTTTCTACATCTACAGAAGTTCTTTTCACAGGAATTAAAGTTATTGACCTCATTGAGCCTTATGCTAAGGGAGGTAAAATTGGATTATTTGGAGGTGCTGGTGTAGGTAAGACGGTTTTAATTCAAGAGTTAATCAACAATATTGCGAAGGGACACGGTGGATTATCGGTGTTTGCTGGTGTAGGTGAACGAACAAGAGAAGGAAATGATTTACTTCGTGAGATGTTAGAGTCAGGAATTATAAAGTATGGAGATGACTTCTTACATTCTATGGAAGAAGGTGGATGGGATTTAACTAAAGTAGATAAAGCGGCTATGAAAGAATCAAAAGCAACTTTCGTATTCGGTCAGATGAATGAACCTCCAGGTGCACGTGCACGAGTTGCTTTATCTGGATTAACCATTGCGGAATACTTTAGAGATGGAGCTGGTGACGGTCAAGGTAAAGACGTTCTATTCTTTGTGGATAACATCTTCCGATTTACTCAAGCTGGTTCTGAGGTTTCTGCCCTACTTGGTAGGATGCCATCTGCGGTAGGATATCAGCCTACTTTAGCCACAGAAATGGGGGCAATGCAAGAGCGTATCACATCGACAAAAAATGGTTCGATCACATCGGTACAAGCGGTTTACGTACCTGCGGATGATTTAACTGACCCTGCTCCTGCTACAACTTTCGCTCACTTAGATGCAACTACTGTACTTTCTAGAAAAATTGCTGAGCTTGGAATTTATCCAGCGGTAGATCCGCTAGATTCTACTTCAAGAATTTTAACAGCTGAGATTCTAGGAGATGAGCATTATTCATGTGCACAACGAGTAAAAGAGTTGTTACAGCGCTACAAAGAACTTCAAGATATCATTGCCATCTTAGGTATGGAAGAACTCTCAGAAGAAGATAAACTTGCAGTAGCAAGAGCAAGAAGGGTACAGCGATTTTTATCTCAGCCTTTCCACGTTGCTGAGCAGTTTACTGGAATCCCAGGTGTATTAGTTGATATTAAAGACACTATCAAAGGGTTTAATATGATTATGGATGGTGAGTTAGATCACCTTCCGGAAGCAGCATTCAACCTTAAGGGAACCATTGAAGAAGCTATTGAAGAAGGACAAAAAATGTTGGCAGAAGCCTAATAAACAAATTTAGAGATGTATTTAGAGATTGTTTCTCCAGAAGCTACACTTTATTCAGGCGATGTTGAGTCTGTAAGCGTCCCAGGTGTGGACGGGCAGTTTCAAATGTTAGAAAATCACGCCTCGATTGTTTCGCTTTTAAAAGACGGTGAATTGAGAATCAAAGGGAATCTCAATATCGACGAGCAATACCAATCTAAATTTAGCACCAATCAAAACGGGGACTATTGTTTAGAAGTTTTGAGCGGTACTGTAGAATTCAAAAACAACAAACTTATCGTATTGATTGACTAAATTTTAATCGGTAATGCATGAATGATTTACCATTAGAATTAATTCAGTCTTTAAACCATAAAAAAGAAAACCACGCTTTTCGAAGTTTAAAAACCTTCGAGGGCGTGGATTTTTTTTCTAATGACTATTTGGGTTTTGCAAGAGAAGCGGTAATTCACGAGAAAGCACTAGAACATTTTCAATCTTTTTCAAATAATCTAAATGGTTCTACAGGTTCGAGATTGCTTAGCGGCAACCACCTGGCCTATGAACAACTCGAGCAAACCCTTTGTGAAACCTTTGAAGTCGAAGCAGCTCTGGTATACAATTCCGGATTTTCGGCGAATATAGGATGGATCTCTGCCATACTTCAAAAGAATGACCTTGTTTTATACGATGCACTTTGTCACGCTAGTATTAGGGACGGTTTAAAAATGAGTCCAGCGAAGTCGTATAAGTTTAGACACAATGACCTTTCAGATTTAAGAAATAAATACGAACAGTTAAAGGGGTGTAAGAATATTTATCTAATTACTGAATCTGTCTTTTCTGTGGATGGTGATTTGGCTCCCCTTGACGAATTGAAAGCCTTTTGCGATGCCAATGAAATAAGAATGATTGTCGATTGCGCTCATTCTTCAGGTATTTATTCACACGACTACAAACAGTATTTTTTAAGTATTGTGACCTTTGGAAAATCCTATGGAGTGCATGGAGCGAGTTTATTATGCCGCCAAAAGACTAAAGATTATTTAATCAATCATAGCCGATCTCTAATTTATACTACGGCCTTAGATCCTTTTAGTGTTTTAAAAATAAAGGCCGCCATTGAATTAAGTCGTTCGGAGAAGGCAGCAATACTTCGATCTAAACTGTTAAATGGTATTTCTTATTTTCTGAAGACCGCAGAAGAACTGAATTTGATGCCTAATCTATTGAAAAGCACTTCTGCAATTCAAGGTATAAAATGCAAGGATAATGCTCAAGCCATCGATTTACAAAATCACTTGCAACAACATAAATTTGCCTTAGCAGCAATTCGATATCCAACCGTAGCTAAAGGTGAGGAGCGCATTCGAGTAGTGTTACACGCCATTAATACTGAGGATGAAATTAAGCGCCTTTTAGAAACCATCCATTCTTATTTTCAATCACAAGCATGAGCACGCATTATTTTATTACTGGAATATCTACTGAGGTTGGAAAAACAATCTGTTCAGCTGTAATTACTGAAGCGCTTGAAGCGGATTATTTTAAACCAGTGCAAGCCGGTGATTTGGATTACGGAGATCGAGATAAAATCAGAGATTTAATCACCAATACTAAGTCTATGATTTATACTCCTTCATACGAATTGAAGTACCCTATGAGTCCTCATGCAGCTGCGGCTCGCTCTGGTGTTGAGATAGATATTGAACAAATCATTCGACCAAAAACCACAAATCGTTTAGTGATTGAAGGGGCAGGAGGACTTTTAGTACCACTAAATCAAAAAGAAACTATCGCTGATTTAATAGAGGCGAGCGACAAGGTCATTTTAGTTTCAAGGCATTATTTGGGCAGTATCAATCACAGTTTACTCAGCATTCAATATTTGAATTCCAAAGGAATTAGGCCTTACATTCTTTTTAACGGAGACGAAAACCCTGAAACAGAATCTATAATTCTCAAAATGGGTAATGTACATCTACTGGGTCGAATGCCCGAGTTAAAAGTAATCGATCAGCAGCAGATTAAAAGAGCGGCAGACGCCTTGAAAGCGTCTTTAATCGAGCTCTAAACGCTGCAATATTACGGCTTTATCAATGTGGTGAATAGGACGGTAGAAGCGATTCAAATAGTCTTGTATTTGCTGGTTTTCACGATCAAAATTCTTTCCTAATATTTTATTTTTTGACTTCACTACAATGCTTGGACGCACAACTTCAAAGAGGTGTTTTATTTCTTCTAAAGGATTGGATTTGATACTTGGTATAAAGGGATATAATTCTTCACGAGCTATGTTTGAAGGATGCGTCGCTATCATAGTCGGAGGGTTTTGATTTTGAAACCAATAACCGATGTGAAAATCTAAATAAAATACAGATTCTTGATCGAGCTTTTGTTCTTTTAAATAGTTGGGAACAGCCACTCCTTCGCCGTTGTACCATGAATCGTTTTGCTTTTGATGTGCCCAAAGCGCTTTGTATTCTTTGTAGCTTTCTACGGGGAGTAATAGAAAGAGTAGAAGTGCTGCTCGAACACTTTTTTTGGTTTCAAACTGTGGCCATTTGAACTTTGATTGCACTAGGAATAACAAAAAGAGTGGATACCATTGCAATAGATAGTGATCATTGATTTTACCCAGTTTAATAAAAGAAAAAAGAACCCCAATATTAAGGGCGAGTAAACCTATATTTCTCCTGTTGAGTTCATACTTGTTTTTTAAGAGGATAAAGAGATAAATACCACCTATAGGAAGAATGTATAGCAAGGTTTTGAGCTGTGTTATAATGTTGACATCAGCATAGGCTAAAGGGGCTAAAATCATGGCGCTGTACAAGGAGCTGAGATTGTCTGATTGCCAGTAGGGGAAAACGCAAATCCCAATGGGAATCAATAAGCCTAAAAACGACTTGTAAAGTGGAGAAAAGGATTTATTCTTTATGGCGAAGTACAGTTCTGTGAGAGCGAATAAGAAAAGGGCATAGACGTAATTGCTTTTAAATAATAAAGCGCTGAAAAGTATAAATCCTGCTAAGACATAATATCTCTTTTCATGGTAAAAAAACCATCCTAAAAGCAAAGAAAAAACGGCTAAATGCTCACTCATCACACCTTGTACTGCTCCAAATAATGAGAGTAAATAACAGCAGAAAGTGGCTGCAAAAAGAGATTGATTTTTTGAGCGAAAACTTTTGCTTTGGGTGTAGAATATGTAGGCAGTCAACCCTACCACGATCATACCTACAGCTCTGATGAGTATCAAGCTTTTTCCGAACAGTTGAATCAGGAGCGCAAAAAAACCAAATACAAATAGAGGCTTTAAATCCCATAAAGAGGTAAAGGGTAGCTGACCATCGACCCAGCTTTGCCCCATGATTATAAAAGTACTTTCATCTTTATCAATATAATCCCTGAAAAAAAAAGGAGCTCTTAAAAAAAAGCTGATTAAAATGAGAATTGTTAAAACACGTAAGGAAGCCCTAGAAGTCTTTGGAAGAATACTCATCTTTGCAAGATAAAAATTCAAGCGTAAAAATGCTTTTCAAAGGCGAGAAAAGAAGGAATATTGAAAAGACGGATAAAGAGCACCTTTGGCATCCTTTAACCCAACATCAAATTGCATTACCGCCCTTGCCTATTAAAAAAGCAAAAGGGGTATACCTGTGGGACTCAAATGGCAATAAATATATCGACGGAATTGCTTCTTGGTATACCGCGATGTATGGTCATTGTCATCAAAAGCTCACTAAGGCCATTTCAAAACAAGCAAAAAAGCTAGATCAGGTCGTTTTTACGGGATTTACACATCAAGCAGCCACGGATTTAGCTGATAAGCTGATAGGAATATTACCCCAAAATCAAAAGCGACTCTTTTTTTCAGATAATGGATCAACCTCAGTAGAAGTAGCTATTAAAATGGCCTTGCAATATCACTTTAACAAAGGGGTAAAAAAAGAAACCTTAATCGCATTTGAAGATGGCTTTCACGGAGACACCTTTGGTGCAATGTCAGTATCTGGATTGTCTGTGTACAATGGTCCCTTTGAGAAATTTTTTATTCGAGTGGAGCGCATTCCTGTTCCACACAAGGATAATATCGAGCAGGTGATGTCAAAGCTTCAACACTTAAGTGAAACACAGGATATTGCTGCGTTTGTCTATGAGCCTTTGATTCAAGGAGCAGCAGGAATGAAAATGTATGACGCAGTTCATTTAGATCGAGTTTTAGCCTTTTGCCAGGGTAATGCGATTCTTTGTATTGCTGATGAGGTTATGACAGGATTCGGAAAGACTGGAACTCATTTTGCCTCTGAGCAACTCTCAAATAAACCCGATTTCATTTGTTTATCGAAGGCGTTGAGCGCGGGAATGTTGCCCTTAGCATTAACCTCGTGTACGGAGGATATTTACAGCGCCTTTTTGAGTAACGAATTGGCCAAAGGATTTTTTCACGGCCACACTTACAGCGCAAACCCTTTGGCCTGTGCTGTTGCAAGCGCTGCTATTGATTTGCTCAATTCAAAATCGATTCAAAATGGGATTCGACGAATTGAAAAACAACATCTTCAATTTGTCGATGAACTCAATGCTAATCACAAGGTGTCAAATGCAAGATGCAAGGGTGTAATATTGGCCTTTGAACTCAACAAGGAGATGAGTAGATATGGCAATAAGCGCAACGAGCTCTATCAATTTTTTATGCGACAGGGAGTGTATTTAAGACCCCTGGGAAATACAATTTATATCAGTGCTCCTTATACCTGTACCACTCGACAGATGAACAAAATTTACGATGCGGTACGCGCAGCGATAGAACTGTAATGGAGAAGGCCGTTTACATAGAAGAAATTCAGACTGTTTCCGCACTTGGTATAGAAGAGGCTGAGAAAAGAAAAGGCTACTTAAGCGGGCAAACATCGCTTCGATTTAATGATGAACTTGATCGTTTTGTAGGTTGTATAGATAATAAATACGTATTGCCTTCAGATTCAAAGTATTATTCAAAATTAGATCGTAGCGTTCGTTTAGCATTGATCTTGAGCGCTAAAATGCGTCAATCATGCACACGGATTAATGGTCAAATTGGAGTTAGTCTGGGATCTTCACGGGGGGCGACTGAATTGCTTGAGGGAGATTATAAAGCCTTTATGAACAAGGAGGACGTTAGGCAACTTTCTTCACCAACAACAACCATGGGTAATATTAGTTCCTGGGTAGCACAGGATTTGAGCGCTTTTGGGCCTAATGTTGAGAATTCTATGACCTGTTCCACGGCGGCCCAGAGTATCCTAACAGCCGTGGCTTACTTAAATTCAGGCATGAGCGCACACTTTATTGCTGGAGGAGCAGAAGCCGCTTTGACTCCATTCACCATGGCTCAATTAGATCGTTTGGGGATTTACAGTAAAGCAGAGAGCCAAGCTGGCAATTTTGACAAGCTTGAAAATACTATGGTTTTAGGAGAGGGAGCAGGATTACTCTTGCTAAGTAATGAACCTAAGAATGCAAAGTACGCTATTAAGGGTGTTGGATATGCCATAGAACCAATTGTGCATCCCGCTGCCCTATCTTCAAATGGGAGCTGTTTTCAAAAAGCCATGACTATGGCTAAAGGAGATCACAAGATTGACGCCATTGTCATGCATGCTCCTGGAACCAAGCAAGGTGATTTGGCAGAGTTGAAAGCTATTCATAAGGTATTCGGAAAAGAAACTCCATTATTGACAAACAATAAATGGATAATTGGTCATACTTTTGGAGCTTCAATGTTATTGAGTTTAGAAATGGCTATTTTCATGCTCGAACACCAAGAATTTTATGCGGTTAATCCTCATAAATCTTCGGGAAATGAAAATGTTCAACTCAATACTATATTGGTGAATTCGGCAGGATTTGGAGGAAATGCTGTTTCACTTTTAATACGAAAAATTTAAACTTCATTTAAACGAATTAAAACGTTGATATGAGTGCTATAAAACACGATTGGACAAGAGAGGAGATCAAAGAAATTTACGAATTGCCCATTATGGAATTGGTGTATCGTGCGGCTACTGTGCATCGAAAGTTTCACGATCCTAACTCCGTTCAGGTTTCTACCCTACTATCAATTAAAACTGGCGGATGTCCAGAGGATTGTGGATATTGCCCTCAAGCTGCTCGCTACCACACTGATGTTGAAGGAAATGATTTGATGAGTGTACAACAGGTAAAAGCGCAAGCTTTAAGAGCCAAGTCAAGCGGAAGTTCAAGAGTGTGTATGGGTGCAGCTTGGAGAAATGTAAAAGATGGCCCAGAATTCGATCAGGTTCTTGAAATGGTTCGTACGATTAACAAACTGGATATGGAAGTTTGTTGTACCCTAGGGATGATTACTGAACAACAAGCAAAACGTTTGGCAGAGGCAGGTCTTTATGCCTATAACCATAACCTTGACACTTCAGAGGATTACTATAAGGAAGTCATCTCAACTCGTGCTTATCAAGACCGATTAGACACCATTGACAATGTTCGAAAAACCAATGTTACCGTTTGTAGTGGAGGAATTATAGGAATGGGTGAATCTGTAGATGACAGAGTCGGAATGCTAGTTGCTTTAGCTCATTTAGATCCACAACCAGAATCGGTTCCAATTAACGCCTTGGTTGCTGTTGAAGGAACTCCAATGGAAACGAATGTACCTGTTTCAATCTGGGAAATGGTAAGAATGGTGGCTACCACACGAATAGTAATGCCTAATACTCAAGTGCGTTTGTCTGCAGGAAGGACTCAGATGTCAGCTGAAGGTCAAGCTTTTTGCTTTTTAGCTGGTGCAAATTCCATTTTTGCTGGAGATAAGTTATTGACCACACCAAACCCCGATATCAATGAGGATATGGAACTGTTCAAATCGCTTGGATTGAATTTTCAAAAACCATTCGTGAAAGCTCCGCAGCCAACTACAGTTGAAGCTGATGGATCTGAACTAGAATCGTTAGGAGAAAAACCAAAATGGACAAGACCTTCGCATAAAATTGAACGCAACGAATTAGCTCGTAGTAAGAATTGATTACTCCAGCGAATTGAGACCTTCTGAAATGAGTTCAAATTCCCAGCCTCTGTAGGTAAAATAAGATTGAATCTTTTTTTTCTGTTCAAGGAGGGACAGGTGTTTATATTCGCTTTTCTTTTGGTCTAAGAGATTGAAAAAGACTTTATGATATTCTTCTTCGACGATTTCTTTAAGTCCAATTTTTATATTGAATTTTGAAATATTGCGCTTTTGTAATTCGTTTGTAATTCGATGACGCCCCCATTTTTTTATTCTAAACTTTCCTCTTGCAAATGATTGTGCGAAGCGGGTTTCATTCAGGAAATTTTCTTCGATCAAGTGTACTACTATTTGGTCTATTGCCTCAGGAATCATTTTCATCTCTTTTAATTTCTGGGTAACCTCTTGATGGCAACGCTCTTGATATGCGCAGTAGTATTCTAATTTCTTTTGTGCCTCTTCTACAGTATACGTCTTGTCATTTTTTGATAAGAATGCCATGGTGAAATTTAAGTAAAAAAAAAAGAGCTCCTTTTAGAGGAGCTCTTTTAAAATTTACGATTTTATCGTTCTTCCTTTTTTGTTTTTGAATCTGTATTGTAAATAAGTATATGCATCTCTGGGCTGTATACGAATCCATTTTTTATATTTCAAAAACCATTGTAATCGAATTGATTTTGGCCAAAATAAAAATCCTTTAGTCAAATATGCTGCGATAAAGGGATGAATGTTGAGAAAAACGTCGTTTGCTTTTCCGCTTGCGATGCGTTCAACATCTGCATTTATTTTATCGATGAGCACGATAGGAGCTTCCACTTGACCCTGATTATTGGGATTGACCTCTGAAGTTTTGATATTCATTTCAGGTCTCACCCGTTGTCTTGTAATTTGGATAAGTCCAAATTTACTTGGTGGAAGAATTTTATGTTTCGCTCGATCTTCTTTCATTTCGTCTCTAAGAAACTCGAACAATTTTTTTCTGTTTTCAGCTCGACCCATGTCTATGAAATCTACCACTATAATTCCCCCCATATCTCTTAATCTTAATTGTCGGGCAATTTCTGAGGCAGCCAGAAGATTAACTTCTAATGCAGTTTCTTCTTGATTGTTTGCTTTGTTTGAACGATTTCCACTATTAACATCAATCACGTGTAAGGCTTCGGTATGCTCTATTACTAAATAGGCACCTTTACTCATTGAAGCCGTTCTGCCAAAAGATGTTTTAATTTGACGTTCTATTCCAAACTTTTCATAAATGGGCGTATTTCCTTTGTGAAGTTTTACAAGAGATTCTTGTTTGGGTGAAATCTCTGAGATGTAGTCTTTTATTCGGTCGGCTACATCTTCATTGTCGACATAAATACCCGTAAAACTATCGTTTAATACGTCTCTTAAGAACCCTGTCGCTCTGTTGAGTTCCGCAAATACTTTAGAAGGATGAGAAGCTTTGTGCAGTTTTCTGCACATTGTTTCCCACTTCGACACTAATTTTTGTAAATCAGCATCTAATTCTGCAACTTTTTTTCCTTCAGCTACAGTTCTTACAATAACTCCAAAACCCTTTGGTTTAATACTGGTTATAAGTCGTTTTAGTCGATCTTTTTCTTCTCTGCTTTCAATTTTTTGAGAAACAGATACTCGATTTGAAAAAGGTACAATGACCACATATCTTCCCGCAAGAGATAATTCTGAGCTTATTCTGGGACCTTTGGTAGATATAGGCTCTTTTACAATCTGAACTAGAATGGACTGATTGGATTTGATAACATCACTTATACTACCGTCTTTCTCGATATCTTTTTCAAATGGGAATTTTTCGAGATTGTAAGATTTAATTTTGTTTGTTCTTATGCCTTTGATAAATTTTAGCATTGAACTCAACTGAGGCCCTAGATCGTGGTAGTGTAGAAATGCATCTTTCTCATATCCAACGTCTACAAAGGCTGCGTTTAGTCCAGTTACAGACTTTCTGATTTTTGCTAAATATATATCTCCGACTGAAAAGCTGCTATCGTCTTCTTCGCGGTGAAGCTCGATAAGTTTACCTTCTTTAAGTAAAGCAAAGTCAACAGTGTCTGAACTAGTTCTTATAATTAATTCATTATTCACTGTTATATATTTTAGAATGCGCTATCTGCGCAAAATTTAAACAATTGTGATAAAAATCACGTTAACCATCATGTCAAAGAACGTGTTTTACAGAAGATTAATTCTTCTTGTGTCGGTTAGCTCTTCTGCGCTTTTTGCGCTTGTGAGTAGCTACCTTATGTCTTTTTCTCTTTTTTCCACTCGGCATAGTATAGCACTTAAAGTTAGATTAATAAATTATTTTACTTGAACGTTACTCTTTACACTTTCCACAAAAACTTTTGCAGGCTTAAATGATGGAATATTGTGTGCAGGTATTTTAATAGTTGTATTTTTCGAAATATTTCTTCCTGTTTTTTCAGCTCTCATCTTAATGACAAAGCTTCCAAAACCTCTTAGATAAACATTGTCACCGTTCTCAAGTGAATTCTTAATCTCGCCCATAAAAGACTCTACTGTTGCTTGTACATCCCCTCTGTCGATTCCTAATTTTTCTGAAATATTGTTTACTAAGTCTGCTTTCGTCATTTTATTTGTTTTTTTGGCTTGCAAATATATAAATTAAAACTTTGTTTAACTCTAAAACGCTACATTTTAGTGTTATAAAGCACAATTTTAATGATAGAGTCATTTCGTAAAGGCCTGCAGCAATGGTATGAATTCAATAAAAGAAGTCTACCCTGGAGGCAAACTAAGAATCCCTACCTTATTTGGTTAAGTGAAATAATACTTCAACAAACAAGAGTAGAACAGGGGTTACCATACTTTGAAGCCTTTTCTAAAACGTATCCCACTGTATTTGATTTGGCTACTGCGACAGAAGAAGAGGTTCTAAAATTATGGCAAGGTTTAGGTTATTACAGTAGAGCTCGAAATTTGCATGTGACTGCAAAGTACATCGTTGAAAAATTGAATGGAGAATTTCCGAAGTCATACGATGGGCTTATAAGACTCAAAGGAATTGGCCCATATACGGCTGCGGCCATAGCTTCCTTTTGTTACGATGAGCCAAGGGCTGTTGTCGATGGAAATGTGTATCGAGTTCTAGCACGAATATTTGGAATACATACCCCTATAAATTCTTCTTTAGGCATTAAAGAGTTTCAACAACTTGCCGATGAATTTCTAGACCGCAGGAAACCTTCCACTCATAATCAGGCGATGATGGAATTTGGTTCGCAGCAGTGCAAGCCTAAAGCTGCACTTTGTGAAAAATGTTTTTTTAATGAAAAGTGTTATGCTTACCAAAAAAATGCAGTTGCAGAATTCCCAGTCAAAGAAAAAAAGTTGAAAATCAAAAAACGTACCCTACACTATTACGTCATATTAGATGCTCAGCAAAGAACTGTCTTGCAAAAGAGAACTCAGAAAGGCATTTGGCAAAACCTCTACGACTTTCCGCTTATTGAACAGGATGGGCAACCATCCATTGAAGACATTACCAAACTACTAGCTCAAAATGACATTTACGCCTTGACAAAGCATTGGGTTTGGAATGATGAACCTGTGATGCACAAGTTGTCACATCGAGAATTAACGGTTTATTTTACCCTGTTAGAAGTGGAAGACGATTTAAGTAAGCACAAAGATGCTGTGCTCTGGTCTGAACTGCAGTCTTATGCTGTTCCAGTTCTTATTGAGAATTTTATAAATCGATTTAAAATTTAGTACTTTTATCTCATGAGCGGAACGTTAAATAAAGTCATGCTAATCGGTCATTTAGGTGACGAAGTTAAAATGCACTATTTCGAAGGGGGCAATTGTATAGGAAGATTTCCTATGGCCACCAACGAGTCTTACACCAATCGACAAAGCGGAGAAAAAGTAACCCAAACCGAATGGCATAATGTTGTGATGAGAAACAAGGCAGCGGAAATATGCGAGAAGTATTTAAAAAAAGGGGATAAAATTTATATCGAAGGTCGATTAAAAACAAGACAATGGACAGGAGATGATGGTCAAAATCGTTATTCTACAGAAGTCCATGCCTCTGATTTTACTTTCCTTACTTCTAAAGAACAGTCTGGAGTATCTTCTGCAGGGCCAAGTGCATCAGTTCAGCAATCTAATGCACATAGTTCTTCAACATCGAATGAGTCTATGGTTGTAGAGGATCAAGAAGATGATCTTCCTTTCTAAATATGAAAACTCAGTTGATTTCAACTAAAAGATGCTGATTCAAATTTTGGTTTTGATGGTATTGCTTATGGCGTCGGCCCTTATTTCAGGTGCTGAAGTAGCGCTATTTGGTTTAAGTAAAACAGCAGTTGAAGAAATTACCGACACTTCTGAATTTGCAGGTAAACGTATTTCTAAGCTATTAGATAAGCCTAAAAAACTTTTGGCCACTATTTTAATTGCCAACAATGCCATAAATATTGCGGTGGTTTTGCTTTTTGCTGAATTGGGTTCCATATGGTTTGAAGGCAATACGGCAGAACTCTTCGGAATTATCAAAGTAAGAACATTGCTGGATATTGCCATTGCCACAATTTTAATCCTATTATTCGGGGAGATATTACCAAAGATATACGCCAATAGAAACCGTGCTAGCTTTTCTATATTTATGAGTAGACCTTTACTAGTTTTAGACGTGCTTTTTGGATTCGCCTCTACACCTATGCAAAAAATAATGGAGTTCTTAGAAGAACGTCTGGCTAAGCGCAAGTCAAATATCAGTGTTAATCACTTGACACACGCTCTCGAACTGGCATCTGAAAAAGACACGACTAAAGAGGAGAAAAAAATCTTAGAAGGTATTGTGACTTTTGGGAACACAGACACTAAACAGGTCATGCGACCAAGGATTGATATTTTCGCTATTAGCAACGAACTCTCTTATCAGGAATTATTAAAAGAAATTCAGAACAACGGATATTCTCGAATTCCGGTCTATGAAGAGCATATCGATAAAGTCATTGGCGTATTATACGTTAAAGATCTGTTGCCCTATTTAAATGAAAAGGATTACAATTGGGTTGAGTTACTTCGAGAACCTTACTTCGTTCCCGAAAACAAAAAGCTCGATGATTTGTTGGTCGATTTTCAAGAACAAAAAAAACATTTAGCCATTGTGGTTGACGAATATGGAGGTACATCAGGAATCGTAACTCTAGAAGATATAATTGAAGAAATTGTTGGTGACATAAGCGATGAATTTGATGATGATGATTTGATTTATTCTAAGATAGATCACCTTAATTATGTTTTTGAAGGAAAAACCAATCTAAAGGATTTTTATCGTGTCACGCACATAGAAGATTATTCTTTATTTGAGTCTTCTAAAGGAGAATCAGAGACGATTGCAGGCTTTGTATTAGAAATAGCACAAGGTTTTCCCAAAAGAGGAGAGACCATTCGTTTTTACAATTACAAATTTGTTGTAGAGAGTCTAGACAATAGAAGGCTAAAGCAAATAAAAGTAACTTTACCCAATGAGAATTAGTCTACTTTTTCTTTCGGCTCTAATGTTAATTGCTTGTCAGAACCAAAGCACGCCAAAGCCTCGTGCCGAGATGAGAATTGATGTTCCAAAAGCGGTCTACGATGAAATTACCCCAAATAATTGTTCATTCTCATTTGATCAAAATAAACTTTCTGATTTAAAGGTTGGAAGAAATTGTCAACTCAAAATTGAATATCCGAGTATCAAAGGCGATTTGTATATGACTTATAAGCCTGTAAATGGCAATATTGAATCTCTTTTGAACGATGCGCAAAAACTATCAAGAGAACATATGATTAAAGCGGATAATATTGTGGAGCAACCTTATATTGATCCTTTAAATACTGTATACGGTATGTACTATGAGGTTATCGGAGATGCTGCTTCTCAAGCCCAATTTTATCTGACAGACAGTGTTCAGCATTTCTTAACAGGGTCGCTATATTTTAGGGCAAAACCAAATTATGATTCAATTTATCCTTCAGCAGTATATATCCAAAATGACATTCGTGTTCTTATAGAGAGCTTACGCTGGATCGAATAACACCTATTTTAAATAATTTTCTGCATCTGAAATTGCATAGAGCATGGCTTCTTTAACCTCAGTAATTGCTATTTTTTCTTGTGCGAGAATTTCTCTTTTTTCTTCACTCAATTCTGCGCCATTCATAATTTCATCTGAATTGAATTTTGTGCCAAATGCCTGCATCCAATTCATCATTTCTTCATGGGCATGAACTAGATTATCAAATTTTTCCTTAGCCAAACTATCTTCTTTGATAAGGGGCTTGAGTTCCGAGCTCAATTTGGCAATAGTACTCATTTTTGGCATAACCTCATCGTGTATGTCAAGCACAACACTCATGCTTACTTTTTCCGGAACTTCTGAACTTTTGTCATTGTTAACTTGAAAGTTACAAGAACTTAAACAAAGAATTATTGAGAAGAGGATCGTAGTTTTCTTCATTTTTTGAGTGATTGTAAAAGGCGCCCTNTANGGGCGCCTTTTATGTTTATTTTNTTANTGCTTTNTCTACNATAAAATCAATTAATTGAGGACCTANACTCTGAGAGAGTTTGTAGGGATATAAAACTCCTGAAACAGGTCTGTAATCGTCGTACATCGTATTTTGTTCAAAACTTTGCCCTTGCATTTCNAGGCTTACTGTTTCTTGTAATTTAAGCCCGGTTTCTACAGCGTAAAANGCTTTACGCTTTTCTGATATTTGAAGNGCATATGCATCTACTCCATTNACATTNTCAATGCCATTTAAACTAATNTCTTCTTTATTCAGCCATAGTAGCTCTTTAACAAATGCAGATTCTTCAAGTGCTTCTTTTAATTCTTCTTCATTGAGGTCTTTTCTTTGACCNTGNNTGAGCTGATATCCTGTNTTNCCATCAATCACGGCTTTTTGCATTGTCGANCCCATCATNCTGAGTTCTTGNGTAAATTGGTCTTCTCCAGCTTTNTTCAATTTTAATTCGAGTTGCATACCTTGNACTTCNGCTACAGCTTGAATTTCNTAGGCATTAACTGCTGAAACAGNCTCTAACCCTCCTATCGCATCTATATAGGCGTTGAGTACTTTTTTAGCNGTTAGGNCTGCAGGAAGTTCTTTTTTNTACTCNGGTTTAGTGGTTGGATTAGCTTCAATATCAAANTAATTTACTTGNAGNGTTCTCCCCTGAAAACTCACNTTTTCTAAATTTTCTAAAACTTCACTACCCTTNCCNACAACGACTACTCGNGCATTATCAGATTTAAAATATTTNTTTGCTGTAGCTAAAACATCTTCTTTGGTGATTTCATCAATNGACNTGAGATAGTTTTGATAAAAATCATCGCTAAGGTCTTCACTTATGGTNTTTATAGCAAANCCNGCNANTGTATTTGGACTTTCNAGAGAACGAATGAACCTNCCCTTGTATTTGGCTTTTGCACTNGCNAGTTCTTCGTCAGTNACTAAATCTNTAGTTATGTTTTTCATTTCNTTNAGGATTTGAACNACAGAACTATCAGTAACGGCATTTCTAACCTGGGCAAAAGCTCTAAATCNAACNGGGCTGTACTTNTCATTGCTTATNTTGGAGTAAGATCCATAGGTATAACCTTTATCTTCTCTGAGGTTTAGAAATAATCTNCCNTCAGCACCTCCTCCAAGAATNTGGTTGGTTAAAAGNGCNGGNANATAGTCTGCATCTTTCATTTTGAGGTCAATGATATTTTGNACCATTACCTCAGATTGAACTGCNTTGGGCATGTCTACNAAGTTAATTTCTGTTTGNGCNACATCCGTTGGTATTTNAAAAGGTCTTTTTGAAACCGATGAAGANTTCCAAGATTTGAAATTCTTTTTTACCATCTTAACAACNTCTTTGGTATTGACGTCNCCTATNACTACNATATAGGCGTTAGACGGATTGAAATTTTGGGCGTATGCGTTTTTAACATCTTCGAGACTAATTNTATTGATGCTTTCTTCTGTGATGAATTCACCATANGGATGGNCTTTTCCATAAGCCAANGCNCCTTGAACTAGGCTNGCAATAGCCGACACGTCCTTTTCNCTNGATTCTAAGTCAGCNAGAATGATATTTTTTTCCTTNTCAAACTCTTCTTGNGTGAAATTNGGTTCGAGGGCAGCCTCGGCCATCAATTCGAGAATTCTTGGAAAATATTTTGACAATGTACTTGCGAATCCACCTTCAGAGCCAAAGNTTAAGCGAGCTCCTAANAAGTCNATTTCTTCATTGAANTCATCTTTNGATATNTTTTTTGAGCCTTTTCCAAGGAGTGAAGATAANAGTGAACCNANACCTGCCTTTTCTCCTTCAGAATANGGAGCATTGTCAATGGCTAATTGAATAGAAACTCTAGGTAACTTATGGTCTTCTACAATTAGAAGNTTGATGCCGTTTTTAAGGTCATAGCGGTTAGCCTCTTTTAAGTTAATTGTTGGAACNGGTCCCGGTTCAGGTTGTTTTGATCTGTCTATTTCGATTTGAGCTTGGGCACTNACCCAANATCCGAAAATACTCAGTATAAGGATNAAATTCTTCATGTCTATTCTTCAGTGTTTTGTTTAGGAATGTATTTTAATTCAACTCGACTTTCAGCATTGAGGTATTTTCGAGCTACAGCTCTGATATCTTCTCTGCTAATGCCTCGGATAATTTCTAATTGAGTATTGATCAGCTCTGTGTCTCCGTACAAGACGTTATAGCGCGTAAGTGAATTGGCAATACCTTGAACAGAGCTATTAGAACTGACAAAATCGTTTTCGAATTTGTTGAGTAGTTTCTGATAGTCGTTTACGCTTATCAAATCTGTTTTTAACTTCTCAATTTCATCGTCGATTTCTACGATCAAGTCGTCCATACTGTTCTCACCTAATGGAAGTCCTCCTAAGAGATAGGCGCCGTAATCTTCTAATCCATAGTTAAAAGCAAAAATTTGAAGTGCCATTTGTTTGTCATCAACTAATCTTTTTTGAAGTTTAGAACTTTGACCATCGCTCAAATAAGTTGAGATCATATTCAATGCATATGCATCACGGGTCGCTTGACCAGGAGTTCTGTACCCTAAAAGTATCAGAGGAATTTGAATGTTTGGATCTTCAAAAGAAGTTTGAATGGTTGAAGTAATAGGATCTTCTTCATATGTTTTTTTGACAATTTCCTTTCCTCTTGGGATGGGTCCAAAGTAAGATTCAATTAAGGCTTTTGTTTCGACTGTTTCGAAATCACCAGCCACTACAAGTGTTGCATTGTTTGGCACGTAATAAATCTCGTTGAAGGCTTTAAAATCCTCTAGAGTAGCCGAAGCTAAATGGTCTAGTGAACCGATCACTGACCAGTTATATGGATGTTTGGTAAAGAGGTTTTTAAACATTTGTTCCACGAGCTGTCCGTATGGAGAATTGTCCACCCTCAAACGACGTTCCTCTTGAACGACCTCTTTTTGGGTATCTACACCAATTTGATTGATTACCGGATGTAATAAACGCTCACTTTCGAGCCATAGACCTAATTCTAAATTATTCGAAGGAAATAATTCGTAGTAATAGGTTCTGTCTTGCGTTGTATTTGCATTGTTGTCACCTCCATTCGAAGAAACAATTTTAAAAAAGTCACCACGCTCAATATTTTCAGTTCCCTCAAACAATAAATGCTCAAAGAAATGCGCAAAGCCTGTTTTATCGGGATTTTCATCTTTTGATCCAACGTGATACATCACCGAGGTGACCACGATAGGAGCGCTGTTATCTCTGTGTAAAATCACGTGTAATCCGTTGTCTAAATCGTACTCTTCGTAGGACACCTGTTGTGCATTAGCACTTATAAACAACAAGGTTGTTAAAATACTTAAAGTATTAAGTTTAGTAAATTTCATCTAATGTTTTTTAAATTATTTGAGTATCAGAAATTAATTACATAAAGATACATAATAAGAAAGGAGCAGAAATCACTGAAGAATTGAAATTATTTCAAATTTCTGATTATATTTGCACCCGCTTAAATTAAAAGTAAATTAACGTATGTACGCGATTGTAGAGATGGCAGGGCAGCAATTTAAAGTTGCGAAAGACCAAAAAGTTTTTGTGCATCGTTTGGGTGAGGACGAAGGAAAAAAGGTAACTTTTGACAAAGTATTTCTCATTGAAGACGAAGGCAAAGTGACTATTGGCGCCCCAGTCATAGAAGGTGCAGCTGTTCAAGCAAAAATCTTACAGCACCTTAAAGGCGATAAGGTTATTGTCTTTAAAAAGAAAAGAAGAAAGGGTTACAAAACCAAAAACGGTCACAGACAATACTTGTCAGAAATCGTAATTGAAAATATTTCTGCTTCAGGGAATAAGCCAAAAGCTAAAGACAAAGCAGCTGAAAGTAAACCCGCAAAAAAAGAAACGGCAGCTGTAAAACAAACAGCCAAAAAGCCAGTAAAAAAAGCAGCAACTCCAAAAGCAGAAGCAGTGGATTATAGCGCAATGACTGTGGCTGAATTGAAAGCAGTTGCTAAAGAAAAAGGAATCACTGGAATTTCTGCGATGAAAAAAGCAGATTTAATTGCAGCAATTCAAAACAATTAAACACTAGAGCATTATGGCACATAAAAAAGGAGTTGGTAGTTCTAAAAATGGTAGAGAGTCGGAATCGAAACGACTCGGCGTAAAAATATTTGGAGGTCAAACTGCATTTGCTGGAAACATCATTGTACGTCAGAGAGGTACAAAACACAATCCAGGTGAGAATGTTTATGCTTCAAAAGATCACACACTTCACGCTAAGGTGGATGGTGTTGTTAAATTCGAAAAAAAATCAGGAGGAAAATCTTTCGTCTCTATTGAAGCTTTTGAGGCGTAGTAGATAGTTATAATTTCATTCTGAATTAAGATAGCGAACCATGCTCATACAGCATGGTTTTTTTTTGCCAAAATATCACGTATGATTTTGAGGTGGTGCTCATTGTGAATGACTATAAATTCAAGAGTCTCTTTAGTATTAATAACACCTAACTTAGGGTGATGAAAGTACAAATTCGCAGGAGCATTAGTTGTTTTTTGTAGCTTCACAATTACCTCATTTAAGTGATGTTGTAAATCATTCACTTTAGGATTTTGCTCTGCTGGACATACAACTTTGGGTGCTTTGGCACTTTTTCGAGGAATGTATTTCAATAGAAAAAACAGCTTTTTCGTGACGATTTGGGACATTGAACTCTTTGTAGACACCCTTTCTTGTAGAGCTTCTGCACTAAATTCGGCTACAAGTAAAGCGTGTTCAATGTGCCATCCTACAGAAGCTTCAGAAACATTTGGTTTTACAACCGTAGCTTTTGAAATGACTTCGTTTAAGGCATCAAGGCTGTCTTCAATTGGAGACTTAATAGCGATAGTATTCAGGTTTAAAAGGTCCCTTTACTGCCACACCGATGTAATCGGCTTGATCTTCTTTGAGTTGAGTCAGTTCAGCGTCTAATCGAGAGAGGTGAAGTTCTGCCACTTGTTCATCTAAATGCTTGGGTAACATGTATACTTTTGCCTCGTAGTTTGCAGAATTATTCCACAATTCGATTTGTGCTAAGGTTTGATTGGTAAAGGAGTTACTCATGACAAAACTCGGATGTCCTGTAGCGCAACCTAAATTAACCAAACGACCTTCGGCTAGGACAATAATGTCGTTTCCATCAACTGTATATTTATCAACTTGTGGTTTGATTTCCACTTTCGTCGAGCCGTAATTGTTGTTCAGCCAAGACATGTCGATTTCATTGTCAAAATGACCAATATTACAGACAATAGCCTTGTCTTTCATAGCTTTAAAGTGAATATCACGAACAATATCTTTGTTTCCTGTAGCTGTGATAATGATATCGGCTTTAGGAACTAATGTTTCTAAGGTTTTGACTTCATAACCATCCATACAGGCTTGTAAGGCACATATAGGATCAATCTCAGTTACACTTACAATGGCTCCAGTGCCTCTGAAAGAGGCCGCTGTTCCTTTTCCTACATCTCCATAACCGGCTACTGCCACTCTTTTTCCTGCAAGCATGGTATCGGTTGCTCGTCTAATCGCATCTACAGCCGATTCTTTACATCCGTATTTATTGTCAAATTTAGACTTGGTAACCGAATCATTCACATTGATCGCAGGCATTGGCAAGGTTCCTTTTCGAACCCTTTCGTACAAGCGATGCACTCCTGTTGTGGTTTCTTCTGAAAGGCCTTTGATGTCTATAGTCAATTCTGGAAATTGATCTAAAACCATATTGGTAAGGTCTCCTCCGTCGTCTAAAATCATATTTAGGGGCTTGCGGTCTTCTCCAAAATGAAGGGTCTGCTCAATACACCAATCAAATTCTTCTTCGTTCATTCCTTTCCAGGCGTAAACGGCGATTCCCTTGGCTGCAATGGCTGCAGCGGCATGATCTTGGGTAGAAAAAATATTACAAGAACTCCAGGTCACTTCTGCTCCCAATTCTACGAGGGTTTCAATCAATACAGCAGTCTGTATGGTCATGTGTAAACATCCTGCAATACGAGCGCCATCAAGGGGCTTTTGATTTTTGTGTAAAGCGCGTAGAGCCATTAGACCAGGCATTTCAGCCTCAGCGAGTTCAATTTCTTTTCTTCCCCAATCAGCAAGGCTGATGTCCTTTACTTTATGCGGAACGTAATTTCCAGTTGGTGTGGGCATATTCCTTTATTTTTGTCCTTTAATTTTTTGAATTTACAAAGGTAATTACAAATTCATTATTGTGCCGTTACACCAACGATTAGAATGCGAAAATAAAGCCGAGCTTTTAGTTTGGAAGTTGGAGGAGACCGAATCGGAACTTCGAAAAAGTCTTCAATTGACAAGGGAGTCTGAAAACAGGTTGATGAAAATGAAATCAGCGGTTCACAGAAAATCGTTTTTGGGAATTCGACAATTGCTTAAACTCAACGGATATGACGATCAATCACTTTATTATGACGACCATGGTAAACCCTTTTTACGCGATGGAACTCATATCTCGATAAGCCACTCCGGTCAGTATTGTTGTATTCTGAGCAGTTCGAAATTTGAGGTCGGTGTTGATATTGAACGTCATCAGCAAAAAATTCTTCGTATAGCTTCTAGATTTTGTCATTCAGAGGAAGCTATTTATTTGAAGCGCAATGATGATATAGAGGGCTTGACTCTTATTTGGGGATTTAAAGAGTGTGTTTATAAAATTCTAAACCAGAAAGGCATCAGCTTTAAGGAAGAAATTAGAGTGCTCTCATTTCCAGAAAAAGATTCCTCTGGATCTGGAAAAACGCTTAACAGTTCTTTTGCATTTGAACATCTATTGATTGATAACTATTCTTTAATTTTGACCCATAAATTGTAGGCCTTGGAGTGGAGTGATTTTTTTCTTGGAATGTACGATAACCGTCCTCTAGATTTAATTGTTTTAGAGGCTGTTGCCTTCATCTTCGGACTGTGTAGTGTACACTTGGCTCGCAAAGAGCACATTGGCGTTTATCCAACTGGTCTTTTGGCTACGACCATCACGGTCTATTTGTTTTGGACCGATCATTTGATCGGTGATATGCTGATGAATGCCTATTACTCTATGATGAGTATTTACGGATGGTGGCAGTGGTCTAGAATGAAGGCCGGAAAACGACTTGTGCGCATTTCTCGAATGTCCGCAAAACAGTATTACATTGCCTTTGGGCTTATTTTGTTGACGATGTTGTTGACTTATATCATATACACCTTCTTTAACGTAACACTCGATTGGACCAATTATATCGATATTTTCACCTCAGGCTTGTTTTTTGCAGCCATGTGGTTAATGGCCATCAAAAAAATTGAGAACTGGACCTTATGGATCATTGCCGACATCATTACAGTTCCCTTGTATGCCTTTAGATCTTGGGGGATGCTCTCCTTACAATATTTAATCTTTACTTACATGGCCGTTATGGCTTATCGTCAATGGAAAACAAGCTTAGACAACTAGAGAGCCCTATAAGAAAAGTGGTATTATTCGGTCCAGAATCGACGGGTAAAACAACACTTTCTAAGCAACTCGCATTGCATTATCAAACGCTTTGGATTCCAGAATACGCCAGAGCATATTTACAGACAAAGTGGGATGAGAAAGCCGAGATTTGCACCTATGAAGATTTGATGCCAATTGCCGAAGGGCAGATGCAGTCTGAAAACCAGGCCATTGCTGAACTTGTTCAAAACCAAGGGCAACTCTTAATTTGTGACACAGACCTATTAGAAACAGCGGTCTATTCGCAGTTGTATTTCGATAAAATTCCTGCTGCCTTAAATCAAGCAGTAGCACATAACACATACGATTTATACCTTTTGACTGATATCGATGTGCCTTGGCATAAAGACGACCTTAGGGATCGACCCGATCACAGAGTCGCCTATTATCAAAAATTTAAAGAGGCGCTAGAGCTCAATAAAAAGATTTATATTCCGATTGCTGGATCTAAAACCGAAAGGTTGACTAAAGCCATTTCAGCAATTGATAAGATTTTGATCCCTTGATTATGTTAAACGCCAAAGACTTAGATTACCTAAAAGAAAAAGGAATTTCCGTAGAAGAATTTCAAAAACAGTTGTCGTATTTTGAAAATGGTGTATCCTACATAAATCTAATTCGAGCTGCCACTATTGGCGATGGTATTATCCAATTAGACCAGGCAGAGATAGAACATTATACGGCCGTCTTTGAACAAAGAGACGCTGGCGTGCAACTTGTGAAGTTTGTCCCGGCCTCGGGAGCGGCCTCAAGAATGTTTAAAGCGCTATATACCTATTTACAAGATCGCAGAAGCGGTCAATCTACAGCCGACTATTGCCTTGAAGCCAAAGATGACTTTATGCTGGTGTTTGAAAAAGGCTTGAAGAAATTTCCGTTTTATGACAAGGTGAAGACTAAGCTCTCTGTATCTGAAAATGACAGTGAATTTTTAATGTCTTTTGTGCGGACACTACTGACAGAAACAGGTTTAAACTACGGTAGCTACCCTAAAGGAGTGCTGCCTTTTCATCGCTATGAAGATGAGTTGCACAGCCCCTTTGTAGAGCATTTTAAGGAGAGTTTAGAATACGCTACATCGCAAAATAAATCACGAATTCACTTTACCATTTCAGAAGCACATTTGCCTCTATTTGAACAAGAAGAATTGAAGGTAAAGAACAGCTTTCCTATTCTTTATGAAAAGCTTGAAATCAGTTATTCTTATCAAAAAAGCCTTACGGATACTATTGCTGTAGATGAGTTCAATCAGCCTTTTAGAGCTGAGGAAGGTCAACTCTTTTTTCGGCCTGGCGGACATGGTGCTCTCATAGAAAATTTGAATGATATTGATGCTGATGTCGTTTTTATTAAGAATATAGATAACGTGCAAGTCGAGCGTGATTTTGATCTTTCGGTATCTTATAAAAAAGCTTTGGCCGGAGTTTTACTGCAAAAACAATCTGCTTTATTTGAAATAGCCACTCAATTAGAAGCTGCTCCAATGTCACATTCAGAACTCATCAATTTGAAAGCAGAAGTCGAACAAATCTTGGGAAAGGTCATTTCAATTGATGTGAATTTAGATTTGCAGTCTGCACTTTTGGATAGCGTAGATCGACCACTTCGCGTTTGTGGCATGGTAAAAAATGAAGGCCAAGCTGGTGGAGGGCCATTTTGGGTAAGTACAAAAGAAGAAAAAGAAGAATTGCAAATTATTGAATCTGTGCAGATAGACAATTCGAACCCGGAG
Organism: Flavobacteriaceae bacterium; assembly: GCA_002691645.1. Taxonomy (GTDB): domain Bacteria; phylum Bacteroidota; class Bacteroidia; order Flavobacteriales; family Flavobacteriaceae; genus UBA3478. The sequence goes on from NZIP01000027.1 coordinate 92,712, forward strand.
CAGCAAGAAATTTTAAATTCGGCGACTCATTTTAATCCTGTCGATTTGGTTTGTGGATTAAAAAACCACAAAGGAATACCTTTTGATCTCAAAGAATATATTGATTATGATCAGGTGTTTATCAGTTCCAAGTCATTGGGAGAGATTCAGATTAAGGCTCTTGAATTGCCTGGATTGTGGAATGGGTCTATGGCAGGATGGAATACTGTTTTTGTCGAGGTTCCAATACTTACCTTTAATCCGGTTAAAACTGTAAATGATTTATTAAAATCTACGCATCAGGTTTAAAAAATCGACTACCTTTGTAATGTCTCTGAAGGGGTGCTTGAATGATCAGGCTGAGATTATACCCATAGAACCTGGGCAGGTAATGCTGCCAAGGAAATTGTATCACTATTAATTTCGAATAATACCCCTTTTATTCGTGCTAAGAAATACGAATGAAAACAAAAATTTTCACTGCCTTATTGGTAGTGGCCAGCTTTGCACAAGCACAACAAACAAGAACTCAGGTCAATAAATTAAAGGAGGTTATTGTATCTGCAGAAAAAGCAAATGACTCCCTTCCGATTAGTTTTACCGAAATTCTTCCAACGCAATTTGCACCATTGAATCTGGGACAAGATTTACCGGTATTACTCAATTTTCAACCTTCTGTGGTAAGTACCACATATGACGGAACTGGAGTGGGTTACACCGACTATCGTATTAGAGGTGCTGATAATTCTAGAATCAACGTGACCATTAATGGAATCCCCTACAATGACGCAGATTCGCAGACCACCTTTTTCGTTAACCTCCAAGATTTTGCCTCATCTTTAGAAGGCATTCAAATCCAAAGAGGCGTTGGAACCTCTACGAACGGTGCGGCTAGTTTTGGAGCCTCTGTTCAGCTTCAGACCGAGCAGTTTCAAGAAGATGCCTATTACGAATTTAATTACTCCACAGGTAGTTTTGGAACTCAACGTAAGAATATCAAATTTTCGACAGGATTGCTAGAAAATGGCTTTTCTTTCAATGGAAGACTTTCTAAGGTAGAGACTGATGGTTATGTTGACCGCGCATTTGCAGATTTAAAATCTTATTACCTCAATGGGTCTTATCGCAGTGGTAATACAGCATTATCTCTGGTGGCCTTTGGAGGAACAGAGCGCACTGGTTTGAGCTTTTTTGGATTGGATAAGGCTGGTTTAGAACAAGACAGAACAGTCAATTACGACGGACTATATTTTGATGCCCAAGGAAATTATGTCGCCTACGAAGATCAGACCGATAATTACCAACAAGACCATTTACAGCTGCATTGGAATCAAAAGTTTAATAGTGATTGGCGATTTAGACTAAGTCTGCATCACACAAATGGTACTGGTTATTTTGAGCAAATTCAAGACGATGTTAGTACCTATAATTATCGAATAACAGATTTGGCCAATAGCCTAACTACCGATCTTGCTACTCAAGCATATTTGAATTCTGAATTTTATGGAGGGATATTCAATTTACAGCAACAGAAAACTGATTATACGCTAACCTTTGGAGGAGGATTTAATCGTTATTTAGGCGAGCAATATGGGCTGGTAAAATGGGCTGATGTCGCTGTTTTACCCTCGCCAAATTTTGAATTTTATCGCAACACTTCAGACAAGTTTGACAGTCACATTTATACCAAATTGCAGTATAGACTTTCTGAGAAATGGAATGCATTTACCGACTTGCAATACAGGGCCATCAACTACGCTGCCAGGGGTTCTCTCTTAGAACGTACAGGACAAATTGACGTTGATGAAAACTACGGATTCTTTAATCCTAAGTTAGGAATAGATTTTAAAGCCTCAGAATCGACGCGTATTTATGCTTCTTTTGCCAGGGCTAATCGAGAGCCTGCTCGAGTAGATTTTGAAAATGGTAATCCAGAAGCAGAGCAATTGGATGACTTTGAATTTGGATTTAGACTGAACCAATCCAAATTAAAGCTCAATGCAAATGTCTACTACATGAACTATGAGAATCAATTGGTTCTCACTGGAGCATTAGACGAAGTCGGCTTTCCTATTCGTCAAAACGTGGGAAGTTCTTATCGTTTTGGTCTCGAGGTTGACGCGGTATATCCTATTTCTTCTAATTTGACTTGGCGACCAGCTATTGCTTTGAGTACTAATAAGAATAGAAATTTTGTAGACAACAAAAACGGTAGTCTTGTAGACTTATCAGATACGGCTATTTCATACTCTCCCAATTTAATTGCTTCACATGTATTGGCCTATGAAGCGAGTGAAAAATTCACAGCTTATTGGTTCTTTAAATATGTAGGAGAGCAATATATGAGTAATACCGAAGCTGAATTGTCTGTAATTGACGCCTACAGTGTTCACGATTTAAGTTTTGATTACGAGTTGAATTCAAATCTCAAATTTCAATTATTGGTTAACAATGTCTTTGATTTGAACTATGAAAACAACGGGTATTTTTACAGTTATGACATTGAAGACAACGGAGCAGTAACTACTTTTTACGGAAATGCATACTATCCTCAGGCAGGGAGAAATTACATGCTAGGGATGAGTCTTCGTTTTTAATTGTAGATAATCAGCGTGGAAGCACTTGATCGCACATTGTATTCGAGTAAATCATATAAAAACTCACCATCAGGGCGGTTTAAAAGCTGCCCTGTAAAAAGGCTGTATTCGTAAGAATTACAAGGGCAGGTCGCAATATCTCCACTCGATACTATTTTTGAACACGATGATGGAGAAAGGTTGGGACAAGCAGCTTCAAAGGCTCTAAAGGTGTCAAAGCCGGTATTTATAATGTAAACACCTTTTATACCTATCCCCTGAGTACCTATGAACACCGGGTTTCCAATATTTTGAAGAGCGTTGAACTGAGGAAGGTTTAAATTGACTTGATATTCAAAGCTGGTTTCAATTAGGTATGGATTTCGATTTGTTCTTGTTTTTGTGCAAGCTAAAAACAAAAAACTTGAGCAAAACAGAAGTACGAAGGTTTTATTCATCACAAGTTATACTAGAGAAATTCTTTCAAAATTATGTATCTTTACTTTAATAATCCTCTAAAACTTTTTAGTTTCTGGAGGATTTTAATTTTTTGATTATGAGTAAGATAGCATATTACACGAAAGAGGGATTAGAAAAATTAAGAAAAGAATTAAACGAATTAAAGGATGTTGAGCGTCCAAAAGCGTCACAGGCAATTGCTGAGGCAAGAGATAAGGGTGACCTTTCGGAAAATGCTGAATACGATGCGGCAAAAGAAGCACAGGGTTTACTAGAGATGAGAATTTCAAAGCTGGAGCAAATTGTAGCAAATGCACGTATCATTGATGAATCCCAGTTAGATACGTCTAAGGTTCTTGTTTTATCTACTGTTAAGCTTCTTAATAAAATGAATAAGCAGCACATGACTTTTACCCTTGTTGCTGAGAGCGAAGCTGATTTAAAAACCAATAAGATTTCTGTAAATTCTCCAATTGGAAAAGGATTGCTTGGAAAGACCGTAGGAGATGTGGCTGAAATCAAGGTGCCTAATGGAGTATTAGAGCTAGAAGTTATAGAAATTACAAGATAATTGCTATGTCTTCAATTTTCACCAAAATTGTCAATGGAGATATCCCAGCCTATAAAGTGGCCGAAACTGATGAATTTCTGGCTTTTTTGGATATTAATCCCAATGCTAAAGGTCATACCTTGTGTATTCTCAAAGAAGAGATTGATAAGTGGTATGATATAGATAATCAGCGATTTACAGATTTGATGGCCTTTTCTAAACGAGTGGCCCTGGCCATTGAAGAAACTATAGCGTGTAAACGTGTCGGCCTCTCTATTATTGGGCTTGAAGTACCTCATGTTCACGTTCATTTAATTCCTTTACGGGAAATGGACAATGCTCGATTTATTTCAAAGATCTCGCTTTCTGAAAGTGAATTTAAGGCAACAGCTCAAGCGATAATCCAAGCTTTTAACAACCAAAACGTCTAAATCAAAATCATGGAAATACAAGGAATCATCAAAGAAATAGGAGAGACTAAAACCTTTGGAAACAATGGATTTCGAAAGAGAGAATTAATTTTAACCACACAAGAACAATATCCACAACATCTAATGATCGAATTTGTTCAAGATAAAACAGATTTGTTGTCTGCGTTTTCGTCAGGACAAGATGTTACTGTTGGCATAAATCTTAGGGGTAGGGAGTGGACTAATCCTCAAGGCGAGGTAAAATACTTTAACTCCATTCAAGGATGGAGAATTCAGGCAAATCAATCAGCTTCTACAGCTGATAGTTCAGCAGATGAAATGCCACCGATGCCACCATTAGATCAATTTGAAAAAACCGACCAAAGTAAAGACGAAGATTTTGACGATTTACCCTTTTAAAAGTTAGGGAGTTTAGATTTCTTTTATATCTTCAAGTGTATTTCGCAATTAAACATCTAACCAATGTATACACTTAAAGGAGAATTTTATTTTCCAGACGTTAGTATGGCCAATACCGATGGTTTATTAGCTATTGGTGGTGATTTAGATCCAGAACGATTGAAGCTTGCTTACAGCCGAGGAATCTTTCCGTGGTTTGAAGATGACAAAGTCATTATGTGGTGGAGTCCTGATCCAAGAATGGTATTGTTTCCTGAAGAAATTAAGATTTCGAAAAGTATGCAAAAGGTATTGAAATCTGCCCAGTTTCGAGTTACCCAGAACGTAGCTTTTGAACAGGTTGTTTCCTTTTGTGCTTCTGTTAATCGTGTCGATCAAGAGGGGACTTGGATTACAGAAGGAATGAAAACTGCCTTTGCAAGTTTGTATTACCAAGGATTGGCAAAATCATTTGAGGTATGGCGAGAGGATGAACTGGTTGGAGGATTGTATGGAGTTCAAACCGGTAAAGTCTTTAGCGGAGAGAGTATGTTTTCTCTTGAATCCAATGCTTCTAAAGTCGCTTTAATTTCTCTTGCTCAATATGCAGCTGCTAATGGAATATCTTTAATCGACTGTCAATTGCACACGAATCATTTACAATCAATGGGGGCAAGAGAAATTCCTAGAGCTGAATTCATTTCATTTCTTTAAAATCCACCTCACTAATTTCACATAGTTCTTTTTGACAGAAACAGTCTTCAAAGTGGTCATTTACAATTCCCACGGCTTGTATAAAGGAATAAATCGTAGTTGGCCCGATAAAGCTAAAGCCGAGCTGCTTCATTTCTTTTGAAATTCGCTGGGATAATTCAGACTCTGTTATCAAATCATTTTTGCTTACTATTTTCTTTTTGATGATTGTTCCGTCTGTAAACCCCCAAAGGTATTTTGAAAAACCAATTTTTTCGTCAAGAAGTATAAAAGCTTTAGCATTGCTAATTACAGATTGAATTTTCTGTTTGTGTCTGATAATTTTTGAATTGCCGAGTAGTTCTTCGACTTTCTGCTGGTCGTATTGAACGATTTGATGAGGATTGAGCTGGTCAAAAGCGTCTAAGAAATGATTTTTCTTTTTAAGTATTGTAATCCAACTAAGCCCTGACTGAAAGGTTTCCAAAATCAAGCATTCAAAAAGCTTTTGACTATCTATTATTGGACGTCCCCAATGGTTGTCATGATACTCTTCATATCGTGCATCACCTTCACACCAGAAACATCGCTTCTGATTTTGCATATCTAGGTGTTATTTAGATTGAAATAAATAAGTAATGCGCCCTTTTTGTATTTTGGAGCTTGCACTTTGAAATAAGGCTTTTGAAGAATAGGCTAGTGCATTCTCAATCAAACATCCGTTTGAAGAGTTTGACAAATTAGCGTTGTATTTTTTTGAGATTACTTTTCCTTCAGTATTTACTTCGATGTCGATCACAATAGTTCCTCCTGTGATGCACTTGTAAACGGGAATAGGTAGAGCTATATGTGTTCGGTTTTCTAGATAATAGCGAACAGTTGTTTTTCTATTGTGTTTGGCAACCTCTGTTTCTTTGGGATTCTTTTTTGACAGCTTTTCAATGCGCAAATCAATGTCTTTTTTGAATTCTTGAAAATCACGTTCAAAATCAGAGGCTGAGCCGGAGTTGTCTTTTGAATCACTTTCAAAAAACTCTGGTTTTAGTTCTTCTAAACTTGCCAGGGGCTCTATATCTTCTACAATTGTTTCGGCAGATTCATTTGAAGCTTGATGCGTTTCAATTTCTTCATTCTTTGTTTTTGTGGTCTCAAATTTTTCTTCGATAGGACGTGTAAGGTTTTCTACAATTTCAATGGGAATTTTTTCGACAGTCTCGCTATTGAATTGAATTTTAATTAAAGCAATTAGAGAGAGTATACCTGTGATAAGAGTAATAATAAGCGCTTTATCTCTGACTTTTAAATTCATAGTCGTAAGGTAATAAAATAAAAAAAGAGAAGATTAAGTTCGAGTCGACTCTAAAAGGTTTTTGATGTTTTCTGGGCTTAGGGCCTGATCAACATTATATGTTCCTATAGCTGTTCGTCTCAAACTTGAAAGATGTGCCCCTGAATGTAGGGCTCTTCCAAAATCATGAGCAATTGATCTTATGTATGTGCCCTTTGAACATTTAATTTTAAAATTTAAGTCAATGTATTTCTCCTTATTTTGGATGGATTCAATATCAAATAAGTGTATTTCAATTTCTCGCTCTGGAATTTCTATTTGGTTTCCTGCTCTCGCATGTTCGTAAAGTCTTTTACCTTCTTTTTTTAACGCCGAAAATAAAGGAGGTCTTTGATTTATGATTCCTGTAAACTGTTTTTTGGTTTGGACAATTAGTTCTTCGGTAATATGTTTTATTTCATAATACTCATTTATTGGCGTTTCTAAATCGTAAGAGGGCGTTGAGGCGCCAATGCGAATTGTTCCGGTATAGGTTTTGGCCTGACCTTGAAAATCTGCTATCTGTTTAGTCATTTTGCCGCAGCATATTAGAAGTAACCCAGAAGCTAGCGGATCTAGTGTTCCAGCATGACCAATTTTGATTTTCTTGATGTTGAATTTTTTCTTAAGACCCCACTTGATGGCATTTACTGCTTGAAAAGAAGACCAGTTTAAAGGTTTATCTACCAAGAATAAAAAACCATCTTGAAATTTTTCTAGTTTATAATTTGAAATATTTTCCAATTCTTTAGCTATTTATTGCTATAATTCCAACGATTAAGCAATAAACAGCGAAATAGGTCAATTTACTGCGACGGACTAAACCTAGCATCCAATTACAGGCAAAATAACCGCTGATTAAGGCAGCTAAAAATCCGAAAAAAAAGGGTAAGAAATTCACTGAAGAAAGAGCTTCTAATTCTCCACTTAGGATATCCTTGGCTATTTTGCCAAGAATCAAAGGAATGACCATTAAAAATGAAAATTCAGCTGATTTTTTTTTGTCAATTCCAAGTAAAACAGATGTGGCAATTGTTGATCCGCTTCTAGAAATTCCAGGTAAAATGGCAATGGCTTGGGCCATTCCAATAATGAAAGAATCTGCATACCATACGTTACGTGCTGTTGCTTTTGCTTTATCTGCGAGATATAAGAGTAGTGCAGTTATGATAAGCATATAGCCTACAAATGATAAAGATCCACTGAAAAGATTTGCGATTTGATCTTCAAAAAAGAAGCCAATTAAAGCAGCTGGAATCATGGAAATAACAATTTTTAAAGAGAAGGCCATCTCTTTTTTGTCTTGTTTAATTAACCCTCTTAAAACATCAGCAATTGTTTTTCTAAAAACGATGATTGTACTTATAGCAGTTGCAAAGTGTAAAATCACAGTAAAGAGCAAATTCTCTTTCTCAAAAAAAGAACTATTCAATAGAGTCTTCCCTATTTCTATGTGTCCACTAGACGAAACTGGTAAGAATTCAGTTAACCCTTGAATGATTCCAAGAAGTATGGATTCAAGAATAGACATTTATTTTGAATTTGGCTTTTTTAAAATGGCATATACTTGAATCCCTAGTCCTAAAAGTACAAGTGTAGGAGCTAGTCGGATTCTTCTGAAATTATAAATTTCTGGATTGAATACCTCGGGATTATCAGGTGCCCCTCCGCTCATTAAAATAAACCCGACAGCTATGGCAATAAGCCCTATAATCATGAGTTTATAATTGCTTTTGTCGAATAAATCGAATTTGTTAGCGGGTTGTTTTTTCTTCATTATTCGTAGTATAAACGGTCTGTTCTTAAGTTTAAAAAGCGTTGGGTTGCACTCTGCGTGCTCAAGTAAGATATTAAAACACCCAATCCATAGAGGCTTACAAATAAAATACTCAAGCCGAAAACGTCCCCAAAAATATCAATTTCAGGAAAATTTAAATCTATGGTGTTCAATAGAAGAATTAAAATCACACTTGAAATGGTTGCGCCGTATATTCCTAATTTGATGTTGGTTTTTATAAATGGTTTTTGGATAAAACTTTTTGTTGCTCCAACCATCTGCATGGTTTTAATGATAAATCGTTTGGAATAAATAGAGAGTCGTATAGAGCTATTGATAAGCAGTACCGAAATTATGGTAAAACAAATACTACTTATCAGTAGCCAAAAACTCACGTTTTGAATGTTTTGATCAATGAGCTGAATTAATGGTTTGTCATAACTCACTTCTTCTACCACAATTGATTCTTGTAAATCATTCACAATCCTCTCTATGGCATTTTGATTCACATACTGTGCTTTTAGACTTATGTCAACAGCATCTTTAAGAGGATTATAGCCCAAAAACTCCACAAAATTTTCACCAATATCTGCGCTGTATTTGATTGCAGCTTCGTCTTTAGAAATGAATTCGCTGTTCTTTACATANGGAGACATACTGAATTTTCGCTGTAGACTTTGTATTTCGGTTTGACTCGCATCTTCTTTTAAGTAAATGGATATCGCAATTTTTTCTTTAAAGTGATTGGCAAGCTTTGATGCATTAAACACTAAAAGCCCTAATAACCCCATGAGTAGAAGCACTAAGGAAATACTTACGGTTACAGAAACATAAGACGTTATAAGTCTTCTTTTTTGATATTTATCGATATAGTTGCTCATTAGATTATCTGCTCATTCAAAAATAGCAAACTTTTGGCTTTACTTTATTAAATGTACTTTTGTAGCGCAAATTTTAGTTCCCTCAAAAATCATGGAATACAGGTTTCGAGAAATAGAGGCCAAATGGCAAAAATTCTGGAAAGAAAAGCAAACGTTCAAAGCGAATGAAGTCTCAGAAAAACCCAAGTACTACGTATTAGATATGTTTCCATATCCATCAGGCGCAGGCCTGCATGTGGGGCATCCATTAGGGTATATTGCAAGTGATATTTATGCTCGCTATAAGAGACATCAAGGCTATAATGTTTTGCATCCTATGGGGTTTGACTCTTTCGGCTTGCCTGCCGAACAATACGCAATTCAAACAGGGCAACATCCCTCAAAAACTACTGAAGAAAATATAAAGCGGTATAAGGAACAGTTGAGTGGTTTGGGATTTTCTTTCGACTGGAGTCGAGAATTTAAAACATCAGATCCTTCATATTATAAGTGGACACAGTGGATTTTTATTCAGCTCTACAACTCGTGGTTTGATTTGAGTCAAAATAAAGCCCTTGCGATTGAAGAACTCGTGGCACGCTTTGAGAAGGAAGGTAACGGATCTGTTCTAGCGAGTTGTGATGAAGATTGTCCTCAATTTGACGCTGCAAAGTGGAAGACTTACACGAATATTGAAAAACAAGAAATTCTTTTAAAATATCGTTTGACCTACTTGGCAGATACAGAAGTGAATTGGTGCCCAGCTTTGGGGACTGTTTTGGCCAATGATGAAATTGTCAATGGGGTTTCTGAACGGGGAGGACATCCGGTTGTTCGCAAGAAAATGCGCCAGTGGAACATGCGTATAACTGCATATGCACAGCGATTGTTAGAGGGCCTAGATCAAATCGATTGGCCACAACCTTTAAAAGATTCTCAAACTAATTGGATAGGACGCTCAGAGGGCGCCCAGGTCAAATTCGATATTGAAAACCACCCAGAGCAACTCGAGGTTTTTACGACTAGACCTGATACTATTTATGGGGTGAGTTTTATGACCCTAGCGCCAGAATTAGATTTGGTACTCAAAATAACCACACCTGAGCAGCGCAATGTAGTTGAAGCCTATATCGACGAGACAGCGAAACGTTCTGAGCGCGATCGTTTGTCTGATGTTAAAAGTATTAGTGGGGTATTTACTGGAGCATATGCGATTCATCCGCTCAATGGAACAAAGGTTCCAATTTGGATAGGAGATTACGTATTGGCCAGTTATGGAACTGGAGCTGTTATGGCGGTTCCATGCGGAGATCAACGAGACTACGATTTTGCAAAACACTTTGATTTACCCATTCCAAATATTTTTAAAGATGCTGATATTTCAGAGTCTGCTTTTGTAGATAAGAGTACTACCATAATTGCGAATTCTGATTTCTTAAATGGATTGCCTTTTGCCCAAGCTAAGAAAACCGTCATCGAAAAGCTCGAAACTTTGGGTAAAGGAAAAAGGCGAATCAATTACAGATTGCGGGATGCTGTTTTTTCTAGACAGCGCTATTGGGGAGAACCTTTTCCTGTTTATTACATCGACGGAATGCCTCAGATGATTCCAGTAGAAGCCTTACCGCTTCGCTTACCTGAGGTTGAAAAATATCTTCCAACAGAAACAGGAGAGCCACCTTTAGGAAACGCCACACATTGGGCTTGGGACGAGCAGCATCAAAAAGTTGTTGCGAATACTAAGATCAATCACGAAACAATTTTTCCATTAGAGTTAAATACTATGCCAGCATGGGCCGGATCTTCACAGTATTTTAATCGTTTTATGGACCCTTCTAATGATGTTGAGATTTTTGAGTCAAGTAAAATAGACTATTGGAAAGGGGTTGATTTGTACATCGGTGGAAGTGAGCACGCAACTTCACATCTGTTGTATGCGAGATTTTGGCAGCAGTTTTTATTTGATAGAGAACTGGTTCCTCAACCTGAGTTTGCACAAAAATTAATTAATCAAGGTATGATTACGGGAAACTCTGCGATTTTATATCGAAAGAGCGGAACCGAGATTTATTATTCTCACGGACTTGTAGATTTTAAAAATCCTGATGCTGAGAATGCGCTGTCTCATTTTGAACAATTAAGGGTGGATGTCAATTTGATCAACGCATCAGATGAACTCGATTTGAATGCCCTTAAAAAATGGCAACCTCAATATGAAGCAGCTGAATTTAAATTAGAAAACGGAAACTATATTGTCGGTCGTTCGGTAGAAAAGATGTCTAAGCGATGGTACAATGTGGTAAACCCTGATCAAATATGTGAAGAATACGGTGCGGATTCTCTCCGTTTATACGAGATGTTTTTAGGGCCTTTAGAACAGTCTAAGCCCTGGAATACAGCAGGAATTACTGGAGTTCACAGCTTTTTGAAGAAATTGTGCAAGCTCTACGGACAACCTACTGACCAACAAGCTACTGCAGAGTCATTAAAAACACTTCACAAGACGATTAAAAAGGTACAAGAAGACTTAGAGAACTTCTCTTTTAATACCTCGGTGTCGACTTTTATGATATGCGTCAATGAATTGACTGCACAAAAGTGCAGTTCAAAAGATATTTTAGGTTCGCTTGCTATTTTGATTTCTCCTTATGCGCCTCATATTGCTGAGGAGTTGCACGAGACACTTGGAAACAAAAAGAGTATTGCCTTTGAACCTTTTCCAGAGTTTAACCCTTCATATCTGGTTGAACTAGAAAAGGAATACCCAATTTCTTTTAATGGTAAACTTCGCTTTAAAATGAATTTGCCTGTTGATTTTGATAAGAAACAAATTGAAGAGGCGGTTTTGCAAGATGAAAGAACCACCCATTATTTAGGTGGAAATGCAATAAAGAAAATAATTGTGGTCCCCGGAAAAATTGTTAACATTGTTCAATAAACATACATCATTATGGCTGATTATTACATTTTATTATTTGGAATAGCCATCGCAAGTGGCCTGGTTTCGCAGCGACTTAAATATAAGTTTAATAAGTACGGCAAAATCAGATTGGCTAATGGAATGAGTGGAGCAGAAATTGCACAGAAAATGCTCGATGATCACGGTATTCACGATGTCAAAGTTATTTCAACTCCTGGAATGCTCACCGACCACTACAATCCTAAAAATAAAACAGTAAACCTCAGTGAGGGAGTATACAGTCAAAGATCAGCATCCGCGGCGGCTGTTGCAGCTCATGAGGTAGGCCACGCCGTGCAGCATGCCAAATCTTATTCCTGGTTGCAAATGCGATCACAAATGGTCCCTGTGGTTTCTGTAGCTTCAGGACTCTCTACATGGATCATTTTTGCGGGCATTGTTCTAATGGCCTCAGGAGGAGGTCAATTAGGATTTCTAGTCTCTATAATTGGTTTATTATTGATGGCAATGGCTACCGCTTTTAGCTTTGTGACCCTTCCGGTAGAATACGATGCGAGTAAAAGAGCTTTACTCTGGTTGGAGAATACCAACATGCTTGAACAAAGTGAGTTGAAGATGGCTAAAGATGCGCTCAAATGGGCGGCTCGAACTTACGTTGTTGCAGCTTTAGGTGCTTTAGCTTCACTCTTGTATTGGGCAATCCAAATCTTAGGTAGCAGAGATTAATTTATCTTAAATACTTATTTGTCTGTCTATTTGTTGATTGAGNGATATAAAGGTTTCTGTCCTTGANACNCCCTCAATTCTTTGAATTTGGTTGTTTAGTATAGACATCAAATGTTCGTTNTCTCTACAGAGNACCTTAATTANTATGGACCAATTNCCNGTCGTNTAATGGCATTCTAACACNTCTGGAATNGCCTCTAGGTCTTTAACCGCTTTNGGATTNTTCATNGCCTTNTCGAGAAAAATTCCNATATANGCCATGGTTGTATAACCAAGTCGTTTGGTATTTATAATAAATTTAGAACCTTCAATTAGTCCAGCGTTTTCTAGTTTCTTTAAGCGTTGGTGTATGGCTGCTCCAGAAATTCTAATTTTTCGTGCTATTTCTAAGATAGGCTTTCTAGCATCTGTCATGAGATGATTTAGTATTTGCTTGTCGATTCCGTCAAGCTTAACCACTTCTTGATTGTGTTCTGATGCTTGTTTCATGCCTTAATCTCTTATCTTTAATACGAATTTAATAGATAATTATGGCTCATGAGTAAAAGACTGTACTTCACGTTTATTTTGGGTGGATTGACGGTTGTTTTGGGTGCCTTTGGGGCTCATTCATTGGAAAAATTACTAAGTGTAGATCAGTTGGCTAGTTTTGAAACCGGACTCAGATATCAATTCTATCACGTTTTTTTCTTGATGATCCTCTCGCTCATTCCACGTGTAGAAGAAAAAGACAAAAATAGAATAGCTCTGCTTATCTATACTGGATTACTGCTATTTAGCGGAAGCATATACCTTTTGAGTCTGCAAGATGTTTTTGGTCTTGATTTGGGCTTTTTAGGACCTGTTACTCCTATAGGTGGGAGCCTTTTAATCTTCGTTTGGTTTTATACCGCTTATAAGATTAAGAATTATTCACCTGGTTGACATACTTCTGAATCGCCATGGTCATAGAAGGTGTTTCAGGAGTAGGTGCTTTGATGTCAATTCTAAGTCCGGCGTCAGAAGCTGCTTTTACGGTGCTATTTCCATAGACGGCAATACGCGTATTGTTCTGTTCAAAGTCCGGAAAGTTTTTTAGTAAACTTTCTATTCCCGAAGGACTAAAGAAAACCAAAACATCATAATAGACGTCTCTAAGATCAGATAAATCACTTACCACAGTTTTGTAAAAAACACCTCTAGTCCAATTGAGTTCAAGTTCATCTAGGGTTTTTGGAACATCTGGTTTTAGAACATCTGAGGATGGGAGTAAAAACTTTTCGTTTTTATACTTTTTAAAATGAGCCGTTAAATCAGAAAATAAGCGTTCCCCTACATAAATTTTACGCTTTCTGTAGACTACATATTTTTGAAGGTAGTAGGCCACAGCCTCAGATTGACAGAAATACTTCATGGTATCAGGAACCTTAAACCTCATTTCTTCTGCTAACCTAAAGAAGTGATCAACTGCATTTCTTGAAGTCAAAATAATTGCCGTGAAGTCATTGAGATCTACTTTTTGAGTCCTAACCTCTTTTGCGCTAGCTCCTTCGACATGAATGAAGGGTCTGAAATCAACTTTAATATTCTCTTTTTCTATGAGCTTTGCATAGGGAGAATTTTCTACTTTCGGTTCTGGCTGAGATACCAAGATCGTTTTCACTTTCATACCTAACATCCGCTTTTAAACAAGCTTTAAACAACTTGTTCTAAGTTGAGAGTGCAAAGATAGAAATAATTAATAGGTAGACAATAGAAAAGTAAATCTAGAAAGGCTTAACTATTGATTTTTAAGAGATAAACATTGAATATTTGTGGGTAAACCATCAAATGTTAAGCTTAGTTTAAAAAATGGAGAATGTTTAATGTTCTTCAAAAACGCACTATTAACTTCTAGTGTTTGACCGGGCTCAATTAGGCCTTGTTCAAATTGAAAATTGGAAACTGTTTCAGCTCCCTGAAACTCTTTATAAGTGTTAAGTCTCGCTAAGTTTAATTCAAAATCCTCGAGTGCTATACCAAAGGGATGCCCATTATGAAGGCTTAACCTGCCATTTTCATACTTCCATTCGAGCTTTCCATAAATTCGAGGTTGCTGTAAATATTTTAAATAAAACAGAGAATTGTCCTTATAAGCTGTACTATCGAAGGCATTTGTGCTTGTTTTTTCAATCAAAATAACCTCTTTAGCCTTACGAAATTCTCTATAACCTCTTAGGCCGTATTGATTATTTCGATAGCGTATTTCATTTAAGGAGGAGGCCTTTTGGCCGCTGTAGAACTGGTAGATAGATGCGCGTTGATAGGAATTTTTGAACAAAACAGGCTTATCGCCAGCTTTTTGAGCGAGAGCGTTAACCCATTTCGAATGTCCGTGCGTTTCGAGAGAAATGGGGCTTAAATTTTCAAAAGCTAAACACAATCTTCCAATGCATAGAATAGTTAAATTACTCAAAAGTAAAATTCGCAGATATTTTTTTTGTTCTAATTTATGTTCTGTAGACTTGTATGTCAATAGAAAGAGGGGAATGACAATCGGTAAAAACCACTGCGCCTGTGTTTTTTTTGAAAAGCTCGAAATGAAAAAAAAGCAGATAACAAATAGTGCGGCATACCACGCCGCTTTTTTGAATAAATCTGTTTTAGGTTCCTTTAGGCTTAAGGGGAAAATTAAAATACCCATAAGACCAAAAACAGTAAGTGCATTTAAAAAATAGCCCAAAGTAAATTCACTGAAATTATAAGCGTGATTTGGACGTTCATTCAAATGAAAAAGGAGGCTCTCGAAATTTGTTTCAATTTGCCACATCAAATGAGGAGTGTATAGCAGAATACTAAAAATTAAGGCGAGCCAAGCTCTTTTATTTTTGAGGAGATTCAAGTTGGAAAACAGCACTCCAAATATGAGTAAAAATCCATAGTATTTTGAATACATCATTCCGACCATACTGATTCCTAAAACAAAAGGCATTATGTAGTCTTCTTGGCTTAAAAAACGGCGATAAGCCCAGAAAAAAAGTGCTGTAAAAAACAAAAAAGGACTGTCTGGGAGTGCCAAAAATCCGTAGTACTGAAAGAGCGGAAAACAAAGCAACAACCCCAAAAAGTAAAAAGGTTTAATACGAGTATCGCTTTGAAGCGTGTCGTACAAAAGAGTCATGGTTCCTAAGTGCAATCCTGTGAATAAGAGTCGTACGCCAAGCTCTCCTTGTATAAAGCTTGAAGAAGCTATAATCCAAGCCACCATAGGAGGGTGGTCAAAATAGCCCCATTCGATTTGCTGAGCGTAATACCAATAATAAGCCTCATCAAAAAGTAAACCTGTAGCAAAGGCTTGAATAAAATTAAGTAGACCGAGAATAATGAGGAGTATTACAAACAGTTTGGTTTTTGTGCTTGATGTGGACTGCATAATTTCAAAATTAAGATTTTAAAACATGCGCCTGTTTAATTTATGCATGATAAAAGAGTATTTTTGTCAATCAATATCCCTCCTATGAGTCTAGATCTTGTGATTATTCCCACCTATAATGAGATTGAAAATGTTGAAGCCATTATTCGCGCGGTTGTAGACTTAGACCAGGGTTATCACATTCTCATTGTCGATGACAATTCTCCTGACGGAACAGCAGATAAGGTAAGAGAACTTCAGGCAGAGTTTAAAGGAAANTTNNATCTCGAAGTTCGAAAAGAAAAATCTGGATTAGGAANGGCCTACATTCACGGATTTAAATGGGCACTNCAAAATAANTANGANTTTATTTTTGAAATGGATGCTGACTTTTCACATACACCTGCTGATTTAATTCGTCTGAAACAGGCTTGTGAAGAGGGGGCTGACATGTCGATTGGGAGTAGATATACCAAAGGTGTAAATGTTGTGAACTGGCCTTTATCTCGAATTTTATTGTCTTATGGGGCTTCATTCTATGTCAAAATAATTACGGGAATGCCTGTTAATGACCCTACAGCAGGCTTCGTGTGTTACAGGAGTTCTGCATTGAACGCTATTGAATTAGACGCCGTTCAATTCGTGGGTTATGCCTTTCAAATCGAAATGAAGTATAGAATTTACAAGGCCAAGAAAAAATTAAAAGAGGTAAGTATTGTATTTACCGATAGAGTTAGAGGTCATTCTAAAATGAGTAAAGGAATTGTTTGGGAAGCGATTTTGGGTGTGATAAAGATGAGGTTCAATAGTATTTTTAATAAAAATAAGTTTTATCATGGCTAGGCGTAAGCTTTTAAAAAATGCCCAAATTGTATCTGCAGAAAAAATAGTGGAGTCGGATGTTCTAATCGAGGAAGACATTATTTTAAAAATAGAGCGTTCTATAACGGATGTTCACGCGGATGTTATCGATTTGTCGGGAAAGTATTTACTGCCAGGGCTCATTGACGATCAGGTACATTTTAGAGAGCCAGGCCTAACGCATAAAGGGAGTATAGCAACTGAAAGTAAAGCGGCATTAGCAGGTGGAATCACCTCATTTATGGAACAGCCTAATACCAACCCACAAACTATTACCTATGAAGCTTTAGAAGATAAATTTGAGCGTGCAAAATCGACTGCATGGGTGAATTATTCCTTTTTCTTTGGTGGCACAAATGATAATTTAGAGCTGATTAAAAGACTGCCGTTAGACGCATGTGCAGGCGTAAAATTATTTTTGGGGTCTTCTACGGGTAATATGCTGGTCGATAAGCAAGAAGTTATTGAAGCCATATTTTCTTCGACTCCTCACGTGATTGCAGCACATTGCGAAGACGAACAAACAATTCGAGAAAATACAGAAAAGGCAATCGCAGAATACGGCTCGAATATTCCATTTTCAGCTCACCCTCTAATACGCTCAGAAGAAGCTTGTTATCTCTCTTCTTCTCAGGCGATTTCTCTTGCAAAAAAAACAGGAGCCCGCCTACATGTTTTTCATCTCTCTACAGCAAAAGAACTCGAGTTATTTCGTTCAGATTTACCCTTAGCTAATAAGAAAATTACGGCTGAAGCTTGTATTCATCACCTGTGGTTTACAGACGCTGATTATCAAACTAAACAAAGTTTAATCAAGTGGAATCCGGCAGTTAAAACGGCTAATGATAAGGAGGCTTTATGGAAGGCTTTAGAAGAAGGAGCTATTGATGTTATTGCTACAGATCATGCGCCACACACTCTTGAAGAAAAGAAAAACCCCTATCTCAACGCCCCTTCTGGTGGGCCTTTAGTTCAACATGCGCTACAAGCACTGATAGATCAAGTCAAAGAACGTAACTTGGGCTTGTCCTTTATTGTAAAGAAGATGTGTAACAATCCGGCAGAACTCTTTAGTTTAAAAGACAGAGGGTACATCAAAGAAGGTTATAAAGCAGATTTGGTGGTTGTAGATATGAATAAGACTCATCGTGTAGTTCAAAATAATTTATGGTATCACTGTGACTGGTCTCCATTTGAAGGTCATGAATTTAGTTCTAGTGTCGATCAGGTATGGGTGAATGGGACCCTGGCTTTTAAAAATGGTTCTTTTGTAACTAGACCTATGGCAGAACGCCTAAGTTTTAATAGGAATTAATATGCTCAAGAAGATTTTCATTTTATTAGTATTTTTCAGTGTTTCCTGTAGTGAACCCTTGAAACAACCTCCTGAAAATTTGATTCCTCAAGAAAAAATGTTGACTATTTATTACGATTTAGCGGTCTTAACCGCGCTAAATAATATGACTCCGGCCACCTTGAAAAATCAAAATATTGAGATGATGCAATATTTGTACGACAAATATGAAATCGATAGTATTACTTTAAGTCAAAGTAATACGTATTATGCCTCTCTTCCAGATGTGTACGACAAAATGTTTGAAAGTATTCAAATTAAATTGCAAAATAAGGTAGATGAGATTAACGATTCAAGAAAGAATCAATCTCGAACCATGGGAAAATAGCGTTCACTCTCCATTAAATCGTCTAACATTTCTTTTAGGTTAGGTGTTTTAATTTGCTTAAAAGGTACTAATTCGCTGGTGGTCTCATAGTTGACCTTATGGTAAAGGGTTTGTACCAAATTTACAGTGAGAGTCGATTTAAGACCGAGTAGTTTACTTGAATTTTCTATGATGCTGGCTAAAGTCATGAGCCATTTTTTTGAAATCTCTTTTTTTGCTGTAGGGCGATTTAAATTGGTATTGATGATTTCGATCACATCGTTATAAGAGCTATTCTTAGAGACTAAGGTTAACGGATGTTGTATGAAAGATTCGGTTCTGTATAATTGCAGTAAACAGTCGACTACAGTCCTGATGTGAATAAATCCAGAACTCCCTGGGAACCGGTAGGAAATACCTTTTTGAACAGATCGAATAAGTTGACGCAGTGGGTGAGTGTAAGGAACCGAGCCTAAGATAACCCCAGGTCTTACGATAAAGGTTTGTACACCTTCTTGACCTGCTCTCCAAACCTCAAGTTCGCCTAATTGTTTTGATTTACCATAATCTGTTTGTTGTTCTTGATCTATAGCGGCGATCGAACTGATGTAAATAAACTTAGATACCTTGTTTTCAATTGAGGCGTTAATGAGATCTCTTGTTCCATTACTATTGATTTTAAAGAGGTGCTTTCGATCTCTTGAATCGAACGATATCAACGCGGCACAATGAAATACGCAGTGCACTGATTTTGTCGCTTCAAAAAGATCAGCGGTAGAATCTAAATCGCCTTGCACAAATTCTAGAAGATGAATTTGTGTTTCGATGATGTCCTTGCGTTTTAAAAAAGCTAAAAGTTGTTCTCTTTTTTTTTCAGTACGGTACAGCACACGAAGTTTGTGATTTTCTTTCAAAAGTTGCTCTATGAGATACGCCCCTACTAAACCCGTTCCACCTGTGATTAAAATCATATCATAAAAATAAGCCATTGGCCGTTGAAAGTACCCAAGGTTAACTTATCGTTTTATTTTTGTGCAGTATTTTATAAGATATTCACAGAATTGACGTTTTTAAGTTAAGATTGATAAAAATAAAGCTTGTATGTCGAAGGTGAAATTTTATAATGTACTTTGCAGCTCAATGAATCAAAATAGACACATAACTGTTCCCCCTAATTACACACGGCGCTTCCGTCGCCCGTAAGGGTGTGTTTATTTATTGGAAGTAGGTGTGTCCACTTCCTCTTCTCGTTTCAATTCTTTTCAATAGTATAATTTAATTTTTTCAACGCGATGAAAATACAAATCGCATCTAAAACGCATTTTCGTTTTGCTGAAGTAATCAGTGAAACTATTCAAAGTTCTGCCAAGGTAAGAGGAACTGGAATTGCTTTGAGATCTCCTGAATACATCCAACAGCGTATGGCTAATCAAAATGCAGTTATTGCTGCAGAAGATGATAAATTCGCTGGCTTTTGTTATATCGAAATATGGGGTAAGAAAAACTTTGTAGCCCATTCGGGTTTAATTGTGCATCCTGACTTTCGCGGAAGAGGATTGGCTAAACAAATAAAGAAGGCTGTTTTAGACCTGTCTTTGGAAAAATTTCCAAACGCTAAGATTTTTGGAATTACCACGGGTGCTGCTGTGATGAAAATCAATTATGAGTTAGGATATAAGCCTGTGACTTTTGACGCATTAACAGACGATGATGACTTTTGGAAAGGATGTCAGACATGCATCAACTTCGATGTTTTGCAACGAATGAATAGAAATATTTGTCTCTGTACAGGGATGTTATACGACCAACACTTAAACAAGAATAATGAGCAATAAAGTAAAAAAAATAGTTCTGGCGTACAGTGGAGGCCTAGACACTTCTTATTGTGCACACTGGCTTTCATCACAAGAAAACACTGAGGTGCATGCTGTGGCAGTAAATACAGGCGGTTTTGATAAAGAGCAAATCTCTGAAATGAAAACAAAAGCCTTAGCTTTTGGAGTAACCCTATTTGAGTGTATCAATGCTGAAGAAGAACTGTACAATTCTATACTTAAGTATTTGATTTTTGGAAATGTACTTAGAAATAACACTTATCCCCTTTCGGTTAGCGCTGAGCGCGTAGTACAGGCTATTGCACTCATTAACTATGCCAATTCAATTGGGGCAGAGGCCATTGCTCATGGTTCTACAGGTGCTGGTAATGATCAAATACGTTTTGATTTGATTTTTCAAACACTTGGGAATTCAACAGAAATCATTACTCCTATTCGCGATCAAAAGTTATCACGAGAAACAGAGATTGAGTACCTCAAATCTCATGGGTATGAATATTCTTGGGAAAAGTCNAAATANTCNATAAACCAAGGTTTGTGGGGAACTTCTGTAGGAGGAGCTGAAACCTTGACTTCGGACAAGACCCTTCCTGAGGAGGCTTATCCAAGTCAATTGGAAGAAAAAGAACNCAAAAATTTGACCCTTGATTTTAAACAAGGAGAATTGGTTGGAATTGATGGNGAAAACTACGCTCCGGTTCAGGCGATAAAAGAACTCCAAAAGATTGCGAAGAAATACGCTATAGGTAGGGATATTCATGTAGGGGATACTATTATTGGAATCAAAGGAAGAGTTGGATTTGAGGCGGCTGCACCTATGATTATCATTAAAGCACATGAACTTTTAGAAAAGCACACCCTAAGTAAATGGCAATTATTTCAAAAGCAGCAGTTGGCACAATTTTATGGAATGATGGCACATGAGGGTTTATTTTTGGATGAGGTGATGCGTAATACAGAAGCTTATATGCAAGATTGTCAGCGTTTTGTTACGGGTAAAGTGTTTGTGACTTTACACCCTTATCGTTTTGAATTAATTGGGATTGAATCGATGTATGACCAAATGAAATCCTCTGCTGCTCAATACGGTGAGATGAATAATTCGTGGACAGCAGAAGACGCCAAAGGCTTTATTAAAATTTATGCCAATGGATTGAAAAACGCCAAAAGTGTTCAAGATGAAAATTAAAGTAGGATTAGTTGGAGGTTCAGGTTATACAGGAGGAGAATTATTGCGTTTGCTGCTATTTCATCCAAACGTTGAATTGCACTTTGTAGTAAGTCGATCCTACACGGGTCAACAACTCTCAAAAGTTCATCCCGATTTATTGGGAAGTGAAGCTTTTGAATTCTGTGAGGCTCCTATTGCAGGAGCGGATGTATGGTTTTTGTGCTTACCTCATGGTCAATCAGGGGCTTTTCTTGAGACCTATGCACCGTTGATTTCAGAGGAGCTAAAAATCATTGATCTCAGTAATTCTTTCCGCTTATCATCTGATGCTAAATTTGGTGAGCGAGAATTTATTTACGGCGCTACTGAAATACATCGAGCTAAAATTCAAAAAGCCAATAGTATTGCTAATCCAGGTTGTTTCGCAACTGCCATTAACCTCGCTTTGGCACCGCTGTTTCACAAAGAGTTAGTCGCTCTAGACCAAGAAGTACATATTAACGCGGTGACTGGGTCGACGGGAGCTGGAATTAAGCCAAGTGCAACGGCTCACTTTTCTTATCGAAACAACAATTTCTCATGGTACAAACCTTTTTCGCATCAACATTTAGATGAGATTGCTGAAACGGTTTACAACAAAGCTCAGGCGTCCAAAGAAAACTTACATTTTTTACCGCATAGGGGTGATTTTACAAGAGGAATTTTTGCCACCGCATACACAAAAATAGATTGCGCATTTGATGAGGTGTTATCGGCTTATGAAGCCTTCTATGAACAAGCGCCATTTACGCATGTTTGTCCAGATGAGCTTCAACTGAAACAGGTTGTAAACAGTAATAATTGTCATATTCATTTGATGCAACACCAAGATAAAATTTTAATTACCTCTGTTCTGGATAATTTGCTCAAAGGAGCATCTGGTCAGGCCGTAGAAAACATGAATCTAATCTTTGGTCTCAATCAACAAACAGGACTTCAATTAAAAACCTCAATTTTCTAATGGCCTTATTTGACGTTTACAATCAATACCCTATTGAATTAGTTTCGGCTAAAGGAATGCAGCTCAAGGATTCCAAAGGCTCAGACTATTTGGATTTTTACGGAGGTCATGCTGTAATTTCAATCGGACATACCCATAAGCACTACGTGAATCAGCTAAAATCCCAAATTGACGCGATTGGATTTTATTCTAATGTCATTCACAATCCGTTACAAGAAAAACTTGCTGAGCGCATCAATGCTAAGCTCGAAGAAAATTATGACCTCTTTTTGTGTAGTAGCGGAGCAGAAGCCAACGAAAANGCGCTAAAACTAGCTTCTTTTCACACTAAGCGTTCGAAAATACTCGCTTTTTCTAATGCTTTTCACGGACGAACTTCAGCTGCAGTTGCAGCCACTCATAATACCCGGATACAGGCACCAATTAACAAGGCACATCAGGTTGATTTTATTGACTTTAACGATGTAGAATCCCTCAAAAATCACTTGGAGAGTAAAAATTATGCAGCGGTTATTATAGAATGCATACAAGGTGTAGGAGGTCTCGATCAGCCAGATGTTGATTTTGTTAAAGAATTAAGAGCCTTATGCACACAAACTGGGACTGTATTAATCGCTGATGAGGTGCAATCTGGATTCTCAAGAACAGGACGTTTTTTTAGTTTTCAGCATCACAATATTATCCCCGATATCATCAGCATGGCTAAAGGCATGGGAAATGGATTTCCGGTTGGAGGTATCATGATTCACGAATCTATCAAAGCTAAAAAGGGAATGCTTGGGACCACTTTTGGCGGGAATTATTTGGCTTGTACAGCTGCACTTTCTGTCATGGATGTGCTCGAAAAAGAAAACTTAGAACAGAATGTTGCAACCCTTGAATCTGTTTTTAGAACTAAGGCAGCTATGCTTCAAGTTCCTGCTGTGGTTAAAGGACGGGGCCTTATGATTGGTCTTGAATTTGACTTTAACACGGCTGAATTACGGAGAAATTTATTGTTTCAACACGGACTATTTGTCGGATCTGCCAGTAACCCTAATGTATTGAGAATTTTACCCCCTCTTTGTTGCACAGAACGAGAATTAAATCAATTATTTGAAGGACTAAACCAAGAGTTAAAACATGAATAATTATAAAAGCATTGATGATATCGTTGATTTGGACTTGGCTGTACATGAGGCTTTGGACTTCAAACAGACTCAAACCTCTTTAACGCATTTGGCCAAGGACAAGGTGCTCTGTATGTTGTTTTTTAACAGCTCACTGAGAACGCGCTTAAGTACACAAGCGGCAGCATTTAAATTGGGAATGCAAGTGATGGTTTTGAATGTTGATTCTGATTCTTGGAAATTGGAATTTGAAGACGGTACGGTGATGAATATGGATAAGGCAGAACACATTAAAGAGGCTGTTCAAGTGGTTTCTCAATACGCCGATATCATTGGGGTTCGCGCTTTTCCCGAGCTGATTTCACGTCAAAGTGACGAGGCTGAACCTGTTATTAAGGCCTTTGTACAATACGCATCTGTTCCGGTTTTTAGTCTTGAAAGCGCCACAGAACATCCTTTACAGGCACTAACAGACGTAATGACAATTAAAGAGTTTGTGCCGAAAAAGAAACCTAAAGTAGTGTTGAGCTGGGCTCCGCATCCGAGAAAACTCCCTCATGCGGTAGCAAATTCGTTTGTAAAGGCAATGAAAAGAGTCGACTGTGAATTTGTCATCACCCACCCTGAAGGATATCATTTGAATCCTGAACTGACCCAAGATGTAATGATTCATACGGATCAAAAAGAAGCCATGCAAGGTGCTGATGTGGTGTATGCCAAAAACTGGTCTTGTTACGAACCTTACGGTGGTATTATAACGCCTAAAGAGGATTGGATGATCAGTTCAGAAAAAACAGGAACTGCAAAATTCATGCATTGTTTACCGGTAAGAAGAAATATAGTTGTAGCCGATGAGGTTTTAGACGGCAGTAATTCTTTAGTCATCGAGCAAGCTAACAATAGAACTTATGCCGCATTATGGGTTATTAATAAATTGCTAAATGGAAAGGACTAAGAAACCACTTCATATTGTCAAAATAGGAGGAGATATACTCGACAATAAGGNTCGCCTAAATGCANTTATTGAAGAGTTTTCACTGCTAAATGAAGCCAAAATATTAGTTCATGGTGGAGGTAAAATGGCCTCTGTATTTTCGACTAAATTAGATTTAGAAGTTGAAATGCATGAAGGTAGACGCATCACTTCAAAAGAACAATTAGAGGTTGTGTGTATGGTTTACGCTGGTCTTGCGAATAAAACTTTAATCAGTTCTATGCAGGCGAAATCCATTGATGCGCTTGGACTTTCGGGAGCAGATTTGAATTTGATTAAGGCTGAGAAAAGAGCAGTAAAAACGATAGATTATGGATTTGCCGGGGATATTGTTCAAGTGAATTCCAATAGAATTAAAGAACTTTTAGACCTTGGTGTGTGTCCTGTTTTTTGTGCTATTACGCACGATCAGAAAGGTCAGTTGCTCAACACCAATGCTGATACTATAGCATCGAGTTTGGCCGTGGCAATGTCCACTCATTTTGAGGTAAGCCTTAAGTTTGTTTTTACGCATGAAGGCGTCTTAAAAGATATTCATAGCTCGAATGCTATTTTTGAAGAAATAAACTGCACTGATTTTTTGCAATTAAGAAAGGATGGTGTCTTGACTCAGGGCATTATTCCTAAACTCACTAATGCTTTTGATGCNCTTGAAAAAAAAGTGCAAGAGGTAAGAATTGGGTCACCTGCTATAATTAATCACGATAAAGGAACAAAAATATGTCTATGAACCAAATCTCAGATTATTACGAATCTGCTATTGATCTTTTAAAAGAATTGATTACAACACCTTCGTTTTCAAAAGAAGAAGATCAGACCGCTGCAATACTAGAGCGTTGGTTTCAAANGCATGACATCTTTTATAAAAAGTATAAGAATAACGTTTACGCCTTTAACAAGCATTATGACGAGAATAAACCAAATTTACTTTTAAATAGTCACCACGATACGGTAAAACCCAATGGGTCTTATATGCGTGATCCTTTTAAGGCTGAAATTGTTGGGGATAAACTCTATGGCTTAGGCTCCAATGATGCAGGAGGAGCGCTGGTCTCTTTAATGCATTGTTTCTTGCATTTTTACACCATTGAAAATTTACCATTCAATCTCATCATGGCGGCAACTGCTGAAGAAGAGATTGCAGGAGTCGATAGCCTTAGAGGCCTTTTACCTTTGTTACCAACCATTGATTTAGCCATTGTTGGCGAACCTACCTTGATGGACCTTGCTATTGCTGAGAAAGGTCTTGTCGTCTTTGACGGAAAAGTAAGTGGTACTGCTTCTCATGCGGCACATCCAAATAACGATCAGGCTATTCATAAGATGATACCAATCTTGCAGTGGTTCAAAGAATTGCGTTTTGACAAAGTGTCTAAACATCTTGGTGAGGTTAAAACTACAGTATCTCAACTTCAGGCGGGTACTCAGCACAACGTCATTCCTTCAGAAGTAAAATTTGTGGTGGATGTTCGGGTAAATGATTGTTATAAAAACCAAGAAATTGATGCTTTTTTTCAAGAAAATGCGCCATGTGAAATGCAGGCGAGGTCTCTTCGTATACAAAGCTCTCAGATCGATGAAGATCACGCTTTAGTACAAGCAGGTCTTCATTTAGGAAGAAATACTTACGGTTCTCCAACGCTCTCTGATCAAGCTGCTTTGAATTGTCAGTCATTAAAGTTAGGACCAGGAGATTCAACACGTTCTCACACGGCGGATGAGTTTATTTTTACTCATGAAATAAAAAAAGGTATTGAGATTTACATCAAACTATTAGAAACTTACATAAACACAATAGCATGAAACTTTGGGAAAAAGGTATTTCAACCGAAAAATTGATTGAAGAATTCACTGTTGGAAATGACCGTGAATTAGATATTCATCTGGCAAAGTATGATTTACAGGCCTCCATTGCGCATGCTCAAATGCTTGAGAAAGTGGCTCTTTTGTCTTCAGATGAATGTACTCAAATTGTCAATTGCTTGAATGAAATGATGGTTGAAGTGCAAGAAGGTACCTTTACTATTGAAGAAAATTTTGAAGATGTGCATTCTAAGATTGAATATGAATTGATTCAGCGACTCGGTGAACCAGGCAAAAAAATTCATACTGCCCGCTCTAGAAATGATCAAGTTTTGGTGGCCATGCATCTATACATGCGTCAAGAACTTTCTCTTATTCAAGAAGGTGTTTTAGAATTCTTTGAAACCTTGCTTGAACTTTCCGAAAAGTACGCAAAGCATTATATGCCCGGCTATACGCATATGCAAGTGGCGATGCCCTCTTCTTTTGGGTTGTGGTTTAGTGCTTATGCAGAACTTTTGATCGACGATGTTTTTATGTTAAAGGCTGCGAAAGAGGTATGTGATCAAAACCCATTGGGATCTGCTGCAGGTTACGGAAGTAATTTTGATATAGACAGAGCTTTTACCACTGAAGCCTTGAATTTCTCTACTTTGAAATACAATTCAGTAGCGGCTCAGTTATCAAGAGGAAAGGCTGAGAAAAGCTGTGCTTTAGCCTTGTCCTCTTTTGCTTCAACACTCGCTAAGTTTGCCATTGATATTTGTCTTTTTGCCGGACAGGATTACAACTTCATTAAATTTCCCGATGCGCTTACTACAGGAAGCAGTATCATGCCACACAAAAAAAATCCAGATGTTTTTGAATTGATCAGGGCGCACTGCAATAAAATTCAAGCAATACCTCAACAAATTGCTGGTATTACCTCTAATTTACCTTCTGGATATCACAGGGATTTACAACTGGTAAAAGAGCCCATTGTTCAGGGAATCAATCAATTCAAAGAATGTCTTGAAATTTTCAATTACGCCATAAAGCAAATAGAAGTACGCTCATCTATTTTAGAGGCATCAAAGTACAAATACATTTGGAGCGTAGACACCTTAAATGATTGGGTGTCATCTGGAATACCTTTTCGAGAAGCTTATCAAAATATGGCTAAGTCCATAGCAGAACAGCAATATGAGCCAGTCAAATACAGTGCGCACACACATCTTGGTAGTATTGGAAATTTATGTCTAGATGAAATTAGGCTCAAAATGAGAAGGGCTGCTGAGAACTAATCTTTATTTTTGTGGCCAAACCAAAAGAATTTAAATGGACAATCAGTTTATTGAAGAATTGAGATGGAGAGGAATGATCCACGATTATATGCCCGGATTAGAGGAACATTTAAACGGGGATTCAAGAGCCGCATATGTAGGGTTTGACCCAACTGCAGATTCATTGCACATCGGCAATCTTGTAAGTATTCTGATGTTGAGACATTTTCAAATTCAAGGGCATAAACCTATTGCTTTGGTTGGTGGTGCTACGGGAATGATTGGAGATCCCTCAGGAAAATCCAATGAACGCAATTTATTAGAAGAAAAAACCCTCAAGTACAACCAAGACGCCATTCAAAAACAGTTGTCAAGATTTCTTGATTTTGATGCTAAAGAGGGTCGTTCTGCTGAAATAGTCAACAACTATGATTGGATGAAGAGTTTTAGCTTTATTGACTTTATTCGAGACGTCGGAAAACACATTACTGTAAACTATATGATGGCTAAGGATTCTGTCAAGAAAAGACTCTCTTCAGATTCTTCAGAGGGAATGTCTTTTACGGAATTCACTTATCAACTCGTTCAAGGATTTGATTTTTGGCATTTGTATAAAAATTACGATTGCAGTTTACAAATGGGAGGCTCTGATCAGTGGGGTAATATTACCACGGGTACTGAACTCATTCGTCGTATTGGTTCAGGAAAAGGTTTCGCCCTGACTTGCCCTTTGATCACTAAAGCCGATGGAACCAAGTTTGGAAAAACCGAGCAGGGAAATGTTTGGCTGGATCGCAATAGAACATCACCCTATAAATTTTACCAGTACTGG
The DNA here is from genome assembly GCA_002691645.1 of Flavobacteriaceae bacterium. Classification (GTDB taxonomy): domain Bacteria; phylum Bacteroidota; class Bacteroidia; order Flavobacteriales; family Flavobacteriaceae; genus UBA3478. Next base: position 121,286 of record NZIP01000027.1, read on the forward strand.
TTGAATTCAAGTGATGTGGATGCTGAAAACTTCATCAAGATTTTTACTTTTTTAGATCAAGAAACGGTTGAACAATTGATTGAGCAGCACAGAACAGCGCCACACATGCGCATACTTCAACAACGCTTAGCTGATGAAATCACCATTCTTGTGCATAGCCAAGAAGATTTAGATAATGCCAAACAAGCGAGTCAACTCTTATTTGGTAAGTCAACTACAGAATATTTGAGAGCATTAGACGTTGAGACATTGCTCGATGTTTTTGAAGGAGTTCCCCAAGCGCAAATTCAACGCGATGAACTCGACCAAGGTTTAGATATGATTGCTGCGCTCTCGGCTAAAACAGGCTTTTTAAGTTCTAATGGTGACGCCCGCAGAGAATTAAAGCAGAACTCTATTTCAGTTAATAAGAATAAAGTGTCGGCAGACTTTGTAATTGGAACTCAAGATTTAATTCAAGACAGATATATTTTAATACAACGCGGTAAAAAGAACTATTTTCTGATTGAGATTGTATAGCTTTTGTTTAGGAATATAGGCGTAGTATAAATAGGGGATATCCTATGGTCTTCCTATAAAAAAATTAGAATCGATTAAATTATTTTCTATATTGTAAAGGTCTCATCATATCATAACCCTGTTTAAAAGACGCCAATTACGGCGTCTTTTTTTTGTTTTAAATCAGAGGATGCTTTTTATCTTCTAAACACTTTTGTAAGGTCCAATTAATATTTTGTAAGTTGTGAAGCAATAAGAGAATACAAATGTATTATCCACTATAATATTCTCTCTATTACTAGATATAGATAAGGCTATGATACCCATATCTAGGCAGAGAGCTAAGGCGTCCGTTTGGATGCCTTTTTTTGTTTAAATGCTTGAACTAGTTATTAGTGTTGTGCTCTAGTTCATTTGATATGAGTGTAATTTCATTTGCAGGCATACCTGCTCTTTGGGCGTGTTCCTTTAACAAGTCAACAGATTCAGCATTATAAACACAGTACACGCAATCTCCGGCAATGTAACTATGTTCTTGTTCGATGTTTTTTCCTTCATTTCTTATGTCTATGAGTATACCTTCTGAGTGTTTTCCCGTACTATCTAATTTATAACTTGGAATACTTGAAGCGTTAGGAATTTCTCTTTTAATTAAATATTTGTTCATGATTATTATTTTACTGGTAAATTAAAATAAATTAATAGTTCTCACAATAGTCGCAAAAAATGAAAATAGTATTTCTCTTCTCTAAGAAATTAGTTGGTTACAGCCTCGAACATCTGAGGCGTCAAAACGCCCTAATACCTCAAAGGATAAATCTGCATGAAGTTTCCCTAAATCTTGGGTTGCAATAAAGGCACAACTGTGTAGATTGGCTAAATCAATGATATTAATGCCTCCTGTTTTTCCGCTGACAAATTCAAAGGGATCGTCAATTGACCGGGTCAGTACTCTCATCCAACTTGGGGGCTGAAAAGTCTTACCGTCGTTCATATAGGCCTGAGATAACAACTCTGTCATACCGTATTCTGAATCGATAAAGTCAAGTGCGAATCGCTTGCGCAACAGCTGATGTAATTCTTCTCGAATAATTTCTTTGCGTTTGCCTTTCATTCCTCCAGTTTCGATAATTGTGGTATTTTTTAATGCTGTAGGAAAGGCTTCTGACATGTCCATTAAGGCATAGGCTACACCAAATAAAATAACAGGTCGTTCACTTTTTTCTATGATATCAATGACTCGAGAGTAATCATCCTTATAAAATCCGCTAAAATGATATTTAGAATGTGTTATAAGGGTGTTAATCATGTATAAAAGTGAGGAACTCTTTTGCTCATGATAGGAGGGTAAAATACTTATAATGCACAAATTCTCAATGGGCCCATATTGTTTTTCGAATTGAGTCAAAAAACTTTGCTCGTACAATTTCAAATTCCTTACAAAGTGTTTTGATCTAACTTGCCCAGTTGTTCCACTACTTTCAAAATAAAAAGAGGTCGCTGAATTGTCACAGACCTTGTGCGTCTTAAAAAAAGAAATGGGAAGAAAAGGAATTTCTTTAAATTCTTGAACTGAAGATGGTGAGCATTTTAAGAAAGTACAGAAATCTCTATACAGCGAATTGTGTAGATATTGATACTCAAATACGTCTAAAGCGTACTGCTCAAAGTTCTCTTTGTTGATGTGAGAAAGATCATATGAATGGAGATCGAGCATAGATTTTAGACTGTAAATTTAACTAAAAAACCCCCTGACAGCTGTCAGGGGGTTAAACTAATCCATTACATTTTAATTTATGACCCGGTATACCAATTAAAGTCAGTATCCGCAGTTGTAGAGGATGAATAGGTAGCATCATTATCAGAGGATGTTCCATCGATAACAATGTCATCAAATGATCCTTGTGAAGGATCTTTTAATTGTACTTGAGTAGCATAACCAGATAAAGAAAGGCCGTTAATTGTTGCCCCTGAGGCTTTTTTGAATTGTAAAGCAGTTCCTCCAGTTGATGATACACATGTAAGGTTTGTCAGCGTTGGATTATTATTAACACCATCTGCCTCAACAGCAGTAGAAAAACCTGAAATACTGTGTAAAACGTATGCTCCATTTAATTCGCCATTCCATCCTTCAGTCCAGTCAATGGCATCATCTTCGTTATTTTCTAAGTAGAAGTTGGAGGCGTTTACGGTTCCACCAAAGAATTCAACGCCATCATCGGTTCCATTTACAATGGCAACATTACTTATTTCAGTTCCTAAACCAACAGCATATAATGTAAGTCCATTAAACTGTGATTCTGAATTGATTTGAGCACCAGCATACTCGATAACGAGATAATTAATAGACCCCGAACTATCAGAGTCATTTGTTCCTCCATAAATGATACCGCCCACTTCTGCAGTGGCATCGATACCCTCAGTAGTGGTTGCATCACCAGCAATTACTAGTCCGCCCCATGAACCTGGACTAGCTGCAGAAGCAGTCATAACAACAGGTGCTGATGAGGTTCCTTGGATATTAATCATTCCGCCTTTTTGAACTACTATGTACGTTGCTGTTGCTTCAGCACCAGAATCTGCTGTAATTTGAGTTCCAGCTGGAATTGTTAGAGTCGCTCCTGATTCTACAGAAACAACACCATCTAAAATATATGATATAGATGCGTCTAAACTTAAGTCAGAAGTCACCATTGAAGGCAATATGAATGAAGAAGTAGAATCTTCGGCACCTGCCCAAGCGAAGTCACTTGCTTTGGTTGTCGAAGAACCATAACTAGCATCAGGATCAGAGGCGATTCCGTCAATAATAATATCTTCAAAAGAACCTTGACTAGGATCTTTTAGTTGAACATTAGTATCGTACCCATTTAGAGTAACACCATTCATAGTTGCACCTGAGGCTTTTTTGAACTGTAGCGCTGTCCCTCCTACAGTAGAAACGGCAGTTAGGCCATTGACTATTGGATTATTATTTACGCCATCAGCTTCTACTACGGTTGAGAAAGAAGCAGTGTGTAATACGTAGGCTTTTGCCATAGTACCATTCCATCCTTCTGTCCAGTCTATGGCATCATCCTCATTATTTTCTAGATAGAAGTTAGATGCATTTACAGTTCCACCAAAGAATTCAACACCATCGTCTGTACCATTTGTAATGGCAACGTTGGTAATTTGTGTTCCAGAACCTACAGCGTATAAGGATAAACCATTGAATTGAGACTCTGAATTGATTTGAGCTCCAGCATATTCAATTATTAAATAATCGATTGATCCAGAGCTATCTGTGTCGTTAGAACCACCATAAATGATTCCTCCAACTTCTGCTACAGCATCTACACCTTCAGTCGTAGTTGCATCTCCTGCCATTACAAGACCTCCCCATGACCCTGGAGAAGCAGCTTCAGCAGTCATGACTACTGGATTAGCAGCAGTCCCTTGAACATCAATCATTCCGCCTTTTTGAACGACTACATAGGTCGCTGTAGCTTCAGCACCTGAAGCGGCTGAGATTGTAGTTCCAGCCGGAATAGTGAGGGTCACTCCAGATTCAACACTTAAGACTCCACTTAATCTATAAGATAGATTGCTGTCTAGAGCAATACTTGAATTTAAAACTCCTTCAAGTTGAATAGAAGTGTTAGGAGCTTCTGCACCTGCCCAAGCAAAATCTTGAGCTGTTGAAGAAGATGTGAAATAAGCACCATCTGCTTGTGAGGCATTTCCATCGATTATTATATCCTCGAATGAACCTTGAGAAGGATCTTTCAATTCAACATTCGTATCATAGCCTGATAGTGTAAGACCATTTACTGTCGCTCCTGATGCTTTCTTAAATTGAAGCGCTGTACCACCAACTGTTGATACTGCTGTAAGATTAGTAAGGGTAGGATTGTTGTTTACACCATCTGCTTCAACCGCAGTTGAGAATGAAGAAGTATGTAATACATATGCTCCATTGAGTTCTCCATTCCATCCTTCTGTCCAATCTATAGCATCATCTTCGTTGTTTTCAAGGTAGAAATTAGAAGCATTAACTGTACCTCCAAAGAATTCAACTCCATCATCGGTTCCGTCTACGATTGCTACGTTTGAAATACTTGTTCCAGAACCTACAGCGTATAGTGATAAACCATTGAATTGAGATTCTGAGTTGATTTGCGCTCCTGCATATTCAATGATGAGATAATCAATTGATCCAGAGCTATCCGAGTCGTTAGAACCACCATAGGTTATTCCTCCAACTTCTGCTGTTGCATTAACTCCTTCCGTTGTTGAGGCGTCTCCTGCGATGACTAGTCCACCCCATGAACCTGGAGTTTCTGCAGCAGCACTCATAATTACAGGTTGAGATGCTGTTCCTTGTATGTCTATCATTCCTCCTTTTTGAACTACCATATATGTTGCAGTAGCTTCAGAACCTGAGGCTGCAGTAATTTGTGTTCCTGCAGGAATTGTTAAGGTTGCACCTGACTCAACACTTGTTACTCCCTCGAGCAAGTATGAGATATTAGCGTCTAAGGTAAGATCAGAACTTACAGTTGATGGTAATACAAATGTTTCAGTTGATTCTGCACCTGCCCAGAAGAAATCACTTGCTCCAATTGTTGAAGAATTGTAATTGGCAGCTGGATCTGATGAAGCGCCGTCTATAATGATATCATCGAAAGAACCTTGTGATGGGTCTTTTAATTCAACATTAGTACCGTATCCTGATAATGATAAGCCTGTAATAGTGGCTCCAGAAGCTTTTTTGAATTGTAGTGCAGTTCCACCTACGGTTGAAATAGCAGTTAAGTTATTTAATTTAGGGTTATTGTTAACACCATCTGCTTCAACAGCTGTCGAAAAGTCAGCAGTATGAACTACATATGCACCATCTAAAGTTCCATTCCAACCTTCAGTCCAGTCTATGGCATCATCTTCGTTATTTTCTAAATAGAAGTTAGAAGCATTGACTGTTCCTCCGAAGAATTCAACTCCATCGTCTGTTCCTTTAGTAATGGCTACGTTAGAAATACTAGTTCCTGAACCAACCGCATATAAGGATAATCCGTTAAATTGAGATTCTGAGTTGATTTGAGCACCTGCATATTCAATGATGAGATAATCGATAGAACCAGAGCTGTCTGTGTCGTTAGAACCACCGTAAACTATACCACCTACTTCTGCAGTTGCGTCAACTCCCTCAGTAGTCGATGCTTCTCCGGCAATTACTAATCCACCCCATGATCCTGGAGTCGCAGCAGCAGCAGTCATAACAACTGGATCGTTAGATGTTCCTTGGATGTCTATTGCACCTCCTTTTTGAACTACTACATAGGTCGCTGTTGATTCAGCTCCTGAGTCTGCAGTGATTTTTGTTCCTGCAGGAATTGTCAAGGTTGCCCCAGCTTCAACACTGAGCACACCATCTAACAGGTATTCAATAGTGCTATCTAATGTAAGATCAGATGAAAGTGATCCAGTCAAAACGTTTACATTGTTTTGTTCTCCGTCAATCCAAGCGAAATCATCACCATTAGTGGTCGAAGATAAATAAGCTCCATCAGGAGATGAGGCAACTCCATCGATAATGATGTCACTAAATGATCCTTGGTCTGGATCTTTCAATTGAACTTGTGTATTATATCCTGTTAATGATAAACCATTGATAGTTGCACCTGAAGACTTTTTGAATTGTAGTGCAGTTCCTCCAATAGTAGATACCGCAGTTACATTTTCAAGTGTTGGATTGTTATTTACTCCATCTGCTTCTACCACAGTAGAAAAGTCTGCAGTGTGAAGAACATATGCTGAGCTAAGAGCTCCATTCCAACCTTCTGTCCAATCAATAGCGTCGTCTTCATTATTTTCTAGGTAGAAATTAGAAGCATCTACAGTTCCACCGAAGAATTCGACACCATCATCAGTACCGTTTAGAATAGCTACATTAGAAATGGACGTAGCGTCACCGACGGCATAAAGAGATAATCCGTTGAATTGAGATTCTGAGTTGATTTGAGCACCTGCATATTCGATGACTAGGTAGTCTATTGAACCAGAATTATCATTATCGTTAGAACCTCCATAAATGATTCCACCTACTTCTGCAGTTGCATCTACACCTTCAGTAGTTGATGCATCACCGGCTATAACGAGTCCTCCCCATGATCCCGGAGTATTTGCATTTGAAGTCATGACGACTGGACTTGAAGCTGTACCTTGTACGTCAATCATTCCCCCTTTTTGAACTACAATATATGTAGATACAGCATCGCCTGTCTCTAAATCTGCAGTAATTGTTGTTCCGGCAGGAATCGTTAAGGTTGCTCCAGATTCAACGCTGTAAGTACCGCTTAAGAAATAAGTTTTAGTTGCATCTAGGCTAACATCCGAAGAGATTGAACCTGAAAGAACAACAACATTAGAGGAGTTTCCTCCGGCCCATGCAAATTGATTTGTGTCAAGCGCAGATGAGTTATAACTAGCTGCATCGTCTGCGTCAGCTCCATCGATTTGGATGTTGGTAAAACTTCCTTGATCAGGATCTTTTAATTCTACCTTAGTATCGAAACCAGTAAGTGTTAAACCTGAAACTGTTGCACCTGAAGCTTTTTTAAATTGAAGTGCTGTTCCACCTAAAGTAGATACTGCAGTCAAGTTATTTAAAGTCGGATTATTATTTACTCCATCAGCTTCAACTGCAGTTGAAAAGTCTGCCGTATTCAAAACATAAGCACCGTCTAGCGTTCCATTCCATCCTTCTGTCCAATCGATTGCATCATCTTCGTTATTTTCTAAATAGAAGTTAGAGGCAGAAACCGAACCACCGAAAAACTCAACACCATCATCTGTTCCATTTACAATGGCAACATTTGAAATTGATGTCCCAGACCCAACAGCATATAGTGATAATCCGTTGAATTGAGATTCTGAATTAATTTGAGCTCCGGCATATTCAATTACTAAATAATTGATAGAACCAGAATCGTCATCATCAGATGATCCTCCATAAACAATTCCACCAACCTCTGCAGTGGCGTTAGCACCTTCTGTGGTTGCTGCACTACCGGCAATAACAACCCCACCCCAAGAACCTGGCTGGCCAGAAGCAGATGTCATTACAACTGGGTTACCAGCATTACCTTGAATGTTTAAGGTACCACCTTGTTGAACAACTAAATAGTTTTGAGTATTATCTGCGCCATTAGCGGTTATTGTTGTTCCTGCAGGGATTGTTAGTGTTATACCAGAAGGAACACTTAGTATACCTGTCAACTGATAAGATACAGTTGAATCTAAAGTGGTGTCTTCTTCAAGTTCTCCGACAAGAGTGTTGTCAACAGGGCATGCATTTGAGCAGGTACCCCCACAGTCAATACCTTGTTCACCTGGATCTTGTACTCCATTGGTACATAAATCTACTGGTTCTGGCCCAGGATCATTATCATCTCTTTTACAACTTGTAACTACAAGTGTCAAGGATGATAAAAAAATCATTGAGAATTTTAAAATTCTAGTTTTCATAAATAGCTAATTAATAATTAAGGGTTGATTTTAAAAGTTTAGAGATAAACCAAGACTAATACTACGCCCTAGTTTATATGATTGTACAGTTATTTCTTTTTCTTCTCTTGGCAATTTGATGCGCTCCTCAATAGGAACTCCATCTAATCTTGCTCTATTGATTTCCCTGTAATTTTGCAGGATATTTTGCGTTTGCTGAACTAATGGGTTAAATAAGTTTCGAGCTACAAGTTGTAATTGAATACCACTAGAGAATTGCTTGGATACAATACCGTCAAGAACTACGAATCCTTTTTCAACGATGGCGGAGTCGTAATTGTAATCTCTTGTCTTCTGATCTGTAGGAACTCCCAAGGCAAAAACTTTGTCTGAGGCATAATTTCCCGAGACTGAAAAGGAAAATGGTTTTTCTCCTAGAGTAGAATAGTTAAAACTCGCATTAACAATGTAGTCTGCGGCGCCTTGAAGGTCTACACTTTCGAAATTACTATATCTGAAGCTTCGAACTAAATCTCCATTGTCGTTATAAACCTCTTTGAGATCTTGTTTGGTCCACATACGAGTGGCATTGAAGACCATGCTTAATTTGTATCCTCCAATGACATCTATTTCATCAGGGTCCATTACCGTTTTTTCTCTAATATTTAATCTAGATTCTAATTCTAGCCCTAAAACCCTCGCTCTGTCTGCAGAATTAAAATAAGAGAATACCCCAGCTGACCCTCTATCTCTGACTCTGTTTATTGGATCTGAAATATTTTTATAAAATGCAGCCAAAGAGAAGATTTGATCATTTGAAGGAAAGGTTTCATATTTTAAATCAAAATTGACATCTGTAGAAGCGATAAGATCAGGATTACCTCTTGTTATTTGACCGGTTGGAGAAACATATTCAAAGGGAGAGATTTCTTTGAACTCAGGAAGAGTTATGGTTTTTGAAAATGCGACGCGGAAGGCACTTTTTTCACTAAGTGCTCTCCTGATATTGACACTGGGATAAATCTTGTTGTATTTCTGTTCACTAACACCTTCTCTAGGAAATAAATTTCCAATGTCATAATTCACAACGATTTCATCTCGTTGTAATCTTGTACCGATATTTACATTCCAAATATTGTTGCCAATATTAAGATTGTGATAGGCCGCTTGAGAACTTAGTTTACCTACATAAATATCTTTGTTTTCTCCTAAAGCATTTTCACCCAGTATATTTAGCTGAAGAGTTCCGTTATCGAAATTTTCTTTGGTAAAAATGGCGCCTAAATTATCAATAGATGTTGGATAAATAGGGTTGCTGTTACTAGCAATTTCTACTCCTATAAATTCAGAGGAGAAGTCTCTTGTTTTGTCCCTAAATGAAATACCATAGTCTAATGTAAACGATGTGGAATTCGAGTCTTCATCGGAAGCCTTAAAATTAATGTTGTGATTAATTTTTCCGTTAAACTCTTCATCTGATATGAGCTGAGCAGATTTTCGTTGCTGAAAACCACCAGTGAAACCCAATTGAACATCGAAGTCAGCTTGAACATCATTTGGATCAAAATTAACTTCGTTTCGAATTCTATTCGGCTCATCTGCGTAAAGCAAGTTGTACCCGACAGCCCAATTTATTTTATTTTTTTCATTGATGTTGTGTAACCCAGATAACTGACTGACGTAGACTGTTGTTTGTTTAGAGTTTTGATCTCTAATGAATTGGAACAAGCCGTCATCTGGATCTGACTCTTCGAAAATAGTTGATTGTCCGTCTCGCCCACCTTCAAAAACATTTTCGCTTAATTTATTGATAATAAAATTGCTTAATTTGATGCGATTACTATCATTGATATACCATGTAACATTTGCAAGGGCGGTATTGACAAATTGAGTTTCATATGTATTTGCGTCTGTAATAGTGTCGTCAATGAAGTTAGAACGAAACTGTCTAAACACTCCTGATTTGAATCCGTGTGATCTAGAATTAGATCCAGTTAAAAGTACAGCCAATTTATTTTTGAAGAATTTTTTTCCTGCAGACATTGACACAGAGTAATCTATGGGATTATCAAACTGCACTGTATTCCAATCTTGACCTGTAATTTGTCCTTCTAAATTATCAGTAAAGAGCAAATAACCGAATTGTGTGTCTTCATAATTCGGAGACACTTTGAAATTGTCAAATACGCCATTTTCTACTACGTTGGAATTAAATCCTGTAGATACACCCACTGATAACAATGATGATTCATTTAACTCTTTTGAGTTAATGTTTATGGCGCCAGAGGATTGGTCTGCAGAGGTAGATGCATCAAATGTTTTTTTAATACTTACAGAATTGATGAAACGCGTTGGAAAGAGCGCTAAATCGATATTTTTCTTTTCGACATCGTCTGATGGCACAGGCAGCCCATTGAGCGTTGTAATGAGATAACGGTCACCAAGACCTCTAACAAAAATATCACCTGATGATTCCGATGAAGTAACACCCGATATTTTTTGTGTTGCTCCAGAGGCGTCTGATACTGCAAATTTTGCCAACTCCTTGGCCCCAATACTTTCTTTGATTTCTACAGCTTTTCGCTGATCTAATAGAAGGGCTACCTCTGAATCTTTNCTTGCNACNGTNGTTACGACAACCTCTTCTANNGCNACTCCNGCGGANGCGGANAGNGGAACNTTGATATTNGTGACNTTNCCGGCCACAACTTCAACGTTNGGNATTTCAACNGTTTCATANCCTAAATAAGANTANACNACNGTNTAAGTTCCAGGGTCTANTCCNGCNATTTCATATAANCCATCAAAGTCNGAAGTNGTTCCTATNGTNGTNCCTTTNATTANAATATTGGCAAAAGCNAAAGGNTCATTNTTTANCTCTGCATCGAGTAATTTCCCTACAACACCTCCNGTTTCTTGTGCGAANNCCCANGAACANAACGCAGANAGAANTAAACTCCAAATTCTTCTATANATAACATATCATTAAAACTTAACNNTNCAAATAAACCATAATGACTAAAACAAGTCGTTATAGACATTTTAAGTCAATGTTTTTTTAACTTTATGTAAANGTTACAACTTTAAATTACTGTTAAGANATTAGGAGCCGAATGCAAATACTATATTTTTGATTTCCTCTTAACACGAACTATAAGAAATGAGCACTGAAAATAAGAATATCAAAATTTTATTAGTAGATGACGAACCAGACATCTTAGAAATTGTTGGGTACAATCTCAATTTAGAAGGATACCAAGTTTTTACTGCTAAAAATGGAGTGGCGGCTATTTCAAAAGCCAAAAAGAAGATGCCTCACCTCATTATTTTAGATGTAATGATGCCTGAAATGGATGGAATTGAAACTTGTGAAATTTTAAGACAAACTGCAGGCCTTGAAGACACTGTAATAACATTTTTAACCGCTAGAGGAGAGGATTATTCGCAGTTGGCAGGTTTTGATGCTGGTGCAGATGACTATATCACAAAGCCCATTAAACCCAAGGTTTTGATGTCAAAAGTTAAAGCACTACTAAGAAGAAAAAAAGAAGATACTCAGCCTGAGGATCAAATTACCCAAGTCGGCGATATTGTCATTAATAGAGAGGAATATAAAATCATCAATAAAGGAACGGAGATCGTTTTACCGCGTAAGGAATTCGAACTTCTTGCCTTACTGACTTCTAAACCTAATAAAGTCTTCAAACGAGAGGTCATTTTAGAAAAAGTTTGGGGAAATGAGGTTGTTGTAGGAGGTCGAACCATAGATGTGCATATTCGAAAACTTCGAGAAAAAATTGGTGAAGAGCACTTTAAAACCGTAAAAGGAGTTGGGTATAAATTTGTCGAAAACTAAATGTTCGGTCAACTCAAAGATTCATTTAAAATCGCGCTGCGTTTATCTTTTTTGATAAGCACTCTTTTAGCTATTTTGTTGTTTGTGATTTTTCAAATCGCTGGAATCAAAGAGTATGTTTTAATTCTATGGACTGCCTTTTTTGGATTCTTTATTGCTGCAGCCGTAATCAATTACAATGCGGAAAAGTACATTGTAAGGACGATAAAACAGTTGTACAACAACGTTTCGCTTTTAGAAAATTCAGACTTTAGAAATTTGAGCGTCACTACAGATATGGATTCCTTAAGAAGTGAAATTGAAAATTTTGCAGAGGGAAAGAAAATCGAAATCGAAACCTTAAAAATTAAAGAGGAGTATCGCAAAGATTTTATCGGAAATGTAGCGCACGAGCTGAAAACTCCACTTTTCACCGTACAGGGCTATTTACTTACCCTTTTAGAGGGGGCAATGGATGATAACAAGGTCAGAAAAAAGTATTTGGACCGCGCCAATAAAAGCGTTGAGCGCCTTTTACATATCGTAAGAGACTTAGATGACATCACACGATTAGAATCTGGTTCAACGACTATGAACTTCAGTGATTTNAATATTATTGACCTTATTGAAGACATCTTTGAAATGCTCGAAATGGAAGCCCAAAAAGCTGCTATTAATTTGATTTTAGACAAAGATTACAGCGAGGCAGTTATGGTTTATGCAGATGAAGAGAAAATCGAACAGGTTTTGTACAATTTGATTCAAAATAGCATTAAATACGGAAGCTCTGAGGGCACTACAGAAGTCAGTGTTGAAAACTTAACCACTAATAAAATTGTTGTTCGTGTTACAGATAACGGAGAGGGTATTCCAGAAGTTCATCTATCTCGATTATTTGAACGATTTTACCGGGTACATCAGAGTGGAAGTCGCAAAGAAGGAGGGTCTGGATTAGGATTATCTATTGTGAAACACATTGTGGAAGCCCATGAAGAAAAAATATTTGTAGAAAGCGAACNTGAANTGGGCTCTGAGTTNTCTTTTACNCTTCAAAAAGCNTCNTTNAANAGTGAGTTCCAGTCTATGGATTCTGAAAAAACAGAAAGTCCTTCGTAATCTTTTATCCGGTCTAAGGCTGTCAAACTAAAATCGTTTTGAGAGCAGAAAGGCACTATTTGTAGCGCATCAAGTCTTTCGGCCAGATATTCTTGTTCGTATTGCCCAGGAGTTGGAATAAAAAAGGCTCTTTTACCAAGCTTAGCCAGATCCATTACAGTGGTGTATCCAGATCGGCATAAAATCAGTTTAGACTGTTTTAAATGTCGCTCCAATTCTTCGGATTGCATGAAATTTACTTTCCGGATTGTATTGCTTGTATTTACAATTGAGATGCTCTTTTGTTCGGCTTGTATTTTACCCTGAACAAAAACGATTTTTCCTTTATAACTACTTAACTCAAAAAGTAGCTTTTTTTCGAGTAAGGTTCTTTGTGGTTCAGGACCTGACAACAATACCATGAGGTCGAAGCTTTCTTTTTGCGCTGAAGGCGTGAATCTAGACAATGGACCCAAATACTTCATTTGGTCTAATTTTTTTTTGAGATGGCCTAGTTTTCCCGTTAAATTGGGCTCGTGCTCAAAATCGGGTACCCAAATAAAATCGTATTTTTTAAAGATCCGTCTATGCCACCAAGATGAGAGGGCTGTGGTTACCCCAGAGAGTACATTGAGTTGATGTGTGATAAATACGTTGGGGACTTTACGGGAATAAACACCAAGTCGATTATCTGAAATTAATCCATCAATCTGTTCTTTTTCAATGATTTGTTCTACTTCTTTTCGCTCTTTTCTCATGGCATTGAAAACCTTGTGTGAATTCAAAAGCATTTTGAGTTTAAACAGATGTGCTTTAGTGGCGTATTCGATTTGATAAGAGCTCAATTCATAAGAAGTCAGTTTTGGAAATTCCTTTTGAAGCAATTTTAGTGCGACACCATCTGAGGCCAGAACGACTTCAAAGTGGTTGTCTAGTAAAGCCTTTATAATTGGAACACACCTGGTGGCGTGCCCTAATCCCCAGTTTAAGGGAGAGACTAATATTTTTTTTGAAGAAGCCTTCATACGCTCTGAGGTTCTTGATATTTTTGTAAGCTAAAAGTAAGGATTTGGGCAGTAAAAATAAGTTAAGGCGATTTAAAGAAAATGAAACCTTTTTGAATCTCATTCAACCCACTCGTGAAGAATTATTAAGTGATTTTAACTTAAAAGGAAATTGGAAGGACGAGTTCAAAAACGATAATCCTATTGTACTCGAATTGGGATGCGGTAAAGGCGAATACACCTTGGCTTTGGCTCAAGAATTTCCGAACATAAATGTTATTGGTATTGACATTAAAGGAGCTCGTTTGTGGAGGGGTGCCAAAACCGCATTAGAAACTGGGCTTGAGAATGTTCGTTTTTTACGAGCCCAAATTGAATTGCTTCCACAGGTATTTAACACTTCTGAAATCAGTGAAATATGGATTACATTTCCAGACCCTCAAATCAAATACAAACGCCAGAAACACAGATTAGTTAATCTAAAATTCTTGAAGATGTATAAAGCACTTCTCAAAGAGGATGGACTTATTCACTTGAAAACCGATTCTGAGTTTTTACATGGCTATACCCTTGGGCTTCTGCAGGGATTAGAAAAAGAAATAGTATATTCCAACCATGACATATACAGATTAGAGGGTAGTCCTCAAATTGTGACAAGTATTCAAACATTTTATGAAAAACAATATTTAGAATCTTTTAAACCTATCACCTATCTCCAATTTAGACTCTGATTATATCGTACAACTCGTACTGTTATTTTTCGCCACTTATGCAGCTGCATTTATGGCCACTGCACCACCGGGACTTCTGAATTTAAACGCGGCCAAAATAAGTGTAGACAAAGGAAAGAAAAGTGCCTTGTGGTTTGTGGCAGGAGTCATTTTAACCATTGCGATTCAAGCGGTATTAGCGATACAGATTTCAAAGTTTTTATTTCGCAATCCTGAGGTTATTCAGCTCATTTTAAAAATAGCCATTAGTATATTTTTTCTATTGTCCATATACTTCTTTACCAAAAAGAAGAAGACAAAAAAGATAAAGGTCAAACGCAAAAACAATTTTTTCAAAGGCGTATTGCTCGCCACCTTAAATATCTTGACTATTCCTTATTACAGCGGGGTACACGCCATGTGGACGTCTTCGGGATGGGTCCGTTTTGAGCCTGCGGATATGATCACTTTTGTATTGGCCGTTTGCCTTGGAACCTTAACCGTTTTATACGCCTATGTCTTTTTGTTTATTCGTGCGAGTCATCAAAATTCATTTTTTTCGAATAAATCCAATGCGATCATAGGGTTTATGATGTTGGTGCTGATGGTGATAAGTTTGTTCAGATTGCTTTACGGATGAAACAAAGTTCACTTGATTTCTTTAAGAAAGTATATGAAGTAGTCGCTCAAATCCCAGAAGGCCGCGTAACTTCTTATGGTGCAATCGCCCGATATCTCGGAATGCCCCGATCTTCAAGAATGGTGGGCTACGCAATGAATAATTCTCATAATTTGGATATTCCTGCTCATCGCGTGGTCAATCGAAATGGATTACTCACTGGTAAGCACCATTTTCCTGGTTCGACTTTGATGCAACAGCTTTTGGAGAATGAGGGTATTCAAATTAAAGATGATCAGGTCGTTGGCTTTAAAGAAGTATT
The DNA here is from genome assembly GCA_002691645.1 of Flavobacteriaceae bacterium. Lineage (GTDB taxonomy): Bacteria > Bacteroidota > Bacteroidia > Flavobacteriales > Flavobacteriaceae > UBA3478. Next base: position 136,857 of record NZIP01000027.1, read on the forward strand.
TTGGGACCCGGTATGTTTAACTCAATAGCTCGCTTTAAAGTAGTTTAATATATTTTATCTTTGCCCTTATAAAGATTGTTACCTTTTATGAAAAAAGATGAGATTATATCTGCCTTAAAATCCATCTCTGTGCCTGGAGAGGGTCAAAATATGGTCGAGAGTGGAGCAGTTACCAATGTTCAAGTTTTTGGTGATGAAGTAGAGGTTGATATCACGATAAATAACCCTAGCCTTCATGCTAAAAAAAAGACTGAGGTAGCCATTTTGCAGACAATCCACGAAAAGGTTTATGAAAAGGCAAAAATTAAAGTCAATCTCAAAGTAGTTGCCTCAGAACAAGAAAAACCACAAATTAAAGGAAAACCCATAGCGGGAATTAAAAATATCATTGCTGTTGCCTCTGGAAAGGGGGGAGTAGGAAAGTCTACCATCACTGCAAATTTAGCTGTGTCCTTATCACAAATGGGATTTGAGGTAGGAATTCTAGATGCAGATATATACGGTCCATCTATTCCAATCATGTTTGACGTCGCAAATGAAAAACCTTTGGCTGTTAATGTGGATGGAAAATCTAAAATGAAGCCTGTGTCTAACTACGGTTTAAAAATTTTGTCTATTGGATTTTTCACTAAACCAGATCAAGCAGTAATCTGGAGAGGGCCTATGGCTTCTAAAGCGCTCAACCAAATGATTTTCGATGCGCACTGGGGTGAATTAGACTTCTTATTAGTGGACTTACCGCCTGGAACGGGGGATATTCATTTGAGTATTTTACAGTCTTTACCTATTACAGGAGCTGTGGTTGTGAGTACACCTCAAACTATTGCTTTGGCAGATGCGCGAAAAGGAATTGCGATGTTTCAACAAGAATCTATTGACGTACCTGTTTTAGGGGTTGTTGAGAATATGGCTTACTTTACACCAGAAGAACTTCCAGACAACAAGTACTATATCTTCGGAAAAGAGGGCGCTAAAAACTTAGCAGAAGATATGGATATNGCACTTCTAGGCCAGGTTCCAATAGTTCAGAGTGTTAGAGAAGCTGGTGATATNGGAAGNCCNGCNGCTTTTCAATCNGANACNCTNATTGCAAANTCTTTTAAAACCCTNACCNAAAATACNGTCNCACANTTGGTNAAGCGAAANGAAGATTTNCCTCCAACTGANGCAGTNAAAATNACAACNATGGCAGGTTGCGCNNCTGTNCAATCCAATAAATCATGACAACAATTGAACTAACTAAAAAAATTGAAAAGGCACTTGAAGAGATTCGTCCATTTTTGCAAAATGACGGAGGTGATATCGAATTGGTTTCTATAGAAGAAAACAAATCAGTAACCGTTCGCCTTCTGGGAAATTGCGTGAGTTGTTCGGTCAATCAAATGACCTTAAAAAGTGGAGTTGAAATGACGATTAAAAAGTACGCTCCCGAAATTGAAAATGTCTATAATGTTCAATAAAAGAAAAGAGTTAAAATGATTCAGACTGATATTCTAATTATTGGTGCTGGACCAACAGGCTTGTTTGCAGTATTTGAGGCAGGCCTATTAAAATTGAAATGCCATATAATTGATGCGCTAGCTCAGCCAGGCGGCCAACTGTCAGAGCTTTATCCCAAAAAGCCTATCTATGATATTCCGGGATACCCAGAAGTAGGGGCTCAAGAATTGGTCGACAATTTAATGGAACAAATCAAGCCCTTTCAACCTGGATTTACATTAGGTGAACGCGCTGAAAAGATTACTAAAATCGATGAAAATCTTTTTGAGGTAGAAACAGATAAAGGCACTATACACAGGGCCGCGGTTGTTGCTATTGCAGGGGGTTTAGGCAGTTTTGAACCTCGCAAACCTCAATTGCCCAATATCGAACAATTTGAAGATAAAGGGCTTCTATACATGGTCAAAAACCCTGCTCAATTTAAAGATAAGCGAGTAGTTATTGCAGGAGGAGGTGATTCGGCTTTGGATTGGAGTATTTACCTGAGCGATATCGCTTCAGAGGTCGTCTTGGTACACCGAAGAAATGAATTTAGAGGAGCACTTGACAGTGTCGAAAAGGTGCAGGATTTGAAATCAGCAGGTAAAATAAAATTGTATACCCCTTATGAGGTGACTAAAATTGAAGGGGATAACCAACTCAAATCTCTTAGGCTAAAGAGTAACCAGACGGAGACTGAATTAAATATTGAAACTGACTTTTTTATTCCGTTGTTTGGATTAACGCCAAAACTAGGTCCCATTGCCAACTGGGGATTAGAAATTGAGAAGAACGCTATTAAAGTAGATAATACAATGGATTATCAAACGAACATTCCAGGGATTTACGCTATCGGAGATGTGAACACTTATCCGGGTAAATTAAAATTAATTCTTTGTGGTTTTCACGAGGCAACCCTAATGTGCCAAAGTGCTTTCGCTCGAATACACCCAGACAAGCGAAATGTTTTAAAATACACGACTGTTGGAGGTGTCAACGGTTTTGATGGTTCTGTCAAACAAGCTCCCAAAGCAGTAGTGAAGACAATTGATTGAAAGTGAGTAACGAGGTCCGAATTCAGATTACAGATAGAAATGGCACTTCGCACGAAGTCACGGCTCCTACTGATTTAAACATGAATCTAATGGAGGTGATTCGTTCATTTGAATTGGCCGAAGAGGGCACAATTGGCATCTGTGGTGGAATGGCTATGTGTGCTTCTTGTCAATGTTACGTCCTTTCCGATCACGATGTACTAACTAGAGGTGACGAAGAAGAAGCCATGTTATCTGAAGCTTTTAACGTTCGACAAAACTCTAGATTATCTTGTCAAATTCACATTAGCAAAGCACTTGAAAACCTCCATATTGAAATTGCTCAAGAAGATTAAATTTTCGCCTGCTTGGTATACAATTCTTTATATTTTCCATCTTGTGCTATGAGTTCTTCGTGTGTTCCGCGTTCAGCGATTTCTCCTTGGTCAACGACTAAAATTTGATGTGCATCTTTAATCGTGCTCAATCTGTGAGCGATAACTAATGTCGTTCGTCCTGAGGTCAATTTTTTGAGCCCTTCTTGTATAAAGTGTTCACTTAATGAATCTAGATTCGAAGTAGCCTCATCTAGAAGTAATATTTTAGGATTTGCAAGAATTGCTCTAGCAATAGCAATACGCTGCTGTTGTCCTCCTGACAACTTTACTCCGCGCTCACCTATTTTAGTTTGTACACCTTCATTTAGTTCGTCTGTAAATTCATCAACGTGGGCAACTTTGATGGCGTTTTCAAACTCCTCATCGCTACAATTCGGATTGGCAAATTTTATATTGTCTTCTATGCTGCCATCAAAAAGAAATTCATCTTGAAGCACTACACCTAAGTTCTTTCGATAGGCACTGAGATCTAAATAGTTCAAATCAAGTTCGTCTATACTGACTTCACCTTGATCGGCAGTAATAAACCCTGCCGCTAGAGCGAATATGGTAGATTTACCTGAACCAGAACTTCCGACTAGGGCAGTGACCTTACCAGGAGGTACTTCAAAATTTATATTTTTTAAAGTAGGTCTATCTTTTTCATAAGAAAAGTTCACCTGTTTAAAACGCAAATGCCCCTCAATATCGGTCAATACTTTTTTCCCTTTTTGTAAGTCCTCTTCGCTAGGGGTTTCCATAAGTTCTTTGGTCCGCTCAAGACCGGCAAATGCTTCTGTAATTTCTGATCCAATAGCGGTCAATTGAATGATGGGACTCAACATTAATCCAAGCAAAAAAGTAAATTGTAAAAACTCACCAATGCTGAGTTCGTCATTCATGATTAAAAATCCACCAACACCCATGATGGTTGTGGTTACAATTCCAATAATAATCGAAGATGAACTTTGAATAATGGCCATAAAAGTCATCGACTTTCTGATGTTACCAAAAAGAGATTGAACACCTTTTTCAAAAATGGATTTTTCAAATGACTCTGCATTGAAACCTTTAATAACACGAATTCCAGAGATACTCTCATTCAATCTTCCAGATACGCTCGCTTCAATTTTTCTCCGCTCTTTATAAACAGGCCGAACTTTAGAAAATGCTTTTTTGGATATTAAGCCCACGATTATCATGGGAATAATACAACCTAAGGTCAATTTTATATTGACGCTTACCAATAAAGAAAATGCGACTATAGCCGTAAAAATGGCGCCGATAAGTTGAACTAAGCCGGTACCGATTAAATACCGTACGCCTTCTACATCGTTCATGACTCTTGAAACCAAGGCCCCTGATTGGTTTTCTTTGAAAAAATGTATGGGTAATTCAAGTAATTTTTGCTGTACTTGAATTCTCAATTCTGAGATGACATATTGGGCCTGAATACTGACTAGTTTGGTTAATAAAAATGATGTGATGGCTTGAATAATAAGGGCGGCCAAAACAAAGACAATAAGATTCGTAAGTAATTGAATATCACCGTTTGGAATGACCTCGTCCATCATTTGTTTGACTGCAGTGGGCGCCACAAAGGAGGCTCCTTTACTGATAAATATAAGAATTAGTCCTACGGCTAAAACCTTCAAACGTGGACGAATGATTTCTTTAAATGCAATCTTAAGGGAGTATTTCTCTTTCATGTGCTACAAAAATAGGGTCTTCTTTTGCAAGAATTAAGCAGCCTGCTCCAAGTTTGTGCTTTAGTCCTTAAAATAGTACCTTTCTTTAACACTTAAATACCATTTTATGAGACCCGTTTTCTTAGTTCTGACAGTGATAATTCTTAGTTTTTCAACATGTACTACTAGAAAAGGTGATTTCAGTGAACCCCAACGCCTTGCAGAAATTGCAAGTAGAGTCACCATTGTTAGAGATAGTTTTGGCGTGCCTCATATTTATGGTGAAAGCGACGCAGATGCCATCTTTGGTATGCTCTATGCCCAATGTGAAGATGATTTTAATCGGGTAGAACAGAATTACATCTGGGCCACCGGAAGACTAGCTGAGGTTGAAGGCGAATCAGCGATATACAGTGATCTACGCGCAAATATGTTTATGACTCAAGATGAGGCAGAACAAATGTACAAGAACGCCCCTGAAGACGTAAAGCAATGGTGCCAGGCTTTTGCTGATGGAGTGAATTATTATCTATTGACAAACCCAGAAGTGCAACCCCGACTTTTGACCAAATTCGAACCCTGGATGCCGCTCTATTTTAGTGAGGGATCTATAGGTGGTGATATCGAACGTGTTTCAACTCGAAAAATCAAGTCTTTTTATGAGCAAGATTCTAATCAAGACTTAGCTTATGTATCTATGGATGCCGATCTTGTTCAATTTCAAGAACCTCAAGGCTCTAATGGTATTGCTTTAGACCCTTCAATGACAGAAAGTGGTAACGCCATGCTTTTGATTAATCCGCATACCTCTTTTTACTTCCGAGGGGAACTTCAGATGAAGAGTAAAGAAAACTTAAATGCATATGGAGCAGTGACATGGGGGCAATTTTTTATCTATCAAGGTTTTAATGAACATACAGGTTGGATGCATACCTCGACCTATACAGATGTTATAGATGAATTTAAAGAAGACATGATAACTAAAAATGATAAGCTGTATTACGAGTACGGAGAAGAATTAAGAGAAGTTATAGCTCTTGAGGTTCCATTAAAATACAGAACTGATGAAGGTGTACAAGAAAAGACCTTTACTGTTTATAGAACTCATCACGGACCGATTACCCATAAAGAAGGAGATAGTTGGGTAGCTACAGCTATGATGTGGGATCCTGTAAATGCGCTTAAACAATCTTTTGAACGNACTATTCAGTCNGATTATAAAGGGTTTCGNCAGATGATGGATNTTAAAACGAANTCNTCNAACAATACNGTATATGCCGATTCAGANGGNAATATCGCCTATTTTCACGGTAATTTCATNCCNAAACGAGACGTNAANTTNGATTATNCCAANCCCGTTGATGGTANTAANCCNGCAACAGATTGGAATGGATTGCACGATGTTGAAGATCATATCAAGTTATTAAACCCTTCCGTGGGCTGGTTGCAAAATTGCAATTCTACGCCATTTACAGCCGCAGATATCGATAGCCCTAAAGCTGAGAATTATCCCTATTATATGAGTTCGGCACCGGAAAATTTTAGAGGAATTCATGCGATTGATTTACTAAAAAACACTGAAAAATTATCCTTAGACGGTCTTATTGATTTGGCCTATGACAATCGACTGCCTGCGTTTGAAGTACTTATTCCAGGATTGTTTAAGGCCTTTGATGCCAATCCAAATAGGGCTTATGCCAAAGAAATAAATCATTTGAGAAATTGGGATTATAGAACAACCGAAAAGTCTATTGCTATGACCTTAGCCCATTTTTATGCTACAGCTTATATGAGATATGGTGATCGCCCTAAGGGATTATCATTTATGGAATTGTTTCGTCATTGGGCAGAAGGTTCTTCTCTGGAAGAGCGAAGATCAATATTCTATAAAACGGTAGATGAATTACGTGACTCTTTTGGCAATGCCGCACTTGAATGGGGAGAAGTCAATCGTTTTCAGCGATTAGATGGAGCGATTCGCCAGGCTTTTTCGGACAGTTTGCCCAGCACTCCTATTGGTTTAGCCAGTGGACGATGGGGTGCTTTGGCTGCCTATGGCGCTCGCTATCACAATAACACCAAAAAAATCTACGGAACCCGAGGAAATAGCTTTGTTGCTGTTGTCGAATTTGGGGAGCGCTTAAAGGCGAAGAGTTTGTTGGCCGGTGGCCAGAGTGGAGACCCTGAAAACGCTCACTTTGACGATCAAATTGAGGCCTATCGCAATGCGAATTTTAAGGAGGTCTCTTTTTATGACGAAGATGTGATGAAGGCGGCAGAGCGCATCTATCATCCAGGTAATTAGTAAACAGACTATTCGAGCCGGTCTGGTGTTTTTTCTTTGTAAATCATCATACTGGCCTTACTTCCAGTAGCTAAAAACCAGTTGTTGCCCATGAGTATCTCGTTCTCTTTGTTCAGTGCAACAAGTTGAGCCGTATTGAGCCCGGCATAGCCCTGATTTAAAGCTCTAAATTCAACGGCGTTAAATCCTTCTTTTAATTTGATTTGAAGTGTTTTGTAACTGCCACTAAGCAAGGTGTTATAGGATACGATTTCTTCATTGACCAAAATCATAATTCGGTCACCATCGATTTCCCCGTGATCTCTAAAGGCCACCCCTACGATAGAATCTCTTGTTTTAAAATCACCCAAGTACATGTCACCGGCGGGTAATTGACTGTTGTTTCTCTCAGAGACTGCAATTTTAGTGTCTATTTCTAAATCAAATCCCGCTTGTTTGAGATTTGAATTGGGCATCATAGAAGGCCTTCTCTCTTCTTTACTAATGAGATTTTTGTCGATGACAGATGGAATTTTGAGTAAACTTCCGCTGTTGTTCGAAGATCTAAAATCTAAATTGTTGTTTGTGCCAATTTCTATAGGACGGGTAAGTGGTATATCGCCTTGTGCCCAAGTCAAGTGACCTGCGCCTATTAGTAGTATAAGACCATATATCCTTAAACTCATCTTCATTCTTTTTCTTTAATGGGCATAAAAATCTCTGCCTTCCATCGCATTGAATTTCCTCCGTAATTGGGATTGTTATGAAACATTTCTATAGGAGTTTCCTCAACTTCTATGCCATTCTTTTCTGCATAATTGAGCAGTGCGTACCAGGCGCGGTCTGAATTGATGTAATTGCCATTAAATACCGCTTTCAATGCTTTTTTACCAAAAAAACGCTTGTATTTGATTTCTGGNNNAACNACTCGNAATNTTTCATTGCGCACTACGGGATAGCCAAACCTCAAATGTATGCTGTCTTGTGCTCTATCCCATTTGGTGATTTCTATAAAGGGATATCCCTTGAGTTCGATTTCATTTTCTACGACAAATCCTTCGAGTAAAGGCAGTTGACGCATCATCTGTGCTGCCTTAGAATACTGCTTTGATTTTGATTCGACATAGGCGGTATAGGTGGTAGGCATTTCAACTTCACCAATAATTTCAACTTTAAAAGAGTTTTTGTGCTCGACTAGTTTATCGTAAAAGTCAAGGACGGTCTTTTTAGCCCTCTTTTTTAAATCGGTATCTGAGGAGAACAGGTTACTCAGCCTGATGCTTATTCTGTGCTTAGGGTCGTTGATGTAGACCATCACATCTGTCAGTGAGTCGTGAACCTGGTTTAAATTCCATTGGTAAACATGAGTCGAGTCTGAGAATTGAAATTCTTGCCTCAAACTGAGTATAGAGCCGTCTTGCTCAATTGCTTTGGCGTTTGGGTTGGCACTGCTCCAGGTTTTTAAGGTTTGGTTGATGGTACCTGGAAGTGCAGGAGCTTGAAATCTAATAATGTAATCTGCTGGCCATAAAATAAAATATCCAAGTGATACAACTCCAAGTAAGCTCAAAATTCCGAGAACAACTTTATTTCTTAGTGACATGATTTATTTCATTTTAACATTTTGCGTTACCCATTGACCTATGCTTCTTCCCTGCGTAAGTCCTAAATCTACCGCGGAACGGTAGTGAATTCCTCCGTACATTCTACTGATCGCTGCTTCTGCGGCAGCTTCGTTAAATGAGGTATACGATCGAATCGGAAGCCCATAGGGTACTTCTGTATCGTCCGTAAAGGCAAAATCATCTCCGAACAATGTGGTCAAGGCAGTGGATGCAGCTCCAGAAACTACGCTATGTCCACTAGTATACTCCGGAAATGGAGGTGTTTGCAGAATGGGCTGCCAAGAGTCATCAATATGCTGATTGATTAGCGTTTCGGGACGAATTAAATTCGATCTGTATTTTTCATCCCAGCAACTGATAAACCCATCTGCTAAACTGATTGCAGTTAGGGCATAGGCAGCAGCTGTTTTCATGTAATCGGCCTCTGAGGTTCTCGCGGCGATCTTGGTGATTCCCATCCAGTGCGCCCCTGGGGTGATTTTTTTTGTAGCAAACATCAAGTGTCCTCGCTGTACGGAGACATAGGGATTACAATCCCAAAACTGAGCAATTTTGATTCCTTCTGATTCGTCTCCTTCTTCTTCAAGTTCTTTGCTAATGGTGTAAACCTCTAATAATTCTTTGTAAAATGCTGAATCAGGGTCTAGTGAGAACTCAGGATGCGTCTCAGGTTTAAATTGATCGGCACTGGTCAGTGTAAAAGGTCTTATTTTGTTCCAGTGGGGTTCAATGCCGTCCATATAGGCTGGAGGAGTGGGTTGCCACCTCGAGGGATCGTCGGTGTCAATAGTAAATTTAGGCATGGTACGCGTTTGATTGTACATGTCATTTTTCATCCATGCTAACATAACTTGTACCACCTTATTGGCATAATTCAAACTATTCTCAAATTCACGCTTATTAGCCTTTTTCCAACGCTCAAAATAAGTTTCTTGAAAACTCTCCATCATGTGTTCTGAGAAAACCAACTTTTTACTGAGCTCGGTATAGGCAATCCAAGCGGCTACCTTGTGATTAACTCCAACTGTTGCTTGAGGAATTCCTTGAAATTCGTTGAGTTGACCTGACAATGAGGTGTAGGTGGAGTCTTGCTGCGTCATAATTTCATAGGCAGCAATGGTCGGATAGGCATAAATACGACTTGCCACAGGAGGTGAAAAGATGTCATGGATCATGATTTCGGTTGTCTGATCCAAGGCCAGGTGATAATCTTCAGCACTTGCACTTAGCGGCTCGTTCGAACAACTGAGAAGCATACATGCGAATGCTATGGCTAAGATGTTTTTCATTTTGTGTTTATTTTATAAAGTTGAATGGCTTCATTATTAAAAATGGCCAAGAGGTAATCTTTGTTTTTGATATGCAATTGTATCAATGCCCTTACCGCTTTGCCTTTAAAGTCTAAGCCCAATTCAGACCCCAAAATTACATCATTCTCTTTGTTTATTAAAGCCCCCGAGAAGGTGTCGTATTTACCGTGATAAGGTTTTACGCCTAGATAGTTACCTCCTAAGAGTAAACTTTGCTCTCCTGAGTTGTTTTTAATTTTGAGACTACTGCTTATGGGCGAAGTTTGTAGTTCGCTTTCAAAGGGGACAAATTCTTGATATGAAACCCCATTCTGATTGCGTAAAAATCCAGAGCCTAGGAATTCTGCTTCATACAAGCTTGCTGCATCTAATTGCTCTTGGCTAAAGATTTCTACCATTGATTTTCCGGCAAATTCGTTGTAGGATGAAAATGATTTGCGCAGTGAAACCATTTGTGTACTTAAATCATCTGTGGAACTCAGCGGATAGTAAGCGTTTTCTTTATAAACGGCGACTATTGGCTCTGTCTGCCCATTTCCGTCAAAATCTGAAGTGTAAACGCGTAAAGGATGTTCATTACTCGCTTTGAACTTAGAATTTAAGCCCCAATTGCCCAGTATAAAATCTAAATCTCCATCTTTATCGATGTCATAGGTATCAACCATTTGATAAAGGCCACTTGGAGCCTCAGTTTCTTTGGCATTAAAAACTTTCTCTTCACCTTGAAGATACCAGGTAGGTTTCATGAATTCTCCAACCACGAGCAAATCTAATTTTGCATCTGCATTGACATCATACCAAAGGGCATCTGTAACGGCACCTTTAATATCGAAAGGGAGTGGTTTAAAACTTCCGGATGTATTCTCAAGAATATACGATTGAGGTGTGATTCCAAATTGCCCGGTATTGTGTTGATTACCCACAAATAAATCCATGTCACCGTCTTTGTCAAAATCCATAGGCTCAACCACCTTTGTATTGAGAAAGAACTGTTCTAAGCCCGAATTTTCTACTTTGAACACAGCGGTGTCCGAAAGTGTAAAAATATCGTCTTGTAAAGCTGAGGCTTGTCCGAAAAAATCAGCTCCTGCTGCTCCTAAGATTAATTTTTTTTGCGCATTCTCATCAGTAAAACTCGATGCTACCACAATCTCTTTGAGTTTGTTTTCAGTGAGCGGAAGAAAGCTCACTTCAGTACTTTGATTTGTGAACAGAGAATCCTCCATGATAAAAACAGAATTAGATTCGAATTTGGAGCTTCCGATAAAAAGATCCTTTTGACCATCGTTGTTTAAATCGGTGTAAATTGATGCAGGGCCTCGATCTGACAATCGATAAGGTATCAGCTTTTCTCTATTAAAATCCAGGTAGTTGTCTTCTCTGTGACTGTAGTCTAAACCGATTGATTGAGGATCAATTTTTTCAAAGCTAAGGGCGTAATTCTTTTTGTTGAATTCAGGGGTATAGACCTCCTCTGCCTTGTACTCTAAAGTCAAATGCCTGTTGCCTTGTAGGTTTACTTCTTTGGTATAGGTATTATTAGGCCAACGCACTAGGATAGAGTCTACTTGACTTTGCGCACCTAATCCAAAATGTATAATGGGCTCTGAACTGGCTTGAAACCCTTTTAGGTTGTTCAAATATTTGGTTTGAACGCTTCCTTTGTTGTAAAGCATAACCTTTGCACCAATGGCTAGCCTATTTTTACCGGGGTGGGATAGCTTGATGCTGAGAAAAGCATTTTCTGTTTCTTGGATGTTTTTATAGAGTTTAGGCGACCCGTCTATGGCATTGCTGATAAAGTCTAAATCTCCGTCTAAATCAAAATCGGCATAGGCCGTTGCAGAGGTATTACTGACATCATTTTTGACCCATTCAGTGGATACATCTTTAAAGGAAGGGCCTTCTTCACCTTTAAAAATTTTGGTAGCAACCGTGCCGCTGGGCATCATTTTAAGGGCCTCACTATCAACTAAAGAGGTGTTGTTGATTTTTTGTTGGACCTGTTCATTGGATAAAAATCGAATGAAATCAAGATTATTCGGTCTTTTTGGAATTCCGTTTGAAACAAAAAGATCTTGCTTATTGTCTAAATCAATGTCTGTAAAAAGTGCACTCCACGACCAGTCTGTGGCAGCTACACCGCTTAAAATTGCCGTTTCTCTATAAGAATCGTCTGCTTCTGAGAGAAACAACATATTTCTTGTGAATTGATAGTGGTACCCAAAATCTTCAACTCTCATTTTTTGGGTTTGTATGTTGTCGTCTCCTTCGGATGATTTCAAGTTGAATTCATCTTCCGGTAGCATGTCGAGACTGATAAGGTCAAGTTTACCATCTCCGTTGAGGTCGGCGATGTCATTTCCCATAGAGAATCGAGTGGAGTAGGTAAAAAAGTCTTTTAAACGCTCGCTAAATGTTCCGTCTCCATTGTTGATATAGAAGTAATCGTCTTCGTGAAAGTCATTTCCAACATAGATATCAGGGTAGCCATCATCGTTAAAATCCGCTGTACTCAGGCCGAGGCCATATCCGTTAATGCCTCCAAAAATTCCAGCCTCTTCACTGACATCGATAAATGTTCCATTTTCGTTTTTTAATAAGCGATCACCTGTGGCGTAATTTCTGGAATTCCTCAAATCGGCAGTTCCAAAAGAACGATCTGTGTGTATGGCATGATTTAAAATATAAACGTCTAAATCTCCATCTAAATCGTAATCAAAAAAACTTGCTGCTGTGCTGTAGGTGTCCAGGTCAAGCCCGTACTGAGCTGCTTGTTCTGAAAAGTGACCACTTCCGTCATTGATGTAAAGTTCGTTGAAACCGTAAAAACCATTGATTCCGACTACAGCACAGACGTAAATATCTAAATGACCATCGCCATTGACATCTGCCATGACGGCCCCTGTATTCCAACTGCTTTTTTTAGTTATTCCAGATTTTTCTGTGACATTTTCGAACTTCCAATTTCCTTTGTTGAGGTATAATTTATTTTCGCCTTGATTGGCGGATAAGAAGATGTCTGCAAGGCCATCGCCATTCACATCGCCCACTGCAACTCCGACTCCATTGTAGTAATAGAGGTAATCAAGAATAGTCAGATTTTCTTTTTGATCGAGTAGGTTTTCAAAATCAATGCCTGCACTTTGAGCGTCAACCAATTCAAAGCCTTCCTTTGATTTGCATGAAGAAATAAGTATAAGGAGTGCTGTAAAAACTCCACCAAATAGTTTACTGCGCTTCATAGAGTAAAGGCTTCATATTATTTCGAATGACCACTAGGAGCTCTTTATTGTTAGCGGATTTAATCTTTGCTAAGTGCTTGGCTTCTCCTTTAATTGATATACCACTGTTTTCGGCCGTCATCCAGGTGAAATTGTTTTGTCCATCACCTAAAAATACATCGCCATAACTGGCGTCAAGACGAGAGAATTGTGGTTTAAATTCATGATCGTTTCCTACAGTGATCAGGTCTAAATGACCGTCATTGTTGACATCGCTACAGCTGATATCACAAATACATGAAAATTGAGCTCGCGGAGGCAACGCCTTGGAGGTAAAGCTTCCGTTTTCATTGATCAAAAGAATAGAACTCGAATAACGTACCTCTTTGACTATAGCAGACCTTAATAAGTCTGGGCCAAATAGGTCTTGGATATTTCGTCTTGCGTAATCTGAGGCTTTTAGGTTTTGTTTTTTCAAAGATACCAATTGGGCCGTTATTTCTCTTTTTTGGTGAATGGGATAATCGCCATTTTCATGAGCGATACAGACGATTTGCTCAATGCTTCCATTAGCGTCAAAATCGTTGATAAACATCCGAATGGCCTGTGCCTGCGAAGGCTTGTAGTGAATGTTTTCGCCTTGATTTCCCAGAATAAAATCGAGGTCACCATCTTTATCAATGTCTACACTTTCAATGGTATTCCACCATCCAGTCAGCTCGTCTAATTCTGAAGATTGAAGAATGAGTTGCTTTCCATTGCTTTGGAATATTTTAGGACTACCCCAATCAGCAACAGTAATCAAATCTATGTTCCCGTCGGTATTGATGTCAACCCATAAGGCATCGGTTACCATTCCTGCGTTTTTGAGGTCGAAAGCATTTCGTTTGCTCACGTCTTCGAACTCTCCTTTTCCGTTGTTTTCAAGCAAGAGATGATTGGGATCAACCCCGTAAACCCCGGCAACTGATCTCGAACCTATAAATAAATCCTGATCACCATCATTGTCGTAATCTGCAGCTTTAATCACTGAGATGTTTGTTCTATTCGAAGGTAATACCTGTTCGGACAGATTGAAATTGCCTCTGCCATCATTGAGGTAAATACGGGTTTTATAATTCAGCATTTCGGTTTGCTGATTACCTCCACTTCCGACAACTAGGTCTAAATCACTGTCTCCATCTATATCGACTAATGTTGCGGCGGTATCTTCAAAAGCGGCATCTTTCTGAAAGACGGCATTGCGCTTCGGTGTGAATTCCGCATTTTTCTTTTGAAGGTAGATTTGAGCAGACTGACCTTTTCCGCCTCCTACAAAAAGGTCTTCTAAGCCATCAGCATTGATATCCCCTACCGCAAAAGCAGGCCCTTCTTCAGACAATTTATTGTAGAGTAGGCCTTCTTGATCAAAATCATTAAAACTGTTTTCTTGATGTGTAAAAAAGACGCTATTGTCCTTGGCCTTGAATAGGCCTTGTGTTTTTTTAGATGAATACTCGTATAGAGCATGACTCGGATCGTAGTCTACATAGACGCGTTGATTGGCTGCTACATTGTCTAAACGTACACTTTTACGATCAGGCCAAATAACACGTATAGAATCTACAGTGGTCTTGGTTCCAAGCCCCTGGGTAATAGGATAGGAGATGGAAGATTGAAATCCTCGAGACGGGATGAGTTCGTTGTGAATAATTTGATCTTCTATATAGAAAATAACGCTAGAACCAACTGCAAACAAGTTCTTATCAGGGCCGTTTAATTCGACCTGAATATAATTGTTGTCAAGCTCATCAGAAGTGTTTTTGTACAATGAGACTTGTTCATTGACATTGTTAATCACTAGGTCTAGATCGCCGTCGAGGTCTAAATCGGCATAAGCTGCTCCATTGGATCGTGTATCTCGATCAAACCCCCATTCCTTATTGGCATTTTCAAACTTCAAGGATTTTAAGTTTTTGTAGGCGTAATTGGGTTGAGGTTTAACAGGCATCTTATTGATGATAGAGTCGATGGATTCTTTACGACCTGTCAGTGCCATTTTTTGGATGATTTCATTAGCGAAGAAATCGACAAAATCTAAATCTGTTAAGTCGTGATTGATTCCATTGGTAATAAAAATGTCTTTAAAACCATCGTTATCCATATCGAAAATGAGACCGGCCCAACTCCAGTCTGTTGCGTGAATTCCACTGTAATATGCGATTTCTGAAAAGGTTTGATTTCCATTGTTGAGTTGAAGGGTGTTTTGAATGTACTGCTGAAAGAAGTCTTTTTCTTGTTTGAGTTGAAAGACGTTGTAACCTTCGAATTCCATTACTGATTTGACGCGTTGTTCAGCCTCTGGCAACATATCTGTGACAAAAATATCGTTGTTTCCGTCGTTATTTATGTCGGCAATATCGATACCCATGGCAGATAAGCTCAGGTGATTAGTAAACTCCTTGATAGACTCTGTAAATGTGCCGTCTGTATTATTGATATAGAGGTAATCTCTTTCGTAAAAATCGTTAGAGACATAAATATCGGGGTAGAGGTCTTTGTTAAAATCAGTGACCATTACGCCAAGACCAAAACCAATAAGACTTCCATAGATCCCTGCTTCTTCACTGACATTGGTAAAGGTGCCGCCGTCATTGCGTAACAGCATATCTCCAACTCCTTTAAAAATGTGAGGTACTCCCTCCCAATCTTGCGCTCTTACTTCACGTTGAGCGGCATAGCCTAACGAACTTACAGGAATGTTACTGTTATTTAAAATATAAGCGTCTAAATCACCGTCTAAGTCGTAGTCAAAAAATGATGCGTGTGTGCTAAATCCAGTTTCAGATAGGTTGAAGGCTTTGGCACTTTCTGTAAAGGTTAGATCGCCATTGTTGATGTAAAGATCGTTATCGTGGTTGTTGCCTTCTAAATTACCTGCATTACTCACATAGATGTCAAGTAGGCCGTCTGCATTTATATCGGCCATGACCACTCCAGTTGACCAAGGTTTAAATCCTGCTACTCCTGCAGATGCAGTAATGTCTTCAAAAACCAAGTTTCCTTTGTTCAAAAAGAGTTTGTTTTCACCCATGTTAGCGGTGAGGTAAATATCTGGAAGGCTATCGTTGTTGATATCTCCTATTGCAACCCCTCCACCATTGTAAAAGTTTCGGTATTTAAATATGTTAAAGTCCTTTTGATTGTGCACTTCATTGATAAAAGACAGGCCAGATTGTTCAGGACTTAGCAGTTCAAAGAGCGTGTCTTGCTCTTGTTTTTGTTCGCTGTCTGCGCAAGAAAAAACCAGTATAACAATGGATAGTGTTAGTAATGTTTTTGCGTAATTCATTCTAAAACGGATATTGTTTTTAATGCTTTATTATTGATGCCTAATAACAAATAAGGCTTTTCATCTATAATTGTTCTTTTGGCGGATCTCAGTGCACCATGGTAGAGCGGTCGCTGTGATATGCTATGGGTTTTAGTGTTGTAAAACAATCCTCTTATTGCATCTTGCCTCGCCATTAGGGTGTTGATTTCGGTGTGATTTCCTCCTAAAAAAAGTTCATCCTCATTCCACTTTTCAATTGCAAAGATAGGTCCAATTTGCCCCATTTTATCAAAGGGAACCCATTGAAATTTAGATTCTTCACCCTGTTTTAACACTCCAGAGTATAAGGTGTGTACTTGTCTTTGTACAGCGTTTTGAAGTTCTGTTCCTAAAAGATCTTTCAATGCTGTTTTTGCAAATGCATCATAGGACAATCGATTCTTATTGAGTAGCGGAATTTGTTTTATGATTTCATCTTTTTGTGAAAAGAGGGTTTCTTTATGTTCAAAGTAATAGGTCAACAAGGCGTCTGTTTTGCCATTGTTGTCAAAATCGTTTAGATATAAGGTTAAGGGTTCTTCAGCAGAGGCTTTAAGAATGGAGTTTGCACCCCAATTTCCTAACAAAACATCGAGTTTTCCATCGTCGTCAAGATCTGAGACATAGAGGGTATTCCACAAGCCGTTTAGCTTTGAAGGAATACACTGCTCACAGTTTTTGAGTTTATCACCCTCATTTAGGAGTACTTGTGGCGCTTCGAATAAGCCCACGCTTATAAAATCTAAGGTATTGTTTGCGTCAATGTCAATCCAAGCGTGATCTGTTATGGACGATATCTTATCGATTTCTGAAGTAAAATGGCTTGGAAAGGGTTCAAAAGAAACTCCTGTATTTTTCAATAAAAAGTGCTTAGTAGCAGTACCAAAATTCATGGCTGTTGCTGAAGAAGTAATGCTCAAATCTACTAAACCGTCGTTATTAATATCTGCAGCAACTATTTTTGACGCTTCGACTTCAAAGGAAGAAAGCAATTCAGGAGTATAAATGAATTGTTGCTGTTTATTTTGTAAATACGCCCTTAGTTGTACAGCTTCACCTGAATTGAATTCATAGCCTGCTGAACCTACGACAAGATCTAATCGTCCGTCTGCATTGAGATCAGCAAAAGCAGCCGCAGTGTCTTCGTTTAGGGCGTGTGCTTCAAAGCGCTGTTGGTCTTTTGAAAAAGAACCCCCTTTTAGTTGGGTGAATAAGGCAGAGGCTTGAGACTTTGCTCCGGTTATAAAGAAGTCTTGAAGTCCGTCATTATTGTAGTCTGCGACGATGATCTCAGGGCCTTCTAAAGATAGGGCAAAAGGCAAAAGCGGTTCTCGGTTAAAATCGAGAACTACATTTTCTCGATGGGTAAAGTCGACGATTGAAGAGTCGTCGAGCTTTTGGTTTAAGCTGGGCTTATGATTGGATTTCGCCTCTTTATAGCTAAGTTTTAGTTTTCCTTTATCTTGGTGGGTTAGAGTTTGTGTTTTTTGATCAGGCCATACAACTTTGATAGAGTCTATCGTTGGCGACTCTCCTAATCCAAAGAGTAGAGAAGTGGGCTGTGAAGACAAATAGGATTTGTGAGGAAAGTTTTCTCTAAATTGACTGCGACCCTCATGAAATACCCAGACTTTAGCGCCTATGCCATTGAGGTTTCCTTTAGGGCCATCAAATGTGACTTCTAAACTGTGGTGAGCTTTACTTTGGTTGATGAGAATTTGTGCTGTTTCACTATTATTGCTTACGATTAAATCTGGCGCTCCATCAGCGTTTAAATCTGCAACTACAGCTCCATGAGCAAATGAAGGTTTAAAATCAAACCAAGTGTTTTGAGTGTTTTCTAAGCTTAGTCCGTCTAAATTTTTAAATAGGTAGTTTGCTTTTTTCTTCGCAGGTATTTTTTTGATGAGCTCTAGATCTTGTTGATTCATACCCTCATCGAGTTGGTGCTGAATTTGATCGTTTGAGATGAAGTTGATGTAGTCTAAATCATTAGTAGCCCCTATAATTCCATTACTTATAAAAAGGTCTTTGTATCCGTCCAAATCAAAATCGGCATCGAGAACTGACCAAGACCAGTCTGTGGCCGCCATTCCTGATAATTGTGCAATCTCTGAGAATTCTAAAGAACCGAGATTGAGGTGGAAAGTATTTTGCATGAATTGCGGACTGTAACCTCGCTTTAAATTTTGGGTATAGATAGGATAGGGGTATTCTTGACCGGAATTCTTGTAATCCAATAGATCTTTAGGTAACATATCTAAACTCAAGATGTCTGGTTTTGAATCGTTGTTGAGGTCAGAAATCAGGCTCCCCATTGAGAAATGAGTGGTGTGACCAAGCTTTTCCGCTTGTTCATGGTTAATTTCTTTAAAATGTGTACCTCCCTGATTTATGTAGAGGTAATCGTTTTCGAAAAAGTCATTTCCTACGTAAATATCCGGATAGCCATCTGCATTGAGGTCTGAGATTGAGGCGGATAATCCATAACCAGAAACACCTTGAAAAAGCTCGACTTTTGATGAAATATCGACGTAGGTTCCGTCTTGATTTTCATAAAATCGGTCTCCGGCAAGGCGATCAAAGGATTGTCGCTGCTCTCCATTGCTGTAATTTCTGTTGGGATAAACGGAGTGATTGAGTAAAAACAAATCTAAATCGTTGTCTTGATCGAAATCAAAAAAATAAGCTTGAGTCGAAAGGCCCTCAAAATCGAGCTTATATGGTTTTGACATTTCTTTGAATTGAGGAATTCCGCGCTCTGAATTTCCTTGATTGACATAGAGTAAATTATGTCCATTTAAGGCCTTAAAACCTGAAGCCTTGCTGATATAAATGTCTTTGAGGCCATCTTGATTGATGTCGATTACACTTACCCCTGTGGTCCATCCCGTGGCATTGTCAATTTGAGAATGTGGCAGTACGTCTTTGAATACAAGAGAGTCTGTTTGAAGATAAAGCGCATCTTGTTGCATGTTCCCGGTAAAATATAGATCTATTTTACCATCGTTGTTAAAGTCGTCAGCAGCGACCCCTGCACCGTTGTAGAAGTAGAGATAACTCAAAATGTTTAATTCAGGGGTAGACGTGATGGCATTGTTGAAATCAACCCCAGATATGGAAGATTTCAAGTCTTGAAATAACTTTGGCTCAGAAGTTTGGCAACTCGATAAAATCAGTCCAAAGTTCAATAAGAAATACCCTAGTTTTTTCATTTCAAAATTGGTAGTGCAAATTACAAACAATAGCAAATGAGCGCAACAGCTATCACTTGTAATAAAACAAAAAAGCCTCTCAAAAGAGAGGCTTTTGTTGACTTATAATAAGTTATTAGTAGCCAGGATTCTGAGTTAAATTTGGATTTAACGCAAGCTGGGCTAAAGGAATTGGAAATAAATTCCATTTAGAGTCTCCAACTGACGCTGAAGCCTTTAATTCCCATCCTCTTGTGTACTGTCCAAAACGAATCATGTCTGTTCTACGAACAAATTCTCCGTATAGTTCTCTACCTCTTTCGTCTAACAAGTCTTGGTCAGAAATTGAGCCTAAGGCTTGAGCACCTCTGATTGCTCTTAACTCATTAACCATTGTAAGAGCTTGTCCTGAGTTACCACTTCTGTGTAATGCTTCAGCTTTCATTAAATGTGCGTCAGCATAACGGAAAGCGATTTTATGATTAGTAAATGCCCCGTAAGTAGGATTGTATTTGATCACACGTATACCAGTTTCTTCTGGGTTATTGATTAACTCAGGAGAAGAATTGTTACCATTAGCATCAAAGTTATCCGATTGTCCGAAACCTCTAGTGAAGTTAAGCGGTTTACCTTGTCTTTGCTGAAGGGGTGTACCGTCATAATCGAACTGTTGTCCGATTAAGAAACCGTTACCGATGTTTGAACCATCAGCGTAACCGTCACCATTTCCGTCAGATCCACCAGGAACATCTTCGACAAGTTTTCCTCCAGAAGGAACTCCTCCTCTTCTTTCTTCCTGTCCATCAACAGCCATTCCCGTTTCGTCAACGTTGTTACTGAAAGGATCTCCTTCAAATAAATCGTAGTATTCAGCCAAAGTAGAGAATCCATTCCATCCTCCACCTGCCATTTCAGGGGCCATGTTGTAGTGCATACCATTCCAAATGTTATTACCTACAGATGCAGGAACCCACCAGATTGTTTCAGAATCTTCAGTATCTCTAAAAATATCAAAATATCCAGCTTGCAGTGCATGGCTTCCACCGATAGCGTCTACAAGACTGATAACTGCAGCCATATCAGATGCATCAGCAGCACCAGCATTAGTAAAGATATGCTTGTTTAGCATTAATCTTGCTTTCAAGAACTGAGCAGCTTCTTTAGTAGCTTTTTCTCTTGAAGCGAAGTCAGAAGCAGCTGGTAATCCTGAGATTGCAGCGTCGAGGTCTCCAGCGATAAACGCTACAGCATCAGCTCCTGTTAAAACTTCTGGAAAAGCAGCTAATGCCAATGACACATCTCTAACAGGAACTTGTCCATATAGATCAAGTGTTGTCATCATAGACCAAGCACGTAAGAAATGTGCTTCTGCCTTTTGTGTTGATGAAGCATTAGATTGAGGATCAATCACTTCAGACATAACGAGCTGAAGTCCGTTAACATTACCCCAAACATTACCTACGAATGCTTGTGTAGCATTCCATTCGTGTTGGTGAAGCTGTCTCCAAAGACCGTTGTCTCCCCAGTCAGATCCTCTTGTTGGTATCAAGTATGAATCTGCTGTTACTTCTTGTAAAGCGTAATAATTGGCCTGATCTGTATAAAGGCCATTAATTGTTCCGTACCCAGAGTTTAGGGCACCTTCAACATCTGCCACTCCGACAAATGTTGATCCATTCGCGTCAGCTGGAGTAATTACAGAATCTGTTTCTGTAACTTCTAAATCAGTACATGAAACGGCCACAAAGGCTGCTGCTGACAATGATAAAAATAAATTTAAACGATTAGTTCTCATATTAATTTTTTTGTTTGTTTAGAAACGTGCATTAATACCGAATGTAATTGTACGAGGTCTTGGGAATGAGTTGTAGTCAATTCCACTTGTTGGAACTCCACTACCTAAATCACCCGTTGCCGCCGATACTTCAGGATCAACACCACTGTAATCAGTGAATAACAATAAATTTTGTCCAGTAAGAGATAATCTTAAGTTGTCTAAGACACCATCACCACTTAAAGGAACATTATATCCGATAGATGCATTTTGCCATCTGATAAAGTCACCTTTCTCAAGGAATCTTGTAGATACGGCTAACGAAGATCCAACAGCCTCAGGCTCATCGAATACATTAGTCGTTACATTTCTAGACGTAACAATGTTTGCTTTTGTAAAGTAAGCATTAGCTGTACCGTTGTATACATAGAATCCAAATTGACCTGTGAAATAAGAACTGAAGTCCCAGTTTTTATAAGTCATATTTAATGAAAGACCTGCGTTAACATCTGGTAATGCATTGGCATCAACATATTTCTTATCTGCGTCAGGATCACCAACTCCGTTACCATCAACATCAGTATAAGTTGGGAAACCAGCAGAATCAAATCCTGTAAACTCAGCCATGTAGAAAGAGAATAAAGGAACATTGTTTGATAGACGCTGTGCATATGCACCGGATAAACCAGGTCCATTTACGGCTCCAGTTTCGAAGTAAATGTTTTCATTCAATCCACTAACTATATTCTCGTTGTATGAGATATTGAAGGCAGTAGAGAATGTCATATCCTCAGTGCTAGCCCAAATGTTATTTAAGGCTAATTCCACCCCTTTGTTTTCAATTTCAGCTGGTAAGTTCAAAATAATACTACCACCGAATGCAGGTGCCGCAGCAGGAAGTCCGATAATTTGATCATCAGTTGTAGACTGATAAACGTCAATACTACCCGAGAATTTGTCATCATTAAATCCGAAATCGATACCGGCATTATATGAAATAGTAGATTCCCATTTAAGTTCTGGATTAGGATTAGATACTACGTTTACACTAGGACCGTTAAGGATAAAGTTTACATCGTAGTTATCATTGATTCCAACTCCTCCAAATCGCTCACGTCTCAAGTATAGAGAGTGACCTAAACCTTCTTGGTTACCAGTTACCCCGGCACCAACTCTAAGCTTTAAAGTAGAGAAAGCATCTCCCATGAAATCTTCTTCAGAAAGTTTCCAAGCTACTGCTCCAGAAGGGAAGTAACCGTACTGATTCTCTGGTCCAAATCTTGAAGAACCATCAGCTCTCATTGTACCAGTTAGTAAGTATTTATCTGCGATTGATAAGTTAACTCTAGCGAAGTAAGATTGAATGTCATCAATAACATTAAAACGATCTGCCGCTAAAGCTGCAACTAATCCTGTCTTATCTCCTCTTACTGTCTCGGAGATAAATCTGTTGTCTCCAGTAGGTAAGATTGAATTAACAACAACGTTGCTTCCTGTAGAAGATGGATCGTATCCAAACTGTTGGAAGTTTTCACCCTGAAGTGAGTTTCTTGTTGTCTGTGTAGAGTTGATCAGTTGATCTCTCATTTCTGATAAATCGTTAGATGCGAAACCAGCACCTGACGCAAATGTTCCTGACCTAGCAAAACTTTGGAAAGAATAACCAGCAAGGGCGTCAACATTAATAGACCCGAAAGTCTTGTTGTAGCTTAAAGTAGCTTCAAGAAGTCTGTTTGTAAACTCAATAGCTTGCATGTTACCTCTTGTTTGTCCTTGGTTTACACCAGCAACAGCAATATCAGTTGCATTAGTGATTGAAGCAGCAAGAGATCTTGATTCATCATAACCAGTGTTTACTTTGATTTTAAGACCATCAGCTATTTCGTATTCTAAAGATGCATTTAAAAGTGCTCTTTCAGTATTTGTTAAAGTTTGAGTTCTAGTTAAAAGAACTGCAGGATTAATTAACGACCCACCTGGAAGGAAGTTCGGATCTGCTGGCCAAGTTGGATTCGCTGAATAAGCTGCACCAATAAGGTCACCACGGAAACCTGCTGTAGATGATAGAGGAGCTGCCTCGTCATTTACTCTAGATACAGAAGCTTGCACATTTAACGTCAATTTATCATCTAAGTAGCGTTGAGTAGCGTTGATTCTACCTGTTATACGTTCAAAACTTGAATTTTTGATGATACCGAATTGCTTACCATATCCCAAGGTAGCTCGGATATAACCGTTACCTAATTGGCTAGAGTAAGAGATGTTTTGGTTTTGAGAAGCTGCAGTTCTCGAGATGTAGTCAACCCAGTCTGTATTAGATCCAGCGTCAGCTGCTTGAACATCGCCACCAACATTACCAACTAAAGCAAGGAATTGATCTCTATCTAAAAGATCAAGACCATTTGCCAAACTTGAAACACTCAAAGTAGAAGAGTACTCAATTGTTGGTTGATTAGCTGTCTTACCACTTTTCGTTGTAATGATAACAACACCATTCGCACCTCGAGATCCGTAAATCGCAGTTGCAGAAGCATCCTTAAGTATAGAGATACTTTCGATGTCGTTAGGGTTGATAAAGTTTAATGGGTTTCTTGCAGAGTTTCCTCCAGTTGCACCTCCAATTGTTGGTACATTACTTTCACCTGACAATGGAACTCCATCCACTACGTATAGAGGATTGTTGTTCGATCTAATAGAGTTAGAACCACGAATATTTAACGCGATTCCTGCTCCAGGCTCACCACTGTTAGAAGAGATTTGAACCCCGGCAACTTTACCTTGGATCAATTGTTCTGGTGATGCGATAGCTCCAACGTTGAAATCATCAGAGGTAACGGCAGCAACTGCACCAGTTGCGTCTTTAACCGTTGTTGCACCATAACCAATGATTACAACTTCATCAAGAGCTTGTAAGTCTTCTTCAAGAACGACGTTAATTGTCGATCTTCCATTAACGGAAACTTCTGCTGTTTTGAAACCGATATAACTTACAACAAGAGTAGCGTCTCCAGAGACGTTGCTTAGGTTGTAATTACCATCAAAATCAGACTGTGTTCCGTTAGTAGTACCTTTCACTAAAACACTTGCTCCTGGAAGAGGACCATTGGCATCAGATATGGTACCCGATACTGTTTGAGCCTTTGCAGTCGCCATGCCTAAAACGGCTGCGAAAAGCAAAAGGCCTTTGCGTAACGTAATCTTCATAAATGTTAATTTTTAAGTTTAGTTAATGTAAATCTGGCTAAAAGTATTAAAAAATTTAAAAGGGCAAACATAAATTGTACATTTTTTACTCTTTTCTTAAGTTTTAGTATATGTTTGTGGTTCAAAAAAATCATTCTTAATCTTTTATAAGCCAATTCATGCATCAGAATTATATTGTAGCCGATCCTTGGAGTATCGTAGAAGAGGGCTTTGTTCCTGAACGATTTAAATCATCTGAAAGTTTATTCAGTTTAGGAAATGGGGCCATGGGTCAACGAGCGAACTTCGAAGAGTTTTACTCGGGACCGAGCTTTCAGGGAAGCTATATAGGAGGTGTGTATTATCCAGATAAAACTAAGGTTGGATGGTGGAAAAACGGCTACCCCGAGTATTTTGCTAAGGTGCTTAATGCTCCGAGTTGGATAAGCATAAACTTTTACGTCAATGGTGAATTATTTGATCTTAATACCTGCTTGAAGGTAGATAAGTTCAGACGAGAGCTCAATATGAAATCGGGTTATCTATTACGCTGTTTTGAATGTATTACTTGGCAAGGTATAGCCCTTAAGGTCGAGGCCCTTCGTTTTTTGAGTATGGATGAAACTGAACTTGGAGTGATTTCTTACAGGGTCACAGCTCTTGATCAGTCTGTCGAACTCAAATTTGAACCTTTCTTAGATTCAGGAATAAAAAATCAAGACAGCAATTGGGACGATGACTTTTGGAAAACTACCGCTGTAAATCACAATCAAGGGCGATCTTATATCCTTGCACAAACCCACAAAACAGATTTTAAAACCTGTACTTATATGTATAGTGAGCTCAAGGTCGACCAAAATAAATCTCAGTTTGAATTAGCAGCAAAAGAAGAAAATTGCATAAAGGTGCAATCCAGTGTCAAACTCGAAAAGGGTCAAACTGCCGAACTTTTTAAATACGGCGGTTATACTACCTCTCTCAATCACAGCGAAGATGCATTGGTTAAGGCTGCAGACCGTTGCATGGATATTGCAACAGCTAAAGGATTCGATACCTTATTTAAAGAACAAGAAAAAGCTTGGGATACTATTTGGG
This sequence comes from Flavobacteriaceae bacterium, assembly GCA_002691645.1. Lineage (GTDB taxonomy): Bacteria > Bacteroidota > Bacteroidia > Flavobacteriales > Flavobacteriaceae > UBA3478. Next base: position 162,476 of record NZIP01000027.1, read on the forward strand.
CGACAAGTGATATCGTTATAGAAGGAGATGTTAAAGCGCAACAGGGAATACGCTTTAATATTTTTCATTTAAACCAGACCTATTCAGGAAAGGATGCCAGACTAAATATCGGACCTAAAGGATTTACAGGTGAAAAATACGGTGGGAGCACTTATTGGGATACTGAAGCCTATTGCCTTCCATTCTATATGCTGACCAAGAACCAAGAGGTGGCGCGTAATCTTTTGATCTACCGCTATAACCATCTTGATCGCGCTATAGAAAATGCTAAAAAACTCGGATTTAATTCAGGAGCTGCCTTATACCCTATGGTCACCATGAATGGTGAAGAGTGTCACAACGAATGGGAAATAACATTTGAAGAGATACACAGAAATGGAGCTATCGCATTTGCCATTTATAATTATGTGAGGTTTACAGGGGACTATGACTACCTCAAAGAGATGGGTATGGAGGTTTTAATCGGAATCGCTCGTTTTTGGCAACAACGCGTGCATTTCTCTCAAGCTAAGAAAGCTTATGTTATGCTTGGAGTTACAGGTCCAAACGAATACGAAAACAATGTCAATAACAACTGGTATACCAATTACATCGCAAAGTGGTGTTTAGAATATACCTTGACTCAACTCCATAAATTACGAGATGGCGCACTTGAAGAATACGATAGAATCAAAGGAATTTGCGCCTTAACAGAAATTGAATTGGAACAATGGGGTGAGATTGCTGATCAAATGTACTTTCCTTATAGTGATGAATACCAGATTTATTTGCAACAAGATGGATTTTTAGACAAGCAGTTAAGACCAGTTTCGGAATTACAAAGTGACCAACGACCTATCAATCAAAAATGGTCTTGGGATCGAATTCTCAGATCTCCTTATATCAAACAAGCCGATGTACTTCAGGGGTTTTATTTCTTTGAAGATCACTTTAGTCTTGGAGAACTTGAAAGACATTATAATTTTTACGAATCCTTTACGGTACATGAATCTTCGCTCTCACCTTGCATTCACAGTATTCAGGCCGCCAAACTTGGAAAGATAGATCAGGCCTATGCCTTTTATCTGAGGACCTCTCGATTGGATTTGGATGATTACAATAAGGAGGTAGAAGAAGGCTTGCACATCACTTCAATGGCTGGAACTTGGTTGAGTATTATAGAAGGCTTTGGCGGATTGAGGATGGAGAACGACAAACTCAGTTTGAGACCGCAAATTCCAGAACAATGGGATTCTTATCGTTTTAAAATAAATTTCAGAGGCCGAATTATTTCGGTTTATGTCGATGGCAATGGGGTAGAATTACACTTAAAATCTGATATTCCAATGAGTCTTAGAGTTTTTGGCAAGAAAATTGAACTTGCTCCAAACAAGACCATTAAAGTATGAGGTTAATAGTATCTGTTTTTTATCTGTTATTGAGTGTTTCAGCTACTGCGCAGTTAGATCGTATCGAACCTCCAAATTGGTGGGTCGGTATGAAAGACCAATCGCTTCAATTGATGTTGAAGGGGACTAATTTAAATCAATTCGACCAGGTTCGAGCTTATTCTAAGGGGATTGAAGTCCTTGAGACGCATCGGGCTGACCACCCGGATTATTTATTTGTTGACCTCAGAATTGACCCTAATGTCAACAGCGGAAAACATCTTTTTGCACTTCAAGGTGAAGCAGGGCAACTACAATTCGAATATGAATTTCTAAAAAGAAAACAAGAGGCTCAAGATTTTTTAGGCTTTGACAGTTCAGATGCGATTTACTTGATTACTCCTGATCGATTTGCAAATGGCGACTCTTATAACGATGTGGTCTTGGGCATGAGAGAATCGGATATTGATAGAAGTGATGATTACAAAAGACATGGGGGAGATATTCAGGGGATACTTGATCATCTGGACTATATTGAAAAGATGGGGTTCACGGCGATTTGGTCGTCTCCACTTTTAGAGAACGACATGAAAGAACAATCCTATCACGGATATGCCATCACTGATTTTTATAAGGTTGATCCTCGCTTTGGAACATTAGACTCCTATAAAGCACTCGCAGAGGAAATGCGCAAAAGAGGCATGAAGCTTATTATGGATCAGGTCGCTAATCATGTTGGTTTGGAACATTGGTTTATGAAAGACCTTCCTTTCAAGGATTGGATCAATCAACAAATGGCCTATGAAAAAGGAGAGGCGCTTAGCATTTCGAATCACAGAAGAACGACCAATCAAGATGCTTATGCTTCAGAGGTAGATAAAATTGAAATGAATGAGGGGTGGTTTGTGCCCAGCATGCCTGATTTGAATCAGAACAATCCATTTATGGCCGAGTACATTACTCAAAATAGCATATGGTGGATTGAAACCTTGAAGCTAGGTGGAATACGACAAGACACCTATCCCTATCCAGACAAAAATTTCATGAGTTATTGGACCCAGCGAATCATGAATGAATACCCAAACTTTTCAATTGTAGGTGAGGAATGGAGTTACAATCCGCTGCTTGTAGGATATTGGCAGGATGCTGCTAACAACAGAGATGGCTACCGATCTAAGCTCGATGTTTCTATGGATTTTCCTTTGCAAAAAGCCATAGTTGAGTCTCTTACCGAAAATGAATCCTGGGATAAAGGTTTGGTCAAATTGTACGAGGCACTCGCCAACGACTTTGGATATGGAGACCCCTTAGACCTTATGATATTTGGAGATAACCACGATATGGACCGCCTGTTTACTCAACTGGGAGAAGACTACAAGCTTCAAAAAACAGCCTTGAGTATTTTGAGCGTTTTACCTAGAATTCCACAGTTTTATTACGGCACCGAAATAGGCATGCAAAACACGGCTAAACCAGGTGATCACGGCCTTATTCGTACTGATTTTCCGGGAGGTTGGAAAGGCGATATTCAAAATGCCTTTACTGGAAAAAACTTAAGCCCAGCTGCTTTAGATTTACAGCAATTCACAAGAGATTTATTGCAGTTTAGAAAGAAGACTAAGGTGCTACACCAAGGTAAAACCAAGCATTTTGCTCCCAAAGAGGGTTTATATATCTTAAGTCGATATACTACAAATGAACAGGTCGTACTTTTAGTCAATAAAAATGAGCGTGAGCAAGGTCTTGATTTATCGCATTACAAGGAGTTGAATTTTGATCAATATCACATTTCGGATGCCTTAACCAAAGAAGTATTCCGAGATGCTACTGAAATCAAGGTTGAAGCAAATTCTAGTTTGTTATTACATTTTAAAAAAAAAGTGAAAAAGAAAGAGGTCATATATCAAGTATTTACTAGACTGTTTGGAGCTAAGGGAAAAAATGCAGTTCAATGGGGCACAAAGGCGCAGAATAGCGTTGGAAAATTTAGTGATTTCACTGATCAGGCCTTAAAAGAAATTGCAGACTTAGGCGTAACAACGATTTGGTATACCGGGGTTTTACACCACGCCTCGGTCACGGATTATTCAGCCTATGGAATTCCAGCGGATGATGCAGACGTTGTCAAAGGACGAGCGGGTTCTCCCTATGCCATACGAGATTATTACAACGTTGATCCTGATTTGGCTTCTGATGTTAATAATCGTTTAGAGGAGTTCAAGGCGCTTATTGAACGTACACACAATAACGGAATGAAGGTAATGATTGACATGGTTCCTAATCATGTTGCTAGGGGTTATAAAAGTTTGACTAAGTCCGAAGGTATTCTCGACTTAGGAGAAGACGATGACACGACTCTAGAATACCATAAGGATAATAATTTCTATTATTTACCAGGCGTTTCGTTTCAAACACCAGATTGGGAAGAAGGATTTATCCCACTCGGCGGGAAACAATCTGAACTCGTCGACAAAAAATTTGAAGAGTATCCTGCAAAGTGGACAGGTAACGGTGCGCGAAGTGCTAAACCAAATGTGCACGATTGGTATGAAACTGTCAAAATAAACTTTGGAGTTCAACCAAATGGAACTAAAGATTTTCCCGAGTTGGGGGATGATTATTCTAATAGGGCTACCTCCAAACACGCTGCTTTTTGGAAAGACAAGCAAGTGCCTAACACCTGGATAAAAATGAGGCAAATCGCAGAATACTGGTTAGGACTAGGGGTAGATGGGTTTCGATTTGACATGGCCGAGATGGTTCCGGTAGAATTCTGGAGCTATTTGAATTCTTCGATTAAAAGCATAAATGAGGATGCCATCTTGCTCGCTGAGGTGTACAATCCAAAGCTGTATAGAGATTACTTGAAAAAAGGTAAAATGGATTATCTCTACGACAAGGTTGATTTATACGATAGCCTCAAACACATCATTAAAGGATACGGCTGGACAGATCATATTCATACGGTGCAACTAGAACTCAATGACATAGAAGGGCATATGCTTCGTTTTTTAGAAAATCACGATGAGCAGCGTATAGCAAGCCCTGAATTTGCTGGTGATGCGGCACTTGGAAAACCTGCAATGGTCGTGTCTGCAACCTTAAATTCTGCTCCCGTGATGCTGTACTTTGGTCAAGAGGTAGGAGAAGATGGCAGCGAAAACCCTGGGTTTGGCAAGCCGAGTCGCACCTCTATATTTGACTATGTGGGTGTTCCCAATCACCAGGCTTGGATGAATGAGGGCGCTTTCGATGGAGGACAATTAAATGAAGAACAAAAAGAACTACGAGCCTACTACCAAAAGATTTTAAAAGCTGTGCACAAATCAGGTGCTTTTTTGGGTCCATATGTTGAAAATCATTATTACAATAAAGCCCACACAGATAGCTATGACCACCGTATATACTCTTTTGTCAGATACGATGATAAAGAGGTTGTTTTAGTGGTCAGTAATTTTGAGAAAGATAAAAACTACAAGATTGATCTAAAATTAGATCCTAGTATAGTTAGCCTTCTTCAGCTAGAACAAGAAGATTACGATTTGAGTGATTTGTTGACTAATGACACTTCAAAGCTGCATATTTCAGAGGAGATTGGTCATGTTTCAATGGATTTAAAACCTCTAGAATCTAGAATCTTTCTTTTTAAACGTTGATTTTTAGCATGTATTTTTACTTTTGTTAACATTAAAGTTTATGATTGTATGAGAAAATTAATTTTAATTCTTGGAGTGTTGTTTATGGCTTGTAATTCGTCTTCAAATTTTTTGGTTATTGGACATCGTGGAGCCATGGGTTACGAAACTGAAAACACTATTGCATCGATAGAAAAAGCCATTGAGCTTGGTGTTTCTATGATTGAAATCGATGTTTTACGTATAAAGAGTGGTGAAGTAATGGTTTTTCACGACAAACGAGTAGATAGACTTACCAACGGAGCCGGTGAAATTGAGGACTATTATATGGCAGATGTTTTGGCCTTAAATCTTGTTGGAGGACATAAAATCCCAACACTTCAAAAGGTGTTAAAAGCAGTAGACGGGAGAGTTAAAATTAACATTGAATTGAAGGGTAAGAGAACGGCTTCGAAGGTCGACCAAATCATTCGTGTATACGAAAGACGAGAAGGTTACCCTCTGAGTAATTATGTCATCTCTAGTTTTGATTGGGAGGAACTCGATGCTTTTAGAGCTCTTAATCAAGAGGTGGATGTTGCTGTATTGACTGATGCTGATCCCCTACAAGCGATCTCTAAGGCTCAAGAACTAAATGCTGTGGCTATCAATCCTTACTATAAAAATATCCATGCTGAAATTGTTGAACAAATTCACAATGCTGGATTCAAAGTTTATACCTATACGGTAAATGAAGAAGCGGATATCGCGTCGGTAAAAGAAATGGGTGTAGACGGAATATTTTGTGACTATCCCGACCGTGCATTATGATGTCATCATTATAGGTGGAGGTGCATCTGGATGCTATGCAGCCGCTCAACTGAGCGATTTAAGACCTGATTTATCTATTGCGATTGTAGAAAAGACTTCTTCGTTTCTCTCAAAGGTTAAAATTTCTGGAGGGGGGCGATGCAATATTACTCATCATCAATTTGAGCCTCAACTCCTCAGTCAAAATTACCCCAGAGGTTCTAAAGAGTTATTGGGCTCTTTTTTTCGATATGCAGTGGATGAAACCTTATACTATTTTGAGTCTTTGGGAGTGCAATGGAAAGCCGAATCAGACGGTCGTATTTTTCCTGTAAGTGACAACTCTCAAACGGTTATTGATGCCTTGATGCAAAAACTTTATAACAACAGGGTGAAACTGATTTATCCACAAGGGGTGAAAGCGATTTCGAAACAAGAAGCTACTTTTCTTGTCGGTACGACATCCAGAGAATACAAGACTAAGGCAGTGATTGTCGCAACGGGAAGTGCACCAAATATGAATAAGGTAATTACCGCTTTAGGACACAAATTGGTGGCCGCAGTACCCTCTTTATTCACCTTTCATATAGAAGAGCCAAAATTATTGAAATTACAAGGTGTTTCGGCTGAGGTTGAGGCAAAGGCTGAGGGCATAGAAACCGATGGACCTCTGCTTATCACACATTGGGGTCTTAGTGGTCCTGCCATCTTAAAATTATCCGCTTGGGGAGCTAGACATTTTAATGAAAAGGAGTATAAGTTTGAATTGAAGCTCAATTGGGTGAGAAAGAAGCAACAAGAGGTTTTGGTAGAATTGGAACAGTTCAAACATCAAAATGCCACCGAAAGTATTTTAAAACCGCAGTGGGGATTATCCAAAAGACTGTGGGGCTATCTTATCGATCGCGCCGACTTGTCACATAAAAATTGGGCAGAATGCTCTCGAAAAGAACTGCAAAAAGTACAAGAAATTTTGACCTATGACACCTATAGGGTGGTTAAAAAAAGCACCTACAAACAAGAATTTGTTACGGCAGGAGGAGTTCGTTTAAAAGACGTAGATCTTAAAACCTTTGAGAGTAAAATACGACAAGGTCTTTATTTTACAGGAGAAGTTTTAAATGTTGACGGCATTACTGGGGGTTATAACTTTCAAAATGCATGGACCTCTGCTTATTTGGCTGCTTCTGCTATTGCTAATTCTGAACTTGGCGGCGTAAATCAGTAATCTGCATTATCTTTAAACAAAATTCTCAATATGACTGAAGAGGTCTTTAAGACGCAATTAAATTCATCAAATTATAGTGATTTTAGCGTAGGCTGGAAGAGCCCGAGTAATATAGCTCTGGTTAAATATTGGGGAAAAAAGCCAGTTCAAATTCCCGCAAATGCCTCATTGAGTTTTACCCTAAGTGAATCTTGTACAAGCACAGAGGTTCAATTTAGTTTGGCAGAGTCGCTTTCCTTTGATTTAGTCTTTGAGGGGAAGGCGAAACCTAGCTTTCATCTAAAGATTCAAGATTTTCTCAATCGTATTTTGCCCTATTGTCCTTTCTTAAGTGCATATCACTTGAGTATAGACACGAATAATTCCTTTCCGCACAGCAGTGGAATTGCTTCTTCTGCCTCAGCTATGGCTGCACTAGCATTGAGCATTTGCAGTTTAGAACGAGATCTCGGTGGTCTTCAAAACGACGCCTTATTTTTTCAAAAAGCCTCATTTTTATCGCGGTTAGGTTCTGGAAGTGCCTGTAGAAGTGTGCAAGGTCCTATGATGAGTTGGGGTGTGCACCCTGATTTAGAAAATAGTTCAGATTTATACGGGACAGTTTTCGAGGCGGAACTGCAAGAGGTTTTTAAATCGTACAAAGACACTATTCTTTTGGTTCATAAGGGACAAAAATCAGTAAGTAGTACGGCTGGTCACGATTTAATGAAGGGTCACATATTTGCTCAATCTCGCTTTGAGCAAGCGCAAATACATTTGACAGAACTGAAATCAGTCTTACAAAATCGAGATTTAGAACACTTTATTCGTATTGTAGAATCTGAGGCACTTAGTCTTCACGCGATGATGATGAGTGGCCATCCGTATTACATTTTGATGCAGCCAAATACTTTAGCTATTCTTCACAGTGTAATGCGTTTCAGACAGGAGACAAAAATTCCATTGTGTTTTACTTTAGATGCAGGAGCCAATGTGCATCTGTTATATCCCTTGTCGAACCAGACCGAAGTGCAAGCTTTTATCGAACAGGAGTTGAGCTTATTTTGTGAGCAAGGAGCCTATCTCTCCGATGCTGTTGGAAAAGGATCCGAAAAAATTGTTTAACTTTAATACTTAAAATATAAACAAAATGAAAGGCCCATTATTTTACGCTAAAATTTTACTTTTCGGCGAATACGGAATCATCAAAGATTCTAAGGGCCTAGCCATTCCTTTTAACGCTTTCAAAGGAGCCTTTAAAAATGAAGATGTGGAGTCTGAGGTTGCCTTAGAGTCGAATTCACATCTAAAGAAATTCGCGAATTATTTAAAAACCTGCGTTGAAAAAGGTGAAATTACTGTTGCCTTCGATTTTGAGCTCATGTTCAAGGATCTCAACGAAGGAATGTATTTTGATAGCTCTATTCCTAGAGGATACGGCGTTGGGAGTAGTGGAGCGATTGTAGCTGCTTTTTATGACAAATACGCCCTAGAGAAAATAACAATTTTAGAAAATCTTACACGAGAAAAACTTTTACATCTCAAGGCTTTATTTGGCAAAATGGAGTCTTATTTTCACGGAAGTTCTTCGGGTCTTGACCCTCTTAACAGCTATTTAAGTCTGCCCATTTTAATTCATTCCAAACAGCACATCGAATCTACGCGTATTCCATCTCAAAATGAGGTAGGCAAGGGCGCTGTTTTTTTGCTGGATAGCGGAATAATCGGCGAGACAGCCCCTATGGTAAGTCTGTTTTTGGAAAACATGAAAAATGAAAAATACAAGCGTGTCATACAAGAAGAATTCGTCACCTACACCGATGCATGTATTGAACACTTCCTCAAGGCAGACTTCAAAGGACTTTTTGGTGATTTAAAGAAATTGTCACAAGTGGTTTTTGATCATTTTAAGCCCATGATTCCAGGTCAATTTCACGAGCTTTGGAAAAAGGGACTTGAAGGAGATAGTTACTATTTAAAGCTGTGCGGTTCTGGTGGTGGAGGCTACTTTTTGGGGTTCACTGAAAACCTTGAAAAGGCTAGGGCTGAATTAAAAGATTACGACCTTGAGGTAGTATATACTTTTTAATCAAAAGTTTGAGCGCAATGCTCATAAATAAATAAACAAATGGGTTACCAACTTTTTGGATTACTCTCTTTGGTACGCGTCTACAACCTTTTTTGGGTGGTTCTCGCCCAATACTTTGTCGCTTTATTCATTTTTGGAGTGGGCGATAATAAACTCCTTTTGTTTCAGAACCTTGAACTTCATCTCATTGTTTTTATCACAAGCTGTATCATTGCAGCGGGTTATATTTTGAATCATCTTTACGACAGTCAAAAAGACTTGATCAATAGACCGTATAAGAGTATAATTGACGGTCAAATCAGCAGAGGACACAAATGGAGTTTTTTAGTTGGGATTAATGTTTTGGCACTCAGTCTTTCACTGCTTATTTCACTAAAATCTTTTCTGTTTTTCAACTTCTATATTTTCTCTATTTGGATGTATTCGCATCGCATAAAACGAATCCCTCTTCTGGGTAATTTTTTTGCGGCTATCTTGTCTGTGATTCCAATATTAGCGGTGAGTATTTACTTTGATCAATTTGATTTATTGAATGCCTATCAGGCGCTATTTCTCTTTTTATTATTGGTGATCAAAGAATTGATCAAGGATCTTGAAAATCTAAAAGGAGATTTAGCACTTTCTTATTCGACTTATGCGGTCGAAAATGGAGAGCGCAGTACTAAAAAAATAATGGCATTAGTCGCTGTTGGTTGTATTGTTTCAGCGGCCTTTTTGTTTGAACAAGAACAAATGCAAATTTTGAAACCCTACTTTTTGTATACCATCATATTTTTAGGGGTTTTGACCGTCACTTTATTTTTAGTCAACAACAACAAGTCTTACCTTTTTCTTTATAATTTTGTCAAGTTAAATATCGTCATGGGTATTGCTAGCCTTGCATTTTTAGATCAGCAGTTTTGGTCAGAATTAGGTATCAGTGTGCGGCAATTCCTCCAATTCTAAATTAAATTGCTATGCCAAACCCTAAAAAACCCCGTCAAGACGGAATTAGATTAAATCGCTATATCGCACATGCGGGAATTTGCTCCAGAAGAGAGGCAGATACTTTTGTCGCTGCGGGAAGTGTAAAGGTCAATGGAAAGACGATTACAGAAATGGGCTTCAAAGTGCAGTCAAGGGACAAAGTAGAGTTTGATGGCCGAATTATTACTCCTGAAAAAAAGGAATATATCCTTCTCAATAAACCCAAAAACTTTATTACCACTACAAGTGATGATCGTGGAAGACGTACTGTGATGGAACTCATATCATCTGCTACAAAAAACAGACTTGTTCCAGTGGGAAGGCTTGACCGCAATACCACAGGCTTGCTCTTATTTACAAATGATGGGGATATAGCTGCCAAATTAACCCACCCCAAACACGGAGTGCGAAAGATTTACCATGTGCAGCTCAACACTTCGTTAAAGGTAAATCATCTTCAACAAATTGAAGCAGGAGTAACCCTTTCGGATGGACCTATTCAGGTTGACGCTATAAGTTTTATCGCCAATGCCCCCAAGTCAGAAGTTGGAATTGAAATCCATTCGGGAAAAAACAGGATTGTGCGAAGAATCTTTGAGCACTTAGGTTATGAAGTTCAAAAGTTAGACCGTGTTATTTTTGCGGGTCTTACCAAAAAAGACTTACCTCGAGGTCATTGGCGACGCCTCACGTCCCAAGAACTCAGCACGCTTAAAATGATTCGTTGATTTTCGTAAATCAAAAAGGCAAAAACCGGCAGGTAAATTATGAAACTCAAAGCAGTCCAAGGTTGAGCTGAGTAACCAGTGTAGAACAGGTAACTGAGAAATATACTTGCGCTCCAAACCACCACAAACTTCTGCTGATGTAATACTGCTAAAAACAATAGGGTTATCAAATACCAGGGATGAACGGTAGCAGTTGTGAACAAGTATAAACTCAAGATCAGCAGCGCATTTTTAAGGGCTTTGTCTGTTGAAGAATTTTTGATTCCAAGATAAAATGAGGTGAAAAAGACCATGGCTGAAACTGCGGCACTATGGGTTTTAATGAATTTATAGGCTGGATAATTAAAAAGATATTCAGCTGTAAATTTTCCCAGCTTGTAAAAACTTCCATTAAAGGCGAAATTGGAAAACCACAATTGTAGTGTTGCCCAAAAATTGGCAAGTTCATTCCCTTGAAAAAGAGGGAGTAATAAAACGATAGAAGAACCGCTAAACATCAGATAAAACCCCAGTTTTTTTCTTTGTTTAAAGGATTTCAAAAATAAGGGTAGAAACATCAGTGGAATCAATTTGACAAAAACAGAAAGCGACCAAAACAAGCCAGATAAGTTTGTTCTGTTTTTTTGAATCAGCCAGATGGCCAGGGCAAAGAAAAAGACCATAAGGCCTTCAAAGTGTAAATTCCCAACACCTTCAATAATTACCAATGGATTTAAAAAATACAGCCCAATCCAAAGATTAGCCTTAGCGCCATTAATCAATTTTTGAAGTAGCCATAGAATACCCAAATCCGCAGCAAAAAGAACGGTTCGTAAAGCTTCAATTTCATAGGGATTGCAGAGGGCCGCCAGATAAAAGAAGAATTGATTAAAAGGAGGGTAATTGGAATAATTGTTTTGACTTAAACCTCCCATAATTTCATATAATGAATTCATCAAACGATTTGAATTGTACTCTTCTATGAGTTCGCTTGGAGTAAATTGGTAGGGATTAACACCTTCTAAAATCAGATGACCATCCCAGATGAATCTGCTAAAATCTTGAGATAATAAGGGCGTACTGTCGTAAAAAACAATTCTCGAAAGAATCCCTAGTACTATAATTTGTCTAAGAGATAGGATGTTAGAGGCCCATAAATAAAGCGTAAAACTCAGAAAGTAGAGTAAAGAAAATTCAATTACTGCTGTTCTCTGCGTAAAATGCGCAAAAAAGGCGTAACACAGAACCGATAAGTAAGGGATGTAAATTTTAAGCTTTCGCAAATAGGGTAGCAAAGAATACGTATCCATAACCTATAAACAACATTAAATGAAAACTGAATAATCCATAGTCGTTTAAAGGTATGGCAGAATACATGCCAAACAAAAAGTAAAGCATTAAACCAAATTCGAACATCAATTTAGGGGAGAGTTTATTCGAAATGTATTGGTTTCCTTTCCAGCTATCGCTGATGCTTTTGATGTTGAATTTAGGGGTTCGAACAAATTCACTCTTCTTACCAAGGTGCCCTTCGATAACTGCTACCGAATTGTGAAGCGATAGTCCAAGTGCTACAGAGAAGTACGCGAAAAATAGACGTAAATAATCGATAAAATTATCAAATCCTTTGCCTTGATTCGTTCTATAAGTCCCGTAATAACAGAAGAATAGAATTATAGTACTTATGATAAAGAAACTCGTCAATTGAAAAACCCACCCCAATTCTGGAAAGGCTGCTTTAATGTAAAGCATGGGAACACTTAAAAGCGCCACAGTGAAAACAAACAAAAACACCGAACTGCTCAGAAGGTGCATGAGTGCATGAAATTTTGTTTTCATTGAAATATGAGAAGCACCTAGAACTCTAATGGCAGTCTTCTTGAAGTTTTCTGCTCCTCCTTTATTCCATCTAAATTGTTGTGAGCGTGTTGCAGAAATTACAACGGGTAATTCAGCAGGAGTCTCTACATCTTCTAGATATTTGATTTTCCAATTTTTAAGTTGGGCTCTATAACTCAAATCTAAATCTTCTGTAAGCGTGTCGCCTTCCCAATTACCTGCATCAATAATGCATTCTTTGTTCCAGATTCCGGCAGTTCCATTAAAGTTGATAAAATGTCCTTTAGAACTTCTGCCTACTTGCTCTAAGGTGAAATGTGCGTCTAGCGCAAATGCTTGGATTTGTGTTAAAATAGAGTAGTCTCTGTTGAGGTGCCCCCATCTGGTTTGAACGGCTCCTACTTGCTGGTCTTTAAAATAAGGCACGGTCTTTTTGAGCCAATCAGGGTCAGGAAGAAAATCAGCATCAAAAATGGCAATGAGGTTTCCTTTTGCAATTTCAAGACCTTCTTTGAGCGCACCAGCTTTAAAGCCCTGTCGATTTGTGCGACAAATGTGAACGATGTCTAGACCTGATTCCTGCAGCTCAGCAATTATTTTTGATGTTTTTGAGATTGACTCATCCGTTGAATCGTCTAATACTTGAATCTCAAGTTTATTTCGTGGATATTCTATTTTAGCGATATTGTTAAGCAAACGCTGAAGTACATATTTTTCATTGTAGATAGGCAATTGAATCGTTACGTAAGGGATTTGAGTTGGATCAAACAAGTTGAATTTTGGCGCTGATTGCTCTGCTTTTTTGTACCCTAGGTAATTGATTAACAAATTGAGTTGAGAGAGGCTGTATAAAAAAATAAGCAGGAGGCATCCTGTATAAATCAGGATAGCGAAAATAGACAAATTGTATTCCATAGCTTACTTCAAACTGTACTTGAAAATCCAGCCCAGTATTTTTACCCCTGCAAATATAGTGCCTTTTACTGTACCCGACACCTTGGATTTACCAATTCTGTCTTTGTAACTGACTGAGACTTCGTCATATGTTATACCTTGTTTGAGCACTTTTAACTGCATCTCTACGGTCCATCCATAGGTTTTATCACTCATATTGAGTTTTTGTAAAGTCTCGTAACGTATCGCTCTAAAGGGTCCTAAATCAGTGAACTTTGATTTAAAAAACCACCTCATCAAGGTGGTGGCCAAGGCATTTCCGAAAATCTGTTGAGGCATCATTGAGTTTTTGGATCGCAGTGCTTTGGTTCGGGCTCCGACTACAAATTTGACTTTTTCAGCTGCAATGGGCTCGATGAGAAGTGACATTTCTTCTGGATAGTCAGAGTAGTCTCCATCGAGAAAGACGACAATATCTTGATTTTTGGCTTTGGGCTCAATGTGCGCTATTCCTTTGAGACAAGCGTTTCCATACCCTATTTGTTTTTGATGTACTACTGTAGCTCCAGCCTTGAGAGCGACAGATGTTGTTTGATCGGTCGAATTGTTATCGACCACAATTATTTCAGTAACATCTTTCGGAATTTCAGCAATAACTTTTGCTATCGATTGCTCCTCATTAAAAGCGGGTATAATCACCCAAACAGCCGCATTATTTTTTGTTGAGGACATCTGTATTTAAACTGTAAGTGTTTCCTGTCATAAATAATGGATTCTTTAATTTTCCACTAGGAGAATCGTTTTCTAACCTAAGTACACCTCTAGGACAAACCGCTGAGCAAATACCGCAGCCAACGCAACTAGATCTTACAATATTTTCGCCCCTTTGGGCATAAGACTTCACGTCTATCCCCATTTCACAGTAGGTACTGCAATTTCCACAGGAAATACATTGACCTCCATTTGTAGTTATTTTAAATTTTGAAAAAAGCTTTTGTTGCATGCCTAAGATTGCTGCCATAGGACATCCAAAGCGGCACCATACTCGGCTTCCAAAAATTGGATAAAAGCCAGTCCCTACAACTCCAGAAAACATACTTCCGATCATAAAGGAATACGATTTCCGAAGTGTTTCACTTTGAAGTAAGAACAAATGTTTGGGCTCTGCGATTAGACCATAGCAAACAAAACCTCCTAAAAGAATTCCAAACAGTAAAATACCATTACGCGCATCTTTTGCTAAAAATGATTTTTTGATTTTCAGCAGATAAAACAAGAGTAACCCGTTCACTGCTAAAATAAACCAGAGAAAATCTTGCCTTCTGATCAGGTATTTGGAGTAGTCACTTCTGAGATAGGAATACACCACCGCCACGGTCATCAAAATGGCAAATCCTAGCACGACATGAATGAGCCATCGTTCCAATTTCCAGGCTTTTACTGATTTATCACTCAAATGTCTAAAGGTATCGCCTGCTGTTTCTGCAAGGGCTCCACATCCACAAACCCAAGAGCAATACCAGCGTTTACCAAATTTATAAGTCAAAATAGGACTGATGACAAATATGCTGAGTACGCTAAAGAGTAGTAATCCTATTCCCAATCCTCCTGAGCTCACGAATTGTTTGACCCTCCATCCTTCGAATTGATAATAGTTTAAGGGCCAAATGTTTTTAAAATCGTAATAAGGTATATCGCCGTGAAGACGGGCCATAATCTCCGGAAGAAAAAAGGCAAAAATGAACTGAAAAAACATCACGCTCAACGTTCTGATTTGTTGATACGAATTGCCTCGGTATTTAAATAAGAACTTGATTCCAAAGACGAGAATAGAAAAAGTATACAAACAACCATATACAAACCATTGCGTGGCCGGTTCTCCAGATAAATTGGCGCTGAGTGGATCGAAAAGTCGAATGATTGGTTCCAAATACGAGCTGTAGAAATAAAGTAAAATGTAAAAGACGCACAAAATCAAACCTAAGACCCAGGCAGTGAATCCTCTTGAGCTCAATTTGTTTTGATAAACACCGTTTTTGTGGTGTTTGTGAAGTTCATATCCATAGCCCACAACTCCTAAAGTCATACAGCTAAAGCTAACGATCAAAATCACCGTTTGTGCAAGGGATAAAATTCCACCTACAATTAGACTGGCAAGACCTATAATGCCTAAAGTACTATATATTTTTTTCATTTTTATACCTTTTGTAAGCCTTTTGAATGTCTTGACTGTAATCCTTAAAAAATTCAGGGTCAAAAAGGGCTTTGGTCATATTATTTACGATAAAATCGCTTGTCTTTTTTTCAATGAGCCATTGCTCAAACACCTCGTGTCTCAATCGAATTCCAAAACTGTTGATACCTAAGAAAGTGTTGTTGTTTTGGTCTAGTGCTATGGTTATCCATTTGTGATTAGTACTGTCGAGTACACATTGAAAATGGATTTCATTTTCTTTCTTCATTCGGTCTGAACTGACTAGGCCATAGGTTTGATATTCCAATTCAAAAAATTTAGCTGAATTGAACCAAGGGCCTGGGGCGTAAACTGAGGGTTCTAGGCAGAGGTGTCTCGCGAGGGTTTCTCCCATTATACGCCCGGTGTACCACACGGCTTCAACATTTCGTCTGTCTTTAGGAGGCATCTTGTGTTGTGCACAATCTCCTATGGCAAAAACATCTTTGATGTTGGTTTCAAAATGAGCGTTAATCAACACTCCTTTGTCAGTTTCAATAGACGTTTCTTTGAGCCAATCAATATTTGGATGTACGCCGGTTGCAATGCCAACTAGATCACAAGCAATGCTTTCGCCAGTAGTTGTGGTAACACCAATGACCTCGTTTTGCGTATTGACCTCTATTTTATCGAGACTGGTTTCTAATGCTAAACCTGGGCATTCTTCTGCGATATACGAAGTGAGTAATTGGGCATCACAATCAGGTAAAACACCGTTCCAATACCATTTTTCTCTGATTAAAAAATAAGTGTTAATCGCTCTTCGCTGAAGCATCTCTGCCAGCTCTATACCAATTAATCCGCCGCCTACTAGTACTGCGTTTTTAGCATGTTTAGCATTTTCTTCGAGTTCCTGTAAATCATCTAAATGATAAAAACCTTGAACGCCTTTTGCATTTTGATTGGGCCAGTTGTAAAATGTGGGTTTAGAGCCTGTGGCAATGACCAAATAATCATAAGAAGTTTCAAAGCTTGTACCCTCTTTTTTTAGTAGTATGGTTTTTTGAGTGGTGTCAATATGCTCAGCTCTAGCATGGATTAATTTGATATTGTTTTTTTCAAAAAACACCTCAGGATAGCCATAAGTATCCTGTAGTTTTACATCTCCCATAAAGATGTACATCAAAGCTGTTCTCGAGTAAAAAAGGGGAGATTCATCAGAAACCATTTCAATTTCAAAGTCACTTAGCTTTCGAACCCATCGAGCTAAAGTAGTTCCGGCTATACCGTTTCCTATGATGACTAATTTTTTCAATATCCCAAGATTATGGATTAAAGATAATAACTTTATAAGGTGCGTATCTTACTTCAAATACTATTGTTTTGGATTACTTTCGGTATTCAAGCTCAGGAGTTTTTCAATGGTGTGAGTTTTGTGGCAAGTAGAGCTCAATTGCAAAAAGAACAGCTCAAGCATTTAGCGGTGATTAATGTAGACGCAGCCGCATTGATGCCCTTTGCTTTTATGCCTGATGAGAAAGGTCCTGTCTTGAGATTTAATCGAGATAATCAATGGTTTGGCGAGACCAAAGCAGGCATCAAACAATACGGAGACTTGCTTAGAGCTGAGGGCTATCAGTTGATGATCAAACCTCAAATTTGGATAAGAGGAGGCGTTTTCACAGGCACTATTGAAATGAAAACCGAAGCGGATTGGTTAAAGTTTGAAGATACCTACCGTTCTTATATTTTGACTTTTGCAGAAGTCGCTGAAGAGCTCAATGCTTCAGTGTATTGCATCGGAACTGAACTAAAGCGCTTTGCAAGTAGTCGCACTGACTTTTTTTGCACGCTAATCGAAGAAGTTCGTCAGTTGTATTCAGGTCAATTAACCTATGCCGCAAATTGGGATGAATTTGAAGGCGTTTCGTTTTGGAATGAATTAGATCATATTGGGATTGATGCATATTTTCCTTTACTCGAAAAAGAAGAGGTAAGCTCAGAAGAACTTATTTCAGCCTGGAACCCATGGCTAGAGCGAATTAAAAAGGTGTCTAGTACTAATTCTCGGCCAGTTTTATTCACGGAGTATGGTTATAGAAGTATGAAATACGCAACGGCCAAACCTTGGCTTGTGGACAGAACCTTAACTGCGGTTGATTTCAATAATCAAAATGAGGCGTATAAGGCTCTGTATGAAGTGTTTTGGAAGGAGTCATGGTTTTCTGGAGGTTTTCTTTGGAAATGGTTTATTGACTATCCGCGATCAGGAGGAGCATCTGACAACAGATTTACCCCACAAAACAAACCTGTGGAAAGAATAATATCTCAGTATTACAATTGAGATTTAATAAAGCGATTGTAATGAGATTTTAAGGTTTTTGGACCGAAACCGAAAAAATAGAAGGCGTGAATCAAGGCGTAATGAAACTGTAACTTCAAAAAGCCGATTTCACGGTACTTTCGAGCTGAAGTGATAACTGCATCTTCAGCTATTCTAAAATTATACTGTTTGTATACTCTCGATATAAACTCGTTGTCTTCATAAATCTTATACCTAGAATCAAAACCTGAAAGTTCTTCGAAAACTTGTTTTTGGAGAAATAAGGTTTGGTCGCCACCACGGCAAACAAGGTAATTAAAGCGGGTAAAAAAAGCGAAAAACCTTAAAAACCATTTGTTCGAATCAAATTTTAATCTAAAACAGCCGGCAGATGCTTTTTGCAGAGTCTTCACAATATGCTCATCAAAACCTTTAGGCAGAAGAGTGTCTGAATGAACAAAATAAAGCACATTGTATTTAGCAATTAGTGCACCTGCATTCATTTGATGCGCTCTACCCTTTTTACAATCTACCCAAGTACATTTTGAATGGAGTTCAAGTTTCTCAATTTGGTTGAAACATTTTTTTTTGGTTTGATCTTGACTTCCTCCGTCAACGACGATAAGTTCAAAATCTTCCGATTTAATGGACTTGGCAACAGACGAAAGAACTTTTGAAATCGTCTTCTCTTCATTTAAAACAGGAATGATGATACTGATTCGGTCTTTTTTCATCGCTTTTTCTTGCTCAGAGGTTATTTAGTAAAGCTTCAAGTTTTGGTGACTTTTTTAAATCATCGACGGTGTCAATGTCATTTTTTTCATCAAGTAAAAGCACGCTTTTAGACGAAAGGTCTTTAAGGGTTTGAACAAGTACTTGATCTGTTCCCCAATCTTTATTCTCAAATAGCGACTTCTCCCAAAAAGATAGCCCCAATAAATAATAACCTCCGTCTTCAGTAGGTCCAATGCAGGTTTCATAGGATTCCAAATTCTCAAAGGCTTTTTCAATATCTGTGGTTTGTAGATCGAAAAGATCTGCTCCGATGATTACGATTTTTTGATACCCTTTCTCAAAACCGATTTTTACGGCATTACTCATTCGCTCTCCGAGATCCTTTCCTATTTGAATTGCCTGTTCGAATTTATGTTTTTCAATTATAGGGTGTTTTTCAAGTCGATGTGAAAATAGCACCTTTTTTTCGGCATTAACAGATGATGCAATTTCAAGGGTGTGTTTCAGTAAGATTTGATAAATTTTTAAGGCTTTTTGTTCTCCAATGCTTTTTGCTAATCGTGTTTTAACCTTTCCTAAGTCTGGATTTTTAGCAAAAATTAACAGCAAACTTTTCATCAGTAAACCTTTTTTCCACTTTTTAAAAGCATGCCCCAAAACCTGTTGTAAGCATGGATGTTTTCTGTTTGTCGGTTATTCTCATCATATACTTCTAAACCTTTATTTTTCCATAAAAAAATACCACCGTATAAGTTTTTTACATTGGTAAAACCTTTTTTTAGAAGCACCTCTCCAAGATCTTCTGAACGCACCCCTATTGAACAATAAACGACTATAGGTTTATTTTTATCAACATCATTGAGTGCTAAACTTTCTGAGCTAAATTTTTCCCCGATGAACTTTGCAGTTTTTATTCGGCTTACTTGATACTCTTCTTTTTTTCTTGAATCAAGCAATAATAGATCATTGTTTTTAAGTTCTTCATTTAACTGATCAACACTAATATAGGGTACAGTCTTGTCGTTCAATAGCTTTAGCGTTTGATCAATATTTTTCTGTTGTTGTGCGTTCAAATTAAATAAACTTAAAAATAGAAGATAAAAGAGGCGACTTTTTGTATTCATGGCTATTAATCGAATTTAAGTAAATTCAGTAACATTTAAGATTAAAACAGTTTTTATGAAAAAGGTTTTTTTAATTGGACTATGTGTTCTTTCTTCGTGCGCTCAAATGAATAAGGAAACTGCTATGAATAACAAATCTGAGAATCAGGATGTTTATAGTGAAATGTATAGGCCTCAATTTCATTTTAGTCCTCCCAGTCATTGGATGAATGACCCCAACGGCTTGCTTTATGAAAATGGTGTGTATCATTTGTTTTATCAACATTATCCAGAGGATATCGTGTGGGGACCCATGCACTGGGGTCATGCCATTTCAAAAGACTTAGTGCATTGGGAAAATAGGCCGATAGCCTTATATCCAGATGAACACGGTTATATATTTTCGGGTTCTGCTATTTTCGATAAAAACAATAGTTCTGGACTGGGCACCGACGAAAACCCACCCCTGATTGCTATTTTCACTTATCACCACCCTGAAAAAGCAAAGTTAGGAACTGATGATCATCAAACTCAAGGTATTGCCTATAGTCTCGACCATGGCGAAAATTGGACCATGTACAAGGACAATCCGGTAATCAAAAACGAAGATAAAATCAGAGACTTTAGAGACCCCAAGGTATTTTGGCATGAAGAGTCATCATCTTGGATCATGAGTTTAGTAGCTGGAGATCACTTACAATTGTATCGTTCTGAAAATTTAATCGATTGGGAATACGCCTCTTCATTTGGTCATAATCAAGGTGCACACGGTGGAGTATGGGAATGTCCCGACCTCTTTCCTTTAGAAGTTGAGGGTGAAACCCATTGGGTACTGCTTATAAGCATTAACCCTGGTGCTCCTAACGGTGGAAGTGGAACTCAATATTTTATAGGTGAATTTGACGGTTATACCTTTAGCTCAGAACAAAAAAATTGTCTGTGGATAGACTTGGGTCCTGACAATTATGCAGGGGTGACTTACAATGATGTTCCTAACGAAGATAGAATCTTTATTGGCTGGATGAGTAATTGGAATTATGCCAACATAACACCGACCCAAAAATGGAGGAGCTCAATGACGATTCCAAGAGTGCTATCACTTCGAAAGACACCTAACGGCAATAGGCTTGTAAATACTCCTATTAGCAAGCTTGATAGTATTTCTAAAATTCAGCCTCTAGCGCTTGACCAAAAAGAGGCTCGGCAAATTCATCTTCAAAACGACGAGGATTTTGAACTGATGCAGTCTCGAATTCTATTTGAAACTGAACTTGACTTTGAAATGAAATGGAAAAATGCCGCTGGAAACACACTTTTAATTTCCGCTGATGGACAAGAAATTCTGGTTGATCGCTCAAATTCAGGTTATGTAGATTTTGAGGATACTTTTGCCACTAATCCAATCAAGGCATCTTTAGCTGATCTTCAAAACGAGAAGGTTCATAAAATTGAAGTTTTTGTAGATCATTCCTCGGTGGAGTTATTTATAGATGGAGGATTGGTGTCGCTCACGGTTCAGGTTTTTCCTGAGGAACCCTTTTCTGATTTCAGTTTGAATGCTGATAAAGAGGTGCTTGATTTTAAAGCATATGCTGTAGAACGTATTTGGGATTAAATTTAAAATCCTTAATTAGGGTATTTACGGACTTATTTGTTTAACTTTAAAACAAAAACTTTAAACCTTATGAAAAAAGATAGACGTTCGTTTTTAACCCAAGTTTGTCCAACGGTTGCTTTTGCTTTCTTTGGATTATCCTTTTTAGAGGCTTGTTCAAAAGATAGTTCTTCAGAGCCAGAAGGTCCTGACCCAGGTCAAGGTAATACAGGTGACGACGGTTATAGCATCAACGGAAATACGGTAACTATAGACTTGTCAAACTCAAATTTTTCGGCAATTGGTACTTCCGGAGGGTTTAAAAATTTATTAGATGCAGGGGTATTGCTACTGAGAATTTCTTCAAATGAGATATTAGCTTTTGATAATTGCTGTCCTCATGTTGGGGCTTCTTCACAGTGGTCTTATGCAAACAACAAATTTACCTGCGGTAATCACGGAAATAGTTACGGGATCGATAACGCCAATGTGGTCAATTGTAATTCGGGTTCAACATCAGGAAACTTGAGATCTTTTAGCACTTCGATTTCTGGAACGACATTGACTGTTACAACATCTTAATTTTTTGATTTGTGTTTAAATTGAATAAATCAGTAGTTCTAGGATTGTGCGTCTCAGCACTCTATTTAATTTGTGCCACCCCTGTTTTGGCTCAGGTTAAATGTTTGGATTGCCCAGATGTGAATCAAATTTCCTTGGAAGATGATTTATTTGCAGAATTAGAGTCAGAAAATAAAAAAACAGAATTACTGCCATCAAAAATGTTAATTACCCAACGTTTAATATGGGGTAAAAACGGATTGGCAAGAATAACGGGTATTGTTCCGCTATCAGAAGAAAATCGATTGAGGGAATTGAAATGGAGAAGAGGGATGCTTAAAACCCATCAAGTTATAGGCTACACCACTTTGGCAGCCATGATCGCTCAAGGTATAATAGGCGGAAAATTATACAACGGAGATTACAGTCTATACAAGCTCCATAAAGACATGGGTAATGCCGTGACTGCTCTTTATTTTACAGGTGCTGGACTTTCACTTTTTGCTCCGCCCGCTATTCAATTAAATAAAACTAAAGGATTGAATTCTGCAAGAATGCACAAATGGCTTGCTACAATTCACCTAAGCGCTATGATTGCAACCCAATACTATTCCGATCGCGATCGGGATATGCACAAAGCAGCGGCTTATACTTTGGTTGGTTCTTATGCGGCTGCGACCCTTGTATTGAGATTTAAATAAAGATATGAAGCTACAATCGTTAACCTATTGCTTTTTGTTTTTAGTTTTTGTTCAAGTGTTTGGACAAAATGTGAAAAAATTACAATTAGATCAATCTAATAGCTATTTGACTTATGACGCAGAACATTTTACACATAACTGGACTGGTACAAATGAGAAACCAAAAGGACTTCTAGTATTAGATGAAAATGGAACTCCAAAACAAATTGCAGTTACTGCAGCCTTAACTGATTTCAATAGTCAAAATGCTAATCGAGATGCACATGCTTTAGAATTACTCAATGCTTTAATCCATGCTAACGTGAGGTTTTACAGCAGTTCTATTGTAGTCGACGAAAGTGAGATTACATTTTTGGGCTACATAGAGTTGGCAGGTAAGAAAGTAGAAAAAACCATCTCCCTTCGTTTTGAAACGAATGCTGACCAGGTTCAAATCAAAGGAACTTTTGAAGTCAAGCTCAGTGATTTTGATATTCCCAGACCTTCATTTTTGTTGAAAAAAGTGAAGGATGAAATTCAATTAAAGGTTCTTCTAAATTTTAAATAGTTCTTTTTTAGCGATTTACAAAGGCTTAAAAAGTTAAACAAGTTTTGCACAAACAGATTTGCAACAATAAATTTGAGTAACAAAAAAAATAGTGATGAATAAATTGCCTTTACTTAGTGGAGATTTCTTTTTAGAATCGTATCATAAATTACTTGAAATAAGTAGAGGTGATCATATTGACCAACAATTTACTCGGTTTTCGAAAGCATTCAACTGGTCTGATCAATACGATTCTTCTGTCCTAAATTTTGAAGATTACGAAGCTTTTGTATTGACTGATCCTTCTTATAAACTTCTATGGGTAGATCAAGGTTTTTCTGATATGACAGGATATCATTCTCACGACGTGATCGGTAAGAAACCTAACATGCTTCACGGCCAGAATACCAAAGATACAGAACGAAAGTTATTTAGAAACCTGTTGTCTTCTAATGAAGTATTTACTACCAGAATCACTAATCATAAAAAATCTGGACAGGCTTATGTCTGTGAGGTTAAAATTGTTCCTCTTTACAATCAGAACAACGAGTTAAGTCACTACATAGCTCTTGAAAGAGAAATCGCTGCCTAAGTCTATATTCAGACCTAGCTAAAGATTGCTGAAACGCTTATCTTTGGTTAAAAAAATAATGAAAAATTTATTTTTGGCATTTGCTGTAACAGCATTTGCATTCGGTTACTCTCAAGAGAAAAGCATCAACTTAGAAACGAGCAAACTCAGATGGGAGGGTAAGGAGCGCTCATCAAAATCCCACTACGGAGGACTATCTTTTAAATCAGGAGACCTAAAATTAAAGGGTACAAAAATTCAGGGAGGCTCATTCATCGTTGACATGACTTCTTTAGATGTCCAAGATCTATCTGGAGGAGGTAAAACACGACTTGAAGGCCATCTTCGTTCAGATGACTTCTTTTCGGTTGAAGCAAATCCAGAAGCCTTCTTAATCTTAAATGCTGTTATCTCTGATACTAATGGATTGCAGATTTTACAGGGAGATTTAACAATTAAAGGAAAAACAGCTCCAGTTCAAGTGGAATTTACAGAAGTAACGGCTAGTATGGCTACGGCTCAAATGGTTTTTGACCGTTCTGTATATGATGTTCGTTTTAGATCGGGTTCATTTTTTGAAAACCTTGGAGATAAGCTTATTTATGATGATATTGCTGTTCAAGTGAATTTATATTTTTAATACCCGAAGGCCTTCAATGTCTGAAAAGAATATCTATCTAGAATTAAGAAAAAAGCAAGCTGATTACTTTGCTACCTCCAAAACTTTGGATTGTTCTTTTCGGATTGCACAGTTAAAAAAACTAAGGCAAGTTTTACAAACACACGAAAGTGAAGTGCTTGAGGCCTTAAAATCTGATTTACATAAGCCCAATTTTGAAGCTTATACGGCTGAGTTTTCCTTCGTAATAGAGGAGCTAAATACAGCGATTAAACAGCTTAAAAAATGGTCTAAGCCTAAAAAGGTAAAAACGGGTCTACTATCTGCACCCGCATTTGGAGTCATTCAGCCAGAACCCTACGGCCTTTCACTTCAACTTTCTCCTTGGAATTATCCATTTCAATTGGCAATCGCCCCAGCTTTGGCTGCTTTAGCCGCTGGTAATACGGTGGTATTGAAGCCCAGTGAATTTAGTGTAAAGACATCTGAGTTATTGGCGCGATTAATCAACACTCATTTTGATGAAGCCTATTTTCATGTGGTTTTAGGGGGAGCTGAAACGGCTAAAGCACTGCTTGAATTAAAATGGAATCATATTTTCTTTACGGGGAGTACGCATATTGGTAAAATCGTTGCCAAGGCTGCTGCGGAGAAATTGACTCCTTGCACACTTGAACTTGGAGGAAAATCACCTTGTATTGTTGATGATACGGCTAAAGTAAAACTTGCGGCCAAACGCATTGTTTGGGGTAAGTACATGAACGCAGGTCAAACCTGTATCGCTCCAGATTACGTTTTGGTTGATTCAAAGATTAAAGAAGATCTTATTTTTCATATGTCTAATGAAATAGAACAACTATATGGAAAAAATCCCCGAGAAAGCTCTGATTATGGTCGACTTATTCACCCGAGACACGTGGTCCGTATGAAATCGTTTATAGCGGATTCTAAAGTCCGTATTGGAGGAGAGTTAGACGAAGAAACTCGTTTTGTTGCTCCTACAATAATTGAAGATGTCGATTACAACTCTAAGGCAATGCAAGAGGAAATTTTTGGACCGGTTTTGCCTGTAATTTCCTATGATCGGTTTGAGGAGACGGACTATTATCTAAAAAAATATGATAAACCTTTGGCTTTTTACATTTTTTCTGAGAATGCAAAAAGAATCAAAGCTTTGGTTCAAAACTACCAATTTGGTGGAGGCTGTGTAAATGACACTATCATGCATATTGCAGAAAAGAACCTTCCTTTTGGTGGTGTAGGCGATAGCGGTATGGGAGCCTATCACGGCAAATTTGGCTTCAATACGTTTAGTAGAGAAAAGCCAGTGATGTATCGCAGCAATTGGATAGATGTTCCTTTACGCTATCCTCCTTTTAAAAACAAACTCAGCACTGTTCGAAAGTTTATTCGACTTGCGGCTAGGATTTAAGAAAAAGCACCTCATTTGAGGTGCTTTTTTTAATTTACAAGCTTCCTAAAATCATCGGAGCTCCAGCATTTTCTAATTTTTTAGCAAATGCTTGAACTTCCTGAATGAATGAATCCAATTCGGGTTGAATATCTGATAGCATTTCCTTAGCTAGGTTCATACTATTTGTATGATTTTTTGTCGGACCATAGGTAGTAGATAGTCCTCTAAATGCCACGCTAAAATGGTTGGAAATTGAAGGTGGATTTCGCTCTCCAATTTCATTTCTAGAAGGACTACCTTCTATTTGCTTTGATAAACTTGAGAATTTATTTTCGAGTGTTACCAGCTCAGCTTTGAAATTGGAAGGCATTTGATTTGTTTGATCTACTGCTTTGTTTAGTCCCTTCATATAGGTCTCCACTTTTTCAGCTTTGTGACTTAAAATTTCGATAGCGGTTCTGAGTTCGGTAAAGCCTTTTCGATAGCTCTCGTAATCCTCATAACTTATTCCCTTAAGTGTTCCTTCGTATATAGGTTCCAAATCAAAACTGACCTCTTCTCCTATAGCGGTAAATTCACCGTCTTTTTCAACAGATAAGCTTGCTGTATAAGTTCCAGGAATAACCATTGGTCCTCGAGAAAACCAACCTCTCGATGAGCTTTTAGGGTTGATAGGTGTTCCGCTGTCGTGTCTCATATTCCAAGCGATACGATGACTTCCTTTACGAGCTGGTCTTTTTAGGTGTTTAATTATATGACCTTCTCCATCTTTAATCGTAAGATAGACCATAGCAGACTTTTCGCTATTTTCCTTGTCTAGTTCGTCATACCCTGGAAAAGGAACGTCTTTATTGCCTTTATTCAGCCTACCTTCTCGTTTTTTACGTGCCTGTTTAGCGGTTGAATAATTGTCATTTAAATAATAGGTAAATACAGCCCCATATTCTGGATTTTTAGCGATATAATAGTCGGCTCCTGTATTTCCTAAATTTGATCTAGGCACATACCATTTTGCTGTTCGAGGAGCAAATAACATGCCTTTATCTGCTTCTGCGGCCTTGTTCATGTTTCTTAGAGGGCTGTAATCATCCAATACGTAAAATCCTCGTCCAAAAGAGGCGGCAACAACATCATTTTCTTCTCTTTGTATGGTGATATCTCTAAAACTCATGTTTGGAGTTCCTTTCATTTTCTGCCATTTTTGTCCTCCATTAAGCGTGACATAAATACCAAATTCAGTCGCTAAGAACATTAACTCAGGATTGACGTGATCTTGAACTATTCTCCAGATTAAAGTGTTTTTTGGAATATTGGAGCTCATTGATTTCCACGTTTTACCTCTGTCTGTACTCTTGTATAAAAAGGGTCTAAAATCACCTTCTTTGTGATTATCCAGCGCAACGTATACCGTATTGGGGTCATGTAAATCTGCTCTAATGTCGTTCACGAAACTTCTGCCCGGTAAGCCGAATTGAGAAACTGGTATTTTTGTCCAAGTTTGACCGTCGTTTTCACTGACGTGCACAAATCCGTCATCTGTACCTGCATAGAGCAGTCCTTTTTGAACTGGAGATTCACTCAGTGAAGTGATGGTATTGTAATTTGACATTGCATTTACATCCCAAGCGTTATCCCAAGATTGCTTTCTGCCCATAATTGGAAGTTCAATACGATTTTCATTACGTGTTAAATCACTTGATATTGGTGTCCAGCTATCTCCTCTATCCTCAGATTTCCAAACGCGATAAGAAGCGAAATATATTGTTGAGGCTTTGTGGGGTGAGACAAGTATTGGGGCGTCCCAATTAAATCGCTCGTGTGGATCACCTTTTTGAGCTTGTGGTTGTACGTAAACTTGTTCTCCAGTGACTAAATCTACTCGGTGTAATCCACCTTGTTGTGTTTCGGCATAGATGATGTTATTAAACTCTGGGTCAGTTGCGGATTGATGCCCATCGGCTCCCAAGGTCTTATACCAGTGTTTGTTTGAAATTCCCTCTCTCTCATCAGTAGCGGATGGTCCACCAGCAGAACCGTTGTCTTGTGTTCCACCGAAAATATGATAAAATGGCTTGGCATTGTTTACAGCCACTTTGTAAAATTGTGTTAGTGGAAGATTCTTATGGTACTTCCAATTTTCAGCTAAATCAAAGGATTCGTAAATACCAGCATCTGTTCCAATCATTAAATAATTTGGATCATCTTTTTTAAATGCTATTGCGTGATTGTCAGAGTGTTTTTGACGCTCTTTGAGTTGTGTAAAGTTTTTACCCCCATCTTCAGAGGTTAATATGCGCACATTCATGAGGTATAATCTGTCGAACTTATGCGGTGATGCATATAATTCTTGATAATAGTGAGGTCCAGTTCCACCTGATACGGTATTAGACATTTTGGTCCAAAAGCCTCCTGCATTTGCCGAGCGAAAGACACCTCCTTTGGTGCGGTCAAGTTCTATCGCGGCATATACTACATCTGGATTTTGAGGTGAGATCGCCAAACCTATTTTCCCCATATTTGAGCGTGGCAGGCCGTTGTGAATTTTAGCCCAGTTTTCTCCTCCATCTGTTGATTTGTAAATAGCGGTACCAGGTCCACCTCCCATATAAGCTGCCACTGTTCTATGTCTATCCCAGGTTGCAGCGTATAAAACTTGGGGGTTTCTAGGATCGATTAAGAGGTCTGTAGCACCAGTCCATTCGTTGTTTCCTAGAACTTGCTTCCAGTTGCTACCGCCATCTGTACTTTTATAGACTCCTCGTTCCCCTCCTTTACTCCATAAGGGTCCTTGAGCAGCTACCCAAATGGTGTTTGAATTATCTGGATGAACAATGATTTTAGAAATGTGCTCTGACTTATTTAATCCCATATTTTTCCATGATTTACCATTATCGTCCGAGCGGTAAATACCATCTCCGTAACCCACGTGACGTCCACCTACATTTTCACCACTTCCAACCCAGATGGTTGAGGGATTAGATGGATCGATACTCACGCATCCAGTAGAATAGGATTTTTGATTGTCAAATAATGGAATCCATGTAGTTCCGGCATTTTCGGTTTTCCAAACTCCAGCAGATCCTACCGCTACATACCAATGATTGTCATTGTCTGGATGAATAGCGATGTCTGCTATACGTCCTGAAAGAAAAGCAGGTCCGACATTTCTGAATTTAAATGCATTAATATTTACTTCTTTTGCTGGGGCTGCAGCTTTTTTCTTTCGTTGAGCTTGCACATCTTGGGCGGTTAATCCAAGAGCAAGAACAAGTGAAAGCATTAAGTGCCAAGTATTTTTCATATGTTTTGATTTTAGTATTCTTAAAGATATCTATTTGGAATTTAGCTTCAATATTTGGTTGAACTTTTTTTACCCTTCTTGTTTTGAACAAGAATCAGGTCATTTATTCTTTTTTTTTGGTAAATCGACCGATTTTTCTTTCATTTTGGATGTAAGTAAAGATTTTTGCATTTATGAGATTCATGATCAATTTTATTTTTTTGTGTCTTCTTGTTTTGTCTCTGCAAGTGAATGCACAAGAAACTACAGGGTCAAATAACAAAGATTCGGAAAAACAACTTGATACCATTGGAGAGTCTATCGAAAATGGAGTAAATCAGTTCTTATATAAAAATGGAATCGTCCCTACGACGATTAGCTATCACCCTAATGGAGAGGTGCTCATTTCCACGCAGTACTCAAAAGAAACTAAATCTCAGTATATGATTCTAGTTGACGATGTAACGCAAGATGAGCCAACTGTGGATACCCTTAGTACAGTAAGACCAAATAGGTCTAAATTTTCTGATGACGGCGAATTTATCATTTATAATGAAATTGAAGATAAGGGAAAGAAGGGACAACAAACCTATTTGAGAAAATACAGTTCTTTAGGTCAAATGGAGCGAAAGCGAAACCTCAAGGAAGAACTCAATTTGGGAAGTCTTTACTATTTTTCAATGGATAAGGATGGAATTTTTTATTACTATGCCTTTTTTGGCAGTACCAGCGATAAAAATGGAATTTACGCTTCAATGTGCTCTTCAGAGCCATGTACGGGAGCAATTCCAATATATTTAGATACCGAAGAGCTCATCTATTTCTCTCCCTTGCGCATTGGTCGTAATATGTTGCTGATGGCCGTACAAGGAAAGAACGATTCACGTTTAAATGGAATTTATTTTGCCAGGTATAGAGATGGGAGATGGAGATTGCCTTTGAAAGTTCAGGGCCTTAGATATGGTTATAGTTTTGACTTTGTCAACGACAACATCATTTCATATAAGGAGGCGGTCACTGGTAATGTCATTTTTGTACGACTTGATGAAATTCTAAAGGCATTTCCTGAAGATGCCTCCGAACGGAGAAGAAATCCACTAAATTTAAATCAGTAAATTTTTAAGTCTTATTTTTCTTAACTACTTTCATTAAAGTGAAGAAGAAAATTAGACTTACTTATTTATTTTTTACTCTATTCATAGGGATTTTAAGTGCACACTCTCTTGAGCACCAGACTTCAATGGACAGAGATTGTGTGGCGTGTCAACTTTGGTCTTCAGAGACTGAAATGGTGAATACTCCCTTTGAATTAGATGTGACATACGCAGTAGAAGAAATGATTTTGCTGCGCGATCTGCAAGGTCTTTATAAATCTTCGTTTTATTCTTCTCTACACGTCATTAATCCAAATGACCGTGGGCCACCAAGCCAAATTTGATTTCTAGCCCAAGTCTAACTTACATTTTTTTAAATTTTAAAACACATTCAAAATGAAATCAAATTTCAAATACCTCCTTGTGGGGCTGCTTAGCGTTGTCATTATCTCATGTTCAAAAGACGACGACAGTCCAGAACCAATCAATGAAGAAGAAGTAATCACAACTATGACTGTTGTGCTTAATCCGGGAAATATTACCCTAAAGTCACAGGATTTAGATGGTGATGGGCCAAACGCACCAAATGTTACTGTAAGTGGTAGTTTAAGTGCAAATACAACATATACTGGTTCTGTAACTTTTTTAAACGAACTCGAGAGCCCTGCTGAAGATATAACTGAAGAAGTTGAAGAAGAAGATGACAAGCATCAGGTGATATTCGTATCTTCTGGAGTTGCCCTTTCTGTATCAGACTTGAATACGGATGGAAATGGTAATGATTTAGGAACTCAATTTAGTTTAAGCACAGCTGCTGCTGGATCAGGAACTTTGAGAATTGTATTGCGTCATGAGCCTACTAAGCCAAATGATGGTACACTCGCTGGTGCTGGAGGCGAAACTGATATCGATGTCAGCTTTAATGTAACGGTTGAATAAAAAATTCATTAACATACTTATAAGAAAGCACCTTTTTTAGGTGCTTTTTTTGTCATATGTATCACTTTCATCACCAGGATAATGAGTAAAGGAATGGCCGTAATTGCATTGGCATAAATCACCGCGAGATCTTGAATTGTGAGCCCGTGAATGAACCAACAAATGGTTCCGCAAAACATAAGTCCAAAGGTCATAAGACTCAAGCTTTTGGTATCACGAGTACGAATTGTTTTTATGGCCTGTGGCAAGAAGGCTGAAGTGGTTAAGATAGCTGCAATAAATCCGAAATTCATATCCAAAAAAGATAAAGGGTTCCTCTTTCAAATATCGGATATTCTCATTGGATTAAAATATAGGAGTGTCATTATTGGAATGTCAACAAATTTATGCTTAATTTTTACCAACTAAGACTTAACTAAATAAATGATTCCACTACTGCGTAAGGCTCAAAACTATCTGGAGCGTAATTGTGTAAGATTTAAAGAAGAGGTATTTACTTATAGTGATTTATTAAGTCGCTCTCATTTTATCGCATCTTTTTTGTTGAAAGGTCAATCGCATGTAAATGGAGCGAGGATTGCCTATCTTGTGAATCCTGGTTTTGATTATGTCTCCATTCAATGGGGTATTTGGCGGGCAGGAGGAATCGCTGTTCCTTTATGTGTGAAGCATCCTGTTCCTTCACTGAGTTATGTGCTAAGTGACACTTCTGCATCTCACGTAATTTATAGTGCTGATTTTAAGACTACAATTCAAGACCTTGAAGCGCTTCATCAAGATATACCAATGACACATATAGCCAATTTAAATGCTGAGCTTTGTGAGTTACCTGAGGTACATTTAGATGAAGACGCCTTAATTCTTTACACTAGTGGTACTACAGGAAATCCTAAGGGAGTGGTTTTATCACACTCCAACTTAAATGCCCAAATCACTGCGCTTATTGAGGCTTGGAAATGGTCGAACAATGACACTATTCTCAATGTATTGCCCTTACACCATATTCACGGAATTGTAAATGCGATGCTCTGTCCGTTATATATCGGTGCTGAAGTGGTTTTTGTAGATCGATTTACGCCAAAGAATGTTTTTGCTGTCTTTTTAAGTGGAAAGATTAATGTATTTATGGCTGTGCCTACCATTTATTTTAAACTCATTGCTTTTTATGAAGAATTATCGTCTAAAGAGCAAAAGGGTGTTAGTGCTGTTTTAAAGCAGTTTCGTTTGATGGTCTCTGGTTCGGCTGCCTTGCCTGTTTCTGTGCTTGAAAAATGGAAAAAAATTAGTTCGCATACTTTACTTGAGCGCTACGGAATGACCGAAATAGGAATGGCCATTAGCAACCCTTACGATGGAGAACGAAGACCAGGACATATCGGGCAGGCTTTACCTGGGGTTTCTGTAATAATTGTTAAAGAAAACGGTGATGAGGTCGTGCCCGGAGCTCAAGGTGAGATCTTAGTCAAAGGAGCAAATGTCTTTTCTAGATACTGGAACAAGAAAGAGGCCACTGCGAAAGGATTTACACAAGACGGATGGTTCAAAACAGGTGACATGGCTGTTTTAGACAAGGGTTATTTTCGCATTTTAGGCAGAAATTCAGTGGATATTATCAAATCTGGAGGCTATAAAATCTCAGCCTTGGAGATTGAAGAAGTACTTCGAAAATATCAGGGAATCAATGAGTGTGCTGTAGTTGGAATTCCCGATGATGAGTGGGGTGAACTAATTGCGGCGAGTCTGATCTTAGAAAAAGAGACTGAAATAGATTTGAAAGCTCTTGACAATTGGTTGAGGTCTCGCATACCTTCTTATAAATTACCGAGACATTATATTTTTCAGGAGGATTTACCTCGTAATGTTTTAGGTAAGGTGACCAAAAACGTATTGAAACAAATTATAAAAGATCAAATCAATTAAGGAATGAAAATTTACGGCGTAGGATTATTGGCCTTTTGTTTTTTAGTAGGAAAACTTCTGGGACTGGGTTTGGGAAGACTCATCAATCTCAGTAATGATGTTGGAGGTGTAGGTTTTGCAATGTTGCTGCTTATTGTGCTCAGTGGCTATATGCGAAAAAAACAATGGATTGACGAAAAGGAAATCACAGGTATAACATTTTGGAGTGCGATGTACATTCCTGTAATTATCGCCATGGCTGCAAGCTTAAATGCAAAGGCGGCTTATTCTGCAGGATGGTTAGCTATTGCCGCTGGCGCATTGACTACTCTGGTTGGATTTATTCTGGTTCCTTTAATTGCTAAGATTGGCCCTGCTCCAAAACATATAGAAGAAGATGGAAGTAATTGATCAATTATTGGCAAAAAACGGTTTGATCTTCGCCTTTTTATTGGTGGGATTGCTGATTTATTTTTCCTATGCTATTTCTAAATACCTATTTAAAGGAAGGATTCCAGGAGTTGCTATTGCTGTTTTGTCCGCTCTGGTGTTGGCTTTTTTTGGAGGAGAAAAAGGTATAGCAGACTATCCTGTTTTTGCTGGTTTAGCGATTTTAGGCAGTTCGATGTTTAGAGATTTTACGGTTGTGGCTACCGCTATGGGAGCACAACTATCAAAAATTAAAGCTGCTGGTGTGGCAGGAGTGGTAGCCCTTTTTGCAGGAGTAATTGTCACATTTTATGTGGGTGCCATATTGGCTTATTTTATGGGGTACACCGATGTTAAAAGTATGGCGACCATAGGTGCAGGAGCTTGTACCTACATCGTGGGTCCTGTTACAGGATCTGCATTAGGCGTGAGTTCAGATGTTATTGCAATTTCAATAGCTGCAGGTGTTGTAAAGACTATTGTCGCTACTATTGGCACTCCTCTTTTGGCGAAATATATGAAGTTGGATAATGCCAAAACTGCTTTGGTTTTCGGAGGGCTCATAGGAACTACAAGTGGAGTGACTGCCGGATTGGCTGCGACCAATCCAAAACTTGTGCCTTATGGTGCATTTACGGCTACCTTTTATACCGGATTAGGATGCCTTTTATGTCCATCGATATTATTTATTATATTAACATGGTTTTTTTAAAGAACAACAAATGAATTCAAGACGAAAATTTATAGGTAAGATCGCAGGTGCATCTGCCTTGTTATCCAGCACAACTTCAGTTAAAGCCAGTGTAGATTTACTGACACAACCAGTGCTTCCAAGTTTAGAAGGACGTAAAATTCTTTTCACCTATGGAGGATGGGATGGTCATGAGCCCAAAAAATTCAGAGATTATCTAAGCCCGTGGTTAAGAGAAGAAGGTGCTGAAGTTTTATTGTTTGACAATCTCGATTGTTATTCTGACGAGTCTTTGATGAAAGAAATCGATTTGGTGATACAAATTTTCACCATGTCAGAAATTACAAAAGGACAGGAAAAAGGCCTGCTAAAGGCGGTTAAAGAAAATGGAACAGGCATGGCTGGATGGCACGGTGGTATGGGTGATGCATTTCGTGTAAACACCGAGTATCAATATATGGTCGGTGGTCAATGGGTATCTCATCCAGGTGGAAATATTGATTATAAAGTTTCTATTAGTGCTAATGACGATCCAATAACCAGAGGCTTAAGTGATTTTCAGATGACCTCGGAGCAGTATTATATGCATATAGACCCTAACTGTAATGTATTGGCTACTACCCGTTTTAATGAAGAACATGACCCTTGGATTAACGGTTGTACTATGCCCGTTATATGGAAAAAATCCTATGGTAAAGGTCGAATATTTTACACCTCTTTAGGGCATAATTTAGCGCATGTTATCGATCAGCCTTCGGGAATGACTATTATCAAACGTGGAATTCAGTGGGCGAGTGCGAGTAAATATTTGCCTATGGAATCGTGGGTTACTCCTAAATACTAAAAATTGTTGTGATTCGCCCTTATTTACTTTCTGAAACCAATTTTGAATTTCTTCAGAAGCACAAATATGAATTGGCCATTTTACCTTGGGGTGCTACTGAGGCTCACAACTTTCATTTGCCTTATGGTACGGATAATTATCAAGTAGAAGCTATAGCTGAGGAATCTGCTCGATTGGCTTGGAAAAATAATGTCAATCTTGTCGTGCTGCCTAATATACCATTCGGAGTTAATACGGGGCAGTCAGACATTTATTTAGACATGAATTTAAATCCAAGTACACTGCTCATTATTTTAAAGGATTTAATTACAGTCTTAAATCGACAAGGTTTAAAAAAGCTTATTCTTTTGAATGGTCATGGAGGAAATAATTTTAAGCCTCTGCTTAGAGAATTAGGCTATGAATTTCCCGAAATGTTTTTGAGCTTATGTAATTGGTTTCAAGTTCCTGATAAGACCTTGTATTTTGAAAATCCAGGAGATCATGCCGATGAGATGGAGACCAGTCTGATGCTTCATCTACACGCTGATTTAATTCTTGATCTCAGTAAATGGGGCGGTGGAAAATCAAAAAAGCATCGAGTGGAGGCCATTTCTTCATCTTGGGCGTGGTCAGAGCGCAAGTGGTCTCAGGTAACCAAAGACACAGGAGTTGGAGACCCTTCAAAATCGAGCAAAGAAAAAGGTTCTCAAATGTTTACTGAACTGACCAAAAAACTGGCTGGTTTTTATGCTGAGGTTGACGCTTTAAATCTAGAAGATCAGTATACAGATTAGGCTTATTTCAAGAGTTCTGCATAGCGCTTAGCCATGGCTTCTAAATCGATACCAAGAACGTTTTTATGTTTATCGAGCACTTTTTGTTTTAATTGCTCATCTAGTTGTTCAAATCCGATTTGAGCACCTAATACAAATCCTGTAATTGCTGCTACTGTATCGTTGTCTCTTCCGTAGTTAACTGCAAATTCAACTCCTTTATTAAAATCTCCTTCTGCGAAGGCTAGACTGGCAATTAATATTTGCCATATTTCTGCGGCGTGAAATGCTATTGCTCTTTGATTTGTGTCCAGAAAACGATACATCTCTTTTTGAATGATCCAGTCTTTTAATTCGTAAGGATAATTTTTAGGAATTGAACGAATTAGACTTTGGTAAGCCGCACTACCTGTGCTAGGAATTTCTTCAAGTCTTGCATTTCGGGCACTATTCTGTGTGTTAAGAAGAATATCTTGAGCAATTCGACCTACCAGTCTTGAATCTTGAAATCGCATAGGGTCGACGAAATAAAGGCTGTTTAACAGACTATCAGCACTGTGAATTCGAAAGGCATTAAACGACAAACTCGAAACGAGCCCGCTGATATCTTTGGCATAGCCCTGGTCGAAAAGTGCATGCTCGTAGGCTTTAGTGTAGGCTTCTTCTGCATCTTTTGAAATCATCGCTAATGTCGAACTATACAACATTCCTGCGCATGACATCTCACCTCCGTAGAATCGGTCTTTGGCAAGCATATATTCTTCTGGGCCTTTTAGGTAGGCGCGACTCACTCTGGCCCACTCCTTAATCCAATCAATTTGCTCGATAGGATGTTCGAGCTCATCAATAGAACTGCTGGAATTTTTTTGCTTTAGCAGCTCTAGACTTTTTTCGTAATAACTGTTGATGAAGGTGGAGAAATTAACTGGGTTGGGCTTGAAATTTTCAAAATAGTGTAGCATTAAAAGCTTCCATCTTGTGTCGTCTGTGCTTGATCCTGCCGGTAGATTATGGTCCCAAGTTCCCTCTGGCGACTGTATGCGAATCGCGGGAGTTAGGGTACTAATGTATCCATAGGTTTTGTAAATATCTTCTCTGTTCCACATTTCAGTGCTTGCTCCCATAGCATCACCAATGGCAGATCCTACAAGGGCGCCCAGAATTTGATCATAATTCAAAGCGCTTGTATTAATCTCTTTTTTTAGTCTATTTGGTTCGGGAATAAGTAGTTGATTTTCGTTCTTGCTCTTACACGATATGATCAGAAGTAGTCCGATACTTAAAATTAATTTTTTATGCAGTGATGAGGTCATAGGCGATGTCTAGTAATTCTTTTTTTTCTTGAATGCTTCGTTCTAAAGGGAGTTGTGCTAGTCCGATTAGTCTTCTGCTCATTTCTATTCCAGCAATTTTTCGAACCAAGAGTTTATCGGCATAAGCTTTATAATGCTCTAGAATATTGCTAAGGTGTTTTATTGAAGATGAAGCCATAATAAAATGAGCGCCCATTACACCGAGGTCGAATTCAGCGAATCCTTTAAAACTGAACTCGGGGTCAATGATGTACGTCTTCTGATTGACAGAGAGCCAACTTCCTGGATAGTAGTCTCCATGGATTAGGGTATTTCCTGTGTCTGATAAGTATAGGTCTCCTATTTCATCTACGTTTTTTTGCAGGCTTAGATTGTGTTTAAAGGGTTTTGCTAGTGCCGCTAATCCCTCTTGAATATCATTTAAGTCGAAACCGTTTTCTACAAAAGGCAGTGCAAATATGTGTTGGTGATTAAGCGCCTTGAGCTCTTTGTTTTTAGGAAAAGTATTAAGGGACTCTGTTTGATGAATATCTCTAGCATAAGTGCAAAGTGGAGAAATTAACTTTTGTATTTCACTGTTGTTTTTATAAATAGAAGTACAATCTGTTGCTGAACCAAGATCAGACAAAATTAGCAGGTGATTCTCAGGATCGTAAGCTAATATTTTTGGAAGGTAATGGCGTTCACCTTGAAGGCTTAATGCTCTATAGAAACTGTATTCTGTATGAATGCGATCTAATGGAGCTTCAATGTCTTGATATTTCTGTACAAAGGGTCTGGATTGTTTTAATATGAATGATTGTCTGTCTGTTTTAATTCTCAACACGACATTCATATTGCCTTCACCAGCTATATCTGAAGAAAGAATGTGTTCATCGTCACTTAACACTTTTTGAACTACAGTGAGGTTTTCAATAAGATCTAACGGAGTGTTTTTGTCTATAAAAGTGAGCATACTTGCAAGGGTTAAGAAACGATTCATTCAAATATAAGCGCTAATTTTTTAGTCAATCACAAGTCTTGACAACTTCTGTTTTTTGTGAGTTGAAACGTCTTTAAAAGGTTGTAAAACAAAAATATTTGCAGTTTATCGAAAATAATTGTTTTATGTCGAAAATAATTGTATTATTGTTTAATGATCAATTCAAAAAACAAACCGGCTACAACCTCTTTTTTTCTAATGACAGGTTTAATGATGATGACTGCGTTTTCATTTTTAGTTTGTTATGCGATGGTAAAACCTTGGATGTTTTTGTTTTTTTAATCGGCCCAAATCTTACCTATAACCAAAAAGTATGAGAAAAGATTATTTGCAAAATTTAATGTCTGAGGTTTTTTCTTTCGCAACGAACTTGAAAATGACTCCATTTTACATGAGAAAGAGAGAATTTGAAACTATTCGACTAGGGAATGATATATTTCTATTGTTTTATCCTGGAACAAAAGAGGAAGAAAACAATTTCAGAATTTCCAAAATTGGTTCACGTGGATCTGTGAATTTAATGCTCTATGACGATACTGAAAATTGGTATAACAGTATCAAAACCTTAGAGATTCATTGAGTTTAATTTAAAGTCTTATCAGCGAAGTATAGTATATCACAGTCATCTTAAGGTTTTTCGTTGAGATGTTTTAGATTTTTAATTTATTAGGTCAATCTAAATTTTATTTTAAATATGTTGTTTTGTTAGTAGAATCTGTGGTGAAAATCCACGCTATTTGGCGTGGATTTTTTTTTATCATCAAGGGACATAAATCTTTTGTATTTTAGAGTACAACTCACTTATTCTTATACAATAAGTCAATAACTAAACATCATGAATTCACACAGAAAACTTAGAATGGGTATGATAGGTGGTGGAGAGGGTTCTTTCATAGGAGGTGTACACCGAATTGCCGCTTTTCTAGATGGTCAAATTGAATTGGTTTGTGGAGCCTTCAATAGAGATTCTGAACAAAGTAAAAAATCAGGTCACAGTTTATTTTTACCAGCAAGCCGAGTTTATACTAATTACGATGAGATGCTTAATAGTGAAGCCAAATTAGACGAGGCAGAACGAATGGATTTTGTCGTGATTGTAACGCCTAATGTAGCCCATTACGATCCGGCAATGAAGGCAATGAGCCTCGGTTTTCCGGTGATCATAGACAAACCACTTGCCTTCAACTTGGAAGAAGCTATTTCTTTGAAGGCTAAAGTCACAGAAACTGGACTTCCATTTGGAGTGACCTATACTTATAGTGCTTATCCTATGATTAAACAGGCTAGGGCTATGGTCAAAAATGGAGCTTTGGGAAAAATACATAAGGTTCTTGTAGAATATCCTCAAGGATGGTTGACTCAAAAATTAGAAGATACAGGACAAAAACAAGCAGCCTGGAGAACGAATCCAGATGAAGCAGGTATTTCTAATTGTTTTGGAGATATTGGGACACATGCTGCCCATCTTGCAGAATATGTAAGTGGGTTAAAAATTACTGAAGTGCTGTCAGAGATTAGACCCACGATGTCAGGAAGATTATTAGATGATGACGCCAATGTACTTTTACACTTTGAGAATGGTGCGAATGGAGTTTTAATGGCTTCTCAGGTTGCTAATGGTGAAGAAAATAATTTAAAAATTCGGGTCTTTGGCGATAAAGGAGGATTAGAATGGAAGCAAGAAGATCTCAATAGCCTACTCGTTCGAGACCACGGAAATCCTGATAAAATCTACAGAACAGGTGCAGATCGTGGTGGCTATCTCACAGACGAGGCAATGCTGCATACAAGGACTCCCTCTGGGCACCCTGAAGGCTATCTTGAAGCCTTCGCAAATATTTATCGCAATTATGCGCTGGCTGTGCGTAAACATAAATTTGACGAAGCTTACGATGAAGAAAAACTTGATTTTCCAACAGTTGACGATGGTGTTAAAGGTATGGCTTTGGTTAAAGCTGTAGTGTCTTCAACAGCAAAAGGTAATCAATGGGTAAGTACTAGCTTCTAAAACTTGAAAAGATGAAATTACAGTTGAGAATTTTAGGGATAATACTCTTGAGTGCAGGTCTAATTCATGCACAAGAACAATATGATATTCACATTAAAAATGGAACGATATACAACGGTTCTGGATCAGCTTCATTTGTAGGGGATGTGCTTATTTCTAACCAACGTATTACTTATGTAGGCCCATCGATTGAGGTTAAAGCCAAAAAGGTAGTTGATGCCTCTGGTAAAGCCGTAGCTCCTGGATTTATAAATATGTTGAGCTGGGGTTATAGCTCACTCGATAAAGACGGCCGTTCTTTATCAGATATCAAGCAAGGGGTAACTCTTGAAGTTTTTGGTGAAGGTAGGTCTGCAGGACCTTCAGGTTCTAAAGATGGGGGAGATTATATCTCGTTTGGTCAGGCAATGCAAAAGCTAGAAGATCAAGGAGTTTCAACTAATGTTGCTTCATTTTTGGGAGCGGCCACAGTGAGGGTTCAATCAGTGGGTTATGACAATAGAAAGGCGAATGACGAGGAGTTTCTTGAGATGGATCAAATTGTTGAGGAGGCTATGTTAGAAGGTGCTATGGGAATTGGATCCTCATTAATTTATGCACCAGGTGATTTTGCAGATACCGAAGAGTTGATCAGAATTTCTTCTATTGCTTCTGAACATGGAGGCATGTATATCTCCCATATGCGCGATGAAGGCAGAAATGTAATGCAAGCTTTGGAAGAGTTAATAGAGATTGCAGAAAAAGCTGATATACCCGCCGAAATTTATCACTTTAAAGCATCGCGTCCAGCCAACTGGCATCTGTTAGACACTGTTATTGAACGAGTAGAACAGGCCAGAGCAAAAGGGTTGCAGATTACAGCTGACATGTATACTTATAATGCCAGCAGCACAGGACTAACAGGAGTGATTCCAACATGGGTGCAAGCTGGAGGTCACAGGGCATGGATGAATAGGATGCGAGAGGATGAGCCGAGGAAGCGTTTGATTAAGGATATAGAAGCAGAACTGACTATGCAACCCGCAGACGGAATTCTCATGGTAGGATTTAATAAAGATTCTTTAGCCCAAATTTATAGAGGCAAGACTATTGCGCAAAGCGCCCTCATGAGAGGGCAGTCTGAAGCTGAAACCATAATCGATTTAATGCTTGAAGATGACAGTAGAATCCAGTGTATTTATTTCAGCATGAGTGAAGAAAATATTCAGCGAAAAATTCAAATTCCATGGGTGAGCTTTTGTTCGGATGCAGGTTCTTATACCACTTTTGACGAAGATTTTCGCACTCACCCAAGGGCTTTTGGCAGTTTTATACGCGTACTTGGAAAGTACACTCGTGATTTAGGATTGCTAACACTCGAAGAAGCTATTTATAAACTCAGTGGATATCCAGCAACTAATCTTAAACTTAAAGATCGTGGATTCTTGTATGATGGTTATTATGCCGACATCGTTGTTTTTGATCCTGAACAGGTACAAGATCATGCCACTTTTAATGACCCCTTGCAATTTGCCACTGGCATGGAGTACGTTTTAGTCAATGGAGTAATGGTCTTAGAAGAAGGTGAACACACCAATGAGTTTCCAGGTCAATTTGTGAAAGGCCCTGGTTATCAGGATTAAACAAAATAGGCAGGTGGCTGTTTTGTTTAACTTTAATAAATATTAAACAATAATAGCTTTTATTTTTTAAATATTTAAAATTTCTTTTATATATTGCATTATTCTTAATTGGCAGCTAGGATTGAAAAATCCTAGGTGATTTATCATTTGTGTTTTCGGATAGCGGGTGTATTGATTTTTCAATCACCCGTTTTTTTTATGGGCAGGCTCCTTTTTCAAAATATCTTACGCCATTTGCTCTTGCTTCACAAGTATTTCCGTAAGTCACTAAATCGCAACCACAAACTGGATCGTAAATTTCAGGACAGGCGATTAAAGCTTGATCGTATTCTGATATGCAATTCATCCCTTCAAATGAAAATAACCAATCGTAACCCATTTCGTCATCAACAGCATTCTCATCCCAATCAACGCTTAAAAATTTGGGATAGCCATAGTCAAAATCATATTGAATTTGAAAGTAATCAGCTTCGTTAATAGCTCTTGAGAGTAAAGCGTAGACTTCGGCGATTGTTTTTGGCTCAGGTACATGGTCTGAACCGTAATAATCACAATTCAAATCACTTGTTATACATCCGTAATCATCGACGATGGCTCCTTGAGTATCTACAAGGTGTTTTACTTCAAATACCCCAATAAAGCCAGAACTGCGTTCGATGAATTGGTATGATGATACCGCGGTTTTATTCCATTGATTCATGGCCGTTTTAAGTTCGTTCTCTGCTTGTAATTTATAACTGTCTTCGTTTATACAAGACGTTAAAAAAAGGATGCAGACTAAGCTGAAAAAAAGTTTAAGATTGGTTTTCATACGGTTGGTTTAAGTAAGAGTTTGAAAGTCCGATAAGGCTTATAGCAATCCAATAGGTTGAAAGTATCAGAACTGAAGAAAATTTATAAGTATGTACGAATTTAGAATAGGCTAAAACAGTATCAGACAGCATAAAAAATAAGGCGCCTGCAAAAAGCAGTGCTGTCTTATTATTTCTTTTGAGTATATAGGCTCGTGCGGCTTGAGCACTCATGCTCGATATGATAAATACATAGGCCAATACAGGATAGGTCAACGCTTTTAAATTTGGGTATAAGCCGTAGAATATTATTGCTCCTAGACTCCAAAATATGAAGTAAATCCAAAGTTTTTGTTTGCTATTGTAGTGCCGCAACAATCCAATTAAAAAAAGGGCATGTGCCAAAAAAAAGGAAATTAGGCCAAAGACAAAGTAGTCTTGATTTAAGAGCAAGAGATCCCCAAACAAACAAAATAGCAAGCCTGCTACAATAATTTTATTTAGTAGAGAGGAACTATTCTTCACGGCCATTAAAATAACGATAGAAGTAGTCAAGCCTTTGCTGATTCCGTAAATAAGGGTGTTGTAACTTTCAAAAATAATCGCCGTTAAAGCGAGAATTCCAATACATAGAAGTACGACTTTGTTCTTGTTATGTGCAAAAGATAAAATCATTAGTTCTAGGTTGTTTCAGCGTAAAATTATTGAAATATATAGTACTAATTCGATTGATTTGACGTTTACTCATTAAAGATTTGGGAAATGACTTCGACTTACAAACAAAAAACATACCTGCCCAGAGAGGTGTTGCTTCTAAGTGCTTTATACCTTATCGATTTTAAAAAGACAGATACTAAGTCCTTAGATTTTATTAAAGAAGACCCCTTAATTGGACATTGGGTTAAGGTAAAATACTTAAATCTTTACACTCAAATTAGTAGACAAGAAGATTTTGAACTTTTTCTTTCCCAACATTTTCAAAGAAGTGTTTCTTATTTTTCTGATAATGAAAAGGAGACATTTTTAGTTCACTTAGCAAAGATTGCCTACAAAAAAAACTTAGATAACAAAACAGTCAGTCGTTTGCTGCGAGTTGCCAAAGCTTCAGATTATACTTATGCAGATGTTGAGCGTATTTTAAGAAATTCAATTTCCCAAAAAAAAACAAATGAAAAAAGTGAACTGAATTTTGGAATAGGCTGCTTATTAGTCTTGGCCTACCCGGATGTTTTAGATCAAAAGCCTTTACATTTCTTTGAAGACTTGATTCCTTACGAGTTAAAGAATAATATTTTTAAAGCTCATCACTTTGTAGGAAATCAATCCTTTTTAGAAATTACACAAAACTTGAAACAACGACTTAGGATATTATCCTCAGTCCAAAAATTCGACCTTCTAACAGGCTTGATTGCAATTTATGCGGCAGATTTTTCACTTGAGGAGCCTTACACTCCAAAACTCTTAAATTTTAAATCGCAGTTGTTTCATTTTTTAGAAGTGAAGGAATCTGAAATAAAAACTGCAGTAGTGGAAGTATTGGCAGACAAAGATGCCAAGGCAAAATATTCGTATGAGTACAGCGCTTTAGTAAGGGTAATTGACAAAGAAACCTTCCATTTTGAAACAAAAGAACTTAAGTTCAATGCTCCTTTTTACGATTGGGCTAATGCTGCTTTGTTTACCGCCATTCAATCCT
Source organism: Flavobacteriaceae bacterium (assembly GCA_002691645.1). Classification (GTDB taxonomy): domain Bacteria; phylum Bacteroidota; class Bacteroidia; order Flavobacteriales; family Flavobacteriaceae; genus UBA3478. The sequence continues at coordinate 206,632 of NZIP01000027.1, forward strand.
TTGAAAAAGAAGAGAAAGCAGTTCACGTAGAGCGAAAACTTGAGCGGAGCTAATTGCTGAGATACTCAAAGAAAGAAATACTGTCTTCTATTTCAGCAAGATTTAATATGTAGCATATTTCTGAAGTGTCTGAAAAATCGAGACCTCCTTTAGCGATAGATTCATTATAATACCTACCATCAACACCATTATAGGTGTTCCCTAAATCTATAGCTTCAGACCAAATTTCTTGTATCTCCTCATTTAGAAATAAATCCAATGCTATTTTTTGATCAGACCTAAAGCCAGGACTGCCGTTATCAAGGGCATTTCCATCTGGTATTTTATGATAGCTTGTGTGCTGAAGAACATAATTACGCGCTTTTTCAGAGGCAACTTCTTCATTCCAATTCGAATGTTGTACAATATGAATCGAGTTTTTAGTATCTATTTCTGGATGCTTATTTCGAATCAATTCTACTAAGGCTGCAGAGAAATCTGATTGACCAGCTTCAGCAATCCAAATGCTACCCTTATTTTGAAGAGTGACTAAAGCCTTGGTATAGGTTTCGTTTAATGCCTTGTCAAAATCGGTATGCGCATCTGACCATGTTTGAAACGCCTTGTTAAGTAAGCTTTCAGGAGGCACATACAAACCTTTTTGTGTGCCATAAGCTCCAGTAACTACATGAAAATTCAAATCTTTAAATGCCGATAAAGAGAGTAAACTCCTAAAAGCTGCCATTGAATGCAAATCATCAACATCAGTTTTGCAATCGTAATGTGCTAAAAGAAGATCTTTGTGCACATCAAATCTAGATGTACTTTCTTTAGTAGTGGTACAAGAGAAAAATAGGCTTAGGATTAAACCGAGGCCATATAGCTTGAATTGTTTATTGATAGATTCTGACATAGTCGACTTCCATTACTTGGTTAGGGAAATTCGCGGGAACTTCACCTCCTAAGTTACCACCAATTGCTATGTTTAGCAAGAGGTAATGTGGATTGTCGAACGGGTTACTTACCTCATTTGGTAATTCTATAAAAACTTGATTATCTAATATTATCTGCATTTTAGTTTCATCCCATATTAAAGAGTACAGGTGAAATTCAGAAGCGCTATCAGCGATAAACGTGCTTGTTCCTTGAGTTTGATATTCTCCTGTTTGGGTATTAGCCCAATGGAAATAACCATAGGAGCGGGTTTTGTCCCATCCGTTTTGTTCCATGATATCGATTTCTCCACATGCTGGCCAACCTACACTACCTCTAGAGTCACCAAAATAATTTCCTGCCTCATTGATATTAGACCCTAAGGTCCAGATAGCTGGCCAGGTTCCAGCTCCAGAAGGTAACTTCGCGCGTACATCTATGCGTCCGTATTTAAAGTCAAATTTTGAGTTAAGACGAGCAGACGTGTACTCCTTAGTAGTGTTTTGTGTAGTGTATGTTTCCTTTCTAGCAATGATTTTCAAGGTTCCATTACTTACATAAGTGGTGTTTTCTTTATCTACATAATGCTGGAGTTCTCCATTAAACCAACTACCACCATTAGGGGCAAAGGTTTGGTGATACCATTTACTATTATCTGGTCTGCCTTGATAGTCGAATTCATCGCTCCAAATGAGTTCTAAATTGGGATCTCCGCCGCCGTCACCTCCACCATCGCCATTGCCGTTATCTCCATAGAAGTAGATGTTATCTAAATATACAGTGCTAGTACCTGAAGGTTGGGCTACAAGGATGTATTGAGCAAGATTTTTTCTGGAGGCTAAACCGCTAAAATCGTCTAAGGAGAGGTCAATACTTTGCCAATTATTTTTAGTTGTGTTCTCTATTGCGATTTCGTGTTCGGTATCATCTGCATTTCCCACCCCATTGTACACTCCGTTTGCACCAAAGTCCACTAGTTTAAACCGAATCGAGTTTGCGTCAGCAGTCCAATAATCAAAATGTATGTGTGTTTTTGAATTGGCATTGATTTGTTGATTGACCGTTTCAATTCCGACATAATTTAAGTTGAAATAACGCAGTGTTTGATCGTTTGCGATGTTGACAAATTCAAAATTTGACTGAGACCAGTCTGTTTTGAAAGTGTCCACAGTAACGTTATTGTAGTGGTTGCTAAATATTGATATGACCTCAGATGCATCGTGAATTGGTGTAGGTGCGGCTACAAGAGGCACATCACTTTGAATGGGACACCCATCTTGATTTACCTGTGTTCCTGCGGATGTATTTGGACAGGAGTCGTCTCGATCAGGAACACCATCTAAATCGCTGTCTTTAAGTTGAAAGTTAGCACTGAGTTGGTACTCCTTGTCGAAAGATATTTCGATTGGGTTTTCACCGCTGTTTACATCCCCAGTCCATGATTCGAATTCCCAATCAGCTGCAGCTACGGCAGTAAGTCTTACTTCAGTTTCAAAATCGTATTGCGAAGGCTGACTGATTACTTGTTCGTTTACTGTTCCCTCACCTGTAATTGTTAAGTTGAGGTTGTATTGTTTGCGAATAAAAATAGCGGTGATTTCTTTGGCTTCTGTTAAATCAATCGTTACGGGATTTTCACTAGATTCTATTGCACCGGTCCATTGTTCAAACTCCCACCCTGAAGCCGGGGTAGCGCTCAGTTCAACTTGTGAACCTATTTCGTATGATTTTCCGCTATTTATGAGTTTTTGATCTACGCTTCCCTCTCCGGTCACACTAACATTTAATTCAAATTGTTTTTTGGCAAAATTAGCTTGGAGTTGCAAGTTTTGTGTAAGGGTTACTTCTAGAGGGTTTGCTGTACTGCTTAGGCTTCCACTCCAACTGCTAAAATTGTAGTCAGGCAAAGGAACAGCTTGTATGCTCAAGGAACTGCCTTCGGGATAATTTCCTGAAGAAACAGAGACGCTTCCTCCCTCACCAGAGTTTACCTGTACAGAAAAAAATGTGGTATCAGGGTTTTCGGTATCCTTTTCACAAGACAACAATAAGATTAGAATCAGTAAGCCCGTTACATTGCGCATGAATTAAGTTTTTGCAATGATAAGGGAAAGGCTTGTAATAATTAAAATTTAAGTTGTGAATTTAAAGAATACAGTTGCTAAACCTCACTTATCTTTTTTTGTATTAGTGAAAAAGCGATGGGTATACCTTTTTCAGAGGCTTCTATTTGAATAGTATTTTGTTTAGAAATACCTAGAATTTCAGCATCGAGAAATTTAGATTCGTCAGCACCTAGATAGATAAATTTCCATTTTTTGTCCTTTTCGAGTTGTTTTATTTTTTTGCGAATGTTCTTCGCTATAAATTTTTGGCTTGCATTTTCATATCCATCTGTGAGTAGGGCAATGGTGACTTCTGTATTGTTATTTTCGTACTTTTTTATCACATCTCCTAAGGTGTCGTAAATCGCAGTCAGTCCTGAGGGTTGGTAATCTTTATACTCAAAGGCTGGAATATCTTTTAGTTTTTGATACTCATAAGTCCAACTTTGTTTTTCGTTAAATTGTATTAGCGATAAACGTTGTTTGGGATGAATTGATTTTTGCTCGCAGATAAAATTGTTTACTGCTTTTACTGTCGTTTTTTGAAGATTAGTCATAGAGCCTGATTTGTCTAGTAGAAGGGCAATTTCTTTCATAATTATTGTATTTTGTATAACAAATATGATTGCCTTTTATGCAGTCTTTTTGCAATTGCAAAACAAAATGCCAACGAATCTAAATGCCTTAATTCGCTACAAGACCATAGACACTCTTTTGCAAGGAGGAGCGGTTTATTATTCCATAGATAAATTACAGATCGCTTGCTCTGAAGCCTTGGCTGAACAAAGAGGCGTCTATAAAATGGTTTCTGAACGAACAATCCGAGATGATATTCGTGTAATGCGTTCTGATATTTTGGGATACAATGCCCCTATCATAGTCAAAGAGGGTCGTTATACCTATGCAAACCCCAATTTTTCTATTCAAAACACTTCGGTAGCCTCTAACAAATTGCTGTTAGAATTAGGGGCACTCATCAGAGACGAATTTGGACGTTTTGATCAGAAAAGAGCGAAGCTTCTCCTAGATAAGATTGATGCTTTTACAGCCAACACTTATTCCTTGGAAGAATTGACCACAGATGAAACTTCTAAACAAGCGCCTTCTGAAACGAATGAAAAAGATACAATGTTGTATTCGATAAAAGTCATGCCTAACGAATCAAGTAGTGTTAATTCTGAGTCTAAAGAGATTTTATGGAGTGCGTTCTACGAATTAGTGTCTGAAATTACTTTTGATGCCGATTAAATAATCATTCGTTTAAAAGCGCTCGCTGTAGACTTCTTTGAAAGGAACTCTAAATCGTTTGCCGTAAACACCTGTTTCGCTTCTTTTTCCGCAAGCTAAAATCATGTTGATTTCTGCTTTTTTTGGAAGATTTAAGGCCTTTTTAGCTAATCTGGAATCAAAGCCTTCCATTGGACAGGTATCGTACTCTAACTCTGCCATAGAAATCATAAAATTTTGCGCTGCTAAGCCCGCACTTTTATGCGTGACTATACGCATGTCACTTATGGAGACTTGCCTGTATATGGGTCTAAAGATTCCGCTTATCCAAGTGGATATTTTTTTGATACTGCTCAGTAGACCGAGATTGTCAAATCCATAAATTGTGGGCATTAGTTTTTGATAATAGCGCAGTGCAAACTTTTTTCTTCGAATTTGAGATTCTGTTTCTGCTTTATTTTGTGCTATAAATTCAGCATTGGCCTTTGCTCTTTTTTTCCATAAATCCCGTCTTACTACAACAATCACAAAGCGCTCAGCAGTTCTGGAGGCTTGTTGTTTGAAACAAGCTGTATTTAAAAGGTCTTTGAGTTTGGTGTTTTTGACGTGAATAAATTCCCATAATTGCATATTACTGCTGTTAGGAGCTAGGGTAGCGTTTTCGATACATTTTTTGACAAGCTTGTCGTCTAGGGTTTCGTCCGTGTAATTTCGAACAGATCTTCTAAAGGCTATTGCCTCGCTTACAGTTAGTGGTTTTTGCATGCAACAAAAATACAATCCCCTGTAAAATGAATAGTAATTCTGTTAGCTTCCTAAAATTTTGATAATCATTGATTTATATTTTGTTTAAATATTTATCACTAACTTTAAACAAAATTTTTTTTGCAAACCAAAGCTATGAGTGCCGTATTCAGTCAGAGAGATTATTTTGAGTTGTTTTTTTCTAAGCAAGTCAGAAAGAAATTTGAAAAAGTAATTTTAATTCTCTCTATTTCTGGATTTTTTATCCATCTCTTACTTGTATTGCTTTATAATATTGAACTGTTTAGCGCTTTAAACGAGGATTATTTTGGGAATCCAATTAATGCTATTTACACTCCATTTTCTTTCATTTTAGTGTATGAGATTTACCTTCTAATCTTTTTTATACCGCGGTCATTCACTACTTCGCTCTTAAAGCAATACGAGATTATCGCGCTTGTATTAATCCGTAGAATTTTTGGAGATATTACAAAGATAGACTTCGACCAAGCTATAGAAACGAATGAAGAGTTATTCAATTTGGGAATTGATATTTTAGCTGTATTACTATTATTGGCAATTGTTTTATTGTTTTCACGAATTCATCTAAAACTAAATGCCCTTTCTAGGACACTGTTCGAAGAAGAAAGAGACTTTATTTTTAAAGGGTATAAGAAGAAATTATCAGTAGTTTTATTATTAATTATTGTTGTTGTAAGTTGTGTGCATTTAGTGGATTTTATCAATTATTCGTTCACTAAAGCGCATTTGATTCCTGGAATGAGTAATAATTTGAACTCTATTTTTTACAAGGACTTTTTTACCTTATTGATTTTGGCTGATGTTCTGGTATTGCTCTTCTCCTACGGTATTACACAGGAGAATTTCAAGCTCTTGAGAAATACTGGATTCATTATCGCGACAATACTTATGCGAATTTCATTTAGTGCTACAGGTGTTCTCAACGTAGCCTTTATTTTGGCAGGAAGCCTATTTGGTTACTTGATTCTTTTATTTTACTTCAAATTCGTACAGAGCGAAGTTTCTAATTAAGAACATTAGAATCCAAATTCCTCTTTTCTGTAAGACATGTACTCTTCTTGAGCCGACTCAATAATCTCAGCATCTGTTTTTCCTTTATTGGCCTTGAGTTTTTTTTTGACTGCCTCGTGCTTTTCGAATTCTACATGTTTGGTAGACCAATTGTGAAAACTGTGAAGAACAGGGAACAAGTCGATGCCTTTTTGTGTTAAGTAAAAACTTTTAATTTTTTTATCTGCTGACTTTTGAATGAAATCAATCACCCCAAAGGCTCTTAGTTTTTTTAAACGATCTGTAAGAATGTTAGTCGCAATTCCTTCAGGGCTGTCTTTTAGAAATTGGCTAAACGTATTTCTATGTATAAAAATGTCTCTTATGATAAGAAGAGACCATTTATCTCCAAGTAAATCTAAGGATGTAGAAACTGAACAGCCTGACCTATAGGTCGGTTCGATAATGTAATTCATACCTTGCACTTTTATATTGCAAAGTTAGAGATTTATTGTATTAATACGCTACATTAACCATAACATATGTTATGAAATGCTGTAAAATCCGTTAATCTAAAGGAATAATAGTATCATAAGTCACTTCTGAAAAGAAAAACTTGAACTTCAATTTATTGTCAGATTTTACCAAATAGGCACTTTCAATCCAGTCATAAATCATACGAATTTTTCCTGATTCAGATTGCAAATCAAATTCTCCGTGATGATTCATACTCAGATGAGCGCTGTTTAGATCGGTGTCAATTTCTATATTGGCAAAGTCACGCTTTGATTCAAATTCTCCAAAACTCTTGACGTATTCTACGAATTCTTCGGTAGAGTATTTTCTTGAGTTTTCAAAAATGAAGTAGTCTTCTGTCACGATATCATCGATACGGTTAATATCCTTGTCTACAATCTCAAAGAGTTCGTCCAGGGCAGTCAGCACTTCCTCTTCTTTAATTTTTTCAATTGTAGAGGGCTTGTTCTGTTGGCATGAAATCAACAATAAAATGGAGCTAAGACAAAGGGTGTAGAAACTTGTTTTCATAAAATGTGGTTAAGGTCTGCCTTAAATTTAAATCGATTAATTTAAAATTGCAATACAATTGATTTTTTATTGCCCATGATTATTGAATTGTGATTTACTGACCGTAGAATTTTAAGGGAGCGAAGACTTGAATGGTGCCGAAAATTAAAGCTTTTCAATTGTCATTAGTTCAATTGAAAATATTCAAGACAATACAAGGCAGGATAAATGTTCTCAAAATTATCGGTTTTACTATCGTAGATCAGACCTGTTACATTTATTGATGCCGAAGATGAAATGTTCAGAAATTGCTGAACTTCTTTTATTTTATTGTTCAGATAAAACGAAATTGACAAATATTTTGTGTCGTCCGGAGTTTTACAGATTTTATCTGCCTTTAGCTGATTTATTTTTTTGTAATAATTGTCCATATTTCTAATACGAGAAAAGCTTTGCCCTTTCAGTGCGTCTAAAATAATTTTATTAGAAGATGAAAGGACAAAGTGGACTTCCTCAATGGAATGCTCATTCAAAATTTCTTTGATGTGTAAAAGTGTTTTTAAATCGGTATTTAATGAATTGCCCAGGGAAGTGTAAAAATAATTGTTGGAATTATAATTAAACTCATTGATTTTCGATTCTAAAAAATCAGTTGGACATACAAGAAAAAGCTTATTCATTATTTACCGAATTTCTTTTAATGTGCAAAGGGAAATGACGAGTGGTGTAAATCAATTTTTAATTCACCACTAATCAATTGATACCCAAAAGTGTATTCTACTTTTCCCTCATTGCCGTTTAGATCTGTAAAAAAGTAGTTTCTTATTGCGATTGCACGTGATTCCTCTAGAATAATACCGTGATTCTCAAATCTTACTTTAGTCCATGGCTGAATTGCGAATCCATGATCCTCTGAACAAGCCCTGCCATCTCCTGCAATAAAATAAGAGGTAGCTTCTGCTTTAGATGGTCTGAACTGTTCTATTTCGCATTTTGTGGGCTTAAATAATACTGTTTTGTCAAAGGAATAACGATTGTCCAGAAATTGACTTGTGAATGCCTCACATTCTTCTCGGCTTTCCTTTAGAGAGCCTATTTGCACGACTCCGTTACCCCATTTTTCTTGGGCCTCCATTACTTGTTCTTTTGTTATCATAGTATTAAAATTTAAAGTGGTTATTAATTTTCTAGAGCATAAGCTCTCTCTATTGGCCAATTGTCTTGATATCCCTTTTTCCAATTCTTTGATGTGAGTTCTTTATCTGTAGCTAGACACTTGTTAAGCTCATTTGTGATTTGGTCATGGTCCATATCTTGTCCAATAAAAACAATTTCATTTTTTCGATCACCGAAAGTATTGTGCCAGTCTTTTTCGATTTCTTCCTGATTATTAATGAAAACAGGATTATTGAATCTTTGGCTGAAGGACATACTCGCCCACCATGCACCTGCACTATCCGTTCTTAGTGACCCCCCCGCTTGACCCCAAATCAAGGCTTGATCTGGTCTTGATGTGATCCAAAAAAGCCCTTTACTTCTTATCACATTCATAGGAAACTTATTTTGAACAAATGCTCTGAACAGATTTGAGTCAAAAGGTTTTTTACTGCGAAAGACAAACGAACCAATGCCGTATTCATCGGTTTCAGGCGTGTGTTCTTCTTTATTGAGTTCTTCAATCCAACCGGCACTTTGTTCAGCTTTTTCAAAATCAAATAGTTTGGTATTCAGAATTTGTGCTGGATTTATTTTACCAAAAGCTGTTTCAATAATTTGTGCTGCAGGATTCAATTTGTGCAGTGTTGCTTTCAATAATTCAAGATGAGGAGTAGTAATCAAATCTGTCTTGTTCAAAATGATTACATCGGTTAATTCAACCTGGTCCGTAAGAAGGTTTACTATCGTCCTATGGTCGTTTTCAATATTAGAAAGAGATCTATCCTCTAAAGTTTCTGGGCTACCGAAATCTTTAAAGAAATTATAGGCATCAACTACGGTGACCATGGTATCCACGTAACTGAATCTCGATAAATCGATACCGCTTTCTTCGTCTATGAAACTAAATGTTTGAGCCACTGGGATTGGTTCACTAATTCCTGTACTTTCTATTAATAAGTAATCAAATCGTTTTTCATTAGCGAGCCGTTCTACCTCAATCATCAAATCTTCTCGTAAGGTGCAACAAATACAGCCGTTACTCATCTCGACCAATTTTTCTTCTGTTCTAGATAGTATATTTTCGTTTTTGACCAGGTTCGCATCGACGTTCACCTCGCTCATATCATTTACAATTACTGCAACCTTTAAACCTTCTTTGTTGTGCAATACATGGTTGAGTAAAGTAGTTTTTCCTGCACCAAGAAATCCACTCAGTACGGTAACAGGTAGTTTATGGTTTGCTGGGTTCATAGGTTTTTACTTGACAAAATTTTAAATTGTAGAGATGAATTGCTATTAGAAGTGTACTAGATAGGTATATGTAGATTTCTGTCGTTTCGAAAAAAGCCATCCTTTCGTTTAGAATAGCTACTGATAGAAATAACCAAGACACCCAAAAAATAAATTTTAGCGCTTTTATTGAAGTTGTTGATGAAGAGCGGAATACAGCAATAAATGCCAATGTCAAAAACAAAAAATCTGCATTTTTCCACCAAAACAATGCAGAAGAGTGGTTACTTATTTCTATAAAATTTGGAGAGAGAAACAATAGTGGAGTTAAGGCACAGTGAAGAACACAAAAGGCTCCTACAACACTTCCCGCAATATCATTCTTATGGCTTAAATTATTCATCTTTTAATTAATGCAACTGAGTTGCAAAACTATGAAATTTGTTTGTTAGTGCAACTATGTTGTTATAAGTTTGTGTTATGGGTATTAAACGCAGAACGCCATCTGTGGACTTGTTGATGAAAGAGTTTCACAATTCTAATGGTGCTATTTCAGTAATTGAATTGGTAAATCGTCTACAAATGCAAATTAATAAGACAACAATCTACCGTGTTTTAGACAAATTAGAAGACGATGGAGTTTTGCATTCTTTTCTAGATAAAAATGGCAGTAAGTGCTATGCAAAGTGCAGCGATTGTTCCAAGCATTATCATCAGGATCAACACCCTCATTTCCAATGTATTGAATGTGGTAAAATGGATTGTCTTCAAGTTGATATTCACATTCCAAATGTCCCTAACATAAAAATAATAACTTCACAAATTTTACTCCAAGGCAAATGCGAATCTTGCTGCTAATATTTTTTTATCAATACTTAACTCAAATAATATGAAAAATTCAGTTTTATTTTTAGTTGCACTTATTTTTAGTGTAAACATTTCGTCTCATGCCCAAACGGTAGATGAGATTATCGATAATTACTTTGAAAATACGGGGGGAGCAGAGCAGTGGAGAACTATTGAAGGTGTCGTTTTTTATGCTACGGTTAATCAAATGGGTATGGAAATCCCCATAGAAATTACCCAGTTAAAATCTGGAAAGCAAATGTCGGTTATTAAGTTTCAAGGACAGGAAATAAAACAAGGTGTTTTTGACGGGGAGGTTTCTTGGAGTATAAACCTGATGAATCAGAAAGCTGAAAAAGTGATGATGAGACGACTGAAAATGTCAAAAGAGCAATGGCAGATTTTCCAGAACCACTACTAGATTATAAATCAAAAGGTTATTCTGCTGAACTTTTAGGTACAGAAGAAATAGATGGTACGGAATGTTATAAAGTGAAATTGACAAAAACACCAGTTCTGGCCGATGGAGAAGAGGTAGAGAATGTAGACTTTTATTTCTTTGATATGGACAATTTTGTACCGATTGCTCAACAATCTGAAATTAAGTCAGGTCCTATGAAAGGTCAAATGAGTGAGGTCAAATTTAGCGATTACCAAGAGGTAGAAGGATTGTATTTTCCTTTTTCACAATCACAAGGAATGGTCGGGCAAGATGGAGCATCTGTCAGCATCAACAAAATCGTTTTAAATCCTGAAATTGACGATAGTGTATTTGCATTTCCTGAAAATAACTAAGCTTTTAATTTTCACTGTACTTTAAATTCCATTATGAGAAAATATACCTATGGCTTTACATTAGCTTTATTTCTGTATGCATTTTTTGCACATAGCCAACAAAAAGACAACTTAAATTTAGAATCATATTTTGGTGATCTAAGGGCTAGACATATCAGACCTGCACTTATGAGCGGGAGAATAAATGACTTGGAACTTCACCCGACTAATCCTAAAATACTTTATGCAGGAACTGCAGGGGGTGGCGTTTGGAAATCAAATAACGGAGGGGCAACTTTTAACCCAATTTTTGACGATCATATTCAATCTATTGGGGCTGTTACTTTAGATCCCAATGATCCTGATAATACTATATATGTCGGTACAGGTGAAACCTGGACGAGAAATAGTGTATCCGTTGGAGATGGGCTTTATAAGTCTGTAGATGGTGGAATTAATTGGGATAAAATTGGATTTGAAAACTCAGAGCGAATTGCTAATGTTATTGTCAATCCAAATAACTCTGATGAAATCTTTGTAGGGGTTTTAGGAGCGCTGTGGTCTGACAGTGATGAAAGAGGAGTCTATAAATCTGAAGATGGAGGGAAAACATGGACTCAAATTCTATACGATGGTCCTTCGACTGGTTGCGCTGATTTAGCTATGTATCCAACAAATCCAAATGTATTATACGCCTCAATGTGGGAATTTAGAAGAACAGGCTGGTCCTTTAATTCTGGAGGAGAAAAGAGTGCCCTTTACAAATCTGTTGATGGTGGAAAAACATGGAATAAAATACACAATGGTTTTCCTGAGGGAAAGCTTGGGAGATTAGCTATTGCAATTGCTCCATCGAGTCCCAACATTCTCTACACGGTCATAGAAGCTGAGAAACAGGAGCAAAAAGGACTTTACAAAAGCTTAGATGGAGGTGATTCTTGGACACAGTCCAACAACGATTTCGGAATTACAGTTAGACCCTTTTATTTTTCAAGAATTGTTGTAGATCCCACAAATCCAGATGTAATCTTAAAAGCTGGGTTGTCTGGATCTATTTCTCGAGATGGAGGAGAGACCTTTAAAGACTTAGGGGTTATGCACAGTGATATTCACGATCTTGCATTTAACATAGAGAATTCAGATAATATTTATGCAGGAACAGATGGAGGTGTCTACAGGTCTTGGAATGGCGGAACGACCTTTGAAATTGTTGAAAATTTACCGCTATCACAATTTTATCATATTTCTGTTGATAACGAAGAACCCTATAATGTTTAGGGAGGATTACAAGATAACGGGTCATGGTATGGTCCAAATTTATCAGGCGGAGGAGTTACAGCTGCTGATTGGAAATCAGTTGGAGCAGGAGACGGTTTCAGAGTGTTGAGCCATCCTACAAAAAGAATAATTTATTCTGAAATGCAGGGTGCTGAAAATATTTGGAGATACGATACAGAAAAACAAAGAGTTAAGACAATTCATCCTTTACCAAAATCAGGTCAACCTAAATTGAGGTTTAATTGGAACACTCCAATAGAAATCAGTTACAATCAACCGGATAGACTTTATGTCGGGAGTCAATTCCTTCACGTTTCAGAGGATATGGGCGAAAGCTGGAGGACGATCTCCGAGGATTTAACTACTAACAATCCAGAAAAACAAAATCAACAAGATTCAGGTGGATTGTCTATGGATAATTCTGGAGCTGAAAACCATACTACCATTTTTACTATAGCGGAATCAAGACTCGATGAAAACGTGATTTGGGTGGGTACCGATGATGGTAATGTGCAGGTAACCAAAAATGGAGGAAAAACCTGGAGCAATACTGTAAAAAACATAAGTGGTTTACCAGCTAATACTTGGGTCTACCACATAGAAGCAAGCGTTCATGATAAAGCAACGGCCTATGCGGTTTTTGATGGTCATACCAGCGGAGATTTTGCGCCTTATGTATATAAAACAACTGATTACGGCCTTACTTGGACTTCAATAGTCACTGACCATATACCCATTTTTGCAAGAAATATTCAAGAAGATTATGTAAATCCACACCTTTTATTTCTCGGCACAGAAAAAGGATTATTTATCACAAATAACGGCGGCGAAAGTTGGAGTCACTTCACAAAAAACATGCCACCTGTTGCTGTTCATTATATTGAACTTCAATCGAAAACTAATGACTTGGTAATGGGTACTCACGGAAGAGGTATCATTATTTTAGATGATATATCACCATTGAGAGAAATAAACAGTGATCAGTTGTCTTCAAAACTGCACTTTTTTGAGCCTACAGGTATGCTTATGAGCGATAAGAGTTATGGCTTTGGAAGTTCATTTGGAGCGGAAACACAGTTTATTGGAGAAAATCCAACAACGATTGCTCAATTCAAATATTTACTCCCAAAAAGACACACCTTTGGAAAAATGACCATGGAAATTCATGATTTAGAAGGGAATGTAATTTCTAAGCTTAGCCCTGGAAAATCCAAAGGAGTGAATATTGTTAGATGGAATTATACGATGAAACAACCCAAAGTTGCAAAAGGTAAAACACTAGCTTTTGGAGGATTTACCTCGCCAAGAGTGTTAGCCGGAACGTATAAAGTTGTAATTAACAAAGGGCGAGATAAATTTGAGCAGGAATTCGAACTAACGAATGACCCAACAACAAGTGTGGATTCAGCCTATTTTAAGCAAAAGAATGATATCGTTATGTCACTTTATGACCTTACACAAGACTTAGCTTATATGGTCTATCAAGTCGACGAAATGATCGAAGGTAGTCAAGGTAAATTAAAGTCTAAATTAATGGACTTAAAGAAGACATTGGTTATTACAACCGGAGATAATTATGTTGGAGCTGCTGAGCCAGAACTTCGAGAAAAATTGGCCAACTTGTACAGTAAAATAGCTGACAGTTATTCAGTTCCATCTCCAAATGAAATGGAGTATATGGAGGTCATTTTAGATCTTTACTCAACCGCAGAAAAGGAGTTCAATCGATTAAAAAAGAAGTCTAAAATTTCATTCGAGGAGCTTAAATCTTTTGATGAATTTCTGAATGAGTAATTCAACTACATCAAGGCTAGTAGTGGCTTTGGCAATCTAATTCTGTCTGGGATTATGCAAATTAAAAGAGTGAGCATAACCTACTTAGTCTGATAGTAATGCGTACAAGTGAAAAGACAGAATGATTTACTGTTGAAGATTTGATTTTAAAAACCTAATAAACAAAAAAGCCCTGTCCAGCAAAGGAGAGGGCTCTTTGTGGTGCCTCCAGGAAGATCTAGGTTTATTTCATTTTATCTTAATCACACGTAACCTACTGAATAAGATTAATATAACGTGTTTTTCGTTATAACAATGTAAAATGAAATAAAGAGAAATAAACTACAAATAACCAAACTGCGCACACATTTGAGCACACTTTAAATGCGCTATATTAGCCATATGAGGAAGATAATTAAACCCCAATTAGGCACTGTTAGATATAACTTAAAAGATTCAAAAGAGTCTTTGAGGAAAAGTGGAAAACCTAGTCCAATTTCGTTGTGGTTTTCCTATGGTAAAAGACAGAGATTTAGATATTCAATTGGGATATCTGCTAGTTACTATTCCCACCTCAGTTAAAGAAGAGGATTTAGATCAGTTCATTGAAGTCCGCCCTCAGAAAAAACGAGTACTAAAAGATGCCATTTATTATTTGGTTTCAAGATTAACGCCTCCTGATTATGATAAAGACAAGGTCAATCACTTGAGGGATTTTAAGACACTTAAAAGTGAAGATTTGAATAGAATGACTCGAAATAGATTAAATGAGGTAAATCGATTCTAATGAATCCTGAAATCACTCAAAATGGTCCAATTATTCTCTGTGACGAGGTTTTTGTGCCAGGGATAAAGCCATTAGGATTTAAACTTAATCATTGGGTTTTGAATGACTCAAAATTTTGTGAGTTGTTGGTAATAAGATTTTAATCATGTTGGTGGGTATTGGCCTTTATTGTGTTAAATGCTCATAATGAGCTTTCATAGGCTTATAAAATTATTCTAATTCAAATCCATTTAGAATATGCAGAAAGTATCTTGTTTTTATTCATGAACTACACTTAACTCATAAAAAATTACAAAAGGATAGTTTCAAGGTTTTAATATCATACCGTTGTTAAGCAAAATGGAACTTTTGAGAAATAAATGGATATGATAATTCCTCTAATTGCTATCAAGTATTTTAGTATAAAAACCCTCTTATTAATCATGATGTTTATTCTAAAAATGTTCTTATTTTTAGCGATTATTGAAAATCTAGGATTCTGTCGAATCATAGCAGTATTTTCGGAGAATAAACCTGATATTTTCAACAATTTTATAATAGTCAACTAAATTTTAATCATGTATAAATACTGGTGTATTATCGTAATTACTCAATTCTCTTTAATAATGTTTTTGCATTGTAACACAACTCCAAATCAAGATGGGGCATCTTTAAAAAGATTTAATGTACCTGACGTTAATAAAATTCAAACTTGTAATAACGATCCGGAAACAATCCTTTTCAACTCTGAAACCGAAGGGGAAGAAATTAAAAAAATCAAAAGTTACTACGCCCATATTGAAAAAAATAAAAACACTTACAAAGCATATCGGCTATTTAAAAGTGAGAAAGACGAGTACTATTTAATAAACAAAGACGATGAAAGAATTGAAGAAGAAGGAGGACAATTCATTATAGAACTTAAAAACAGTTATCTAATTGACTATGGACAATCGCTATATTTTTTTGATAAGGAAGAAGCACTGGTTTATATTGAACAAAACAGTTGGGATTACATGGCTGTAAGTAGTGGTGGTGAAACTTTGGTTAAATACTATTTTGTGCCTGGTTCAATACACCCTTTCTTCATTTATGCTTATGAGTATACCTATTCCACATTCTTTGATTACGACGTTATTAATACGGAAACATTTCTAGAACATAGAATTTATGTAGAACAAGACTCCGCCATTGATGGTGAATGCCCAAAGATTATTCGTGCACTCATAAAAAATCATGAAGCCAAACGAACAATCGCAAATGAGGGTTATACTGGAAATTTTGATAGCGGTTCATTACTCGAGACATTTAATAAAAAACCAAATAAAAAAATGACCTCCACTGAATTATTTTCAATTGCAAAAAAATTGCTACTTGAGAATGATATAATCTCATTGGCAAAAACAAAAAAAATTTCTTGCGAGTAAAGTTGACGACTAGGTTGTCTTTAAAACACGTGAATACAAACCTATTCAAAAGGTATGGGTTTGATGTATATGTGTGTAGATTTTACTTTGTTTAAAAACTGTAAAAACACTTAATTGTTACTAATGAAAGACACTAACATGATTTTTGTTGCAAACTTATTAAATAAAAAAAGATAACCTAGCTGCGCACACTTCTGCGCACACCCCTAAAAAGAAAAAACCCGTAAAACCTTATAGTAAAGGATATTACGGGAATTTAAAGTGGTACCTCCAGGAATCGAACCAGGGACACACGGATTTTCAGTCCGTTGCTCTACCAACTGAGCTAAGGTACCTCGCTAAATAGCGGGTGCAAATATAATTTTATTTGATTTATAACAAAAATAAAACCTTTAAAAAGTATCTTCGAAGACGATTTATCTAACAATCACAGATTTGATATGGATTTAATTGTCGATATAGGCAATACTCGAATTAAATGGGCCTTTTTTGAAAATGAAATCATCATTGCAGATGGTGTTTCACTAAAAGATTTTTTCCTCCCTGAAATCAAAGCTCAACCTTCATTTAACAAGATAAGTCGAATAGGAGTCTGTTCCGTGAATAAAATCCCTGAAGAGCTTATTAAATTTTTTAGTTCTGTTCCTACTATTTTTTATGTCAATGCTGACTGCAACTTGACTTTTAAATCGAATTATAAATCAATGACTTCCTTGGGTGCAGATCGTTTGGCCCTTGTTGCTGCTGCACAGCAAGAATATCCCGATCAAAATTGCTTGATAATTGACTTGGGTACCTGTATCACATATGATCTAAAAGACACTAAGGGGGGGTATCATGGAGGTGTCATCTCTCCTGGTTGTACATCTAGATATGATGCTATGCACAATGATACTCATGGTTTACCTCAATTGAAAGCAAAAGATTTGGAGATAGGCATTGGAGAAACTACTGTAGAGTGTATGCATATTGGTGTGATCGAAGGAGTACATCAAGAACTCAGAGGATTTATTTCTCATTTTTCTGAGATTTATGAGGATTTAACAGTGATTTTAACAGGAGGAGACGCTCATTTTTTTGAGAAAAAGTTAAAAAACTCCATCTTTGCCCATTCTAATTTTTTATTGAAGGGAATTCACTCTTTATTGAAAGAAAATTTAAACTGAATGATGAGAGTAGGTTTTGCGGTAATCGCCTTAGTGACAACAATAACGACCATGGCCCAAAATGGAACGGTCTCTCCTTATTCTATTTTTGGGATTGGAGAGTTTCGAAGTGGCACAACTATTGACAATAGAGCTATGGGTGGTCTTAGTATGGCTGGAGACAGTATACATATCAATCTTCAGAACCCTGCTGCTTATGGTGATCTGAGAATTACCGCTTACACTGTGGGTATTTCTTACCGCACCATTGACTTCAAAACCAATGACCTCAGTGCTGAAAGTGTAGTAGCAAACTTGGAATATTTGGCCTTAGCTTTTCCGGTCTCGCAAAAAATGTCTATAGGTTTTGGTCTTATACCCTATTCTTCTGTTGGGTACAATATTTTAGATGAAACTGTCAATCAGTCTCAAGATACAATTAGCACCTTTTATGAAGGAGCGGGAGGACTTAACAAAGTCTTTTTAGGTACTGGAATTCAAGTCAGTCCAGATTTTAATGTCGGATTATCTGCCCACTTTAATTTTGGAAATTTGGCTTATGATCGCTCTCAAACAGTACAAGGTTTGCAGTTTGGTACCTTTGATAATAGAGATTCACGAATAAATGGTTTAGATGTGAATTACGCCTTCACCTATAGTCCAGAAGTGTACATCAAAAATGATTACTACAGACTTAGAGCTTATTTTGGAGTGAACTCTCCCTTAAGTTTTACCTCAGAAAATCGTCAGGCTATAGGTTCTTTTTTCGTTTCTAATGGCAGAAATGTGGAACTGGTAGATGTTGATTTAGAACAAGAAAACTTAAAAAACACAGATGTAAATGTTCCCACTACTTACAAATACGGTTTAGGATTAGGCAAGGATTATAAGTGGTTTGTCGGAGCAGAATATCACAATAAAGACATGAGTGCGTTCAAAAATGAGTTTTTAAACGCAGAAAATGTAGGTTATGGCAAAGCATCTAATTTCATTATTGGAGGATATTTCATTCCTAATTACCAAGCGCTTAGCGGAATCTATAATCGTATGACCTACAGAGCAGGATTCAGATCGAGTAATACTGGAATGATTGTAAACGGAGAAACAATAAAAGAATCCTTGTTTTCGTTTGGTATTGGACTCCCTATGGGAGGTACTTATAATGACCGATTTTCTAATTTGAACGTCGGAATTGAAATAGGGTCCAAAGGTACCGTAAGTGCTGATTTAGTTAAGGAAAACTACTTTGGCATAAATATTGGACTCGCTTTGAATGACAAATGGTTCATTAAAAGAAGAATAGACTAAAAATAGAAAATAGATACATTTACCCATACTAAAATGCAAGATATGAGAAAGACATTATTAATGAGCACATTAACCCTGTCCTTTGCCATTCAAATGACAATGAGTCAAGCACCAAACCAAGAGTGTATGACAAACTTGTCCATCTACGTAGAATACGCTAAAGTTAAAAATTACGATGCCGCTTACGAACCATGGAAAATGGTTTTAGAGGCTTGTCCGGATATAAACAGAGCTAACTTTTTGTACGGTGAGCGCATCTTGAAGCACAAGATTTCAAATAGCAGTGGAGCTGACAAAGACGCCTTTATTGTTGATTTGATGAAGCTGTATGACGATTCTATGCAGTATTTTCCTAAAAAATATGCAATGGCAGACGTCATTATCGACAAGGTTCTGTTCAAATACAAACAGAAAATGATTGGAAAGGATGATATATATGCGCAGCTCAATGATGCCTTTATGAACGATCGATCCAATTTCTCTAATCCTCAGGCGCTATACATGTATTTCTCAAGCTTGGTAGACCTTCACGATGAAGGAAAACAAGAAATTCAAACAGTATTTGACGTTTATGATGAGGTTGTTTCTAAAGTAGAAGCTGAGAATATGAAGCTGACTAATGCTATCCAAAGACTTTTGCCTAAAGAAGAAGACGGTACAATCACCTCTAAGGATAAAAGAAGACTTAAGGCGTATACCACTAATTCAGAATCTTATGGTAAGATTGCCCAGAGTATAGACTCTAAATTGGGAGCGCTTGCAGATTGTGATAATCTCATTCCGCTTTACGAAAAGAATTACGAAGAGCGTAAAGGTGATGTCAAGTGGGTAAAGAGTGCAGTGGGACGAATGTTCTCAAAAGAATGTACAGATGATCCAATGTTCAAGAAATTATTCGAGGCACAACTCGCATTAGACCCTTCTGCTGATGCCTACCTTTACGGAGGTACACTCAAGCAAAAAGATGGGGATACCAGTGGTGCTATGGCTGACTTTAATAAAGCCGTTGAGTTGGAAGAAGACAACTATAGAAAATCAAATATCCTATATAAAATTGCTACAATTGCGAGAAAGAGAAGTTCTTCACAAGCAAGAACCTATTTGAATAAGGCGATTCAGGCTTATCCAGCAAACGGTAGAGCGTATTTATTACTCGCGAGTCTGTACGCTAATTCGGCAAACAGCTGTGGTGAGTCACAATTTGAAAAAAGATCAATTTATTGGTTAGCCGCTAAAACGGCAGCTAAGGCAGGTCGTGTAGATCCATCACTTAGAAGTACAGCCTCAAAAGCAGTTGCTTCATACAATGCTAAAGCACCATCTAAAACAGATATTTTTAATTCAGGACGTGCGGGTCAAACTATTTCATTCTCATGCTGGGTAGGTGGAAGCGTGAAAGTACCAATTCTTGACTGATGATTTGAGAACTGAGGTTCTAAATAAAATTTTTAAGAATGCCATGACAGTAATTGTCGTGGCATCTCTTTTTTATAGCTGTGGAGGAGAATATGAACGCGTTTTGGAGGAGAAACAAAAGGAGATTTTTCCACAGGGAATTACCAAAGATTTTGTACTTACATACACGGAGGTCGCTAAACCGTTGCGATTGCAAGATAAAGACACCGCTCGGGTGGTTGTTGTTTTGCGCAGTTCACTCAATGAAAATTACGAGAACTTACGTTTTAGACATCAGTTGTTTCCAGAAGGTATTGTTTTAGATTTTTTCGATGAGTCTGACCAAAAAACGATCATTAAGGCTGATTACGCCACTGTGTATTCACTTACCAATCTCATTGAGTTGGAAGGAAATGTTGTCATTGAAACCCATGATAATAAGATATTGTACACGGATAAACTCTTTTGGGATCGACAAGACTCTTGGATTTTTACTCCTGAAGCTTTCACTTTTGAAAATCCCGAAGACGGAACGGTCATGCATGGATTAGGATTGGATTTCAACAGAGATTTCACGTATTTTTATGCCATGCAAACTTATGGCGTGATGAACGTCGAAGAAGAATCAGATGATTAAGATTTTAAAATATACAGAGTACCTCTATTTGGTCGTAGCCTTTTTGTCAGCAGTCCGACTGTTTTCTATTTACAATGAACCGAATTCAGATCGAATGATATTTGCGTTTTTTTTAGTGATTTCATTGGGAATGTTCTTTTTTAGAAGAAACTACCGAAAGAAATTTGAAAAACGTCAAGGTGAATAACTTAAAACTTGCTGCCTTTGATTGAACATTATTGGATTATAATCGGATTCGCTTTATTGCTCTCTGCGTTTTTTTCAGGAATGGAAATTGCTTTCGTCTCAGCGAATAAAATACATGTAGAGATTGAAAAGAAACAAGAGGGATTTTTATCACAGATTCTAGGCCGCCTGACGGGAAACCCTTCGAAGTTCATCGCGAGTATGTTGATCGGCAATAATATTGCCTTAGTGGTATACGGTTATTATATGGGTGATGTGCTCACGAAAATGCTTCCCTCGGCTACAGCTGCTGATCCCTATTGGATGCAACTTTTGCTCAATGATTTTGTCGTTCTGACGCAAACCGTAATCTCTACGGCAGTTATTTTAATTACCGCAGAGTTTTTACCCAAAGTGCTATTTCAGATTTATGCCAATTCCTTGATTAAAGTACTGGCACTCCCTGCTTATTTCTTCTATATCTTATTTTCAGGTTTATCTTGGCTTGTAATAAAAGTGAGCGATTTTGTTTTGCGGATCTTTTTTAAGACAGCAGGAGATGAAATCACACAAGCTTTTAGTAAAGATGAATTGGGCGATTACATCAATGAACAAATGGAGGCAGTACGCGACAACGATGAAATTGATTCTGAGGTTCAGATTTTTCAAAACGCACTTGAATTTTCTGAGGTTAAAACAAGAGAAGCAATGATTCCAAGAACAGAAATCTGTGCTGTGGAATATCGAGATCGCTTATCTGATTTAAGTAAGCTTTTCACAGAGACTGGATTTTCAAAAATACTTGTTTACCGGGAGAATATAGATGATATTATCGGATATGTGCATTCCTTTGATTTGTTTAAAAAGCCTCAAAGTATAAGATCCATAATGAAGACTGTCGAGTATGTTCCTGAGACTATGCTCATACAAGACACTTTGAACCTTTTGACTAAAAAACGAAGATCTATGGCTGTTGTTATAGATGAGTACGGAGGAACTTCTGGAATATTAACAGTCGAAGATATTATCGAAGAATTATTTGGAGAAATAGAAGATGAACACGATGTGGTGGAATACCACGAGGAGCAAATTGATGATTGTACTTATTTGTTTTCAGCGCGTTTAGAGGTAGATTACCTAAATGAGCAGTATAAATTAAATCTTCCAGAGAGCGAAGAATACGAAACTTTGGGCGGATTGATTATGAATCAAACCGAGGATATTCCTGAAAAGGGATTTAAAATGGATATCGACAGCTATGTCCTCGATATCGTTGAGGTTTCCAGCACTAAAGTTGTATTGGTTAAAATACACTGTAATATCGCTGATTAGCTAGGGATATAGGATTTATTTTTCAAAAGATTTTTGTACTTTCGCCCCTCTTAGAAATACAATACTATGGCGATTTTAGGTAACATAAGAAAGCAAACAACGATATTGATCTTAATAATTGGTTTAGCACTTTTTGCATTTGTCATCTCTGGAATATTTTCTAGCAACAATTTTAGCGGTGGAGGAACATTTTCAAGTGTGATTGCTGAGGTAAACGATTCAGAAATATCAATTGAAGATTTTAGAGAGCGAATGGAGCAAGCCTCTGTCGCATACCAAAATCAATACTCTAATAACAGATTGGTGAATATTGTTTACGATCAGATGGTTAGAGGAGAAATTTTAAAACAAGAATTTAATGCGTTAGGGTTAGAAATTGAAGGTGATCAAATTGCTGATTACTTATCGACTTCAGCTTACGCTAATATTCCAGAATTTCAAGATGAAAATGGTGTTTTTAATAGTGTAATTTTTAAAAATGCAATTCAAAACTGGAAAGAAAATGATCCTCTTCGCTATGACTCTTGGTTGAAAGAAGAATCTTCAATCATCAATGCCGCGAAAGAACGCATATACTTCAACTTTGTGAAAGCAGGTGTAGTATCTACACTTAAAGAAGGAGCTTTTGAATTCAAATTGCAAAATGATAAAGCAGATATTCAATACATCAAAATTCCATATAATACCATTCCTGACAGTACCATTCAGGTGAGCAGAAATGACATACAGAAATATATAGACGAAAATACAGCGCTATTTCAACAAGATGCTGCCCGAGATATACGTTATGTATTTTTTCCAGAAGTCGCTTCATTAGAAGATGAACAAAATGCATTAGCTTCAGTGAATGAGCTATTAGACGCTAAAGTGACTTATAATCAGGCGAGCGATAGTTATGACACCATCGCTGGATTTTCTCAAACTAATGATTTACAAGCTTTCTTAGATTTAAATTCTGATCAAGCTTATGACAGTGTTTACAGACCTAAAGAAGCAATCTCCGTAGCCTATGGTGATTCTATTGTTGGTTTAAACGCAGGTGAGACTTTTGGACCGTATAAAGAAAATGGAGCTTATATGATCAGCAAACTTATGGGCAAAAAGATGCAAGGAGAGGTAAGAGCTTCTCACATCTTAATTGCTTACGAAGGTGCTGAGCGAGCTGCAGAATCAGTTACGCGCTCAAAGAGTGAGGCTAGATCTGAGGCTCGTGCACTTTTAACGCAGGCGAGAAGAGACGATGTGGTATTTGCTGATTTAGCTCGAGAAAACTCTGATGGACCATCGGGTAGCAGAGGTGGAGACCTTGGTTATTTTCAAGAAGGCGCTATGGTTGATGCGTTCAATGACTTTTGTTTTAGAAACAGTACAGGAGCAATTGGTTTAGTAGAGACCGATTTTGGTTATCACATTGTAAAAATTGAGGATAAACGAGATATTTTTCAAGTAGCCACTTTGATGCGTAGAATTGAGCCTTCGGATTTAACCGTAAACCAACTCTTTACAGATGCTACTTCTTTCGAAATGAAGGTGAATGATGCTGAGGCAAGCGAGTTTACAAATATAGCCGTAGAGATGAATTTATCTCCACGTCCTGTTAGTAAAATTCGTTCTGTAGATGAAAACTTACCTGGTCTAGGTGAACAGAGAAATATTGTGAAATGGGCTTTTGATGCTGAAACAAATGCTGGTGATATCAGAAGATTTGATTTGGCCTCGGGTTATGTTGTTGCACAAATGACTAATGTTTATGAAGAAGGTTTGCAGTCTGTAGAAGATGCCTCTTTTATTGCTACTCCTATGATAAGAAAAGAACGCAAGGTTCAGATGATTAGAGCACAATACGGTGGAAAGAATTTAGATCAAACTGCTAAAGATGCGAGTGTGATGATTTCAAAGGCAATGGCTTTAACGCTAAACTCGCCAGTCATTTCAGGATCAGGTCCTGAGCCTACAGTAGTTGGAACGGCCCTTGGCCTTCAAACAGGTCAAGAATCAGGACTCATTCAAGGTAATACGGGAGTATTTATGGTGCGTTTAGTTAATTTAAATGAGGCTATCGAACTACCAAATTTTGCTCCATTTACACAGACACTAACAGCCAAGAATATCCAAAACGCTAGTATTGGTACTTACGATGCCTTAAAAGACATGGCAGAAATTAATGATAATCGCTTACTCTTTTATTAAGAGGTAGGAATCAGGTCAGACAATTTTAATATAGTTTCATATCCCTTGCTTTCAAAGTAGGGGATATTTTTTTGAATTTGAGTCACTAAAATAAAGTCTCCTCCCCAAGCTCCTAAGCTTTTAATTTGCCCACTATCCTTAGAAAAATCATCGAATAGACTTTCTTGAATTGTCGGAACATTGAGATGGCCTGCCAGTAATTTTTCATGTTCTAAGAGCAACGATTCAAATTCATCTAACTCTTCGGCCTCTGCAATGGCTTTACTCAGTGAACTGACCTTACTGATCAGTGACTCTGATTGCGCTATTTTGTTGTAGGCAGCAATAGCCTCTTTACTGCTTTTTTTTTGGTTGAGGTAAACACAACCAAGCTCCTCTATAAACGAGGGTCGGAAAGCAATTTCTTCAATGTAGGGCTTTGAGGGAGATGTTTTTTGATATAGAATAGGCCCTGCTGCTGTTGCGCAAGCTACATCGTAACCACTGCCTCCGAATCCTGTATGTAAGAGTTCAAAGGGATTTACTTTTGCCCATTGCGCAATGCAGCTGATCAGTGTTGACGACGAACCGAACCCCCAAAGTCTAGGGAATTCTAGGTAAGTCTGAACTCGAATATCTTGATTTCCGTTTACAAGAAAGTTGGTATTGAGTTTTCTCGCTTGTTTTAAAAGTGTTTCGAGTGTTTTTGAGACGGGATTATTTTGGTTTAATGGCTCAAAATTTAAAAGTGAAAAAACATCTTCGTACCATAAACTTCCATCTTCCAAATAAGAGCGCCAGTGTATCTGTTCTTTGAAGGTTTTTTCAGTTGAAACTTCTATTTTTTGCCCTTGTTTACAAGGTACGGCTAAGGCTAGTGCACCGTCTAAAACAGCGTATTCTCCGCTGATTAAAAGTTTTCCATTGGCGCGATAGCTTTGCTTCATTTTCTGAGTTCTTCTAAGGCTTTTTGCACGGCTGCATTACTCACCGTTTCATTTTTAAAGTGTACAACAAGCTTATTTTTTTCTTCTGTTGTCGCGCCAAATCCATTGAGTATATTCAATAAATGCATTTTCATATGACCTTTTTGAATACCAGTGGTAACGAGTGACTTTACGGCAGCGAAATTTTGAGCTAGTCCTGCTACCGCTGTAATCTTCATTAGTTCTTTAGCGTTTGGATTACCTAAAACTCCCAGTGCTAAGCGAACCAAAGGGTGTAATTTGGTTAGTCCTCCCACAGTGCCTAGGGCTAGAGGAAGTTCAATCCAAAAATGAAAATTACCTTTCTCAATTTTAGCATGAGTAAGGCTCTGATAACTACCATTTTTAGCGGCATATGCGTGAACTCCTGCCTCCACAGCTCTAAAATCATTTCCGGTGGCGATTACTACGGAATCAATACCATTCATAATGCCTTTATTGTGTGTTACGGCTCTATAGGGTTCGGCATGGGCGATTTGTAAGGCTGTAAGAAAATTTTCTGCAAACTCTTGGCCATCTATATCATTTTCTTTGAGCTCTTCGATTGGGCAACTCACCTCTGCTCTAACAAGGCAGTTAGGAACATAATTACTCAAGATACTCATGACTACCTTGGGTTTGTGACTCTCAAAAGAGCCTTGTTGATCCGCTAGAGTTTCAAAGGTCTTGGCAACTTGTTCTAGACATGAATTGATGAAATTTGCACCCATGGCGTCTAAGGTTTCAAAGCACATATGTATTTGAAAATAGCCCTCTAGTTGAGCTGTTTTATCTACGAGTTTCATGTCGAGAATACCACCTCCTCGAGCCTGCATGTTTTTGGTAATTTCCGCAGTACTTTCTAAAAGTTCATGTTTATGAGATTCAAAGAAATCTTTGAGCTTCAATGGGTTATCAGAATAGGTCAAATGAATTTGGCCTACTTTTTCGGTTTGAATTACTTCTGTTTTAAAGCCGCCTCTGTTTAACCAAAATTTTGCGGCTTTCGATGCCGCTGCGACTACAGAACTTTCTTCAATAGCCATTGGAATGGCATGCACTTTCTGGTCAATTAAAAAATTCGGAGCAATGGCAAATGGCATGTAATAATTGCTCAGGGTATTTTCAATGAATTCGTCGTGAATTTTTTGTACGTCTGGATCGCTGTTATTGTAGCGATTGAGCAGAGATTTCGTTTCTTCTGGATTGTTGGAATAATAATCGCACAACCAGTCTATTTTCTGCTCTTTTGTGAGCTTTGAAAAACCAGAAATGACATTTTTCATAGCAATTAAGTTATTTACTCAAATATACAATTCAATAAGAATTTAAATTCTGAATAATAATTAGTAAACTTGAAATTCTAAATTCATATCAATGAAACAACTAATGTTAACTGCGCTTTTGAGTTTAAGCTTGGTCTTAAGCGCACAACAAAAGCAAATTACACTCGAAGATATTTGGTCTAATGGAACTTTTAGAACTGAGTCCATAGCCTCACTTCGATCGATGAATAACGGCTACGATTATACCGTTATTGAATTCAACGAGGGAGATTCAGAAATTGTGCAGTACGAATATAAGGGGATGACCAAAAAAGGAGTGGTACTTACTTCTGGAGACGAAGAAATCCCGGATTTTAGTACTTATGCCTTTAGTGATGACGAAAGTAAAATACTTATTGGAACCAAAATAAGACCCATTTTTAGAAGGTCTCGAATTGGAGTATACTATGTCTATACCTTAGACGGGAAGTCTTTAGTTGCCGTTGACAACGACCCTATTCAATCTCCGGCATTTTCTCCAAATGGAGATAAGGTGGCTTATGTCAAGGACAACAATATTTACATTTTTGATATTGAAAATAATGCACGTATTCAAATTACCTCAGATGGCGAAAAAGGTAAAATCATCAATGGATTATCAGATTGGGTCTATGAGGAGGAGTTTTCTATCGTCAGAGCTTTTGAATGGAACTCGTCAGGCTCGCATATTGCCTATTTAAAATTCGATGAATCTGAGGTCCCCATGTTTTCAATGGACATTTACGGTAAAGATCTTTATCAATATCCATACACCTTTAAGTATCCAAAGGCTGGCGAGAAAAATGCAGAGTTGAGTTTGCACCTCTTCGATGTCAATCAGAATTCCCACGCCAAAGTCAAACTTCCTGAGGTCGATTACATTCCCCGAATAAAATGGATGAATGCGCCTGAGTTACTCACTGTGCAAACCTTGAATAGACACCAAAACCACCTCAAGATGTTTCAAGTGAATACGATGAACAATTCGGTGGATTTGTTTTTTGAAGAGCAAGACGATGCTTATGTTGACATTCATGATAATTTGACCTTTTTGGATGATGACGATTTTATATGGACTTCTGAGCGAGACGGATTTAATCACCTCTATCTCTACAATTCTGACGGTACACTAAAACGACAAATTACTGCAGGCAATTGGGAGGTTACTGCATATTACGGTTATGATGCCAAGCGAAATCGAATTTTCTTTCAATCGACAGAGCAAGGCTCAACACAGCGTCACGTCTACAGTATCAATGCGAAAGGAAAACGCAAAACCTTGCTCACTCTAGAGTCTGGAACAAATAGCGCTCAGTTTAGCAAACAATTTTACTACTTCATAAATACCCACCATTCGGCAAATACGCCTTATCAATTTACATTGCACTTAGCTCGAAATGGAATGCAGATGATGATGCTTAAAGACAACAAGGCGCTTAAAAATCGCGTTGCTGACTTTGCGATGTCTCCAAAAGAATTTTCTACGCTTCGCGTAGGAGACCACGATTTGAATATGTACATGATTAAACCGCTTGATTTTGATGCTTCTAAAACCTATCCTCTTTTGATGTTTCAATACAGCGGACCAGGTTCTCAACAAGTAGGT
The DNA here is from genome assembly GCA_002691645.1 of Flavobacteriaceae bacterium. Taxonomy (GTDB): domain Bacteria; phylum Bacteroidota; class Bacteroidia; order Flavobacteriales; family Flavobacteriaceae; genus UBA3478. Next base: position 234,956 of record NZIP01000027.1, read on the forward strand.
GACCGATGGAATGGAACCAATGATTATTGGCACCAAATGTTGGCTCAACAAGGATATATAATTGCTTGTGTTGACGGAAGAGGTACTGGATTTAAAGGAAGAGACTTTAAAAAGAGTACCTACTTGAATTTAGTAAAATACGAAACGGAAGATCAAATTGAGGCTGCGAAAATATTGAGTCAACGCTCGTATATCGATGAACAGCGCACTGGAATTTGGGGCTGGAGCTTTGGAGGTCATATGTCTACCAATGCTATACTCAAAGGAAATGACACTTTTGAGGTAGCCATTGCCGTTGCTCCTGTAACGAGCTGGAGATTCTACGATACCATTTATACTGAACGTTTTTTAAGAACGCCTGAAGAGAATCCAGAAGGATATGACAATGAATCCCCATTTAATTATCCAGAACTTTTAAAAGGAAAATACTTGCTTGTTCACGGTAGTGGAGACGACAACGTGCATGTGCAAAATTCAATGCGTATGATAGACGCTCTTATTCAGGCGAATAAACCTTTTGATTGGGCCATTTATCCGGACCGCAATCACGGTATATACGGGGGTAATACAAGATTACACCTCTATAATAAAATGACTAGCTTTATTAAAGACAACTTATAAAACTCATGGACACACCTCACCAAGAACGACAAATTTTAGGACATCCTCAGGGATTATTTTATCTGTTTTTTGCAGAATTATGGGAACGATTTAGTTTCTATGGAATGCGAGCATTGCTCTCGCTTTACATGGTTAACGTTATTTTTGAAGCTCTCGTAGAGAGAGACTTTGCAACCGCTGCGGTCTATTCTTCTTATGGATCTTTGGTTTATGCTTCAACAGTGATTGGAGGTCGTATCTCCGATTCTCTAATCGGAATGCGAAAATCTATTTTTTTAGGAGGAATTTTAATGGCCATTGGTCACTTTGTTTTGGCGATTGAAAATAATGTAGCCTTTTTTCTGGCGCTCTCTTTTATAATCGTTGGAAATGGGTTTTTTAAACCCAATATTTCAACGTTTGTAGGAACCTTGTATAAGGATGGAGATCCCCGAAAAGAATCTGGATTCACCATTTTTTATATGGGTATTAATATTGGAGGATGGGCTGCACCTCTTCTTTGCGGCTGGTTAGCTGCTACTTATGGTTGGCACTACGGTTTTGGGCTAGCTGGAATCGGAATGCTTGCAGGTTTGCTATTTTTCTGGAGTGGAATTCGAAAGGGTGTATTTGGAGATAAAGGACAGGCCCCAGATCAAGCCGTGGTTGATGCCAAATTTGCAGGGGTAAAGCGCGGAAATTGGGTAACCATTTTAGCCTTTCTTGCGGCTCCCGTTATCGCTTTGCTTTTATCGTCTTACCAACCGATTTACGACGATCAAAACTTGGTCAATATCATTTTTAAAGGTATAGGGATATTTATTTTGATCTACCTGGCTTACATCCTTTATCAAGTTACTGCTGAGGAGCGTAAAAAACTCTTTGTAGCCATATTAATCACTTTGTTTATGACGGTATTCTGGGGCTTTCACGAACTGTCTGGAAGTGTAATTACCCTTTTTTCTGCGCGTAATGTGGATTTGACCATTATGACGGCTGCACAAACGAACTCATTGAATTCGATGTTTATCATTCTTTTGGCAATACCGATTTCGATGATGTGGACTCGACTTGCTAAGCTAGGCAAAAATCCGCGAACCCCTTATAAATTTGGAATGGGATTGTTGTTTGCAGGATTGAGTTTTTACATTTTATCGATATCTGACGCCAGTGCTAATGAGGAAGGTTTGGTTCCATTTAGCTATCTATTCATTATGTATTTCTTGATTTCTGTAGGTGAATTATTCATGTCGCCTGTAGGTCTTTCTAAGATTACAGATTTATCGCCAAAAAGAATTGTCGCCTTTGTTATGGGAGTATGGTTCTTATCTTCTGCATTTGCATTTCAGGTAGTCGGTTTTATCGGTAAAAAATTAGCGATTGAAAGTTCAGATGCTCAAGTTGGAGGTTTTGAGACCCTATCGGTATATACAGAAGGCTTTGAGCTTATTGCGATTTATTCACTCGCAGCAGGTGCATTAGTGTTAATTTGCGCTCCAATTATCAATAAATTAATGGGAGACGTTCACTAAACAGTACAGTAATCAAAAGAGTTATAGCCCCTCTTATAATGTATAGGAGGGGTTTTTGTTTGCATTTCAAATAAAAATACTGGTACCAAGGACCTATTTTTTTGGGAATATAAAGACTGTATATTTCGTTTTTTGACTGAAAAAGAAGATAGAGATAGGCTTGATAGATAATGATATACATACCTAGAACATGCAATTTTGAGACTTGAAAAACGTAAAAGTAACTCCAACATTGACTGTCAAACCAGTTTACAACTTGAAATAAAAGTTCTACACTACGTATATAAAGGCTTGCTAGGTTAGGAAAGATGCTCATTCCTATTGCTGTGAAAAGAATGATTGGAAATAGAGGTGATGTTAAGAGATTACTCACTAAAAAGAGTGAAGGGAACAAATGAAAGTAGTACAGACTTAAGGGTAACACACCTAGTTGTGCACAAAAACTGATGAGTATTATTTGAGCTATATTTTTAAGAATTCTATTCTCGAACAACACCCTTTTATTTAACAGTGGATAAAAAAGTAAGATGCCCAAAACTGCGCTATATGAAAATTGAAAACCGACATCAAAAATCAGATAGGGATTAAAACATAAACTGCTAAAGGCTGTGAGCAATAGAATATGAATAGGGGAGGTCCATTTGTGTATGTATTTTAGAAAAAGCCAAATACTAATGCCTAATACTGCACGACTCGCTGAAGGTGAAAATCCTAGAAGCGCTGCATAAGACCATAGAATTGATAAGGGTAGAATCAATTGTATCTCTTTATTGAACCATAAGGTGATCCGCTCGAGCATTATAAAAAGTAATCCGATATGCATTCCGGATATTGCCAGCATATGGGCGATTCCGGCATATTGAAATTTGCTTAACACTAAAGGATCTAAATCTTTTTTATCTCCTAAAAGTAGGGTTTGGGTAAAGCCGTATAAATGCTCGGGTAAATGATTTTTCGATATTGTTTGCAGCTGACTTTTCACTCTAGATTTTAATTTTTTTGAACTGTAGAGATAATGAGCAGTGGTGATCCACAATTGATAACGAATTCCCTTTTTGGCTAAATAGGTTTTATAATCGAAAGTTGAATTGAAATTTTCAACCTCACTCAAGTGGCTTTTTACCAAATAAAAGGCATTTTTAACAAGTGGTATTTTTGAGAACAGTAGGATTTGATGTTGTTCAAATGTCGCTTTGTATTTGTAAAATTTTGCCGTTTTCTTCTGCTCTTCTTCAATAAAAAAAACACGCCACTGTTCAGAGGTATGAGCTATTTCTTTAGGATAAGAATCTTTGGTGTGATGTGCACTCAATGCCACGACAAAAAATCCAAAAGCCATCCAAAAAAGTTCTGGAAAGATGTAAAAACTCAATAGAAGAATGCAAAATGCAAACAGTAAATTAGGCATGGCAAAAGGATAATGATGCGCAATTAGAATTCCACTAATCTGAAAGAGTAGCAGAAGAATTAAATTGTTGCTCTGTCTTTTCAATAATTAGTTTTGCCGCTCTTTTACTTGCACCTTTACTACCTAAAAGTTGCTCAAGTTCTGTATAATCGTCTCTTAATTGAGTTCTTTTTGTAGTGTCTAAAATAGCTTCTAATGCTTGACTCAAATGCGGTGTGTTTAAATCATTTTGAATGAGTTCCGTTACAGCGGGTCGATCTAAAATAATATTCACAAGTGAAATGTATTTCAAATCAATAATTTGTTTGGCGATAAAATAAGTTAGTGTATTGGCCTTATAACAGACCACTTGGGGAACTTTGAACAAGGCAGTTTCAAGAGTAGCTGTTCCTGAGGTGACAAGTGCTGCATGCGCTTGGGAAAGCAAGTCATATGTTTGATTATACCTTACTTCAATAGGCTTTTTCAAATTTGATTCGTAAAATCCTTGATCGATATGCGATGCGCCAGCAATAATATATTGGTACTGTTCTGTGGAGTTGCATACTGAAGACATTATAGGAAGCATTCTCTTTATTTCTTGTTTTCTGCTTCCTGGTAGTAATACAATCAAGGGTTTATTGAGGTTTTCTTTCACCTTTTTTACGCTGCTGTATTCATGAATCGCATCAATTAACGGATGTCCCACAAAGTTGACTTTTACATTGTGTTTTTGATAAACGTCAGGTTCGAAGGGTAAAATCACATAGAGGTGATCAATTGTACTTTTTATTTTGGAAATTCGATTTTCTCGAGAAGCCCAAATTTGAGGAGTGATATAGTAATGGGTTTTTAAATTTTGGGTTTTTGCCCATTTGGCAATTCTCAAATTAAATCCAGAAAAGTCAATGAAAATTAAAGCGTCTGGTTTAAAGGCTGTAATGTCTCTTTTGCAGTATTTGAGATTATTAAAGATTTTACGAAGGTTAAATAGAACTTCAATAAAACCCATAAACGACATTTGTTTGTAATGTCTTGCCAATTCAGCTCCGGCCTTTTGCATTAAATCACCTCCAAAACATCGAATTTCAGCCTCTGAATCAAGTGTTTGGATACGCTTGACCAAATTTGACCCGTGTAAATCACCAGAAGCTTCTCCAGAAATGATATAGTATCTCATATGAACGGTTTGGCTCTAAAATAGATAAGTTCGACTCTTTGTTTTTGCAGTTTATAAATTAAAAAATAGCTTTCCAAGCAGAAGCCCTACGGCTAAGAATATAGTATACATTAAAATCCCTCTCGCTCTAAGGTCCAAGTTCTTTTTAAGCATTAGGAAAAAGGCGCCTAAATCTAGTACTGCCCCTAAACTTAAAAGACTATCTAGATAACCGTCCTCGTAAGCAACTTCAAGGCTTTTTTCTATTCCTAGTTTAGAAAATAGCAAAATGTAAAAGCACACGCCTAAAAAGTGAAGGGCAAAGCCCACTGAAAAACCATAGGCGATTTCCTTTTGTTTAACTGTCATGAATGTTCCAAGAATTAAGAGTTGCTATACTGTGATGCGCAGTTAAATCAAATTGACAAGGAACTACAGAGATGAAATAATCTTCTAAAGCATTAATATCTGTGTCTTCTCCCTGATCTAATAATCGAAAATCTCCTGTGAGCCAATAATAATCTTTACCTGAAGGGCTTTGTCTTTTATCGAATCTCTCTTTCCAATTAGCCTTAGCTTGGCGACATATTCGTATTCCCTTATAAGGTTCTTCTCCTCTAGTTTTAGGGAAATTGACATTTAAGACGGTGTCTTTCGGCATTCCATGCTGTAAGGCTTCATTGACCAACAGCTGTACACCGTGTTTACACGATTCAAAATCAGCATCATACGCAAAATCACATAAGGAGAATCCTATAGATGGGATTCCTTCAATTCCCGCTTCCATTGCAGCCGACATTGTTCCTGAGTAAACGACATTAATCGAGGCATTAGAACCGTGATTAATTCCAGACACGCAGATATCTGGCTTTTCGGGCAATAATTCTTGTAGCGCGAGTTTTACACAGTCTGCGGGTGTTCCACTGCAACTGTATGCTTCAAACTTGTTGTCAAGACCGTGTAAACTTACCTTTTGCACACTCAATGTACTGTCTAATGTTATTGCGTGACCCATTCCTGATTGAGGGCTGTCAGGAGCTACGACAAAGACATTTCCAATTTCTTGCATGAATTCAATAAGCCTTCTCAATCCTCTAGAATTGATTCCATCATCGTTTGTTATGAGTATTAAAGGCTTGTGCATAACTGTAGTTTATCAAATTTACGTTCTTTTTAACTTCGCTTTGGCATTAATTTTTCTTTAACTTTACGAGTTTTACAATGTAAAATAATTGTTTGTTTAGATGAAAAGGAATTTAATTTTTGGTTTCGGCTTTTTTTTCTTGGCCGTAGCCTCTTGCAGTTTTACCAATAAATCGTCTTTTGACGATAGTGATAAAGATAAACTGCTGATAGATTTAATCAGCTACGTGCTTGAGAAAGGTCATTATGAGCCTAAGAACCTCAACGATCGTTTTTCTTCAAAAGTTTTTGATCGCTTATTTGAAAATTTAGATCCATTAAAACGATACTTTCTCTCTTCTGATCTCGAAGAGTTCGAGCCCTATCGATTTCAAATTGACGATCAAATAAAAAATACTGATTTGAGCTTTTTTAATAAAGTATATGAGCGTTTTGACCAGAGACAAAGTCAAGCTAAAGAGCGCTATCAAAAAGTACTTTCCAAGCCTTTCGACTTCTATACAGAAGATGAAATTTTAGTCGACTACGACAAATTAGGATTTGTTGAGACCGAAAAAGAGTTGGCTAATCGTTGGCGCAAACAATTGAAGTTGAATGCCCTAAATACCTACGATTCTAAGATTGAAACTTTCTTGAGTGAAAATGAAGTAGAGTTAAAAGCCGTAAAACGCTCAAAGCTTAAAGAAATTGAAGCTGAATCTCGCGAACAAACTCGAAAAGATCTTTTTGAATATTTTGATTTTTTAGAAGACTTTGATAAAGAAGACACTTTCGTGGAATTCTTAAACGCCATAGTAGAGGAATACGATCCTCACACTTATTATATGGCTCCTACGGACAAAGACCGTTTTGACATTAGTATGTCAGGAAAGTTTGAGGGAATTGGAGCTCGTCTTCAGAAAAAACCCGAGGGAACCAAAATTGTAGAGATTATTTCTGGTGGTCCAGTTTGGAGGGCTCAATCTCTAGAAGTGGGAGATGAAATTTTGAAGGTCAGGCAAGCAGGTGAAGAATTGAGCGTAAATACTGTCGGTATGCCTATCGATGATGCGATCAAACTTATCAAGGGACCTAAGGGAACTGAGGTGTTTTTGACCGTTAAAAGAGTGGATGGGCAAATCGATGAGGTAGCCATTGTTCGTGATGTTGTAGAATTAGAGGAGTCTTACGCTAAGTCTGTGATTATTGAAGATCAAGAGAAGAGTAATTTTGGTTTGATTAACCTCCCTAAGTTTTATATCGATTTTGAAGATTACGACAATCGAAACGCCGCTACGGATGTATTGAAAGAAATCGAAAATCTAAAAAAAGAAGGTGTAGAAGGACTTATACTTGATTTACGAAACAATGGAGGAGGTTCGCTAAAGACGGTTATTGACATGGCTGGATACTTTATCTCAGAGGGCCCAATTGTTCAAGTGAGTTCTCTAGGTAAACGCAAAGAAATTCACGAGGACAATGATGAACGTGTACAATGGGATGGACCTTTAGTTATTCTCGTCAATGAGTTGTCTGCTTCTGCCTCAGAGATTTTAGCTGCTGCCATTCAAGACTACAAGCGTGGGGTTGTTCTAGGAAGCACTCAAACTTTCGGTAAAGGAACGGTGCAGAATTTGATTCCACTCGACAATATTGTGCGGTCTAATGAATTTGGAGAATTAGGCGCCTTAAAGATTACTACTCAGAAATTTTATCGCATCAATGGAGGTTCAACACAACTCAGAGGAGTTACTTCGGATATACCCCTTCCAGATCGATACTCCTACATTGACATTGGTGAGCGCGACCACGATAATCCTATGAAATGGGATCAAATTTCACCCACGAACTACTCGGTTTGGGAGAAGGAAATTGATTTTGAACAAATCATCGCTAATAGTAAGGCCCGTATTTCTAAGTCTAAGGAAATGCAACTTATTGACCAGGAAGCAAAGTGGATTATGGAGCAGCGCGAAAACAAGATGGTTTCTCTCAATTACGACATATACTTAGAAGAAGAAAAGATACTCGAAGCAGAAACGGATCGATTTGAAGTGTTAGATGAATATGACTCGAAACTGAATTTTTCATCTTTGAAAGATGAAGAGCGTTTGTTTTCTACCGATTCTATACTTCGTGAAAAAAGAGACAGGTGGCATAAGGAACTTTCTCGAGACTTGTATGTCGAAGAAGCTGTAGAAGTTCTAAAAGATTTGAAAAAGTTTACTTTCAAAAGGCCTTCACCAATTAAGGGGTAGATTAAAGTCCTCCGTCTTGATTTAGCCTATTGGCGTCCATTTTGAGGAAGATAAATAGCATCAAAGACATAAATAATTGTCCTGAACCGCCGTAGCTGAAAAATGGTAAAGGGATGCCTATAGTTGGTAAAAGTCCAAGGACCATACCGATGTTGATCACAAAATGAAACAATAGTATTGCCGTAATTCCATAACCGAATAGGCGATTAAAATGTCTTTTTTGACGCTCTGCAATTTTCACTAATCTATTGAGTAAGACTACAAAAGCAATGATAACCAAAGCAGATGCTACAAACCCCCATTCCTCGCCTACAGAACTAAAGATGTAGTCGGTATGTTGTTGAGGAACGAAATCTCCTTTTGTTCGAGTTCCTTTTAAAAACCCTTTCCCGAACCACCTGCCTGAGGCAATGGCTTCTTCTGCCTGAATGGTGTTGTACCCAATACTTTTGCGAATAGATTCAAGTTCATTTGTATTTTTCTCTAGGTTCAACCATAAATTGAATCGATCTCGGTGACGGTCTTCAAACACTTCTTCGAATACATAAGTTGTTCCCGAGATAATTAAACCTGAAAAAAGTACAAAAGTGGCCATGGCAATCCTTGGAATTTTAATCCTTGGAGATTTAAATCCAAAGTAGAATAGCAGTAATACACCATAAATAATTCCAATTAGTATTGGACCAAATATTAATGTGAGTCCAAATAAAAGTGCCAATACAATGGCAAAGACCAGAAAGTAAATAGGAAAACCCTCGTAAAATAAAACTAAAAACAAAGCCAAAAAGATAAGTGCACTTCCGGGATCAGGTTGAGGAATTACAAGTATTACGGGTGCTAGAATTAAAAGAACAGCGAAGGCCTGGCTGGATGTTTTTTTGATGTCTGTTTGAAAGTCACTTAGGTATTTGGCTAATCCCAATGCAGTAGTAAGCTTGGCAAATTCGGAGGGTTGAAAATTAAAGGCGCCCAAATCATACCAGGATGTTGCTCCAGCTATGGTTTCTCCAAAGGCAAATAAACCGATAAGAAGAAATAAGCCTACGAAGTAAAAAATAGACGAAAAGCGCTCAAAAAATCGATCGTCTAGAAGTGAGATACTGAAAAACATCACGATAGATAAACAAAAGAAGAAAAGCTGTTTTCCATAATAGGTGCTAAAATCGAATAAAGAGGCGTCAGAGTCGCTAACGGTTGTTGAATACAGGTTCAGCCATCCGAAAAAACTGAGTGCAAGGTATAGCAGTATGACGAGCCAATCGACTCTCCAAAGAAATGATTTACCAGACATACTCGTTGATTTCGAAAGGCTCGCCACTTAGTGGCTTTGCGTATTCANGATCNAGNGTTTTGGTCAACATACGCGNTTCTAAATCTTTTCGNCTGATTTCTCCTTTGATATATTTTTCGATCATNAANGAAGCNATGTGTCCCGCNTAACGNNNTCCNTAATANCCGTGTTCAATATAGACNGCTAGNGCTATCCTNGGATTTTCAANNGGAGCAAAGGCTANNAANACTGANTGGTCNGTCAATTGTGTNTTTACGCCATTTATGATNGTGAAATTTTCTACNGTTCCTGTTTTTCCNGCNATTTNAACNTCAGGNACTTGAANCCATCTNGCAGTTCCTCTNTTGTAGACTTCACTCATNCCTTTTANAATNGGATCAAAGTGCTTGCTNTCGATNGANGTAAATCNTTTTCNTTTAAATCTCGATGGAATTTCTGANCCGTCTGAAATATTTTTAATGATATGAGGAGTGATAAAATAACCTCTATTGGCAATTGCCGCTGTCATATTGGCAAGTTGGATAGGAGTAGCGGCTACTTCACCTTGACCAATGGCATTAGAAATGATATAACTACTGTACCATTTATTTTTTCCATAGGCTCTATCATAATATGCATTGTTTGGAATTCGCCCTGGTCGACCTGTGGGCAGATCTGTTCCTAAGTAGTTTCCAAGTCCAAAACTTTTCATGTGCTTTGTCCATGAGTCGTGAGCTTCAGCAGTATTTTCATACTTGTCGTAAAAATTATTGAAAACATCTGCGAAATAGGCATTACACGAGTGTCGAATTCCGTCATTTAAATCGCGATGACCACCACCGCAGTGACACCCTCTTTTTACACCACCCACATAAAAGCCTTCATAACAGCGTACTTTTTCGTTTTGATCGAGTGTGCCTTCTTGAAGGGCAGCAAGCGCATTTAAGACCTTGAAAGGAGAACCAGGAGAAGGTTCGGCTAGTATTGAACGGTCCCAAGTAGGTTTTGAAATGGAGTCGTAATGTAATTTGGTATAATTTTTTGATCTTTTTCGTCCTACAAGAAGGGATGGGTCATAGGTTGGTCCGCTGACCATACTCAAAATTTCTCCTGTTTTGGGTTCGAGAGCAACGATTCCTCCTCTTTTCCCGTTCATGAGCTTTTCGGCATACTCTTGTAGTTCTTTATCTATGGTGATATTAATATCAAGTCCAATTCTAGCTAAGGTATCATATATACCGTTTTCATATGGACCTATTTCTCTATTGAAACGGTCTTTTTGAATGTATTTTACGCCTTTGCTCCCTCTCAAGTATTTCTCATATTGTTTTTCGATTCCAGTGCGACCAATATTTTCACCTTGAATATAGTAAGCGTTCTTATTGATATCGTCTTGATTGACTTCTGAGATGTATCCAAGTACATTCGCTCCAGCTTTGGTATAGTAATCTCTCAATGATTTTGCACGAACGAAAAAACCAGGAAAACGCCTCATTTTTTCTTGAAAAACGGCGTATTCATTTTTGGATAAATTCGACAGCACAACAGAAGGTAATCGAGTGGAGTATCGCTTGGCGCGAGCCAAGGTTTTGTCAAGTTGTTTTTTGCTGATATTAAGCATTTGACAGAAGGCTAAAGTATCTAAATTCTCAATATCTCGAGGTATGACCATAATGTCATAGGCCGGTTGATTGGCAACGAGTAATTGGTTATTTCTGTCGTAGATAAAACCTCGCTCTGGATATGTTTTTTCAACTTTGATGGCTAGGTTGTCCATCATTTGTTTGCTCTTGTCGTATTTAATGATCTGTAAATACCCCAACCTAAAAATGAAAGTAAGGCCTATGAGTGTGGTCAGTATATTAAAAACAAATCGTTGCATTTAGATATTCCTAGGTATTATAGAGGTGATAATTAAACTAACTCCGAAACTTAAAAATGTGGTGAGCACTGTTTTGTTAAAAATAAGTAAGATGTGTTTAAAATTGAATATTTCTAAGATGAAAAACAAAAATGCTTCGAGGGACAACAGTATGAACAAAAAGCTCAGTCTTTGTGCTCTGGAAGTGCCTTGAAAATGGTTGCTTTGAAATTCAATATTATTTCCAAAGCAAAATTTTAAAATACTCGGACGTAAATAAGCTATTGTACTTAATGAAAATGCGTGAAATGCAACTGTATCGTTGAATATATCGATGATCAGTCCAAGAAAAAAGGCCACTACCATCATAATATTTTTTGGAATATACATCGGAAACCAAAACAGAAAAAGTACAGGAATGAAAGGGATGTATTGTCCAAAAACAATGAGGTTATTCAGAATTAACACTTGAACAAATATTAATCCAATAAAACGTAAGGCGAGATTTCCTAGATCATTGGTGATCATTCAAGAGAGGTTTTAGACTGAAGTGTACTGATTTCATTTTTGTTTTTATTGGCAATCAATTTAACGTAATTAAGGTTGGCTAAATCATTGTTCAATTTAACTGTGATCTCATAAAAACTTTGGTTATTTGGAATGCTGTAATCTACCACAGTTCCAATTAAAATATCCTCTGGAAAAATATTGGACATTCCTCCTGTGACTATAGTGTCACCAAGGGCAACAGATGCATTTTTAGGGACGTCAAATAAATTGAATAATGTATAGTCTACTCTATCCCAACTCAGAAAACCAAAGTGATCTGAATTTTTGAGCTTGGCATTGATTTGTACATCTGCATGTGCTACTGAAGCGATAGTTGCATATTTTGCAGATACTTCGTCTACTACCCCTACGATTCCGTTTTCATTAATAACCCCCATGTCAGTGGTCACCTTATCATTGGCACCTATATCGATGGTGAGGTAATTTCTATAACGACTAATGCTGTTCTTAATAACTTTTGCCGAATAATATTTGAATTGACTCTCACCGAATGCAGTATTTAATGCCGCTCGATTTAATAGCTGAACAGAACTTTTCAACTGTTCTAACTCGTTTTTTAATGCGACGTTTTCTTCATTTAATGTACTGTTTACCTTTTTTAAATCAAGATAAGTAAAGGCTTCATTGCTCCAGCGTTGCAGACTACTGCTAAGCACATTGGCCGAGTTTAAATATTGTCTTTGATGATAAGAGTGAGAATTGATACTCAGCATCAAACTTATCAATAGTAATAGAAGGTAGAGAAGTTCTACTTGTCTTTTAAATAAGAATGAAATGATTTGCTGCATACCACAGATTCAACGTATTACCTCACTAAAATATTTTTAAAGATTTCTAAATTTTTAAGGGCAATGCCTGTTCCCCGCACTACTGCTCGTAAGGGATCTTCTGAAATATAAACGGGTAAATCTGTTTTGTTTGACAGTCTGGTGTCTAGTCCTCTGAGTAGAGCCCCTCCACCTGCTAAGTATATTCCTGAATTGTAAATGTCCGATGCGAGTTCTGGAGGAGTTTGAGAAAGTGTTTCCATGACTGCGTCTTCAATTCGAATGATACTTTTATCTAATGCTTTTGCCACATCTTTGTGCGTCATTAACACAGACTTAGGTTTACCGGTTAAAAGATCTCTACCTTGAATCTCCATCTCATTTGGTGGATTCTCTAGGTCGTCAAGTGCTGAGCCACATTCAATTTTTATTTTTTCACCTGTACTCTCACCGATAAAGAGGTTAAACTGCGTACGCATATAATTTACGATATCGTTGGTAAAAACGTCTCCTGCAATTTTAACTGAACGGTCGCAAACAATACCTCCTAAAGCAATAACTGCTATTTCAGTAGTTCCTCCACCTATATCAACAATCATATTTCCTTTTGGTTCCATGATGTCTAAACCGATACCGATAGAGGCTGCCATGGGTTCGTGTATTAGATGTACCTCTTTGCCGTTAACTCGTTCAGCTGATTCTTTAACAGCGCGCATTTCTACTTCAGTAATGCCTGAAGGAATACAAATCACCATACGAAGTGAAGGTGGAAATAATTTTTTCTTCAATGCTGGAATCGCCTTAATCAGCATGCTGATCATTTTTTCTGATGCGTCAAAGTCTGCAATGACTCCATCTTTAAGTGGACGAATGGTTTTGATATTTTCATGCGTCTTTCCTTGCATCATATTGGCCTCTCGACCTACAGCAATAATTTTACCAGTGGCACGATCACGAGCTACGATAGAAGGGGAGTCGACAACAACTTTGTCGTTATGTATTATGAGGGTATTGGCCGTTCCGAGGTCAATAGCGATTTCTTCTGTTAGGAAATCAAGAAATGCCATATCAAATAAGGGGTTTTAATTTAACGTAACTACTACTCTTGTAAATGTAAGATTTTTAGTGTTTAAAATGACGAATTCCGGTCATTAACATTGACATTTTTGCATTATTGCAAAAATCTATACTCAACTCGTCTTTTATCGATCCTCCAGGTTGTATTACGGAAGAGATTTTTTCATTGTGGGCAATTTCAACACAGTCTGGAAAAGGAAAAAAGGCATCACTAGCCATTACCGCTCCTTCGAGTTCAAATTTGAACGCTTTTGCTTTTTGTATCGCTTGTTTAAGTGCGTCTACTCGAGAAGTTTGTCCTGTTCCTGAGGCGATAAGTTGACGGTTTTTAGCTAAAACAATAGTGTTACTCTTAGTGTGTTTGCAAATTTTTGCCGCAAAAAGCAAGTCGTCAATTTCATTTTGACTTGGGCTAATTGTGGTCACAGTTTTTAATTGATCTTGTGTTTCGGTTAGACTGTCTTGTTCTTGCCATAAGTAACCGTTAAGTGCTGTTCTGACTTGTATTTTAGGCAAATTCCAATTTTTTTGAACAAGTAATATGCGATTCTTTTTTTCTTGGAGTTTGACCTGTGCTTCAGCATCAAATTCTGGCGCAATGACTACCTCACAAAACAAGCTTGATATTTCTTCTGCTGTCTTTAAATCGATAGTAGTATTTGCAATTAAGATGCCGCCAAAAGCAGAAATAGGGTCGCCTGCAAGAGCATCTACATAGGCTTGGTGTAGATTGTCCCTAGTGGCTAATCCACATGCATTATTGTGCTTGAGAATGGCAAATGTGGGGGAGTCGTCTTTAAATTCTCGCATGAGTTGAACGGCAGCATCGATATCGAGTAAGTTGTTATAGGAAAGTGCTTTTCCGTGAAGCTGATCAAACAAGCCATTGAAGTCTCCAAAAAACGTTCCTTTTTGATGTGGATTTTCTCCGTATCTAAGGGGCATATGTTGCTGTTCGCTCAATTTTAAAACAGGATCTGAGTCTTCGTTATGTCCTGTGAAATAATTGAATATGGCCTTGTCGTAATGCGACGAAAGTTGAAATGAAGCCGCTGCAAAACGCTGCCTTTCTTCCAAGTTGGTCTTAGCTTCTTTATTGCTTAAGATTTCTAATAGTCCTGCGTATTGGTCTTGTGAGGAAATACAGAGTACATCTTTGTAATTTTTTGCTGCAGCTCTGATCAATGAAATTCCACCAATATCTATTTTTTCAATGATATCTGAATGACTTTGACCTGAAGCTACCGTTTTCTCGAATGGATAAAGATCTACAATGACTAAATCGAGTTGTGGAATGTCGTACTTGCTACATTCTTCCTGATCAGAATTTACGTTTTGACGATTTAAAATACCGCCAAAGACCTTTGGGTGAAGTGTTTTTACTCGACCTCCTAAGATAGAAGGGTATGCCGTTAAATCTTCAATAGGAATAACATCGACTCCACATTCTTTTATGAATTTTTCTGTTCCTCCCGTAGAGTATATGCGAACACCTAGTTCCTTCAGTTTTTGAACTATAGGCTCAAGCCCTTCTTTATGAAATACTGAGATAAGGACGTTTTGTATATTTCTTTCCAAAACGAGTTGATTTTAAGAGGGCGAAATTAGATGTTTTTGAGGCTAAGCCAAAATGCTTGCGACCATTCTGTTAACAAGTTCAAGAAATTGTTCATCTTTTTTGTCAAAAGCATCTATAGTGTTCGAATCGATATCAATTTGACCTATATTTTTACCTTCTACAAAGAGGGGTACTACGATTTCACTTTTAACATTGATGCTGCATGCGATATAATTGTCTTGGGCTTGAACATCTGGAACAATAAAGTTGTTATTGCTTTCTGCTACTTGTCCACAGATTCCTTTTCCGAATGGAATAACTGTGTGATCAGTGGGTTCACCAGCAAATGCTTTCAGATGCAGTTCTGGCTTCTGTTCATGGTGAAAATAAAAGCCGACCCAATCGTAATGAGCCACGGAGGATTGAAGAAGTACACAGATGTTTTCCAATCGTTCTGAAACGGTCAGTTCTTCGTTTGTAGTTATTTGTTGTATTGCTATTTCTAACTCTTCAAAATTTACCATGGTAGATGAATTTAGGCTAAAATAAAGTTAACTGAAAAAGCCACCTACTTAAGGTGGCTTTTTTTATTCAAGTTTCGATTTTATTACATCATTCCTGGCATTCCACCACCCATTGGAGGGCCTGCAGGAGGAGCGTCTTCTTTAATATCGATTAATGCACATTCTGTAGTTAAGATCATACCTGAAACTGAAGCGGCGTTTTCGATAGCGACACGAGTCACTTTTTTAGGATCGATAATTCCTGCTTCCATTAAATTCACGTATGTTTCTGATTTCGCATCGTATCCAAAGTCATTTTTACCTTCCATTACTTTGGCTACAACAACAGATCCTTCCCCACCAGCATTTTCAACAATTGTTCTCAAAGGAGCTTCGATTGCGCGTTCTACGATTTGTAAACCAGTGACTTCATCGGCATTTGTTGTTTCTACACCAGAAAGGGCTTTTTTCGCTCGAACAAGAGCAACTCCACCTCCGGCAACAATTCCTTCTTCTACAGCTGCACGCGTGGCGTGAAGTGCATCGTCAACGCGATCTTTCTTCTCTTTCATCTCTACTTCTGAAGCTGCACCTACATAAAGTACTGCAACACCACCGGCTAATTTTGCCAAACGCTCTTGTAGTTTTTCTTTATCGTAATCTGAAGTAGTTGTTTCAATTTGAGATTTGATTTGACTCACACGAGCAGTGATGTCGTCTCCTGCACCTGCACCATTGACAATAGTTGTGTTGTCTTTATCAATGGATACTTTTTCACAAGTTCCGAGCATGTCGATTGTAGCATTTTCAAGAGTAAATCCTCTTTCTTCAGCAATGACTGTACCTCCGGTGAGAATTGCAATATCTTCAAGCATTGCTTTACGACGATCTCCAAATCCAGGAGCTTTTACGGCTGCAATTTTTAAAGAACCTCTAAGTTTGTTTACCACAAGTGTAGCTAGAGCTTCACCGTCAACGTCCTCTGCAATAATTAAAAGAGGTTTTCCTGATTGAGCAACAGGCTCGAGTACAGGTAAAAGATCTTTCATTGCTGAAATCTTTTTGTCAAAAAGCAAAATGTAAGGGCTGTCTAATTCTGTTGTCATTTTTTCAGAATCAGTNACGAAGTAAGGAGATAGATATCCTCTATCAAATTGCATTCCCTCCACTACGTCCACATAAGTGTCCATTCCTTTTGCCTCTTCAACTGTAATTACACCTTCTTTACCAACCTTTTCAAAAGCTTGGGCAATCAGATCACCAATAGTTTCATCATTGTTCGCAGAAACTGCGGCAACCTGCTTAATTTTTTCAATAGCATCTCCAACCGTCTGAGATTGTTTTTCAAGATCTCCAACAATAGCGTCTACTGCTTTTTCGATTCCTCTTTTGAGGTCCATGGGATTTGCACCGGCTGCTACATTTTTCAATCCTTCTTTAACAATGGCTTGTGCCAAAACAGTTGCGGTTGTCGTACCGTCTCCTGCTAAATCGTTGGTTTTTGAAGCAACCTCTTTAACCATCTGAGCACCCATGTTTTCAAGTGCATCTTCAAGCTCGATTTCTTTTGCCACACTGACACCGTCTTTGGTAACTGAAGGCCCACCGAAAGCCTTGCTGATGATTACATTTCTTCCTTTTGGTCCAAGAGTTACTTTAACTGCGTTTGCCAAGGCATCCACACCTCTTTTCAGACCGTCTCTTGCTTCAATGTCGAATTTTATATCTTTTGCCATGATCTATATTTTTTTATAATTTAATTAATTAAACAATTGCTAAGATGTCACTCTCGCGCATGATGAGGTAATCATTGCCGTCGAGTTTTAACTCTGTTCCAGCGTATTTTCCATAGAGTACTTGGTCTCCTACTGAAACAGTCATTGATTCATCTTTTGTCCCAGGTCCAACAGCTACCACAATTCCTTTTTGTGGTTTTTCTTTAGCTGTATCTGGTATAATAATTCCAGAGGCAGTTGTGGTTTCAGCCTCCATAGGTTCAACTAGAACTCTGTCTGCTAAAGGTTTAATTGTAATGTTTGCCATTTTATCTTCATTTTAATTTGTTGCTCTAGGGTCATAAATTGTGCCAATTTAAAAAAACTGACATTAGCGGTAAAAAAAATGCCAGCTTGTCATAAGCTGGCATCATTTTTATGTTTTCTGTATTTATTCTTGTGGATCGTCTCCAGCTGGGATTGCAGGTAATTCTTCTGGAACAACTTCTTCTGGAACCAATTCAAAGTTCTCGTCTGATGAGTCGAGTAAACGAGAATCACCTTCTCCAAAGCTACCCTTAAGTGATACATTGGATAATAGAATAAGCACTACAAGAATTGTAGCCAAAGTCCAAGTACTTTTGTCTAAGAAATTATTGGTGTTTTGAACTCCACCAACGACTTGAGTACCTTCTCCTCCAAAGGCTGAAGATAAACCTCCTCCTTTTGGATTCTGCACCATTACAACTAACATTAATAAAAGTGATACAATCACTATTAAAATCATAAAAATTGAAAATGTACTCATTCTGTGTCTTTTTGTTGATCAACAAGCCTTTGTGCTTCTTGAATTTGGATGGCAAAGAAACTACTTTTTTCTGGATATTTCAAAATTAAGGTCTTATAGGCCTCAATTGCCTTTTTGAATTGCTTTTGACCCATGTAAAGTTGTGCCATAGTCTCTGTTATCAAATTGTTGTCTTCGATGGAGCTCGCAGCATCGATGTCGATATCTTTGATTTCGTCCGAAGGTACTATTTTCGGGTTGCGCTCTAAAAAAGCATCTAACAGCGCATACTTGCGTTCTTGCTCTTCTGTTTCTAATTCATTTGAGGCGTCTACACTGTTTTTTGAGCTTTGCTTAATCCATTCAAAGTAATTCAGCTGCTTTTCTTGGGTTTGATCTGTGGTATTTTCTTTTTGTTGGGCATCACTGCCTCCGGAGACTGTTCTATCTATTTCTGTTTTAGATTCAAAGTCTTGACCACTTTCCTCATCTTGCTCTTCTGCATGGTCAGCTTCTATTTCAGATGGACTAGTTTCATTGTTAACTTGCTCAGAGCTCACTTCTTTTTCGTCAAAACTCATTTCGCTTATGATGACTTCTAATCTTCTAATCTTGGAGTTCATGTCTTCGTCATCATCTTTATCGTCGTTGTCAAGTTCATTGTTGAATTGATTTTCGTCTTCAATGAGGTGTGACTCATCAGTGGTTTGAATATCTTCTTCAACGGAGTCCTTTACCTGTTCTTCAGTAGTCTGCATAGCATCTTCGATGGATATCTCAGAAGGTATTTCAGTTACTTCTTGCGCAGGTAAAATTTCTTCAAGAACAGACTTGTTTTTAACAATTTCAAGTTTTTCTTCTCTTGTGTTGAAGGTGTTTTTTTCTTCTCCGTAACTAATATTCTGACCTGGAATTCCAATTGGAGTTGTTTCTGTTTCTTCGAGTTCTTCTGTTTCTTCGCTTGAACTTAAATCATGTGCTGATTCGTTTTGAAGCAGTTCATTTACAAAATTTTCGGAGCTCTGTTCTTCTTTTTTTCCTTGCTCTGAACTCAATTCAAGTACATCATCTAATTGTTTCTCTGAGTTACTATTTGAGGCTTTGACCAGTTCAGGGCTTTCTTCTTTGACCTCTTCTTTTGCATTGATGTAATCGAACAGAAGCGATCTGTCATTTGTGCGAATTGCTGTTTTTTTCAGCGTAGCATCAAATACCTCGTCTTTGTCTATATCTAAGCTTTTTAGGTAAAGAGCCCAAGCGTTTTGCATGTAGGGGTAGGCTTTTATCAATTCCTTTAAACCATTGATTTCAGCCGCGTTTCTCGGGGCTTTTTTATTTTGCAATACTGATAAAAACTGTTCCTTATTCATCATTACCAATCAGCCAGTGAGGCGTTAAAAATATCTTGTGTCAAACGTTCAAAAAGGGCTGCATGTGCCTCGGACTTGACTGATTCTAGCAATTGTGAGGCTGGAAAGTCATAAAAAAAGTTAAAACGTCTTTCGAAATCTACATCTTCTTTGGTGGTATTGTAAAAACGAACGTTAACAGTCATGCTTAATCGATTTTGTGCTGCAGTCTGATTAGCTGTAGCGGTCATGGGAGCTACCCGATATTCTGTAATTTCTCCTTCGTAAATTAAATCCCCATTTGTATTGGTCAAATCTAGTGAAGTCAATCCCAAAATCAAATCTTGTAGCGAAAGCGTGAAATCGCGATCTAAACCTGGTTCTATGGTTGAACCTGGACTTTGATCTGCGTAATTCTGAAAGAAATTGACTTGAAAACTCGTAGCTGTTCCGGTACTCGCTCCAGAAAAGTTATAATTCACTTTTAATCCGCATGCTGAGAGTAAAAAAGCGAAGGCGTAAAAACAATAATGTCTTATTTTTTTGGTCATTGTTCAGAGATCGTATTGTTTAATCTTTCGGTAAAGGGTTCGCTCCGAGATACCTAATTCTTGGGCAGCCGCCTTTCTTTTTCCTCTATTGCGTTCGAGTGATTTCTTAATCAGTTCGATTTCGGTATCGTGTAAAGATAGGGTTTCTTCTTCTGCGATATCTTCTGCATACTCGTAAGGATCATTTTCTAGCTTGTTTTGGGGCATTTCCAAAAATGCAGGTTTGATGGAATCACCTAGCTTGTGTTCACTTGGTTTTGATACTTGATTGGCAATCAAAATTTCATCTGTCTCTACCGGATCTGTTTCATTCGTATTGTGTATGGTTGCTACAATTCGCTTCAAATCAGTGACGTCTTTTTTGAGATCGTGCAAGTATTTGTACATGATTTGACGCTCGTGCATGAAATCTGATGTCTGTTCACTGTTGTTGTTGACTATTGCCGGAAGTCTGTTGGCTACTCTATTAGGTAGATAGTTATGAAGGGTAGTGCCCTCGACTAAACGCTCTTTTTCTAAAACAGATAGTTGTTCAGCTGTGTTTCTCAACTGCCTAATATTACCTGGCCAATAATAGGACTGCAAAAGGTGAATGGCATTCTCATCTAATCTGATGGTAGGCATATTGTATTTTTTGGCAAAGTCAGAAGCAAATTTTCTAAAAAGTAAATGGATATCTTCTCTGCGCTCTCTAAGTGGTGGAATTTCAATTTCTACCGTGGAGAGTCTATAGTAGAGGTCTTCTCTAAATTTGTTTTTAGCTATGGCCTCTTGCATATTGACATTCGTTGCAGCCACGATTCGAACATTCGTCTTTTGAACCGCTGAAGATCCTACTTTCAAAAACTCTCCATTTTCGAGGACCCTTAACAATCGCACCTGCGTGGTCAGTGGTAATTCTCCAACCTCATCTAAAAAAATGGTGCCACCATCAGCTTCTTCAAAATACCCTGATCGCGTTTGAGTCGCTCCGGTAAATGCGCCTTTTTCATGACCGAATAGTTCAGAATCTATAGTTCCTTCTGGAATAGCACCACAGTTCACAGGGATGTATTTGCTGTGTTTTCGATGCGATAAGGCATGTATGATTTTTGGCACAACTTCTTTACCCACTCCGCTTTCACCAGTGACCAAGACTGAGATGTCGGTTGGGCCTACTTGAACTGCTTTTTCTAGGGCACGATTGAGTTTTATATCGTTACCAATGATTTCAAAACGCTGTTTTAAACTTTGTAATTGACTCATAGGCTTAATTGTTTTTGCTGTATCCTACTGCATTTCCTTTGAGCGTGGCTGCAGTGCAGTCTTCAATGGTAACCATTACATAATCACCTACTTTATAGGACTCTTTTGGAAAGACGACTACTGCGTTTTGGGTGTTTCTGCCCATAAAAAAGTCCGCTGATTTTTTAGAATCCCCTTCAATGAGAACTTCTTCAGTTTTACCGATGTGCTTTTTCATTTCCAACAAACTGTGCTTTTGCTGCATATTGATGATTTCAGTAAGTCTTCGTTTTTTGGTTTCTAACGGAATGTCATCTTCAAATTTTCGTGCTGCCATAGTGCCGGGACGCTCTGAATAAGCAAACATGAATCCAAAGGCGTATTGCACAGTTTCCATAAGCGAAAGGGTGTCTTGATGATCTTCCTCAGTCTCTGTTGGAAAGCCGGCAATCATATCTTGTGATATGGCGCAATCTGGAATGATGTTTTTTATTTGTTCAATAAGAGCGATGTATTCAGCTCGAGTGTGAAGACGAATCATTTTCTTTAAGATTCGATCTGATCCACTTTGGACTGGCAGGTGAATATAATTGCAAATGTTCTCGTATTTGGCCATGGTATGAATCACGTCAAGTGTCATGTCTTGAGGATTCGAAGTCGAAAATCGAATTCTCATTTTTGGCTGAGCCAGCGCCACTTTTTCTAATAGGTCTGAAAAACGAACTGCTGTGGCTTTTTGAAAATCACTGGCTTTTTCGAAGTCTTTTTTTAATCCTCCTCCATACCACAAATAACTGTCTACATTTTGTCCAAGTAGTGTAACTTCTTTAAAGCCTTTATCCCAAAGTTCATTGATTTCTTCTACAATAGATTGGGGATCTCTACTTCGCTCTCTACCTCTAGTAAAGGGCACTACACAAAAGGTACACATATTGTCGCAGCCACGTGTTATTGAAACGAAAGCCGTAACTCCATTTGAATTCAAGCGCACTGGAGCAATATCTCCGTAAGTCTCTTCTTTAGAAAGTATGACATTGACTGCGTCTGTTCCTTGTTCCACCTCTGCGATGAGATTTGGTAGGTCTTTGTAAGCGTCAGGTCCCACTACCATATCTACAATCTTTTCTTCTTCTAAAAATTTGTGTTTTAGTCGTTCAGCCATACAACCTAAGACACCTACTTTAAGATTGGGATTATTTCGTTTTAGACTGTTGAATTTGTCTAAGCGATTTCGAACGGTTTGTTCTGCTTTTTCTCGAATTGAACAGGTGTTGACTAGAATTAAATCAGCCTGTTCTATTGCTGTTGTGGTTTGAAACCCTTCTTTTGATAAGATAGATGCAACAATTTCACTATCGGAGAAATTCATTTGACAACCGTAGCTTTCAATAAACATTTTTTTCGTCTTCGAGCCAGCCTCATCGGTATGAAGCTCTAAAACCTCTCCGTTGTATTTGTTGGGATTTTTATTCTCTTCTTGTAGCATTTATCTTAAAAATTGAGTTTTGCTGTATAATTCTAGTTTAGAAAAAGTTTTTACTACAGCCTCGCAAAGGTAAGAAATAATCTAAAAAAATGACATTTTGTCAGTCGAACTTTGGTAACTTTTCCTTCGACTTGTAGGGCTTTCAGAATAGGGTAGGTGAGAAAAACGTTCTAGCTCTTTTTTTAAAAAAATGTCTCTGATAGGCATAAGGTAAATGCTATTTTGTACTTCTTTGTTCTTGATTTACAATTATTTAAATTATTGGCGATCAGTATTTTGATAAATTTTTAACGTTTTTCTTACTATATATATGGCTGATGTTAGCTCAAAATGTTCCTATTTTTGTTTTCAATAAAAGAATTCTATGGCTTCAAATTTGGTGATTGTGGAGTCGCCCGCAAAGGCGAAAACGATTGAGAAAATTCTCGGAAAAGATTTTAAGGTGGAGTCTAGTTATGGTCATATTGCTGACCTACCTGAAAATGAAATGGGTATTGACATAGCACAAAATTTTCAAGTAAAATATACGGTAAGCGATCGCAGCAAACCTCAGGTAGCAAAATTAAAATCCCTTTCTTATAAAGCGGATACTATTTGGCTGGCAAGTGATGAAGATCGAGAGGGTGAGGCTATTTCTTGGCACCTAATGGAAACCTTAGAACTAGATGCTTCAAAAACAAAGCGAATTGTATTTAATTCAATCACGAAGACCGCCATAGAGAAAGCGATTCAAAACCCCCGTTCAATCAATATTGACCTGGTTAACGCACAACAGGCCAGAAGAGTGCTTGATCGTATTGTGGGGTATGAACTCTCCCCTGTACTGTGGAAAAAAATAAAGCCGGGCTTATCTGCCGGACGTGTGCAATCTGTTGCTGTTCGATTGATAGTTGAGCGAGAGCGTGAAATACAAGACTTTAAAACCGAGGCAAGCTTTCGCATAAAGGCCATTTTCAATACAGAGAAAGGTCAATCATTTGAAGCAAAACTCGGTAAGACTTTTAAGACAGCCCAGGAATCTGCGGACTTTTTAAAAGAATTGTCTTCAGCGCAATTTTCAATAGACACTTTAGAAAAAAAGCCCGCCAAACGCGCCCCTTCGGCTCCTTTTACGACTTCTACTTTACAGCAAGAAGCTTCGAGAAAACTCTATTTTCCTGTTCGAAAAACCATGCAGGTGGCACAAAGGCTCTATGAAGCAGGTTTAATCACCTACATGAGAACCGACAGTGTAAACCTTTCTTCAGAGGCAATTCAAGCTGCTGAAAAAGCAATTAATGATCAATTTGGTGCCAACTATGCAAAACAACGTCAGTTCAGTTCAAAAAGTAAGGGTGCACAAGAAGCTCACGAAGCGATAAGGCCTACAAATTTTGAGTTGAAATCAATTGCAAAAGACAGAGATCAAGATCGTTTATACGAGCTTATTTACAAAAGAGCACTGGCCTCGCAAATGAGTGATGCACAACTTGAGCGCACAAAGGTGAAAATAAAGAATACGGCTAATGATCAATATTTTACAGCTAATGGAGAGATTGTCATTTTTGACGGATTTTTAAAAGTATACCTTGAGAGTGTTGATGATGAAGACCTCAAAGAAGACAGCACTATATTACCTCCGCTTCAAAAAGAACAGCCGCTACAATATAAGCGTATCACTGCTACTGAACGTTTTAGCAGGCCCCCTTACAGGTATTCTGAAGCGAGCTTGGTCAAAAAATTAGAAGAATTAGGTATTGGTAGACCCTCAACTTATGCTGCTACTATTTCTAGAATTATTGATAAGAAATACGTTGAAAAAGGAAGTATTGAAGGAAAGGAAAGAGCCTACACACAATTGATACTAAAAGAGGGTGTTGTCAACAGCAATGAACTTAAAGAAAATACAGGTTCTGACAAAGGTAAACTAGTGCCTACGGATATAGGTTTTGTAGTTAACGATTTTCTGGTTGACCATTTTGAACGCATATTAGATTATAATTTTACGGCAAAAGTTGAAGAGGATTTTGATGAAATTGCCGCAGGTTCTAAAGATTGGNAGCAATTAATGAAATCGTTTTATGCGGATTTTCATCCGGATGTAGAAAAGGTTGCTGCTAATGCAGACCGTGCAAGTGGAGAGCGCTATCTAGGTAAAGATCCTAAATCTGGCCGACAACTTATTGTGCGACTTGGACGATACGGTGCAATGGCACAAATTGGGAGTCCAGATGATGAGCAAACCCCAGTGTATGCAAGTTTACTGCCAGACCAATCTATTACCAATATAAGTTTTGAAGAGGCACTTGATTTGTTTAAACTCCCGCGTAAACTTGGGGTNTATAAAGGAGAGGAAGTAGAAGCAAACGTAGGTAGATTTGGACCGTATGTACGCTATGGAAAAAAGTTTGTTTCACTCATGGCATCAGATGACGTTTTTAGTGTTGATTTGGACCGAGCTTCAGAGCTTATTGAAGAAAAGGAGCGCGCTGATGCGCCTATATATGTTTATGAAGGCATTGATGTTACCAAGGGTAAAGGCCGATTTGGCCCCTTTATCAAATGGAATGGATTATTCATCAATGTCAATAAGAAATACGACTTTGATCATTTGAGTGAAAGTGATATTGTTGCGCTAATTGAAGACAAAAAGAAGAAAGAAGCTGAAAAAGTAGTTTGCAGTTGGCCAGAGGAGGATATTAGAATTGAAAAAGCGCGTTGGGGAAGGCACAACATCATACACAAAAAAATAAAGGTAGAATTACTTAAGGATGTTGATCCTACTGCCTTGAGTCTCGAAGAAGTCAAAGCCCTTATCGAATCAAAAACACCTAAAAAAACAACTCGTAAAAAAAAGACATCCACCAAAGCTAAAAAGAAATGAGCAGTGTCATAAATGAAGATATTCTAATTCCGGTTGGAGATAAAGTTCTGGCGGCAACAGAATTGCTCAATGTACAATGTGTTGGTCATCACTTAGATAAACACAGCTCACAATTTGGAATACCTGAATTAGAGGGTCGATCGGTGGCCATCTTTGGGGTATTAGATCGTCGAACTGCTGAAGGAAAGAAGCCCTATGAGTTAGATACAGATGCCCTGCGAATGGAACTGTACAAACTGATGTTTGGTAATTGGAATCTGAACATTGTCGATTTAGGAGATGTTCCCTCAGGTAATACTAAAGAAGATACAGAGTACGCTGTCAAAACTATCGTTGAAGAATTATTGGAACTCAATATTGTACCTCTTCTCCTCGGCGCTACTCAAGATTTGAGTTATGCCACTTACAGGGCTTTTGATCAGAAAAAGGTCATGGTGCATATGGGACTGATCGATAGCAAATTTGACTTTGGAGTTGGAGATGAACTCATAAGTGACCTCTCTTACATGAGTCGAATAATAACCAAACCACCAAATAATCTAAGACAGCTGACACAGTTGGGGTATCAAAGCTATTTTGTCGCTCAAGAGGTCTTAGATCTTGCTGAACAAATGAATTTTGAAACCTACCGATTAGGGGAGGTTACTAAAGATATACGAAGTTTAGAACCCATNCTCAGGGGATTGGACTTGGTCAGTATGGATATGCAGGCGATAAAGGCCTCGGAGATTGGAGTATATGAACATTTTTCACCTAATGGTTTTGACGGAAGAGAAATTTGTGCCTTAGCCAGATACAGCGCCATGGGAGACAGTCTATCTCTCTTTGGAATTTACAATATTCCCAATGGAGAGATGAGTTTTGCTCTTTTGGCACAAATCGTGTGGTATTTCTTTGAAGGCTTGAATTTGAGGTATTCTGAACGGCCTACCTTGAACGATGATAATTACGTGAAATATACCGTGACCACTGATATAGATGCATTGACTTTTTACAAAAGTTTGGTCACAAATCGCTGGTGGTTACAAGTAAAGCCAAGCACATTGGATTTACCGAATATGGATGACAGGTATCCCTTTGTGATTGCTTGTGATGAAGAAGATTATCAAATGGCCTGCGCTAATGAATTACCTCATCGGTACATTTTAGCGCAAAGGCGATCACAGATTTAACAGTGTTAAATCGATAAACGGCACAATATTATGGATAAAATGCAGTTTAAATTAAAAAACAATTTCAACAAAAGTATTATGAGAAAAGTTTATTCTATTCTTACAGTCGTCTTATTTGGCATCTCATTACAGTCTTGTAATCTCTTGGGAGACTCCACAGGGCGTAATGGAGAGCTTACTGGTGTTCAAACAAATGGTAAGTGGCGATCAGAAACACCCTTGGGTATGGTTTTGGTTCCAAGAGGTACCTTCACTATTGGTAAAACAGAAGAAGATATAGCTGACTTGCAAAATGCTCCAGCACGAACGGTTTCTGTTCGATCTTTTTATATGGACGAAACAGAAATTACAAACTCTGAATACCGTCAATTTGTGAATTGGGTAAAAGACTCTGTTGTGCGTGCTAAGCTCGCTATTTTCATTGATGAAATGGGCCTCGCAGAAGATGGAGATGATAGAGGTATCGCTCGATATGCGTTTATGGATGCGGATACCACAGATATGAGCGAGTACGAAAAATACATGTATAACAATTACTACGGTTTTGGAGATGACTTATACGAAGGACGTAGGTTAAACTGGAAAGTAGATATCGAATGGGATACTCGAGATTATATAGATCAATACTATGCTGAGGTCATGGACTCTATGTATCTGCCTCCTTCAGAGAGCTTCAATGGAGAGCGGGCTATTGATATTGAAAAATTACAATACAAGTACGTATCACTTGATGTTGCGGAGGCTGCACGAAATAGAGGACGAAACCGTTCGGATTTTGTCAAAAGCGAAGTACTTAAAATTTATCCAGACACCACAGTTTGGATAAGAGACTTTGATTACTCCTATAATGAACCTATGCACAATGATTACTTCTGGCACGATGCTTACGGAGACTATCCTGTGGTTGGAATCAATTGGGAACAGGCCAAAGCTTTTTGCAATTGGAGAACAAAATTTAAAAACGACTTTTTAAAACGCAATAGAGAACAGCGCATCAACCAGTTTAGACTGCCGACAGAGGCAGAATGGGAATACGCTGCAAGAGGTGGTTTAGAAGGTGCGTCATATCCATGGGGAGGACCCTACCTCATTGATGAAGGAGGAGAGTTTAAAGCTAACTTTAAGCCACAACGTGGAGATTACGCAGTTGACGGTGCTTTGTATACTGTTGAGGCAAAGAGTTATGACCCCAACGATTTTGGCCTTTATAATATGGCTGGTAATGTTGCGGAGTGGACGAACTCGTCATACGACCCTAATTCTTATGAAATGATGTCCTCGATGAATCCTGATGCCTTAGATAAAGACAATGTTAAGAAGGTAACAAGAGGAGGTTCGTGGAAAGATGTCGCGTACTTCTTGCAAGTGAGTACTCGTGATTATGAATACAGAGATTCTGCCAGAAGTTATATCGGTTTTAGAACCGTACAAGACTATATGGGTAATGAATCTTTTATCGAGAAGAAAATAAAATACATCAATTAAGATATACTAAAGATCATTTTTTATCGTTTAAGTGTTAGAAAATATAGATTAACTGAATTTAATCCTTCAAAAAAAATTTAAAATGGCAAAAACTAACTCATCAAAAAGATTCATGAACATGGCCTATGGCCTTGGAGCGTCGGTAGTAATTCTCGGTGCATTATTAAAGATTACTCACTGGGAAATTGCTGGAATAGTAACCGGAAACCAATTATTGGCAATCGGTCTTATTACAGAGGCTTTTATTTTCGCACTTTCAGCTTTTGAAACACCAGAAAAAGAATACGACTGGTCATTGGCATATCCAGAATTAAATGAAATTGGAGGTGATGCCAAAAATCGCACTGCACAAGGTGTGCTGGCTCAAAAAATCGATAAATTAATGAATGAGGCTCAAATTGATGTAGCCCTCATGAATAAGCTGGGTGAAGCGATCAATAACTTTGAAGGGGCCGCTAAAGGCATTGCTCCAACAACTGAGGCTATTGATCACACTCAGAAATACAATGAACAAATTTCTCATGCTGCTTCACAGATGCAAGCTCTTAATGACTTGTATAAAGCACAATTAGATCACGCAAATATACAATCTGCCATGAACCGCGAAATGATTGAAAACGGAGCTGAACTCAAAAAGCAAATGGAATCATTAGTGGCAAATATGGAGCAATTAAATGCTGTATATGGTGGAATGCTAACGGCGATTAAGAAATAATTAAAGCTACTTAAGAGTTATGGCATCAGGAAAAGAAACCCCACGTCAGAAGATGATAAACCTAATGTATTTGGTTTTCATCTCTATGTTGGCTTTAAATATGAGTAAAGAGGTACTCGCCGCTTTCGGTCTTATGAACGAAAAGATGGAGGTATCCAATGAAAAAATGACTGAAAACAACATAGCGTTCTTCAGTGGATTAGAGACAAAAGCATCTGAAAATCCAGAAAAATTTGGGCCGCTTTTAAGCAATGCAAAGGCTGTAAAACAACTTTCTGAATCATACGATGCGTATTTAGAAAACTTAAAAAATGGAATGCAAGGCACGGTTGATGATCCGATGGATTATCAAGTGATGGACAAGTCAGACTTTTTGGATCAACTCTTTTTTCAAGGAGATGATTTGAGAGAAGAAGGTCAGGCATTTTTAGACAATTTAGAAAATTACAGAAAAGGACTTTTAGAAGTGCTTCCAGAATCGATGAGTGATCTCAGAGCTTCTGTGACTTCAAAGTTTGAAACTGGAGATAGTGAAGGAAAAGTTACCGACCGCGACGGAAACAAGATAGATTGGATGAAATACCACTACGAAGGTTTTCCGCTTATAGCATCCTTGACTAAAATCACTTCGATTCAAGCTGATGTTAAGACCACTGAGCAGGATATTTTAAAAACCCTACTCGAAGGACAATTGACTTCTGAAATTTCTATGTCAAATTACACCACGCTTTTAGAGCAAGAAAAATCAGCTTTCTACTCAGGAGAAACCTATAGTGGAAATATCGTTTTAGGTAGAAAAGACGCTTCTACACGACCTAACCGTGTTGAATTGAAGCTCGACGGAAGAAACTTGAGTGAAGGATCAGACTTTAGCATTGAAGATGGTAGAGTAAAATTGAACGTAAGCGCAGGTAGTCCAGGAGATCATAAAATTGAAGGGAGTCTAATCTTCTTACAAGACGGTGAAGAAACTGTTGTACCGGTGAGTTCGACTTTCGCAACTATTTCAAAGCCGAACGCAGCTGTTATTTCTGCAGATAAAATGAACGTCGTCTATAGAGGTGTCGACAACCCTATGACTATTTCGATACCTGGTATTGCTGACAATAATGTTAACGCTTCTGCTCCTGGACTCACTGCAGCCGGAGGGTCGAAGTATATCATGAAACCTAGACAGGGGCGAACAGTGAAAATTGTGGCCTCAGGAAAATTGCCTGATGGACAGCCAATTTCAACGACCTCTGAATTTAGAATTAAAGATATTCCAAGACCTACTGGAA
The DNA here is from genome assembly GCA_002691645.1 of Flavobacteriaceae bacterium. Taxonomy (GTDB): domain Bacteria; phylum Bacteroidota; class Bacteroidia; order Flavobacteriales; family Flavobacteriaceae; genus UBA3478. The sequence goes on from NZIP01000027.1 coordinate 265,247, forward strand.
CCGTAAGAGGAGAGACAGGAAGCTTAAAGATGTCTAGAAAGAATTTAGAAATTTCAACTATTGGTGCTACCTTAGAGGACTTTGATTTTGATTTAGATATAAGAGTTTCGGAATTCAAATTAAAGATACCTGGGCAGCCGACTGTAGCCGTTAAAGGCAACAAACTAGATGCTAGGGCAAAATCAGCACTGAGAAGAGCAAAAAGAGGAGAAGATGTGCAGATTTTTGATATCAAAGCTAAAATCACGAATAATGCCTCGTACAACTTGAAAAAAGTGTCACCGGTGTTTGTTCAATTAACGAATTAATAGACCATGAGTTTAAAGAGAATAGTACTTACAATGCTTGGAGTTTTTGGAATACTCTACTTCGCTAATGCGCAGTCGAATATCCTAAACGCGAAAACTCCAAATCAGATTCATACGAATATTTATGCGGCTGAAGAAGAAGAAGAGGACAAGCCATTGGCATATGGTTACGTAGATCAAAGAGATATACTGTGGTCAACTACAATCTGGGAGACTATCGATCTCAATCAACGCATGAACTTTCCACTTTACTATCCTATCGATACTATTGGAACAGATAGACAGTCTCTTTACCATGCACTCATGAAAGAAATTAAGATAGGAGAATTTACGGAAATTTACACAGATTCATACTTCACTGAAAAGCGAAATTTTCAAGATTTAGAAGCTACACTTTCAAAGGTTGATACTACTGATTTAGGATATGAGCAGCTCAATGCTGGAGAATCTTTGTCTGCAGAATTTGTGAACCGAAGAGATATTTCAGGAGCTGATATCATAGAATATCGCATTAAGGGTATGTGGTATTTCGACAAGCGACTAGGAGAATTGAGATATCGTTTACTGGGAATTGCACCAGTTGCACCAGATGTGAATTTTATCGATGACGAATCTATAGACCCTATGGAGAACAAAGTAGAATTGTTTTGGGTTTGGTACCCAGCAGCACGGGAGATTCTTCATAAAGTGAAAGTCTTTAACGGAAATAATTCCTCTCAACGAATATCTTTTGACATGTTGCTCAATTCGAGACGATTTGCCGGGATGATTTACAGAGAAGAAAACGTTCAAGGCGATCGAAATGTAAACGAGTACATTACCGACAACGCGATGCTTCAACTTCTTGAAGCAAGAAGAATAAAAGAGAAGATTCGCGATAAGGAACAAGATATGTGGGCCTACTAACACAATGATTGACTATATCATAGTTGGTTCAGGTTTGGCGGGAATTTGTTTCGCCGAAACCGCAACCCAAAATGAGAAGCGTTTTGTGATGATTTCTGATCATTCTCAAAACGCTTCTTTGGTTGCAGCAGGTATGTACAATCCTCTGGTTCTAAAAAGATTTACTATTGCATGGCAGGCAGAACGACAATTGGATTTCGCCACGGGTTTTTACTGCAGAATGCAGGAGCGTCTTGGGGTACAATTTGATTATAAATTACGCGTAGCCCGGATTTTAAGTTCTGTAGAAGAACAAAACAACTGGTTTGTAACATTGGATAAACCTGCTTTCAGTAGATTTATGTCAGCAGACCTTCTGCCCAATACTAATTCATTTGTCAAAGCGCCACATCAACTCGGAGAAGTTAAAGAGACAGGTCGTATAGACACCGTAAAAATGCGTGAATGCCTTCTTGAAGAACTCCTCAAAAAACAGCAGTTTTTAGACGAGACTTTTGATTATAGCGCTCTAGAAGTAAATGAAAATCACATTGTTTATAAAGATATAAAGGCTAGGAATATCATTTTTGCCGAAGGCTATGGCCTCAAACAAAACCCTTGGTTTAATTACCTGCCTCTTGTGGGAACTAAAGGAGAATACCTCAGTATTTTTGCACCCGAACTAAAAGAAGAAAAAGCTTTAAAATCTGCTTGTTTTCTCATTCCTCTTGGTGGTGGATATTACAAAGTAGGAGCAACCTACAAATGGAAAGACAAAACGAGTAAAACCACCATTGAAGCTAGGGAAGAACTCATTCAAAAATTACAAAAATTTATCAGTGTTGATTTTGAAGTGGTCGATCAGGTCGCTGGAATTCGACCTACAGTTACCGATAGAAGACCTTTGGTTGGAAGGCATCCAGACCCTAGATTCAAGCAACTCTTTGTGCTCAATGGATTTGGGTCAAGAGGAGTGCTTATCGGCCCGTATGCCGCAGAAGCGTTATTTGCTCAAATTGAAAAAAACCACGCTCTAGATGCCCAAATGGATATCAGTCGCTTTGCTGCCCATTGGACTCCGCATCAAATGAAATAAACATATTGATCCAAATGTTTCGAGAGAGTCGAATAAGAAGTGGCATCAAAAGAATGAGTGCGCCAATAATGGCAAAAAAACTTTGAAGTAATTCGTGCGTGAACACCATTTTTGAAATTAGAAAGACTGCTATTGCTAGAGCTACGCCAAGCGCATAACTCACGTACATCGCTCCGTAAAAAAAGGAGGGTTCTATTTTGTATTTTGTTCCACAAAAACTGCAGTTCTCGTGCATTTTAAAGAGCTTGCCGAAATAGGGATTTCTTTTTACATACATGCATTCACTTTGACATTTAGGGCAAAGACCAAAGACAATACTATTGATTTTACTTCCTTTTTTGAACATTTGAAAGGCTGTTTTTCGACTTCAAAAATAAGTAGCAATTTTTAGACGGACTGTAACTTGAATTACACAGTAAATAATGGCTAATTTTGTCGGCAAGTTTTAGCGCATGCTCAATATTCACAACATATCGGTTTCTTTCTCAGGAGAATATTTATTTGAAGAAGTATCCTATCAATTGAGTCCTGGTGATCGGGTTGGACTGATTGGAAAAAACGGCGCAGGAAAATCGACCATGCTAAAGCTTTTGGCTAAAGAATACGAGGTCGATCAAGGAACAATTGCCATAGATAAAAACGTCACTCTAGGTTTTTTAAAGCAGGATATTGATTTTGAAAAAGGACGTACTGTGATTGAAGAAGCACAGCAAGCTTTTACCGAAATTAAAGCTTTGGAAAAACAAATTGAAGAAGTCAACCAGGCCCTGGCAAGTCGGACAGATTATGAGTCGGAGTCTTATCACGAACTCATGGTGGCTGTTGGAGATCTCTCTGATCGTTATGAGATTATTGGTGGTTATTCTTACCAAGGAGAAACCGAGCGGGTATTACAAGGCTTGGGTTTTGTTCGAACAGATTTTGACAAAAACACGGATACCTTTTCTGGAGGATGGCGAATGCGCATCGAATTAGCCAAATTATTACTTCAAAAAAACGATGTTTTATTGCTTGATGAGCCAACCAATCACCTTGATATAGAGTCTATTCTGTGGTTTGAGAATTTTTTAATACAGTATACAGGAGTAGTGGTCATTGTCTCTCACGATAAGATGTTTTTAGACAATGTAACCAATAGAACGATTGACATTTCAATGGGTCGAATTTACGATTATCCCAAACCTTATACTGCCTTTTTGGCCTTGAGAGACGAGATTAGAACGCAGCAGAAGGCCGCTCAAAAGAATCAGGAAAAACAAATTCAACAGACAGAGAAACTCATAGAGAAATTTCGAGCTAAGGCTTCTAAAGCTTCAATGGCTCAATCATTGATTAAAAAACTTGACAAGATTGAACGCATTGAGGTTGACCAGCAGGAGACTGCGGCGATGAAACTCGACTTTCCTGTCTCTGTCAATCCGGGTAAAGTGGTTTTAGAGTTGACCGAAGTTTCTAAGGCATATGGGCCTAAACAGGTTTTAGAAAATGTCAATTTATTAGTAGCGAGATCAAGTAAAATTGCTTTTGTGGGTCAAAACGGTCAAGGTAAAACGACACTGGCCAAAATTATTGCTGAAGAACTGGAGCATCAAGGTGAGCTCAAAAGGGGCCACAATGTACAAATCGGATATTTTGCGCAAAACCAAGCAGAGTATTTAGACGGTGAAAAAACGGTTCATGATACCATGCTAGATGCTGCCAATGAGAGCAATCGCATCAAGGTGCGTGATATTTTAGGTGCATTTTTGTTTCAAGGTGATGATGTAGATAAATATGTAAAAGTGTTATCTGGAGGAGAGCGAAATCGTCTGGCACTGGCAAAGTTGCTATTAGAGCCCTTCAATGTTTTGGTTATGGATGAGCCCACAAACCACTTAGACATTCAATCTAAGGAGGTGTTGAAACAGGCCTTGCAACGCTTTGAAGGCACCTTAATCTTAGTCTCTCACGACAGAGATTTTTTGCAGGGTTTAAGTTCTATTGTTTATGAGTTCAGAGATCAAAAAATCAAGGAATTTTTAGGGGATATTGATGATTATCTTTCTATGCGAAAACTCGAGGATTTTAGAGGAGTCGAGAAACAAACGCAGCAGAACGAAAAGACTGAAACTGCCCCTAATTCTTACAAACTTGAAAAGCAAAAAAAGTCACTCAAAAACAAATTGTCCAATCTCGAACAAAAGATATCCAGCGTTGAAAAAGAAATTGCCGAGATCGATAGCGAATTGGTTTTAAATTATGATCAGACCATAGCTCAAGAAGGTTTTTTCGATCGCTATCAGCAAAAAAAAACTGATTTAGAAGTGCTGATGAAGGAGTGGGAAGCGCTTTCAGAAGCCTTAGATGACATTTAACCACAGAAATATGCACTTTAACCACAAAATCTTCGTTTAGTCGATAAAGAAAAGCATATTTACAACATGAAATACGCCATTAATTTCGCTTTTGCCGTTATCATTATGATGTGGCTCGACTTATTACCAAATGCTACAATTGAATCTGACGCTGAGGTCACTTATAAAAGCGAAATTCCAATTTCTGAATACAACGCCTTGATTGATCTTTTTCAATCTACTGACGGTGAAAACTGGAAACACGGATGGGATTTTAGCGCTCCTGTTTACAGTTGGTACGGCGTAGAAGTTAAGGACGGTCATGTAACTGGCCTAAATCTTTTTGACAACGATTTAAAAGGCGAGATTCCAAATACCATATCGAGTTTGAGTAGTTTAAAATCATTAAATCTCTCATTTAATCGTCTCGAAGGTGAACTTCCTTCTTCAATCGCTGAGCTTACGGCTCTTGAAGGGCTTCGTTTAGAAATGAATAATTTCAAAGATGAATTGCCCAATTTGATGGATTCTTTTAAAAATTTAAAAGACCAGCCCATTTTAGACATTTCGCTAGAGAAGATTAAATCTCGTCTAAACAGTCTAAACTAAGATTCTTTTTCACTTCTTTTTACGTTATTGAACTGACATACACTTAGATTTCAAGTGAGATGAGGTATTTTTGCAAAAAAAGCAATTAAACTTTACGAGCTTTTGTAAGTCTTGTAGTTGAAGCTTCAATTATGATAAGAAAAATTATTTCCTCACTATTGGGTGTTGTGCTCATTGGTGGTTCTATTGCTATTGCATCTAACATTATTTCTGCTAAAAAAAGAGAACGTCCTGCTGCGCAAAAGGTGGTTAAGCCAGTATTTGTGTTAGAGGCAAAAAATACAGAGGTTCCGATAAAAGTTTTAGCCAATGGACGTTTGACGGCTAAGCGCAGAGTTCAATTATTTGCTGAAGTTCAAGGAATCCTAAAGCCTGCTTCAAAACTTTATCGCCCTGGTCAAAATTATAAAAAGGGTGATTTGCTTTTGTCTTTAGACGATACGGAGTTCAGGGCTTCTGTACAATCTGCTAAGAGTAATTTCATCAATGTACTCACCACGAGTTTAGCTGATATAGAAATTGATTTTCCTAAATACTTTCAGAAATGGATGGACTATCTCAATGCCATCGATATGGATAAACCCTTACCAGAATTACCTGAGTTTAATTCTCCTCAAGAGGCGTTTTTTATGAATGGTAGGGGAATTCCTAATGCTTATTACAACGTCTTAAACCTTCAGACTAGACTTGCCAAATACAAAATAAGAGCACCATTTACGGGTTCATTGGCTTCTACATCTATTACAGAGGGCAGTTTAGTAAGAGTAGGCCAGAATTTAGGTAGTTATATCGAATCTGGTGTCTATGAACTTGAAGTGGCTGTTCCTAGTGGGTATTCGAGCATTCTAAAGCTCGGAAGAACAGTTGCACTAGAATTGTTAGAAGGAAGTCAAACCTATCAGGGTCGAGTAACACGCATTAATCCTGCTATAGATTCAAATACACAAAGTATTTCGGTTTTTGTTGAGGTGGAGAGTGAAGACCTCAGAGAAGGACAATATTTAAGAGCCGTATTGGATGCCGCCCCTGCTGAAAACGCCATTGAAATTGACAGATCTTTACTGGTTGATCAGCGACAAATTTACACGGTTGAAGACACCCTTTTAAAACTGACGGATGTAGAGGTGGTTCACCTGACCGATCAAAAAGCAGTAGTTAGAGGAGTAGAAGATGGCATGCTGATTATTCGAAAGCCTGTTGCAGGTGCATTTACGGATATGTTGGTTAAAATCGTAGAGGAATAAAGTACCGAAAAGCATGAAAAAAATCATTTCCTACTTTATCAAGTACGAAGTTGCAGTAAACGTATTGATTTTGGCTTTCGTCATTTTTGGTATTGTTGGAGCGCTATCCTTGAAATCTTCGATATTCCCCCTAAATGAATCGAGAAATATCCTGATGAGTATTGCATACCCTGGAGCTTCGCCCCAAGAAATCGAAGAGGGAATTGTACTTAAAATTGAAGACAACCTAAAAGGATTACAGGGTGTTGATCGAGTAACCTCAACCTCCCGTGAAAATAGTGGAACAATTAATGTCGAGATCGAACAAAATCAAGACATTGATTTTATGCTGCTTCAAGTTAAAAATGCAGTAGATCGCGTTCCTACCTTTCCGAGTGGAATGGAGCCATTGGTGGTCTCTAAACTAGAGGTAGTTCGACCGACTATAGGCTTTGCCATTAGTGGTAAAGACATTCCCCTTTCTACTTTAAAACAGATCGGTCGTCAAATTGAAAATGATATCCGGGCGATCGAAGGTATTTCTCAAATAAGCTTTGAGGGTTATCCCGACGAAGAGATAGAAATCGCCCTTGATGAAGATGCCTTATTGGCCTACAACATAAGTTTTACAGAAGTCGCTCAAAAAATTAGATCGACCAACCTACTGGTAACAGGTGGACGGGTAAAGACAGATACTGAAGAATATCTCATTCGGGCTAGTAATCGTATTTACTATGCAGATGAATTATCAAAAATAGTGGTTAAGGCACTGCCTGACGGTCGTAAACTTAGACTTGAAGATATCGCTAAGGTATCTGATCGCTTCTCAGAAACTCCTGATGGAATTTATTTTAATGATGACTTGGCGATTACCTGTACCATTAAATCTACAAATACTGAGGATTTATTGAGTACCGCTGAAAAAGTGCGTGATTATATAGAGGTCTTCAATCAAAAAAACAACAATGTTCAGCTTACGGTAGTTAATGATTACTCTGTCACTTTAGAACAGCGAACAGAACTTCTCACTGAAAATGCACTTGTCGGAATGGTATTGGTTCTGATTTTCTTGTCTATTTTCTTAAACACTCGACTGGCTTTCTGGGTGGCATTTGGATTGCCTATTTCATTTTTGGGAATGTTTATGCTAGCTCCTTTTGTGGGAGTGACCATTAATTTTCTTTCCCTATTTGGAATGATCATCGTGGTGGGGATTTTGGTAGATGACGGGATTGTCATCGCTGAAAATATTTATCAGAATTACGAAAAAGGAAAGTCGCCGGTAAAGGCTGCTATTGAGGGTACTCTTGAGGTTGTTCCTCCCATTGTTTCGGCTATTATCACTACCATATTGGCCTTTGGTATTTTATTATTTCTCGACGGTAGAATCAGTGATTTTTTCTCTGAGGTTGCCATAATTGTCATTCTTACTCTACTGGTGTCTCTTGTCGAGGCCCTGATTATACTGCCGGCTCACCTTGCTCATTCAAAAGCACTAAAACCTAAATCAGAGCCTAAAACACTTCTAGGTAAGGGTTTTGCTAAAATGCGACTCATCAACACTTATGGAGATCGCTTAATGATGTGGATGCGGGATAATTTGTACAGTCCTGTACTGCGCTTTACCTTAAAGCATTCGTTCTTGACTTTTGCGATATTTTTAGGACTGCTTATTTTGACTATGGGTTCTATTTTTGGAGGAGTTATACAAACTTCTTTTTTCCCTAGAGTTGCATCGGATGTCATTGAGGTGACCTTAAAAATGCCCAATGGCACCAACGAGAAAACAACTGACTCAATCATCAGATTAATTGAGAAGAAGGCCCTAATTGTCAACGAAGAGTTCAGTGAAAAATACCTCGAGGGTCGATCAGATAAATTGTTTTTGAATACACTCAGACGTAATGGTCCTGGTTCTGCCACAGCAAGTCTACAAATCAATTTATTACCTGGAGAAAATCGCCCTGATGTCATACGCACCAATTTAGTTTCTTCTCGAATACGCGAATTAGTTGGCTCGGTAAATGGGGCGGAAAGTGTGGTTTACGGATCAGGCGATAGTTTTGGAGGACCGCCGGTGAGTGTATCTCTTTTGGGAAATAATATTGATGAATTAAAGGGAGCTAAAGGAATTTTAAAAAAAGCGATGAACGAAAACTCAGCGCTTAAAGATATCGAAGACAACGACCCAGAAGGTATCAAAGAAATTCAAATAAGCTTAAAAGACGACGCCTATCTTTTGGGATTAGATTTAAATTCAGTGATGTCTCAGGTACGTTCTGGTTTCTTTGGAGCACAAGCACTGCGCTTTCAAAGAGGTCAAGATGAAATTCGCGTTTGGGTGCGTTATTTGCGTGAGAACCGATCCTCTCTTTTAGACTTAGATCAGATGCGCATACTAACTCCAAACGGTCAACGTGTTCCTTTAAAAGAAATTGCTGAGTATTCAATTCAAAGAGGTGAGGTAGCGATTAACCATCTCGATGGACAACGCGAAATTCAAATCAATGCAGATTTAGACAATCCCGATGAAACGACAGCTACAGATATATTGGCCTGGGTGCAAACAGAGATCATGCCTGATATTGTAACGAGATACCCAACCGTTACGGCTTCTTATGAAGGGCAAAACAGAGAAGCCTCAAAGTTGATAGATTCCCTTCAACTCGTTGGTTTTACCGCCTTGTTTTTAATCTTCGTGGTAATCTCATTTAATTTTAGGAGTTTTTCTCAGCCACTTCTTTTGCTGATTATGGTACCCTTTAGTCTGACCGCCGTAGGATGGGGTCACAAGATTCACGGATTTCCGCTAAATATCATTTCTTTATTAGGAATCATTGCCCTTATTGGAATTATGGTAAACGACGGTTTGGTGCTCATCGGAAAATTCAATCAAAATTTACGTTCTGGAATGAAATATGAAAAAGCACTTTACGAGGCGGGCAGAGCTCGTTTTAGAGCTATTTTCTTGACTTCTCTAACCACTATCGCTGGTCTAGCGCCTCTACTTCTTGAAAAGAGTAGACAGGCTCAATTTTTAAAACCTATGGCCGTTTCTATATCCTATGGAATAGGCTTTGCCACATTACTGACCCTACTTATGCTTCCTTTATTTTTATCCTTTGGAAATCAGGTTAAAGTGTTTTTCAAGTGGTTGTTTACTGGGGAGTGGGTAGAACGAAGAACTGTTGAACGACCGTATAAAGAAATGCAAAATGAAGAAGTATAGTTTAGTAGTAGTCCTTTTGTGTTACTCGGCTTTTGGATTCGCTCAAGAACTTTTAAATCCAGATGAAGCGGTAAAAATTGCTCTAGAAAATAATTTTGGAATACAGATTTCTAAAAATTTAGAGTCGCAAGCGCAAAACAATGCCTCGGTTTTAAATTCTGGATATTTGCCCACTCTAACCACTACCGCCGGAGCGAATCTAAGTAAGGACAGTCAAGAAGCTACTTTTCAAGATGGTAGAAGTCAGGCTGTAGATGGAGCAGAGACTAAGCGATACAACGCATCTGTTAATTTGAATTACACTCTGTTTGACGGCTTGGGTAGAATGTATACCTATAAGGCGCTTAAAGAACAATACGCACTTTCAAGTTTAGCCGTTAGGCAGACTATAGAACAGACCTTGTTGCAATTGTATGCGGCTTATTTTGACGTAGCACAACTCGAAGAGCGGGTTCAAATCTTTGAAAAGACCTTAGAGAATTCTAAAATGCGATTGCTTAGGGCTCAAAAGCGAATTGAGTTTGGAAGTACGTCTCGATTGGAAGTTCTAAATGCTAAAGTTGATGCCAATACCGATAGTATTAATTTGCTACAGCAGATTCAATCACTCTCTAACGCTAAGCGCAATTTAAATTTGATTTTGGCAAGAGATTTAGAAGAAGATTTCAGCAGTAATCCTAATGTTCGTTTTGTGTCGGATTCTGTGCTTAGTGTTCACCGTTCTACATACCTGTCTAATAATGTTCGATTGCTTCAGGCAGAGCGCAATCAGGAGATTTCTGTTTTACAACTAAAGGCTCAAAAATCAAATCTATTGCCGCGACTTAATTTGACTGGAGCTTATGGATATAGTGAAGGAGTTTTTCCTGCAACTAATTTCTTGGCTTCTAGCAATTCAAGAGGTGTTTCTGCTGGATTGAGCTTGAATTGGAATATTTTTTCTGGAGGAAGGCAGCAAGTTGCCATTCGAAATGCCAAATTGGCTAAAGAAAGTCAGGAATTACAAGAGCTACAAATACAACAAGAAGTCGACAGAGACCTTAGAAACGCAGAAGGAAATTACCGCAATGCTAGAGTGACCTACGAATTGCAAATTGACAATGTGATTACCGCTGAAGATAATTACAACAGATCTCAAAAACGATTTGAATTGGGTCAAATCACCTCCATAGAACTCCGACAAGCCCAACTCAATACTCTAGCTACAGAACTTAGCCGTGTTCAAGCGAAGTTCACAGCCAAGCTCGCTGAATTAGAGTATTTACTGCATTGTGGAGCCTTGTTAAATGTTGCGTTTTAAGATGTTAGAACATTTTTTTCAATGTCCCTATTGTTGGCAAAATATATCGATGTTGCTCGATGAGAGTACTTCTGAGCAAGAATACATTGAAGATTGTGAAGTTTGTTGCCGTCCTATACGACTTTCTTTTACCTTTGAAGAAGGTGAATTGACTGGGTTCGAATCTTTTCATCTAGACGACTACTAACTAATGTATTTATGCAAATAGAAATTATCAAAAACCGATCGGATATCGGTGCAGGTACTCGTGGCTCAGATATGGGAATTGACGCCATTGAAATTGCTGCAATTAACAACCACAATCCATTTTTTACGCGCTATCCTTATGTTGATGTCAAAACCCATAACGAAACGATTTACAACAAAAGTGAATTCTAGGTGGCCCATCGTATTAACTATGTAAATGAACAATGTGAACGGGTAAGTGAAGCGGTAAAAAACAGTTTAATGGTAAAGCACTTTCCCATTGTACTCTCTGGAGACCACTCCTCAGCCCTTGGTACTTTAAGTGGAATCGCTGCTGCATTCCTAGACAAGACTATTGGAGCTATTTGGATTGATGCCCATGCTGATTTACATACCCCATACACCTCTCCATCAGGAAATGTTCATGGAATGCCTATGGCAGCCGCCTTAGGAGAAGATAATTTAGCCGCACGCGTCAATACAGTTTCAGAAGAGCTTGCAGGCTTATGGACGAAGATGAAAAACATCGGAAAACAGGGGCCTAAACTCAAAGCTGAGCATCTGGTGTATTTTGGATTAAGAGATACCGAGGTTCAAGAAGACGAACTTATTGAGCGCTTGAGTATTAGAGAATACCCTGTTCATGAGTTGCGCTATAGAAGTTTTGAGACCTGTTTGAGTGAGGCCAGAGAACGATTGAAAGACTGCGATTACATCTATATTTCGTTTGATGTTGATTCTTTGTGCAGTGATTTGATTTCTACAGGTACAGGGACTCCAGTGTCAAAAGGATTTGATGTAGAAGAAGTTCTGCACATCATAAAAAGTTTTTTCGATACGCAAAAAGTGGTTTGTTTTGAGATATGTGAAGTGAATCCACTATTGGATACAAAAGGCAATCGCATGGCAGAAACAGCCTTTGATGTGCTCGAAAAAATTGCGAAATACAAAGAAAATCTCAATAAAGCTTAAACTTTTGCTAATTTTTATTTGAAAAACAACTTTTTTGTGTATTTTGCTTAAAATTGTTTAATGAAATTTAAAAAAAGATGAACATTAACGACATCATTACTCAAGTCGAACAATACGAAAAACTTACGATGAGTCACATGAGCACAAGTGATCGCGTGAAGTATTCTCGAGTGGGTAAGGCATTAGTTCTTTCGATTAATGATATTTATAAAGAGAGTAAAGAAACTGAACTCATGGACTTGATGAAGAGAGTTACAGTGAAAAAACAAAAAATCGAAAAGCGTATAAAAGCTGTTCCTGAAGTGTAGATGAATAAAAATGAGGCTCAAATTGCTGTGGTTGGTGCGGGTATGAGCGGACTAATTGCCGCTCTTGAACTCGAGAGACTCGGATATTCGCCTCAGCTTATCGAAGCTTCAGACCAGATAGGTGGTCGTCTAAAAACTGATGTAGAAAACGACATTTATTACGACCACGGTTTCCAAGTGTTATTAACCGCTTATCCAGAGGTGAAAAGATACCTCGATATCGAAGCTCTAGATCTGATGTCATTCAGACCTGGAGCTTTGTTGTTTGAAGACAGTACTCGTCCTATTCAAATTGGAGATGTCAACAGAGATTTTAATTTTTTATGGTCAACACTGCTTACTTCAGTAGCTACCTTAAAAGATAAACGCACCCTTCGAAAAGAGCAATTGCGTCTTAAAGAAGAGAATGAAGACACGATTTTTGATCGTACGGCACATACTACGACACGTGTTTACTTAAGAGAAAAAGGCTACTCTGCACGATTTCGAAACGCATTTTTTATTCCTTTTTACGCAGGAATTTACTTGGAACCCGATTTGATTACCAGTTGTAAATTATTCGAGTTCGTATTTAAAATGTTTGCTGAAGGAGATGCGGCCATTCCTCGTAAGGGAATCGCTGAAATACCCAGGCAGATTGCCACACGATTTGAACGCACATCTATTCGCTTCAATAAGAGAGTCAGTCGAATTGTTGAAGATTCCATGGCCAATAGTGCAGTTTTGCTCATCAATGGTAAAAAAGAGCGATACGATGCGGTTATTTATACCTCTGCACCAGAACAAGTCGATTTAAAATGGAATTCCTGTTGGAATTTTTATTTTGAGGTAGATGAAGTGAACAAAAAATTCAAGGATATTATTTCACTCGTGGCAAGTAGAGACTCTCTGATTAACAATTTTTACATTCTTCCACAAAAAACAGCCAAGGCCAAGTCTATTTTGTCGGTAACTGTATTGGGAAATCCCAAAGATCAAGAACAATTGATCAAAAGCTTACAACTTGAGTTTAGCGCCTTATGTGATATTCATTTAGGTGATTGTCTCAAATCATTTTATATCGAAAATGCATTGCCTACCTATAAAAAAATGAGGTCCTTACCCAGACCTGAACACGTTCAGCCCAATGCTAATAGTGGTGTTTTTCACGCTGGTGATTATATGCTCTATCCTTCTTTAAATGCGGCTATGAAATCGGGTCGATTGGCAGCCGAAGCAGCCGATCGTTATCTGGCTTTGATTTAAGCTTTTAATTTTTTGCAGCTTGACGTAACTGGCCTAAGGCTAGAGTGGCTAATATAACTTGAAACAACCATATTTGACTTTCTGACTCTTGGCCTTCACCTGCCATCATGGCCGTTATCAATATGGATGCTGCCCAAAATAGGGCCTGATAAATCATTGTTTTTTTCATGTTTTAGCTTTATTGTTTAGGCATCAGGATCTGTGATACCGAGATAGGTTAATGAACGAGGAACTTGACCTAAAACGCGATCAGATTCATCTTCGATAAAAAAGTATTGTACTCCAGTTTTTTTGCCAATGGCTACCAATTCGGCAATGGGAATTTGGCCTGTACCTAGTACGACGTTGTGATTGACGTCTTGACTTCCCGACTTGTCACCGACTTCTCCCCTTTTCATGTCTTTTAAATGCATGAGTTTAAAGGCTTCGGGGTATTGCTTGAGCATTGCCACAGGATCACCACCGCCGTGTTGAATCCAGAAGGTATCCATCTCAAAATAAAAATCATTTGCTGACCTTATCATGTAGTCTAAAAGGGATCCACCGCTGGGATGCTCGCTAAATTCATAGCCGTGCGGATGATATACCAGTGTGATGTCTTCCTTTTTTAATAATCTTCCCGCCTCATTCATGATACTTATGGCTTTATCTGCATCCTCAATAGAAAAGGGTTTTTGATGATCAATCCAAGAGACCATAGCGAATTTTGCGCCGTAGAAGTTGGCTCGAGTAACCAAGGCTTCAAGATTGTTTTGAAGTTCGTTTAAATCAGTGCCCGTTGAGACTAAACTTAAGCCAAATTCATCTAATAAAGCTTTGAAATCAGTTTCAGACAGTCCATAGGTATTCGGACCTCCTTCAACGCTCTGTAGTCCCCAACCTCTGATGTAAGAGAAGGCTTGAGAAACGTCGTTAGCGAGCATATCTCTTAAAGAATAGAGTTGTATACCGTAATAAGGCGCGTAGGCGTTGCTTATGGGTGCTTTTTTAGTTTCGCTTTGTTTGCTTTTCTGTTTGCATGAACTGAGCAGTAGACTACAGACTATAAAGCCCGAAAGTAATATTCGATTAATTTTCACTTTTTTAACTGATTAGATTCATATTTTCATCCCACTTGGCTACTGTATTACGAGTACTTTGGTCAATACATTTTGCAAGCCATGCCTCATCATAGGCAACATTGTGCTGGTCTAGTACTTCTTGTGGTACGCCGTCCCAAACATTGGGTTGATTTCCGGAATAGCCCAATTCTTCGATTCCCATTTTTGAGGTATAAAACCCAGTCATGGTTAAATTGCGCAACAAATTGAAAAATTGTACTGAGGCCGGTTGTTGGTGATCGGGCGTATCTGGCTTAGGATATGCGATACCGTCTAAGATCTCTTTTTGTGCAGCTGTATCTGCTGTTGCAAACTCAGTGTCGTTTTTGAGATTGCTCTGGCGATTTAGCCAAGCCAAGCCACCTCGAAGCGGCAGTTGAAAATCTGGATAATCTTTGGCCATAAACTCAATGAAATTAGGCACCTCTGCATCAGTGGCAGATTTGTAGCCCTCAGTACCAGGTAAAATGAGATTACATACCGCCGCAAGAGTGGTCATCTCGGCTTCTGAAAAGTATTGCTCGGCCATGATTTTTTCGTCATGAGTTGCTTCCTTAGAAGTTCTTCCGTAAGATAACGGATTGGACATTGGAATCTGAAGGCTTTCTGCTTCTGCTGATGGCGCACATGAATGAACGGCTAGGGCAGTTGCTCCAGCACCTAAAACTAGGGTTTGTATGGATTTTCTACGATTCATCATATGTTTTGTTTTTTAATTTCTTGAATGATATAATCTGACATTCTCCAAGAGAGTGCCAAAATAGTCCAGGTTGGATTTTTGTCGGCTTGAGAAACAAATGGTCCTGCATCTGCAATGAATACGTTATCGGCATCGTGCAATTGCTGAAATTCGTTAGTGACCGATTTTTTCTTGTTCTCACCCATACGTGTGGTACCCACCTCGTGAATAATGAGTCCAGGGGCTGCGATACCGTAATCTTGATCTGCGCCTGGTTTCTCGCCAAGTGGAATGGCACCCATGGCATCGAAGAGTTCTTCGAAGGTGTTGTGCATGTGCTTGACCTGTTTTTTCTCATAATCAGTCCATTGGTAGTTGAACTTGAGCACAGGAATACCCCACTCATCTACAGTTGACTCGTCGATTTCACAGTAATTGTTGTATTGAGGGATGGATTCTCCTCGACCTCCAAAGCCTACAATTGACCCGTAGTATTTTTTGACATCGTCTCTAAGACCGTTTCCGTATCCTCCGACAGGAAGGTCAAAGTGCTTGTTGAGATCGTTAGGGTTGAACCCAAAACCGTAAGAAGGCATTCCCATACCACCCCAAACTTCGATGTGGTATCCTCTAGGGAAGTCTAATTTTTTATTGTCTAACCACCAAGGGGTGTACACGTGCATTCCACCTACACCATCTTCGTTATAATTGGTTTTTCTGTTCATTAGTCTAGGGACGAAGGCTGCTCTTGAGGCTCCTGTGGAATCGTGCACATAACGGCCCACTAAACCACTTGAATTTCCTAAACCTGAGGGGTGTTGAGCACTCTTAGAATTGAGTAAAATACGGGCAGTACTACAGGCTGATGCTGCAAGAACTACGGTTTTACCTTTAATGCTGTACTCTTTGCGGTCATCTTTGTTGACAAATGAAACTCCTGTAGCGCGACCTTCATCATTGGTGTTTACCGCACGAACCATGGCATTGACGAAAAGCTTTACTTGGCCTCCGTTTTTCTGTGCTGGAAAAATCAAACAACTTCCTGCTGAGAAATCGGCATAGACCGAACAAGATCGGTTACACTGACCGCAGTAAAAACAAATACCCCTTTCGTTATTGATACGCTTGGTCAGCATCGACATTCTTGAAGGGTAAACGGGAATGTTTGCCTTTCGAGCTCCGTTGATGTAGAACAATTCGTGTAATCTTGGTTTGGGAGGCGGTAAGAAATACCCGTCAGGATCATTTGGAAGTCCTTCGTTTGTTCCAAAGACTCCGATGAGTTTATCGACCTTATCGTAATAGGGTTTGACGTCTTCGTATTCGATTGGCCAGTTGTCGCCTAAACCGTCTTGATCGTAGCGTTTAAAATCTTTGGGTCCAAATCGAAGTGAAATACGCCCCCAGTGATTGGTTCGGCCTCCAAGCATTCGAGATCTAAACCATCTAAAGTTAGAGTCTTCGTGATTGGTGTAAGGTTCTCCGTCGATGTCCCAGCCTCCATATGCAGCGTCAAAATCTCCAAAAGCCCTGTGAATACTTGAGCCGCGTCGTGGTGACTCATAAGACCATTTCATTTGGGTCATTTGGTCAGGGTCTGCAGGATCAAAAAACGGACCGGCTTCGACCACTGCAATTTTTAGGCCTGCCTCTGATAGAACTTTGGTTGCCATACCTCCACCAGCACCTGAGCCGACGATAATGACATCAAATTCTTCATTGTTTTCAATAATTTGCATTTTCTATATGTTGTTTAGTTATAGTGTTCGCTTTAATCCAGAAAATTCCATTCTGTATTTAGAAGGTGTACAACCGTTTCTCTTCTTAAATGTACGATGAAAATTTGCAAGATTATAGAACCCACAATCTTGAGCGATCTCAGCTACGGCAGTATCACCTTCGATGAGTAAAACTGCCGCTTTGACGAGTCGAATTTCATTGAGGTAATTGATAAAAGTTCTGCCTGTTGTTCTTTTGATAAACCGATTGAAGGTAATTTGTGACATATGCAATTCATTGGCCACTTCTTCAAGGGTTAATTTTCGCTGGTAATTGAGTTCTAAAAAGTCATTGAGTTTCTCGAGTTCTTTGCTTTTTTCATAAGTGTATATAGGGGCAGCTGTTGAAGAGAGTATGCGCTGATTTCTAGAGGTGGCTAAATCGTGTAAAATAGATAACATTTCTAGAAAGTAATCCATACCCTGCTTGTTGTACATTTCGATGAGCCTTGGCTTTACCAAATCAAAGGTTTCATTGGAGAATAAAATTCCGTGCTGTGCGCGTTGAAACATGTCTTTTATGGGGCTAAAGATTTGACGATTGATAAGCGCGGTTTCAAAAAGTGAGGGGTGAAACTGTAAGGTAATTTCGTGAATTGGTTTGGTGGTGCAATGATGTTGTTCCCAGCAGTGGCCAAGATTAGATCCTACAAGCAAGAGCTCTTTGGCTTTTATGACTTCGTTATGGTCACCAATTCTTCGCAATAAGCCCGTTGCATTTTCGATAAAATTCAGCTCGAATTCAGGATGTTGGTGAAAAGGCCAATCAAAATAGTCTTTTAGGCGGTCAAAGACTAGAAAGCAATCTTTTTTAGAAAGCTGTACTATTTCTTGATGTGCTCGAACCACAAGTGTGTTTTTTTATTAGGTTAGTGACAAAAAAGTACATATTGAGCGTTGAAAATATGTAAATATTTGTTATTAAACAAATTATAAGATTTTCTTTTTGACGTGATTGATTTAACTTCAAAAACTTGTATATTTTGTCTTTTTTTGAAAAAATACTATTGTTACTGTTTGATACAATAATGTAAATTCAATTTGTGAATCATGTAATAATCTTCAATAAATAAATAAAAGTGTATAAATGATTTAAAAAAGTACATGTGTTCATGGACTTTTACAAATGTAAATTGACTACATGATTTGAATTAGAGGTCGACAGTAAGGTCAAAGTTTAAGTTTAGTATTATTACTGTTGATTTATAATATATAAAGGCGCCCCTTGGGGCGCTTTTTATTTGAAGGTCTTATTTCATCTTCTTTTTAGAATTCGAAAAGAGAGAGGCTAAGATTGAGCCTGTTGAATTCATGACGGGTCCGAATAGGGTAGATGCTAATCCCATAGTGGTTAATTTCCCTAATTCAAGTGCGAGCCCTGTGGCGAGCCCAGAGTTTTGCATGCCTACTTCTATGCAAATGGTTTTGGTATCTTCTTGTGAGAGCTTAAATAGTTTGGCACAGTGAAAGCCTAAGAAATATCCGATAAGATTGTGCAAAAGCACAAATAGGAGCAAGGTGCCGCCAATCATCGCCAAGGTTTTTTGACCAAGTGCAGTACTAATGGCGATTATTATGGTAATGCTGAGTTTCGCCGTCCATTCTAGGGCGGGTTTTAAGCGACTTAGATTGTTTTTTAAAAACGGATGTATGATGAGTCCTAGAGCAATTGGAACGACCACCATTTTAGTTGTGCTCACAAAAAGCGCCATGGGATCTACATCTATGTAGGTCTTGGCTAGGGTGAGCATTAAAAGTGGGGTAAATAATGGAGCGAGTAGTGTAGCACAGGCTGTAAGGGTGAGTGAAAGAGGTAAGTTGCCCTTAGCCAAATAGGTCATGACATTTGAGGCCACGCCACTAGGTGAACATCCTACCAAAATAATACCGGCAGCTACTTCAGGAGGTAAGTTGCTGAAAAAGGCTAAATTAGCACCCACTAAAGGCATGATTAAAAACTGCAGTAGTAGCCCAATTCCTATGGCCTTAGGGCTTTTGAGTATTTGGATAAACTCTTTTTTTGTAATTGTACACCCATAGCAAACATGATGAGCATGATTAGTGGAATGATTAGCGTCTTAGCTTCGAAGCCAAAAGGTTGGGCAATTGCAGATGGAAATTGCAACCCCAGAATTACCGCTGCTGAGACCAAGGCGGTAAAGCCTAGGAGTTTTTTAAGTAGGGAGCCACTAGGGTAGAAGGCCAAAATTAAAAGCCCGATACTGAGTAGAATCGGGCCGTATGTAGTAACTATTATTTGCATATCAGCTGCTAAAGATACGCTTATACCATTTCTTTTGTTGATTGTTATTGTATGAATAACCGTATTTATAGCCATAGCTATAGCCATAACCGTAGCCGTAGTAATTATTCAGTTTAACATCGTTAAGCATGACAGCAACGTTTTTAAGTCGTTCTTCTTTGACTGCATCTAATACGAATTCAACAATGCCTTTATGGGTAAAACCAGCTCTCACTGTAAATAGCGTTAGATCTGAAAAATCTTGCATAATGGTTGTGTCTGCAACTAACATGGTTGGTGCAGTATCTAAGATGATGTAATCATACACTCTACTGAGCTCATCTAACATAAATTCAGCTCGTTCAGATCGCCATAACTCAGCAGGGTTTGGAGGTATACTACCCGATGGTATTACATTCAACTTTGGATGAAAGGTTGACTTAATAATTAAAGACTCTAAATTATTGTTTTGTTTTGATAAATAGTCAGAAATACCATCCATACGTTTTAAGATACGGTCGTAGCGCTGTAGTTGAGGGTTTCGTAAATCTGCGCCTAATAGCAGTACTTTTTTATCGAGGTTTGCCAAGGTTATTGCCAAGTTGGTCGCTGTAAAGGTTTTACCCTCGCCCTTTACCGTTGAAGTGACAATAATGCGTATGGCCTTGTCTGTCTCTTTTTTATTTAGTACAAACTGCAGGTTTGACATTAGAATACGACAGGCTTCAGCGAGTTGTGAACGGTCGTTTTCAGCATCGATAATTTCAGCTTCACCTTTTGGTATAGAGGGGAGTTCACCTACAACTGGAATTTTACCCTTGATGATTTTATCGAGTTCTTCTCTTGAATTCACTTTAGTGTTTAGCGCATCTTTAGTAATGACAAAGCCAACAGGTAGAATTGCACCGAGCAGAACTGCAGCCAAATAAATGATATTTTTCTTAGGTGCAATTGGAATTTCTTGGGTGTAGGCGTAATCTACGATTTTTGCCTTAGGCGCCGTAACGGCTAAATTCAAGGAGTTCTCCTCTCTTTTTTGAAGTAAAAAGAGGTAAAGCGTTTCTTTGATGTTTTGTTGACGTTCAATACCACGGTAGACTCTTTCTTTTTCGGGCACTGAAGCAATTTGAGAACCGATCAGTCGTGACTGTCGGTTGAGTTCTTTAATGTTGATTTGAAGATTTGATCTAAGGCGCTGCAGCGATTGTATCACATTTTCTTTAATAGCTGTAATTTGACTGTTAATTCGAATAACGACAGGGTTTTTTGCAGTTGACCCCGCAAGTAAACGGTTTTTTTCAAGTACTAATTCGTTGTACTCTGAAATGACGTTATTTACGTTAGCTTCTTCAATACCAAGGTTAGCGGGCAGTAGATTAGTCGCTTCATCTTTTTTGACATAATCTAAAAGGGAATTGACCAATTCTAGTTGTGTGCCTACATTTTGTTTTAATTTATTGTACTCAGCGGCGTTATTTACAAATAAACTCGATTCGGTTACAATATCAGTTAGGGCATTTTCTGATTTAAAGGTCTCTTTACCTGACTCTACCAATTCTAGTTCGTTGTTAATGATAACTAAACGCTCGTCGATAAAGTCGGCGGTAGAGGTAGCTACTAGGTTTTTGTCTTCAATGGCTTGTCTGTTGTACTCAATAATGAGTTGATCGATAATGTCTCTAGCCTTTTGAGGTACAGGATGCTCGTAATTAATGCGAATTAGACTAGCATCTTTGTTAACTAATGAAATACTTATATTTTCAAGTAACGCAGATGCGGTTTTTTCAATAGAATTGAACTGAATAAAATAGGTCGTGTTATCGCCTAATTTAATTTCTTCATTTCGACTCACGATTAATTCGCCAAAATCAAATGCTGTGATGATATCGTAAGAGGTTTGTATGACTTCATCATTGCCAGTATTTGTTATCAGTACGTAGTCATCTTTCTCTTCAATTTTATAGGTTCTAAATTCTGGGAATTCAGCTTTATTAATTTTTTCTTCATCTAGATAAATGGATTTCACCAAAAAAGGTCCGTTGATGTATGATTCAGATGCTTTGATTCTGCCTTCTTGAAGGTATACCAAATTTAAGTTTAGTCTCTTGACCACTTCGTTTGCAAGTGTTCTAGATTTTAGTATACCAATTTCGTTTTCAATTTCTGAAGAGTTTAGGCCTGAAAATAAATCAAGATCTAAGCCTTCTAGGCTTCCTTTGTTTGCACCCTTACCATCTTCGTCTTTGATAAGAATTATGGCTGAAGTACTGTAAACCTCTATAGTATACCTAAGATAGATAAAAGCCATACCTAGGGCTATAATCATAAATAAAACGATGTAGGGCCAAAGACGACTGTACTTTTCAATTAGTTTTCTGATGTCAATGGCATCTTCTTCTATTAATTCGGGTTGATTTGTATTGTTCATGGTTTATTTAACGCGTAATTAAAATAGTCAGTGATATAAGGGCTGATAATATTGAAATATAAACTTGGGAGTTTCTAGTATAAGATGCACGGAGGTAGTTGCTCTTGGGCTCAACATAGATTACATCGTTTTGTCTTAGCATATAGAAGGGTGATGATAGGGTGTTTGAATCGGTCAAATCTAAGTATTTGTAATGTTTGGTATTGTTTTCAGCTTGTCGTATGACTAGTACATTTTGTCGTTCACCAAAAATGGTCAGGTCTCCCGCTAAGCCCAGAGCTTGAGGAAGGGTTAGGTATTCATCACCAACGTCATAAGTACCTGGATTTTTGACCTCGCCAAGCACTGAGACTTGAAAGTTTAGAATACGTACATTAACGATAGGGTCTTGAACGTATTCACTTATTTTAATTTTAAGTACTGACTGTAATTCTTGCCTTGATAAGCCTGCTACTGGTACAGTACCCAATATGGGAAACTCAATATTACCCTCACTGTCTACCAAGTAATTTTGAAGTGCTTGTTGGTTTTGATTGAATTGTATTTCAGATGCTGCAAGACCTGTTCGTGTACCAAGAATGGTTAGATTAAAAGGAGCTGCTGCTGCTTGCTCAAGAGCAGAGACAGTAATTGAAAGTAAATCATTAGACCTAATACTTAAATTTTTTGGCATTTCTGAGGAGCTTATACTACTAGTGTTTTCAGTATTTTGAAGTTGAAGATTTTGAAAGTACACAATTTCAGATTTTGATACTCCGCAGGAGCTTAACAAAACTGAAAAAATAAAAAGAGAAATTAGATTTTTGATTGGGGTCATGATAAGTGATTTAATAGTGCAAAAATGCACAAAATTTAGGAATTTATTGGGTTCAAAAATTACTTGTTAAAATTGCGTAAAATATCGGCTAAACGCGGAATAGATTTTTGAAATCTTCTAGCGGCTGGTAATTGAGAATCGTAGCTGTATTTGTACCTAAATTCTTCTGTTGTTCTTAGTAGCACTTTTTTATGTTTGGCGATAACTCCTGGAAAGAGTTGACAGGCAAATTGAAAACCAGCTGAACTCCCAAATTCAGTACTTGCAGCATAAAGGCCATATTCTGTCCGGTCAAAACGTCGGGTAAGATCAAGTCGAAAACCAAAATCTTCAAAAAGCCACCTGCCTGCTGAAAGACGTAGGCTCAAGTTTTCAAATGGCATCTGGTATTCTATATCTGTAATCAGACTGAAACTCGAAAAGTTACGAGTGGTGTATCTAAAACCTTCAAAGCGATAAAAGCCCGTGTAAGAGGTTTCAAGGCCGTAACTAAAGTTTGAAAATAATGCTTGATGTCGGTATTCAAAGTCAAAGCCATAGCGGTCGACAAAAAATAATCCTGCACTAAACGCGATATAATCTGAGGGGCTTAGTTTTCTCATAAAGTTCAGCATACTTGGGGCAGGTCTAATGGCTCCACTCTGATTGTCTAAATTGTTTTGAATAGGAATCTCTAAACCTCCAATAAAACTAAAACCTGAGGCAAGATAAATTCGGGTATCCAAAATCAGACCTAGCTTTACTTCATAAGGGTCGGTATAGTATCCAAAACGAGTTCTTATGTTGGGTTGGAGTCGAATTTGAAATTGCTTTTGATCGTTTTTTAATCTTAATTTTTCAGGTGAAAAGTAAGTTCCTTCATTGATAAAGCCCATAATAGGCATATGGTGATAACTTATCACCTGTAAATAAGGTAAGTCTTCTGAAGCCTCATTGAATCGCTTAAAGCTTGCTAATGGGTTTCTTAGCGCTTGGTGTTCAAAATAAACTATTTTATCATCTTCTATAATTTGGTCAAAACCTTCTTGGAGTAATTCTTCGTATTGACCAAATGAGACCATAGTGCTTATAAGCAGAAAATAACACGTAAGATGTTTGGGTTTTAATTTAGGCATTATTCAAGGCTATAATGAGATGATAAGGTTAAACTCAAGGTTTTAAATTCAAATGAATTCAATTGAATGATAAAAAAATCATACTTGTAAAATACTCCTGTATTTATGGTGTTGGTGTTGTATTCTGCTGTTATACCAAGATTATCACTTAATTGGTACGAGGCGCCACCGAAAAATCCGACGAGATAGTCATTACCTTGAGGGGAATCTTTGGCTTCAAATTTTATAGACCTGAAAAGATTACTATTATCACCTGTCTGCATTTGATAAGGAGACCCATAACCCAAGCTCAATTTGAGATTTCCCAATGTTTTGGTAGCTACGATATAATCGTGGTTTACCACAGGGGCTTGGCTAAAAGGTACAGTCACACCTAAGACTAGACTTGGTTGCTTATTATTTTCTTTTAGGAGTCGAAACCGTGCATCCATATGCCTGTCACCAATTCCAATACGATCTTTAATTTCAAGAAGTTGAGTGAGGTTAAAGCCTACTTCAAAAAAAGAAGTGAACTGCGCTCTAAAACCCACAATGCGCGCTCTATTTTTTGGAGCTTCTAAATTGGTGCGAAAAAGATTTGATGCATAGGCGTCGGGCACAAAAGCGTAAGAAACACCAAATGGTTTATTTTCAAACCACTCTGCAGTTGGAATACTCACTAGACCAGGTTTGCCGTAAACAGAAACTTGCGCTTTTGAATATTGGAATGTGACCAAGAACAAAAGCACAAGTTGTATTATTCGAAAGGAGTGCAAGAAATTATCCTCCTTGGTTGTGACAAGTTTCGAAAGATGAATCTCTTACCGCTTCAGCTTCTGCTATTGCAGATTGGAAGTCTGCTTCAATTTGAGTAACATTCTCGTCATATCTGTTTTCAATAGCCTCAATCTCTTCTGCTTCTAGTTGATTAACGTATGCTAGAGCCTGAGTCTTATAGAGATCTAAAAGGTACTTTCCTACTACTAAATAGGAGTATGCCAACTGAAGAATAGCCTGCTGCTGATTTTCGTCAGTAAGATTTGAAGCTGCAGCGATAAGAGCAGCAGCGCTAGTATTAAGAGCTTCAATACCTGACTCGTAGTCTGCATTTATTTGTTGAATACGTGCCGTATTTCTTGTGCCAGCTTGCTGTAGTCTTGAATTGTAGTTAGAAGTTACTGTTGCAAGGGCCAAATCTCTTTGCTCAACGGCAGGTGCTATCTTTTCTTGGTATAAGGTTTCGGCAGCCACATAACAGGTAGCATCACCGGGATACCCTGCAAAATCATCTGCAGATACCCCTTGAATATCAGGCAGTGATAAAGCCATTTTTTCAGCACCTCCCAAAGTATATTCAACCGAAGGCATATAGGTATTTAGATCTCTGCTTGAACCGTAAAGCGCTATTATAGATTGTGCCAGTGCTTCTTGTTCAGTAGTGAGTGAACCAGCTAAAAAGCTAACAATTGCTGCTTGATCAAGAACTGCGGCAGCGTCTAAATCAGCAGTACTGAAGTAATTTGATACGATGTCTTCTACGTCAGTGATAACTTCATCGGTCGTTGCGTTTGTAGTTCCATCAGTGATGTCAATGATGAGATCAGCAAATTCTGTAGTTTCGGCAGTAATTGTAGCAGGGTCTACATTTTCTATGGGTAAGTCAGGATCAGCTGGTGTGTTCACTGCACCTACTTCAACATTGTCAAATGCGTCACTAAAATCATAAGTAACAATTTCTATATCGTCGTCTTTACAAGATGCTAATGCCAATAGAAGTGATGTAACTAATGCTATTGCTTTATATTGAGTTTTAAAAATGATCATTAGTATATATATTATTGTTAAATGCAAAATAACAAAAATTATGTAAGAAAAGTAAACGTTTTTATCGAGAATATAAGCCTTTCATCCTAAATATTTTTGATAGTAAAACTGTAATACCTCAAGTAACATTTAACTTGACTCTACATAATATATTTTACCTAAGGGCTTATTGAATTTTTAGTTTAAGATTAGTAGAACACCTATTTTTGCCTTAAACTAGTATAATACAACATGACCAATTCAGGACAAATAGAGCTAATGGCTCCTGCAGGAAATTTTGAATCACTTCAGGCAGCTATAGATAATGGCGCTGACTCTGTATATTTTGGAGTAGATCAGCTCAATATGCGTGCAAGAGCGAGTATTAACTTTACCCTTGACGACTTGCCTGAAATTGTCAAACGCTGCGAGGCAAAACAGGTACGTACCTATCTAACCTTAAACACCATTATTTACGATCACGATTTATCGATAATCAAGACTTTGCTTGATGCAGCAAAGGCCGCTCACATTACGGCTGTCATCGCGATGGATCAGGCTGTTATTGCCTATGCCAAACAAATTGGAATTGAAATTCATATTTCTACTCAAATTAATATTACCAATATTGAAACGGTTAAGTTCTATGCACTTTTTGCCGATACTATGGTGATGAGTAGAGAGCTTAGTTTAAGACAGGTCAAAAAGATTGTAGAACAAATTGAAAAAGAAGAGGTGAGAGGCCCTTCAGGAAATCTAATTGAGGTTGAAATATTTGGGCACGGTGCACTTTGTATGGCCGTTTCAGGTAAGTGTTATTTAAGTCTGCATTCTCATAACTCTTCTGCAAACCGAGGTGCTTGTAAGCAAAATTGTCGCAAGAAATACACCGTTATTGATCAAGAAAGTGGTTTTGAAATTGAAGTCGATAATGAATTTATGATGTCTCCTAAAGATTTATGTACTCTTGATTTTTTAGATCAAGTCATTGATACAGGTGTCAAGGTTTTAAAAATTGAAGGTCGTGGTAGGGCTCCTGAGTACGTGGCAACCGTGATACGAACTTATCGAGAAGCCATTAATGCGTATTATTCAGGAAGTTTCTCAAAACAAAAGGTCACTGATTGGATGAAATCACTACACAAGGTCTATAATCGTGGTTTTTGGAGTGGATATTACTTGGGCCAAAAACTTGGGGAGTGGAGCGAGGCTAATGGATCTAAGGCTACGCAAAAAAAAGTTTACATCGGTAAGGGCGTGCATTACTTTCCGAAAACAAGTATTGGGGAGTTTAAAGTAGAAGCCTACGATTTAAAAATAGGGGACACCATACTCATAACTGGCCCAACAACTGGAGTAGAAGAGTTTGAGCTCACTGAAATGCTCGTGAATGATAAGGGCGAAAATCAAGCGACTAAAGGAGACTCTATTACCATTCCTTTAAAATTTAGACTCCGACAATCTGATAAACTCTACAAGATTGTAAAGACCGAATACGCTGCTGAAAATGTAACTTCGTGAGGTCATGGTTGTAGTCACCCTTCAACGCCAAAAGTGCATAGGTTGTAACTATTGCGTAGAATTGGCTCCTGAACAATTTCAGATGTCAAAAAAAGACGGTAAAAGTGTTTTGTTACACTCCAAAGAAAAGAAGGGATTCTTTACGCTCAAGTCTCCTGATAATCGCATTTTTGAAACCTGCCTTGAGGCTCAAAAAGCTTGCCCAGTGAATATTATTGATGCCAAGCAGGTGTAGGTTATCCGATAAAAATCGGCGGGTATACTTTTTATACTTATGTTTTTTAATCCTGTAAGAAAGATGAGTTATTTATAATAAACCAAATTTGGGAGTAACTTATTTTAAATAAAAAAATAGTCATGGGAGGTGTTAACCAGATTATAACGGTATTCTTAATAAACAGACCATTTAAAAGTCAATGATTAATTCGTTTATGCCTATAGTAATAGATTTTGGTTTTTGCATAAATTTTATTTGAGTACCATTAATAATATATGTGTATTTTGATTCAAGTGATTTGGCGTCACTAGAATCTGTATTTAATAATGTGGTATTTTTTATTTCTTTTTCACTAATATTTTGAGGTTTATTGGTTTTTTTTAAAGTAGTAATTTCACGTTTCTTTTTAAGATATGCTCTGTAGTTGCTAACGCTTCCAGTTGATATGTTTAATAAAGTAGCTATTTCTTTGGAGGTCTTACCTTCTGTGAGTAACGCTTTTAATTTATAATTTGATATTGCCTTTCTCCCCATGACTTAAATTTTTAAATGTTATTAAATAATTTAGAATCAATTAGTAACATAAATTAAAATCTTAAAATTTTATAGACTATTGGTATAATTTTTTTAGGCAATAACCTAACACACATTGTCAATGAAGAAAAAAACACAAATTCAACCAAATTGATTAGGCCAATTTGATATCTGAATTTAAAAATTTTAAATTCAGATAATGCATATTTCAAACCTTGTCTTCGTGAGTACATATCTAAAGAAGTTCTAAAAAAAAGTAGAGATTCAGGTATGTTACCAAAATTGGCATTGGCTTCATATAATCTCAACCACAGATAAATATCTTCTTTTAAATAGAAATGCTTATAACTTCCTACTTCTAAAATCTTTTTTTTCTTAAACATTACAGCAGGATGATTTAAAGGAGATCTAGACTTTATATAGTTTGCAAAATCTTTATTTGAAATAGGCACTTTACGAACAGAAATTACATTATTGACATTTTCTACAAACTCATCTATGTAAGAACTAAATATATCTATATGAGGATTTTGTTTAAAATATATAATTTGTTTGTAAAATCTATCAGGCTTAGAAATGTCATCAGCGTCCATTCTTGCTACAAGATTAAATGAACAATTCTTAAGGCCTTCATTCAAAGCAGCTCCTAGTCCTAAATTTTTTGGAAGTTTGATTACTTTTAATGGTGCGTTTGACTCAAACTTCTTTATAACATGAAGTAGATCCTCATTTAGAAGACCATCCTCAACCAAAACAATTTCATTAGGTTTTAGTCTTTGGTTGTCCCATATACTTTTAAGTGCTAAGTCTAAAAAAAGAGGGTTATCACCCTTATATACAGACATTAAAACAGAAAAACATGTCATTGCGTTATTGTTCATTAGAATTAATTGTGGCATCATATGAACTTGTCATTAAATCGAATGTTGGGTGCTTGGGGGATTCATCTTTAAATAAAATAGTACTGAATAATTTTAAACCCTTTGGTAGGTTCGAAAGTTCCTCCTTTAGGTTAGAGTTTAAAAAATGTAGACCTGGACTAACTGGAGTTTTTTTATTAATAATAATTTCAGTTTTTACGCCTAATCCTTTTAAATAATTTTTTATCAATTCAATTTCTTCATCTGAGAAAATGATTTCTTTTTCGTTATATAATATGGTAGGTTTCGTAAACGGAGGAGACTTTATGCTTACTGTATTTTTAGATTCAATATGCCCTACTATATTGTATACTCCACTAAGATTAAATTCTATACCAAACTTATTATATAGAGCCTCAAGAACTAAACCTGGATTAATTTTTGACAACAATGAGATATAAATTGATTTTGAACTTCTACCAAAGAAGTTTCTAAATTCGTTGGCTTTTGTTATGTCTTTGAAATCAAAATTTGCGGGACGCAGAGTTACATATAGACTTCGATTATTTAATTTGATTTCATGGAATTTTTTAAAATGACCATTCAGAGTTCGTATTATTTGTTTATTTCTTAATGGTCCTCGGAATTGACCAAAGTAACCTACTAGATGGTCACTTATCGTAGATTCATAAGTTTTTATAAATCCTGAATCAGATAGTAGTTTAAGACTCGAAATTGAACCTGTACATAGGTATAGATTTTCAGTTGTATATGATGATTTAATTCCGTGTATTAGAATTTTAGCCGTCTCATTTTTTTCAATATAAATAATTGTATCATCTATAAGATTATTTAATTTTTTTTTCTTGGTGGTTAATTTTTTTAGTGGCCTAATTGGAAAAATTGGAATAAATGAAAATGAAGGTTGTTGAAGATTTTTTATTGAATTTGGATATAAATTTTCGAAGAACCATCTAAAAGTCGCAAAATTATCATCTTGGTCTAAAAAATTAGAAATGACTGAATGCCATAGATTTGAATTTCCACCATTTTCAATCGATTCAATGGACTTTTCAGGACTTGATAATTCATGATATTTTATTTTCGAAGTTTTTGCGTGAATTAATCTTGTATGATATATTTTATTTTGTTGATCAAGTGCTTCAGAAACACCAAGTGCTGCCATTCCACTTCCAATAATGGTATGTTTTGAATAAGTATTAAATTGATTAGAGGTAAAAGTATAGCCATAATTTTGCTCGCCTAGGATTTTAAGAATTAGGTCAAGTGGTCTGGTGTAATGGAATTTAGATTTTAATAGCTTTTCTAAAACCACTAGAACACCGAATATCATTCTACGAAGAATCTTTGCATTTTCTATTAATTGCGATTCCCAGGCTTCTACTATTTTAAGAGATGTTTTTCCATCCAATACATTTTTGATGGTTTTTGATATAAGCTTCATTGAGGAGTACTTGATCCATCCAAAAAATTTTGAAGAATCAAAAAATCCTTCAACCATTCCCACTCTAATAATTTGAACATTTTCATATTGAATTAAATAGTTTTCAATTTCTTTTTTAATTCTGGGATAAACATAACCATCTGTATAATGATTGCTATAGATAGCAGTTGTGCTGATGTAGATTAATTTTTTTGGTTTCTTAGTAAGCAAAAAGTCCAACATTTTGCGGTTTGCTTCAAAACTTTTAGGGTCATAGGAAAAGACCACTATGTTTTTTCCATAATCGACTTGACTCAGTTCCTTATGACTTTTTTCTATTAGTTCAACAGAACTAAGTAGCTTTTTAAGCTTATTATATAAAGTGGAATTCTTTCCGATTAAAAATGTTTTCATTAATTCCAAATTGTTTTAAGTAGTACCGAATGAAATACCGTTAGTTTCAAAATAACATATCAATTAAATATCAGAATGGGCTAAGAATTTAATTTAATATATTGTGGTTGGAAATAGATTTTAATAGAATAAATGAAATTTGGATTAAATAGTAAATTATCAGTTATATTACCGATTGTTTAGGAATATCCTTCAATTTACTATCGATTCCCGCATTGTATACCTTAAAATCATTTTCGGTTAATTCTATATAAGCTTTTGTAAAGCATTTCTGCATCCTATCAGTCTCTGGCAGATGCCATCTTTTTCCTTTACCAAAATATTTAGGATGGAAGTGATTTTCATCATCGGAGTTAGATAAGAGTACAGCACCACTTTTAGAAACGTCTTTAGGTATTTTATAGTTTAAATCTACACCAACAAGGTAAATCGGATTGCACCCCAAATGAGCTGCTAATTGAAGATTATAAAACATCACTGTGCCTCCCCAGAATGATTGTTTTGTAAAATCAAATGAAAACTTAGGGTAATTTTTTCTACCAGGCCTTAAATAACTTCTTCTAAAATTACAATAAATAGTATTTTTATCTCTAGATATAAACTTTTTCAAATCGACCGGTATGACTTTAGTTGTATTGCATAGTCTGGAAATTTCCTTTTGATTATCCTCAGCTGGCAAGGGATCCTCTACAGTATAGTATGTAGGAGACCAGTGTAATTCGTCCATTTTAAGATAAAATCCATTACATGCTATTGTAACAAATCCTTGGAGTTTTTCTAAATTCATTTTATTCAAACTTGGACCACCACCTATCAGCACGCATGGTTCATCCTTATGTTTGTCCTTTAAGGCTTTTAAAGCTTTGAAATCATTTGGATAAATGAAGTGAAAAAATAATGTTCGAAAGAACTCGTTTAGCTTTCTAAAATAGTATCGTATTCCTCGGCTGACAAGGGTGCTTTTAATAAAAGAAGTAAACATAAAATAATTCTATTATGATTTATAAATGATTGTTAAAAGTTTGGAGTAATTCAAGTTCATATCAAATTCTAGAGAATTATGTTTAACGAAGTCTGATTCTAAGGCCATTTATAAGTAATAATAATATTGCGAAAACATTTAGTACTATTACAGATCCAAATGACATTCTTGCCAAGTATACTAAATCTGGAACGAGAATAAGATTCACCGCAAGCATGTCGTACCTTTTAATGTCAACCGACCTAAGGAAAACACAAAGAATGATACTGCCAAAAAATACCAAAAACTCTCTCCCTAAAAGCCACAATTCAGTAATAAAACTCGTGCCGATTGATTTTCCTTGACTTAATAAGTAAGGATCTGCCTCATTAGTTAATATGTAGCCACTATAGCCAAATTTTTTTGCCTTTTCTTCTAAAGTGGTCGCTTTACTTAGACCTAGTTTGACATATATCTTTTCCCAGAGAATGAAAATATCTGCAAAGAAAGACCTTAAATTATAAGAACTTATAGCTGATGTTTCAGAATATTCAACAGCGTATGCTAATGTATTTAAGCTGCTTGCTTGCTCATCAAAAAATACTAACCCTGCGTCCTTAAAACTATAACTTTCAAAACCTCTTTGAGCAGAATGTCGAACCTCTCCAATAAAATCTAGAATGAAAATAAAACCAATAGCTAATATTAATGACTTAAGAAGAGAAATTTTTATTAAACCTAGATTATTCATGATATATATTACAATGACCAACTGAATTGCTGCAGTACCACGTTTTCCAGTTAACATATCTAATGTCAGAATTGAAATAATTAAATACAATAGAATTCTTCTCTTTGTATGAGAATTACTCTTTTGAAGTTTTTGAAAAATCAGGAGCCAGAATATTTGTTCACATACAAAAATCAAAATTGGCTTAGTACCAAATCCGCCGTTTTGATATTCATTGTAACCAAAATTCAAGACGAATAATAATCTTGTTGATATATAATAAGCGAAAATCAACCCTGTTATTATAAGCATCACTGTATTTCCATTCTTAATAATTTTAATTGTAGGCAATCGCCAAGAAAATCGTAAGTTGGGTAGATGACCTGAAAAAATTACTGCCGTCAAGAATATGTATAGGGAGGTTAGAACCCTGTACTCAGTTTGATCGCTTAAAGTGTAATCAACAAAGAAATTAATTTTTCTTAATGAACCATAGTCAAAGACTATTTCTAATACAACTTTACCAAAAATATAAATGCCACAAAGAATTAAAAATAGCAAAAGTGTATGATCTCGTTTTTGCTTATTAATTTCCTTTGCTAGAACGAAAATGAATAATATAACTAATATGGCTTTAGCGTAAAACAACTCTTTTTTTTAAGATTGTGATTAAAAATAGACTCAAAATTAAACTGGGGATAATAAAAGCTAAACCCAATGACAGCGGGCTTTTACCTGCTATATAAAAACTAAAGATGAAAATCAATACATTTATTGGATTTACGACATGCCATAATATTTCATCTGTAACGGTTACTAAATGTAGGATGAAATTATAGAAACGATCAAATAATAATCCTAGAGCAAGACACCAAAATAATAAATCTGCTTCCACGGTATTTAAAAAATACTGACTAAGTATTGGAGAATTTCTAGTTAGTACAAAAACAATTACACCAATGGAGTATAGAATTATGCTATTACGAATTGCCTTTTTTGCAATTTTTATGAATTTTGAATCTAACAACTTATAGAGTCCAGCTAGCTGTGGTAATTCCACCATAAATGGCACTTGAGCGAAAGCTATTATCTGCCTTAAAAGTTGTAATGTAATTAGCATTGAAGCAGCATTTATAGTAGTAGGTAAAACATCATTTTGTGATATATACAAAAAAAATATTTGGATAAAAGTACCTCCAAAAAGAACTCCTATTGCCGTCTTCCAACTATCTGAGTATATTTTACTTTTGAATTTTGAGACTTTATTTTTTGATTCCGTTAATAAAGTTGGCTTACGTTTATTAATCAGTAAACGAAATAGTATAGGCCAAGTAAAGAAACTGTACAAATAATAAATGTTATTGGTCAAATAGAAAGTAAAACATGAAAAAGATAGCGCCAACAATAATGAAAGAAATTGGTATCTCTGGGAAATATAAAAGGATGTGGTTCCATTTAAATATGAAATGAATTTGTTGTTATCAATTGTTATAGTGGCAGATAATAGGACTATTAAAAATAATATTTTATTACCAGTGCCCGAATAAATGTATAATATGCCTAGGGTTAAAATTATAACTGACAAATTACGATAAACGGTAGAAATTGCTTTAAACTTTATTAATTGAACATCTGACTTCTTTGAATACGCCATTATTCGTGTACAGTTTTGGACTACACCTAGATCTAATGACAATATTATTGAGTAAAATGTTAATATTTGCGACCATAATAAAATTTCATGTGAATTATACATTTCATAAAAAGGCGTAAGGATTAATAAGGGTGTGCTCTTACCAATCATATTCAACCAAGTCCAAATGTTATTTTTATTAATCATTTATTGATTAATCGTAAAAGGTTATTTACGGCCATAGAACCTTGTTTTTGAATGCTTTCTTTTGTCCGCGAACCAATATGCGGGGTTATCAAAATGCCTGGCTGATTTCTGAGTATACAATTGCTATCCATGGGTTCTGCATCAAGAACATCCGTTAAATAGCCTCCAAGTTGCCCAGAACGAATAGCGGTCAAAATATCTTGTTGTTCAACTAAGCCTGCTCGAGAAGTATTAATAAGCACCATGCCAGGCTTAGAATATTCTTGAAGTAGGGATCTTGAAATAAGTCCTTTTGTCGATTCTAATAAAGGCATATGCAAAGAAATAATATCACAAGTTTGGAAAATTTTTTCTACGCTATCAAGTGATGTTAATTTATGGGCTTTTACAAAATTTACATCTAAATTTATGTCGTGCACATATGTTTCTAAACCCAAAAAGGGTGTTCTTTTGGCGAGCTCCTTTCCAATTGCCCCAAGGCCAATAATTCCAATTTTTTTCCCAAATAACTCGTAGCCTAGGGGTCTTTTCCAGCCACCTTTAGATGTAATTTCGTGACTTAGATGTATATTTTTAAAAAACGAGAATATCATTGCTAGTGCATGTTCTGCTACGGCAATTTGATTAACGCCAGGGCAGTTAGTCACAGGTATACCAAATTCTTTTGCTGCAACTAAGTCAATTTTATCTAACCCTACCCCATACTTTGAAATGTATTTAAGCCTTCCTTTGGCACCCTTTTTTAGTACTTCTCGGTCTAGTTCGTCATCACCACAAATTAAAGCATCGAAATTTGCAACTACATCTATTATTTCTGACTTCTTTAGAGGCCCTCTCAGGTATGAGATCTCCCAATTCTGGTTTTTTAAAATTTCTTTATGACTGCCTTCACAATCTTGAAAGGAAGTACTTGTTAACAATACTTTCATATTATCGATTAATTAGTTTATGTAAATAATCTAAGTTGGTTTTTTTATAGGTAACACCAGATTTTCCTTCAAACCAATCGGAATTGTAATCAGTCATACGTAAATAGAAGTCCAACTTATTCTTTAGGGCAGCTTGATAATCAGTTTGAGCATCCCCTATAAATAAAACTTCAGCCGGCGACAGATCAAATCTCCCCAAGATATCGTCCACAATAACTGTTTTTTGTCTTGAAGAACCATGAACTTCACGGAAGTAATGAGTTAGTCTCAATCTATTTAAAATCATCTTTATTTCATTATCGGGTGTTCCAGTAGCAATGAAACCTAGTGCGTTTTCATTTGCCGATTTTATGGCACGTTGTGCCCCATCCACAAACGGTGCTGAAACTACATTATCGATAACCAATTGTGAAAATTTCTTGGCAAGCTGATCTATTGTTTCTTCTGAGGTGCATCTGCCTAGCCATTCGTTCCAAACTTTAAACTTGACATATCTACTAACACCTCCGTTAGTTAAATGATATTCTTCCACCTTTTGTTGAAAGGCCTCGCCTTCATCCTTATAAAGTTGTACAAATGCCTCTGACTTAACTTTAACCGACTCCTTAATAACTCCATCAAAGTCGAAAATAAATGCTTTATACTGCTTCATGAAGAAAAACCTTTGTATTTGATATTGAAAGAACTTGATGAATTGGATGAGTTCTTTCTTTTACTGACATAGGAGTGAAGTACTTTAACTTTTCTGGATGATTATTTACGAATACAACTCTTCGTGTTGCATTATTTATAAGTGATAAGGTCATACTATACCTAAGCTCACCCGATGGTAATTCGTTCTTTAGAAAAGCACTAGACTTCTCATTTAATAAAGAAGTATTGGGAAATAATGATGCCGTGTGACCATCATCTCCACACCCTAATACAACAAGATCGAGTACTCCATTACTTTTCAAATGTTGTAATATCTTGTTAGTGTAATTTTTAGGTGACTCTGCAAATGGATCATAAGGAATAACGAAATCTGAACCAATAGTTTTCAATATCATCGCACTATTACTTCGAGGAGATTCCATTGAGACATTTCTTTCATCTACTAAAAAAAAACGAATATTCTTCTTCTTTGAATCGGGTAAAGACCTAAGCAAGGCTCCAATACGTTGATAAATTGGAATTGGAGTACTTCCACCAGAGAGTGCTATATTCTTTTTTTCTAAATCAGATAATATCAGGTCTGCGATTTCATTGAAGCATTCCTGCTCCCATGCAGAGTATAAAGGAATGCGCTTAATATTATTCATCTAAATTTTTAAAATTTTTGGCCTCAATTACTTTTTGAACGCATTCTAAAATGCCTTGGCCCATATCATAATGAGGATTAGCTATAATTTTTTTTGCACTAGTACCTTGATACGAGTAAGGTGTAAATTTGTAATGATTATGATACCCTTCTTCTAGGTACTGAATTACGAGGTTCTTGTTTCCTATGATTTCTCGAATCATTTCAAACAATTCCCTACGTTTCATTCGCTCATTACCCGTTAACATCAAGCAAGAATTCCAAAGATTCTTGTTTTCCATTACCCTTACTGAAAGCTCTGATACATCTTTGACATGTACATATTCCCTAAGTTCTTCACCGTCTCCTTTGTGAGTTATAGTACCTGATTCAATCGCTGATTTTACTAATCGGAAAAGATAATTATTATCAAAGTCTTCAGCGGCATAAATCGATCCGTACCTCAGGATTGAATAATCAAGGTTGTATTGCTTATAATACTCTTCAACAATTTTCTCTGATGCTAATTTTGAAATACCATAAAAAGAGCCTTTATCATTCATAGCATAAGCACTGCTAGCATAAACAAATAGTTCAACGCCTGATTTGACGCATTCATCAAGTATTGTAATATTACTCATTACATTGAGTTTCATAGTTGTTTTCGGATACTTAATGGCTATATCCAGATTTGCAAATCCGGCGAGATTATAAACTACTTGTGGGCTACATTTCTTGAAGAGGCTCGATACACTTTTTTCGTCTGTTATATCACAGGGCAAATAAACTATATCGTTTGGTAAAACTTCTGCAGGAGGTTTGATATCACCAATGAATATCGATGAATATCCATATTCTAAAAACTTTTTAACTAAACTGAGACCGACAAACCCCGAACCTCCAAAAATAAGAATAGAAGCTTCTTTTCTCATGATTTTGTTGCCTTTCTCAATTCTTCCATTTCCTTACGAGCAGAATCCCCTAAAAAGAAAAAGTCTAGGCTTACTGCTAAGAAGGTGTAGCCCGCATTTATCTTCTCCAAAGTCTTTTGGTGATCAGAACTAATAACATGAAAGCCTAATGGCCGATCTTTTTCAATGCAAATTTGATTTATTCTTTTCAGTGCCTCGACAACATCTGTTCTATCAAATTCACCGGGATATCCCATAGAAGCCGACAAATCATAAGGCCCCACGATTATTCCGTCAATTCCTGGAACATCTAAAATTCCAGATAATTCATTAACTCCATTAATGTGCTCTATCTGAGCAATGATTACCGCATCGTTTTGAAGCCATTCTTTGTACTCGGAAAAACCAGTACCATAATTTTGAGCCCTTGAAAGGCCCACACCACGTGACCCTATAGATGGGTATTTAACAGATGATACTGCTTTTTTAGCATCTTGTACTGAGTTAACCATTGGGATTATAACCCCGTCAGCTCCGGCATCCATAACGCGCTTAATAATAACTGGGTTGTTTTCTTCCACCCGCACCAAAGCCTGCATACCGTTTCCTTGGATATGACCAATTAAATTAAGGACATCTGAAATAGAAATTGCTGAATGCTCAATATCAATACAAAGCCATTCAAAGCCCGCGGTTGCCATAATTTCTATCACGGATTGGTGATTAATCGTTAACCAAGAACCCAGTGTCAAATTATTGTTACTTAGCTTCCGCTTCAAATCCCCTCTTAAGTTTCTGTTTATTGCCATATTATATTACTTTGTGTAGTTTTTCAGCTAGAACAAATTCATCCTCTACATCAATATCGACAGCTTCTATCTGTTCTATTTCAAATAGAACAGGATTTTTTCCAATCCTTCTGTTATTCTTTTCAAAGGCCTCTTTTGAGAAAATATAAATGCAAGAATTCTCTTCATATAGCACAGGCAAATCCTGTGTTTTAATCAAGACCTCTGGATTATGATTTAACGCCTGACCATTTTCCTGATAAAATCGTGTTTGAAATCTTGTTACAGAAAATAACGAATCATAATTTGTTAAATTAATATTGAATTTTTCAATTGCTCGGTCTATCGTAATTTCTCTCAGAAGAGGATTAGTTGAATGCGTTTGCAAGTATAGGTCTGCAGGAAAGATATTGATGTCATGGGCAATGATTTTGTTCATACTAACATCATGGCCCAATAAGTGCTTCGGTCTATCAACAACTATCACATTATCATATCTATTTTCTATGAATTCTTTTATTGAAGTAGAGTCAGTGTTAACAATAACCTTTTCGATATATGGGGATGCACATAATTTATCTAACATGATTGAGCAGAGCGGCTGACCATTAAATAACCGCATATTCTTATTGTAAATCCTCTCAGATTCACCTTTCATGGGCATTAAAGCGATAATTCTTTTTTTATTTATCATAAATCCATATTTAGTCTGATCCACTGTAATTCACCCGAAATATTCTTGCAACTAGGTTGTAGTTTTAATACAATCAATAATAACTTTAAAACTTATTTGAAGGTCATATTGAAGATAATAATACTCATCCACATGGCCTAAATTGTCCTTTTTAAGAAAAAGAACCTAAAGAATAGACTTGTATCAAATGGTTTCAAAATATTGAAAATCTATTTATAAAATTTATTCTCAAGCACCCCTCTTATCAACATCTTATAATTTAAATCTACTCAATTTTTATTCTTCAAAAGCCAACTACTCGATTGTATTTTATCTCCCAATCCGTCAATGAGGGCAATGTCCATCTCATCACAAACAGGACGCTCAGGAATGGTGTCGTTGTTTTGATCGCCTCCGTTGGCAAAACCTAAGTCATAGGTGTCTCCATAATCTTCTGCGATTTTTTTAATGCTTGCACAAACTGTGCGATCAGTATCAATAGAGAGAATGGCCTTGTCAACCGCCTTGATATTGCTTACGATAATAAGTCGTTCTTCTTCGTTTTGAAATGCTTTGGATCCTTTGAGCTCGCGCTGGTGATCGTTATTGACGATGACAAAAAGTTCGTCGGCAAGCGCTTTGGCATTATTGAAGTACTCTAAATGCCCTTTGTGTATAGGATTGAAATAACCAGATACAATTATTGCTTTTTTCTTCATTGGTATTTAGTAATTTGGGACATAAACCCATTCGAAGATACCCAAAATACTGACGTTTTCTCACGGCTTCGCCGCAGTCAGTCCCATTGGGTTTTTGACTGTGATTTTAGTCGTTTGCAAATTTAATTCAATGCACTAAAACCAATGTTAACTTAAGGTTTAGCCTTTGAATCTTTATAGCTTAAATTTCAAGTC
Source organism: Flavobacteriaceae bacterium (assembly GCA_002691645.1). GTDB lineage: Bacteria > Bacteroidota > Bacteroidia > Flavobacteriales > Flavobacteriaceae > UBA3478. The sequence goes on from NZIP01000027.1 coordinate 304,897, forward strand.
ACCAAATCTCGAGTTTTAGCGATAAGTCGGTAGCCCAAGGCAGGTAAAACAAGTTCCACCCGATGGTTGCTAATTTTTTTGATTTTTGCTTTCTGACCTTTAAAGTGTCCTTGTTTGAGCGCTACGGTATCTCCTGATTTAAAACAGCTTATTTCTTCGGCGTCTAAGGCTTCATCTTCGAGATAAGAACGAAGCGTTTTCATTTCTTGCTCAGGCACAACAGCAGGTTTTTTAAGCCAAAATAAATAGTTAAGTACACCAGGAAATTTAAAGATTTGATTGCGCTTTTTTTCTTCTAAACGCACAAAAATATATTTTGAGAATAGGGGAGAATGCACTTTTTTCTTTCGATCACTCCACTGTTTGATACTCACTGTACTTGGGCAGTAGACCTCAAAGCCATTTAACTCTAATTGACGAGCCACCTTGAGCTCATAACGAGCCTTGGTGCATACTACAAACCAGTTTTTCATTTGAAATTAGGGTAAGAATGAGCGTAAGGCAATACCGAGTTGAGCCTTCCAATTTGTTTTTTCTTTTTTAGACATTCTGGTGCTAGTGTGAATAACTCTGAGCACGACCACACTTAAAAAATAAAATGAGATCACAACTAAATTCATACCTAGATTTGTTAAATACTGATCTAAGAAGAGATAAGCTAAAATAAATAATACATTGACAAGGCCTAATGTCGCGGTTGCCTGTTTGTGACTAAGGCCAGCGTCAATCATCACGTGGTGCAAATGATTTCGATCAGCCACATACACTTTTCGGCCTTCTCTTAACCGAATAACAATAACTCTAAAGGTGTCTAGTGTTGGTAAAAAGAAGAAAACTAATATGAAGAGCGCAACATTATTTGGCAACCAACTCTCAGCGAATGGTAAGGCGTCTCCTATTGAAGCGGCTTTTAAGATAAGAAAGGAAAGCACATAACCTAATGTTAGTGAGCCTCCGTCACCCATAAACATCTTAAATTTTCCTGAGCTGAAATTAAATCTCATAAAGCTGATCAGCATTGCAATAATTCCTAAACAAACAACACCCAAAAGCTCATTTCCACTAAACCAAAATATAGGTAGTAATGAAGCCGAGACTATAATACCGATGGTTGATGATAATCCATCAATACCATCGATTAGATTAAAAGAGTTGATAATAAAGAGCACACAGTAAAATTTGAAAATTATAAAACCCCACTCAGGGATTGAATTTATTCCAAAAGCGCCGTGAAGACTGTCAAATTGAAGTTCAGGTAAAAATATAATCAGGGCTGCACCAAAAAACTGCGTAACTAATTTCATGACTGCCGATGAAGCCATGAGGTCGTCTTTAATACCTGAGATAAAAATAAAGCTGATACCGATAATTAAAAACCCTGTTGTAGGGTCTAGACCAACGGCAATTAAACCTGCAAATAGAAGCATAAGCACTAAGAAAAACGAAACTCCTCCAAAAGGTGGAACAGGTGTTTTATGCGACGAGCGGTCATTTACCTCTGTCATAAGTTTTTTCGCTTTGGTAACCAATAAAACCTTTGATGCCAAATAGTGGTTAAGAAATAAAACGGTAATAAACGTTATAGGTAAGAGAACGATTGGGTTCTCTTTAAGCAGAACAAATAATTCGTTTAAATTTTTCATGAGTGTGGGACTTCTCAATTATGGCGTAAAGCTAAAAAAATATTCTGTTGAACTATCATAAAATTCGACTAATTGCACAAAAATTGCAAACTGCATAAAATCCACACTTGCAATTAACAATTTAATAATAGTTTTCTTAAAAAATTTCATTTTTCGTTACTTTCAGATTAAAAGTATAATTTTTAGTTAAAAAAGACGAAATCTTGCGGTTAATAACTTAATGCTTGTTTAGCGCTTTTTCAGACTATGAGTCCACGTCTTTTTATTAGAGTGTAACAGATGTTAAATCTGGTTACAAGTATTTCTAAAACGAAAGATATCAGCAAAATTTACTTCTGATAAAAGTTATTTTTTGAAAGAATTATCTAAAGTTCTATTCTACTCAGATATATGCAGCTAAATAAAAATCAACTTTTCTGTTTTTCGTTTGAAAATGGTCAATCTCTTTGCCTTTAAAATAATCTGAAGTTTTAACAGATATGGCTGCGTTTCACATCTATACAAGCACAAGATGAGCCTTGTTTTCAATGACTAAACTTTTATCGATATAGCGCTGTAAAGCACATTAAAAACGAGTCTTCAACCAAATGTTTACCCTAATTCATTAATAATATAAAACAACAAGCCTTATTTTTGTTGCACAAGATGATTTCATGACCATACTCGAGAGACCTTTAACAGATGCGCTTCTTCTTCAACCTGATGTTTTCAAAGATCAGAGAGGCACTTTTATTGAAACTTACAAAGAGAGGCAGTTTCAAGAGCTCGCTTCTGGGGTAGCTTTTGTTCAAGATAATGAGTCGACCTCTCTCAAAGGAGCACTTCGAGGCTTGCATTTTCAAGCCCCTCCTCATGCTCAGACTAAGCTCATTCGAGTGGTGCACGGCAAAATACTTGATGTCATTGTTGATTGCAGACCACAGAGCCCTACCTATGGGCAGCATTTCGCCGTTGAACTCTCCGCTGAAAATCACTTACAGTTATTGGTTCCTAAAGGATTGGCCCACGGGTTTTTAACCTTAAGCGAAACCGCAACTGTAAATTACAAGGTCGATGACTACTACCACCCCGAATGTGATGCAGGTATTGCATACAATGACCCTGATTTAGGCATAAGCTGGCCTTTTGAGAATTACATCATCTCAGAAAAGGATCGTGCTCTGCCAAGGCTAAAAGACTTAAAAAATCCATTTTAAATGAAGGTCGCAGTAATTGGTAAAAACGGCCAATTGGCTAGGGCGCTTCAAGATGCAATTCAAACTTCGGTTCAGAATACATCTTATCATTTTGTGGGGTCAGAAGACTTAGACATTACAGATTCGAGTGGGGTGCATTCCTTTTTTAAGCAGCACTCCTTTGATATTATTGTCAACTGTGCAGCTTATACTAATGTCGATGGGGCAGAGGAGGATAAAATTGCTGCCAAGGCACTTAATCAAATTGCGGTATCCCATTTGGTTAAGGCGTGTAACGCATATCAAATGCGCCTAATTCACATATCTACTGACTATGTTTTTGACGGAAAGGCCAATACGCCTTACCGAGAAGATGCTCACTGTAACCCCCTATCGGTCTATGGAGAAACAAAGCGTGGGGGAGAACTCGAAATAGTGCAATGTAATATTGATGCCCTTATCATTCGAACCACTTGGCTTTACAGTGCTTACGGTAAAAATTTTGTCAAAACAATGCTAAAACTTTCTGAAGCAAATCAGCAACTTAAAGTAGTAAATGATCAAATAGGCAGACCAACTTTTGCCATTGACTTGGCTGACTTTATAATAGCGCTTGTAAACCGAACAAAACAGTGGCCAAAGGGTACGCATCAATTTATCACTTTAGNAATTCAGGGCNGTGCAGTTGGGCCGATTTTGCNNGAGANATTTTTANANTANAAAAGCTCCATNTNNAAGTGGAGAANTGNGATTCAACTNCNTTTTNAACCAAGGCGCAAAGACCTCACTTTTCAGTACTTGATTTNAGTAAGATTCAAAGAGATTTTGGGGNNGTACCNCGGNCNTGGCAAGAGGCCTTANATGCATGTTTNAAGCAATTGTCCAAATGAGNNTTGAACTTGTTTCTATGCAGCAGAAGCACCAAGCTGCTTTAATCNATTTACACAAGGCNGCTTCNGCAATCCCNAATGGNACCTTGCGTGAGCCCNAAGAAGTTGACGCGGCTTATGTCAATGATTTNATTTCAAAGGTNAATACCGATGGNCTGGGTTTTGTNGCNTTAAAAGGAGANNNCTTAGTNGGGAGNATTTATGCNTANCGCCNGCCNCTTAAAGCNTTTACCCATGTCTACACTTTTTTGAATATNGTNGTNCANCCAGATCATCAANGCAAAGGGATAGGCACCTTATTATT
>NZIP01000027.1:308913-354605 GCA_002691645.1 Flavobacteriaceae bacterium
AATTTTTANAAACNATAGAAGAGCAGCANAGAGANATTTATAGGGTAGAACTTTTTACNCGCTCTGAGAACAAANCCAACGTTGCTTTTTACCAAAAAATGGGNTTTCAAATCGAGGGACCTTTAAAGGATAAACTATATATCGAACCAACTAAATTTCAAACTCCTATTCATATGGCTTGGTTCAATAAGAATTACCTCATAGATTAATCAAAAAACGCAACANAAAAGATACTACAAACGGTTGTGAGATTATAGTGCATTATGTGTAAGGGAAATTGTTGCTCNNAGGTTTTCCAGGTGTCTTATCGATATTTGTTTAGCTTAAACCAAATAGTTATTTCTCCCCATGGTGTGCTCCATAATTTTAGTAGTATTAAGGAGAACTTTACATATTTGGTAATAGGAGTTGTTATTTGTGCACTTTTGCAAGCCTACAATAAAGGTTATAGCAGATATGTCTATTTAAATACTNTTGACACGCTNAAGTCTAAAGTACTTTTGAAACAGTTCAAGACTTTTTATGCCTACATCTCCTTATTCGGGCTTATGGCACTTTTTTTATTAGTGAGAAGTGTTGATGATCAGAATAAGCTTTTGTTTTTGCTGGGCTTTGCCCTTGTATTAAATGGCCTAGCAACTACTTGTAGATTACAGTTTTTCAAACAATATGTTCAAGTTGAGAAGTTATATGTCTATGCTTTTCAAGCCGCTGCTATTGGATTTCCTTTGATCTATTATGGATTTTATCAATTTGAAATTTTTCAATTCATCAATAAGTTTGGAGTGATTTATACGAATGAATCATTTTTGGGCAGAGTTAGTTTTCCAAGAGGAATACTATCTACGGTGCTCTTGTCATTGATTTTTTATGTTGAAGGTGGAGTACTTATTTTTCAGCACTTGATTTTAGGGCAAAAAAGAAAATCTAAGGATATAATTGTGCTTAAAAACCTGCAGCAAATATCATATGTACACTTTATACACGCTGTAATTCTGGTTTTTGGCCCAATCATAATTGGCGCTAATAGCAGTATCTATTTTTATCAATGGGTAATTGTTCTCAATGCACTTTATTTTTTTATCATGATTTTTCGTCATGAAACAAATATTCTATTTATGAGTTATAAAAAATCAACTCGTACTAAAAGAATGCAACTGGTCTTGTGCCATGAGGCATGGAATAATCTGTGTTCGATAATGAATAACAAGCACCCATTTTTAAATTCGGCTTATGCCGTTTCTGATCTCGGAAGAGCTTTGAATATTGATGATGAAAATGTAACAAAACTGATTAGAATCGAATGCGGTATGACCTTCAACACGTTTCTAATCAAGCTTCGACTTTTATACTTAGTGCAAAAGGGCTCAGGTTTGAGCAGTCAGTATCAGCATACAGAAGAATTGATTAGAGCATTGGGTTTTTCTTCCACATTTGACTTTCAAAAAGAGGTTTTGGTTACCTTCGGTNTCTCTTATAAAGCTTTACTTTACGAACCCAAGAAATTCAATAAGCGTTTGCACAAGTTATATCCTTGGCTCAGTGAATTTAATTTTGAGCCTTCTAAAAAAAAGGTAATGAAGCCGAAAAAACGTGCTGTTAAGCGATAAATTATTCTGCGCCTAGCACCTTTATACTTTTCTTATTTAAAATTAGTCTAAATAAATTTTGTGGAAATAAAATGTTCTCTTAAATTTGTTCTTCTATTTATATTTAGTCTAAATAAAAGTGAAAAACACCCTCAACCTACTGCTAATTTATTTATCATTTACCTTACTTCATTCTCAGCAAAATGATAGTATTCTTGTTCAAGAATTAGACGAAATCATCTTAAAATCGAATACTATATTGGGAAATGAGTTCGTGGCAAAAAATCGTACAGGTTCAGCGTACTATATTACCCCTCAAGAACTCAAAGCACTTAATTATACTGATATCAACAGGGTGTTATCTAAAGTACCTGGAGTGAACTTTTACGAGGAAGATGGCTTTGGATTAAGACCTAATATTTCTCTTCGAGGAACTTCTCCAGAGCGCAGTGCCAAAATAACCCTAATGGAAGATGGTGTGCTTATTGCTCCTGCTCCATATAGTGCTCCTGCAGCTTATTATTTTCCGACAATTATGCGTATGCAAGCGGTAGAAATATTAAAAGGCTCTAGCCAAATTCACTACGGACCGTTTACTTCTGGTGGTGCCATCAATATGGTCAGTAAGTCTATTCCTGAAAATTTTCAGGTACAGTTACAATCTATGGCTGGGAGTTTTGAATCCCTTCAATTTCGATCAAGTATCGGAAATTCTACTGAAAAATTCGGATATCTCATCGAAGTGCTCAATCACCAATCCTCAGGCTTTAAAAATTTAGGTCAAAATCAAAATACAGGTTTTGATTTATACGATGTTAGTTCTAAACTTAATTTTAGCTTACCTAAATTGTGGGGTGCAAGACAGGATGTTTCTTTAAAATATCACATTTATGACGAGAGATCAAATGAAACTTATGCAGGGCTAAGCATTTCAGATTTTGAGAAAACACCTTTTGATAGATACGCTGGTTCTCAGATTGATCAAATGAATGCCCAGCAAACTCAATTTGTACTTACCCACACCCTTTCAATTTCAGAGAACTTTAAGCTTATTACTCATGCCTACGATAATAGAGTTCTGAGAAACTGGTACAAGCTTGATGATGTTGTGGTTGCAGATGACAAACAAAAGCTCTCCAAAGTTATAGGAGACCCTGAGCTTTACGCTGCTCATTATGATTTGCTCAGAGGAGAGCGCAATTCTTTGGCCGAAGACGCTCTATTGGTCAAAGCCAACAACAGGGTATACAACGCTAGCGGCATACAAACTAAGTTTGATTTGCACTGGTATGGTCAAAACAATTCTTTTCACGATATCGAAATCGGCCTTCGATTTCACCGCGATGAAGAAGACCGCTTTCAATGGGAGGATGCCTATGCTATAGAAAACGGTCTTATGCAAATTGCAACTGACGGAATTCGTGGCAATCAAGGGAATCGAATTTCCTATGCAGAGGCTTTAGCGAGCTACGTGAGTTACAAGTACAAAAGAAATGGCTTAACCTTGACGCCAGGTCTTCGATTTGAAAACATTAAATTATTTAGAGACGATTTTGGAAAAGACAATCCCAATCGCTTAGAAGAGGGACTTAGTAGTCGTTCTAACAACATCCAAGTCTTTATACCAGGAATGGGCTTCAATTATACCATAACTGAAAATGCTTCAGTATTCGGAGGAGTGCACAAAGGCTTTTCTCCATCGGGAAGTGATCCCAATGAAAAAGCAGAATCTTCAGTAAACTACGAATTGGGAAGTCGTTTTGGTTTTGGTTCATTTAGTGGTGAACTCGTTGGTTTTTTCAACGATTATTCAAACCTTCTTGGTAACGACTTAGCTGCAAGTGGAGGTACTGGAACAGGTGATTCTTTTAATGCAGGAGAGACCAATGTTTCAGGAATAGAAGTACTACTCAACTACAAAATGCGTCTAAGTGATAAACTCAGCTTACCCTTTAGTTTCTCTTATACACTTACAGATGCTATTTTTCAAAATGACTTTGGAAGCAGCGAAGATCTTTGGCGAGAGGTTCGGCAAGGAGATCGTGTGCCATTCATTCCTCAGCATCAATTCAATTTGAGTGCTGCATTGAAACACGATCGATTTGATTTGAATTGGAATTTGAGATACAACGGAGATTTTAATACTCAAGCTTTTGCAGATTTTAATAATACATCTAAAATTAAAGCCTACACTGTGCTCGATTTTAGTGCAGCCTATGCATTGAATTCTAACTGGAGATTAAAGGCCAATGTCATTAATATGACCGATGAGGTTTATGCCGTTTCCATTGTGCCTGCAGGACTTCGTCCAGGTCATCCTTTTGGAGCATTTATCGGTTTTGAATTTTTAAATTGATAATGGCTCTATCTGAATTGCGCTTAATTCGAATCACTATTGCTGCTCTAATTCTAGGGCTTATGCTAGAGTTGTGGCTTATTGAGCACTATGAAGATTTGCTTCAATTCACCCCGCTGTTCTGTGTTGCTTTAGCCTCAATTTTGCTAGTTGCAGATCGCTATTCCAATGCCAGATGGATTCGCCTCGCCTTTAAAGGACTTTTAGTGATCAATGCCTTTTGCGCGTTACTTGGTGTTTATTTACACCTCAAGGCAAATTTTGAATTTGAAAAAGAAATCTATACCAACGAAACAACAATCAATTTGCTGATTAATAGCTTCTCAGGTGCATTACCTGTATTTGCTCCTGGAAGTTTACTCATTCTTTCCCTCTTGGGAATACTTTATTTACAATTAACATCAAAAAATTAATTCAATGAAAAATCAATTAACCCTTGCGTTAAGTGCTCTTTTAGTATTGTCTTCTTGTGACTTTAAGAAAGAGGAATCGAAAACAGAAGCCAAAGAAGAGGTTCAAAGCAAAGCAGTAACAACAGCTATCTTATTAAATGCAAATTTAGCCTCAGAAGCCTCTTTATTAGGAGCTGGATTATCTCAGGAGGTAGTCACTGAAATTATGAACGAGCGTCCATTTTTAGCGTTTGAAAGCTTTGTAGAAGTTTTAGGAGCTTCTTCTGATTTAGATGCTGTGTTTACAAAGGTTTTTGTGCCTTTAAATATCAATGATACAGCTGAAGATACCTTTAAACTCATACCAGGAGTCGGAGATCGTATGGCACATGAGTTTGAGGAATACAAGCCTTATGTCAATTTGAATCAGTTTAGAAAAGAAATCGGAAAATACGTCGATGAGCAAGAAGTTGCTCGTTTAGAGCAGTACATCTTTGTTCCGATAGAGCTCAATACGGCTCAAGAAGATGACATTAAGAATTTACCTGGTGTAGGTTCAAAAATGACGCACGAATTCTTGGAATACCGTCCCTATGAAAATATGGCACAGTTCAATAAGGAAATTGGAAAATATGTGGATGAGGCTGAGTTGAGTAGATTAGCACGTCTGGTTTATCTGCATTAAGCCACTTTAGTAATCTTTAAAAAGCGCAAGAAAGTTTTATCTTCGTTTTATGATGAAGGGTATTGTTCTTGCGGGGGGATTAGGCACACGTCTGCATCCCATTACAAAAGGAATCTCTAAACAGCTGCTACCTGTTTACGACAAGCCGATGATTTATTATCCGATATCGGTCTTAATGATGGCTGGTATTAGAGAGGTACTTATCATCTCGACCCCTGATGATTTGGGAGGCTTTAAAAAGTTATTGGGTGATGGTTCAGACTTGGGAATGTCTTTTGTTTATGGAGAACAAGCCAAACCTGAGGGCCTAGCCCAGGCATTTATTATTGGAGCTTCTTTTATTCAAACAGACCCGGTTTGTCTCATATTAGGAGATAATATTTTTTACGGAAGTGGATTACAAGAGAAAATGCAGAGGGCTTGTGAGTTAGCTTCTAAAAGAGATGACCCTAAGGCTACGGTTTTTGGTTACTATGTAAACAACCCAGGTCGTTATGGAGTAGCCGAATTTAACGCCGAAAACAAGGTCATATCTATAGAAGAAAAACCACTTGAGCCCAAGTCTAATTACGCCATTACAGGTCTATACTTTTATCCAAATAGCGTTATTGAAATTGCCAAAACGATTGAACCCTCAGCTCGAGGTGAATTGGAAATCACATCGGTCAATGAACGTTTTTTGCAGCAAAACGAATTACATTGTGAACTTCTAGAAAGGGGTTATGCTTGGCTAGATACAGGTACAATAGACGCTTTATCTCAAGCTTCTGATTTTGTTGAGGTTATTGAAAAGAGACAGGGTTTAAAAGTAGCAGCCTTAGAAGAGGTCGCCTATGAAATGGGTTTTATTACTAAAGAAGAAGCGATTAAATTGGCTGAGGCGCTAGAGCATTCTGCCTATGGACAGTATTTGATAGAACGATTTAAATAAAGCTAAAAATGGCTGGCGAAAAAAGAACAATTTTGATTACAGGAGGCGCGGGATTTATTGGTTCTCATCTGGTTCGTCACTGGTTAAAAAACCATCCTCAAGATATTGTACTCAATTTAGATGCACTGACCTATGCCGGAAATTTAGCCAATACAGAAGATTTTAAATGGTATACCAATTATCACTTTGTTCAAGGCTCAATTACAGATGAGCCTTTAATCAATGAACTTTTTGAGCAGTATAAGTTTGATTGGGTTTTCAACTTAGCGGCTGAATCACACGTTGATCGTTCTATACACGATCCTTTGTCGTTTGTTCAAACCAACGTTTTAGGTACAACGGTGCTTTTACAGGCTTGCGTGAAGTACTGGTCATTATCTGATCAAGACTTATCTTCAAAAAAGCATTTATTTTATCAAATTTCAACCGATGAGGTGTATGGAAGCTTGTCTGCAGGAGCCTATTTTACAGAAACTTCGAATTACGCACCAAACTCACCTTACTCTGCTACCAAAGCGGCGGCTGATCACTTAGTTCGATCCTATCACAACACGTATAATTTGCCTGTACTGATTTCGAATTGCTCTAATAATTTTGGCCCTTTTCAGTTTCCTGAGAAGTTAATTCCTTTGATGATTTTAAATGCTATAGCAGAAAAAAAACTTCCTGTATATGGCGATGGTAGACAGATGCGAGACTGGTTATTTGTAACAGAACACTGTAAGGCTATTGATGTCATTGCCCACAAAGGGAAATTGGGAGAAACCTACTTGGTAGGAGGAAATAATGAGTATCACAATATAGATCTCGTACACCTTATTGCTGAAATAATTGATCAAAAATTAGATCGAAAAAAAGGAACTACTGCAGCCCTTATTGAATTTGTTCAAGATAGGCCTGGTCATGATCTAAGATATGCTATTGATGCTTCAAAAATTGAGCGTGAATTGGGCTTTAGCCCCGGTCAAAATTTTGAAGAAAAACTCAAAGAAACTGTTGACTGGTATTTAGCCAATCCGCAATGGATCAACGATGTAATCTCAGGTGAATACAGACGGTTTTACCAGTTGAATTACGGCACAAATTGACAAGTCATGAATGAAATCACTTATAACATTGAGGGTATGACCTGTATGGGCTGCGTCAAAGGAGTAGAACAAAAGTTAATGAGTGTAGATGAAATTCAATCTGCAGCTATTGACCTTAAAAGTGGTGAGGCTAAAATCACCGCATCGTCTGTGACCTTGTCACTTGAAGTACTGCAAGAAACCTTGGGTTCAAAATATCAAATTTCTTCACCCAAAATGTATCGAGAGGTGTCGGCAGGCATTCCTTCAAAATGGATACAGCTCAAACCACTTTTTTTAATTTTTGGGTATTTGCTAGTTACTTCTGTGTTATTGCATTGGAAGACCGAAGATTACAATGCTATGATGCTCGATTTCATGGGGCTTTTTTACGTAGTATTTAGTTTTTTCAAGTTTCTTGATCTAAAAGGATTTCACGCTTCATTTCAAATGTACGATCCACTGGCCAAAAGAATCTCTATCTATGGTTGGGTTTACCCTGTTATAGAACTCGCACTAGGACTTTGCTTTTTAATGCGCTTTCAACTGAATTTGGCTTTAGTTCTAACCCTTTTAATCTTAGGTTTAACTACTATTGGTGTTTCTAGAGTATTACTGCAAAAACGTCAAATTCAATGTGCTTGTTTAGGAACAGCGCTAAAACTACCTATGACCGAGGCAACTTTTATCGAGAATGCGGTTATGATTGCTATGGCCCTTTTTATGCTCAGCTAATCAATTCAGAGCGAAGTTTACATTTAAACTTGCACTGACCCTGATTTTTTCAAATTCAATTTGTAGTGTTTCTTCAAGTGCTTCTTCTTTCATTGCACTCATTTGCAATTTCATTTTTCTGTTGTAATACACAGGATTGCTGTTGCTGTTAAAATCTGAAATATAGAGGGCCTTACCAACAGACTGACCAAGAGGTTTTGCCATGGCTTCAGCTTGTTCTTTGGCTCTTAAAATCGCCTTGCTTTTGAGTTGTATTCTAAGTGTATCCATTGCCGAATACGAGGTTTTAATCAAATTCACATTTGAGATTCCAGCGCGCTCTAAAGCGGTGATGACCCTACCTGCTGTCACTGCGTCATATACTTCTAATTCATAAGACTTTGATTTTTTAATGTCTTGACGACGTAAAATGTAGTTTTTAAAGTTGCTGCTTAAATCGGTGAGCTTGAGTTGTTTTGTAATATCAATCCCCAAATTTTCTAAAGTTTTGCCCATTTTTAATTCCAGGCTTTCTACATTGGTTTTTCTGCTGTGATCTTCCTCAGAGATAAAAATGCCTAAGGTAATTCGGTTGGGAACTACAAGAGTGTCAACCATTGCTCTGGTCTCGATATAAGCTTGATCGATAAAATTCTTTTGCTGTGCTTGAAGCACTATCATTTGACTTAGCATTAGCGCGGTAAATAAGATACTTTTTTTCATAGGATTTGAATTTAATGGTATTGTGATGCGTATATGCTTTTTAAGTTCAAAAAGTGTGCCAAAGGGAAATTGTTATTGCGTATAATTGTCAAAACAAGAAAGAAAGACACCTTACAATAACCTTATCATTACCACTACAAAGACTTGTCTTTAGTTGCTGAATGCCTTCTAAAGTCACATTTCAGCGCGAATTTTTGAGAAATTGAAAACTGTATATATTTTGTAGTGGGTTATTCTTATTAATTAGGTGTACTCTTTAGTATTTTGCTAAAATATTAAGGAAATATTACGCTGTAATTAAATTCAATTTTATAAAGGAAATGAGCGATAAGGCGATTTACTTAGGGTCAAAAGCACTATATCAAAATGAAGCTGAAGTCCAACTCTTAGAAGTGGAGAAAAATGGAGAGTTGTTCTATAAAATTGAAAATAGTAACGAGATGCCTACTTTCTTTATGAGCATCGTAAGTTCTTCAAATCATTGGTTGTTTGTGTCAAGTAATGGAGCATTAACTGCAGGTAGAAAAAATAGCGAGCATGCAATACTGCCTTACTATACAGATGATAAGATTACTGAAGGTTCAGAAACGACTGGTTCTAAAACGATCTTTTTGGTAACTAAAGACGAGCAGACCTTTTTGTGGGAGCCTCAAAGTGACCTCTACAAAGGGGTTTATGACATACAACGCAATCTTTATAAAAACAAATTAGGTAATAAAGTACTTTTTGAAGAAATCAACCGCGATTTAGGATTGATTTACAGTATAGAATGGACTACTTCTGATGTTTTCGGTTTTATTAGAAAGTCTGTACTTAAGAATACCGACTCTACAAGGGTCGGTATTCGTTTTATTGACGGCTTGCAAAATGTGCTTCCTTTCGGCGTTGGTGAATGGCAACAGATGGCCATGAGTAATTTGGTAGATGCATACAAAAAAGCAGAGCTAGAGCCTGATACTAAAATTGGAATATACGCACTTAGTTCAGTTATTGTAGACCGTGCAGAGCCTTCAGAAGCTTTGAAATCTAATGTGGTTTGGTCTTTGGGTAGACCAAATGCTAAAGTGCTCATTTCGGCGAAAAATATCGCCGCTTTTCGAAAAGGAATTGACCCAGAAGTTCATCATGAGGTCAGGGCCAACAAAGGGGCTTATCTATTAAATGATTCCTTTACGTTAGCCGCAGGAGAAAGGCAATCTTGGAGTATTTTGGCCGATTTAGGATATGGGGTGACAGAAATAAAGGCTCTTAAGGCAAAAATTAATTCTGAGTCTGACGCACTTCAAAGTGAAGTAGCTCATGACATCGATGCAGGTGGTGAGGCACTAAAGGCCTTGGTAGCCACAGCAGACGGACTACAATGTACTTCAGATACGAAAAGAACGACAAGACATTTCGCCAATACTTTATTTAATATTATGCGAGGTGGAGTTTTTGATCACAATTATGAGATTGAATCCGCCGATTTGAAAAATTATATCAAACGTTCAAACAAGGCACTGTATGAATCCTACAGTTCTAGTTTGAATGAACTGCCTGAGATTATAAGTCTTCAAGAGTTGAACGCCTGGATTGTTCAGGTCGAAGACACAGATATAGAGCGACTTTGTGCACAGTATCTTCCGCTAAAATTTAGCCGTAGACACGGAGATCCATCAAGACCTTGGAATAAATTTTCCATTAATACCAAAAATGAATTAGACGGATCTAAAGTGCTCGATTTCCAAGGAAATTGGAGGGATATTTTTCAGAACTGGGAAGCCTTGGTCTTCTCTTATCCGCAATTTATTGAAGGAATGATTCACACCTTCTTAAATGCGACAACCTTTGAAGGATACAACCCTTATCGCGTAACCAAATACGGTTTTGATTGGGAAACCATTGAGCCAGATAACCCATGGAGTTACATTGGTTATTGGGGAGACCACCAAATTATTTATTTGTTGAAGTTTTTGGAGTTTGCTGAAAACTATCAGCCTGGTATACTGCAAAAGCAATTTAATCGCGCTGTCTTTACCTATGCCGATGTTCCTTATCGCATAAAAGCTTACAGTGAAATTGTTAAAGACTCAAAGAACACCATAGACTTCGATGTGCAGGCAGATCACGAATTAAGAGCGGCTTGTGAAGCCAATGGTTCTGATTCGGCACTTCTTCGTTTAAATGACCACAGCATTTACAAGGTCAATTTCATGGAGAAAATACTAGCTACCCTTTTAGCGAAATTGTCCAACTTCATTCCTGATGCAGGTATTTGGTTGAATACTCAGCGCCCTGAGTGGAACGATGCCAACAACGCCTTAGTCGGTAATGGGGTGTCCATGGTAACCTTGTACTATTTGAGAAGATTTGTATGCTTTTTTGAAGATTTACTTCAATCTGAAGACAATACTATTGAGGTTTCAGAAGAATTAATACTCTTCTTTGAAACGGTTCATCAAATTTTCGAGCGTAATAAAACCGTTAGTGAAATAGGATTTTCTGATTTTGAACGTCAACAAATGACTAACGCGCTTGGAGAGGCAGCCTCTGTCTACAGATTAGGCATATACGATCAAGGATTCAGTGGTACAAAAAAGAGTTTAAAATTAAGTGACATCGCTGCTTTCACCTCAAAAGTAAGAGTGATTTTAGAGCAGAGTATTCGAACTAATAAAAGAGAAGACGGATTGTACCACGCTTACAATCTGATGCAGATAAACCCTGAAGGTATTAGCGTTCATTATTTAGATGAAATGCTTGAAGGTCAAGTGGCTGTTTTAAGTTCAGGATATCTCTCTCCAAAAGAGTCTCTTGAGGTTTTAACGGCGATGAGAGATTCTCGCCTCTGGAGAGAAGATCAACATTCGTACATCTTGTATCCCGATAAAAATTTAGGCTTATTCTTAGATAAGAATACCCTGCCAGAAACGGCTAAATCATCAAGATTACTGCAACAAATGCTCAAAGATGGCAATACGCAAATTGTCAACCAAGATCGTGATGGCCATTTACATTTCAATGGAAGTTTTACCAACGTCAATGGATTGAAAGAAGCTCTCTATGGTCTAGGGGAATCTTATAAAACTATGGTTGCTGACGAATTCGAGACTATTTGTACCTATTACGAAGAGGTGTTTAACCACAAAGCATTCACTGGTCGTTCTGGAACCTTCTTTGGATATGAAGGCTTAGGCTCTATTTATTGGCATATGGTATCAAAGCTTCTACTGGCTGCACAAGAATGCTGGCAAAAGGCTATATCTGAAGAGGCAGATGAGGCTACTATTGAGGGTCTAAGAATCTTTTATTTCGAGATCAACAAAGGAATAGGTGTGTATAAGACTCCGGAAAATTACGGAGCCTTTCCAACAGATCCATATTCTCATACACCTGCTCACAAAGGAGCTCAACAACCTGGAATGACAGGTCAGGTCAAAGAAGATGTCATTAGTAGATTAACCGAAATGGGTGTGCGTTATGCACAAGGAAATTTGGCTTTTGATGCTAGTATGCTCGATGATAGAGAATTCATTAGCACGTCGCAGTCTTTTGAATATTTTGACGTCCAAGGCCGTAAAGGAGAAATAGAATTACAACCAAATAGTTTGGCATTTACCATTTGTCAAACACCAATACTATATTATAAAGCTTCAGCAAATGAGATGAAAGTGCATATGTCCAATGGTAAAGTAGAGGCCTTTTCAAGTCTACAACTTAGTCCAGAGGTAAGTACAGCAATTTTCGAAAGAAATGGAAAAGTTCAACGCGTTGAGGTTTATTTAAAAAGAAATTAATGAAGAAACTAGTAAAACTTATAGTTGCCCTATTTTTTGTTGTTACTGCCCTAGGATATTTGCAGTACCAAATGCCAGAAAACAACACAAGCTCTAAATCAGCGGCTGAGTTATTGGGTAAACCGGAGTACATGGCTATTTCCTATGGGGGATACCGTGCAAAAACAAGAGATATTCAACCTACACTGACTGAGATCAAAGAAGATCTTCTTTTACTTCACGCCATGGGTTTTCGATTTTTGAGAACCTATAATGTGCATTTGCCTTTTGCCGAAAATGTGCTAAAGGCAATATCAGAACTTAAAGAAGAACACAAGGGCTTCGAGATGTATATAATGCTGGGTGCTTGGATAAATTGTCAAGGTGCCTGGACACCAAGTCCTAATCACGAAGTTGAAGACCTTGAGGTCAATACCAAAGAAATTAGTGAAGCAGTGCGATTGGCTCAAGTCTATGCAGATATTGTCAAAGTAGTGGCTGTGGGTAATGAAGCTATGGTTCACTGGGCACAATCTTATTTTGTGCGACCTGCTGTCATTTTAAAATGGGTGAATTATTTGCAAGATTTAAAAGCCAAAGGTGACTTAGACCCTAATTTATGGATAACAAGTTCAGATAATTTTGCGGCTTGGGGTGGTGGTGATGCTATTTATCATCAACCTGATCTTGAGCGCTTGATCAAAGCAGTTGATTACATTTCAATGCACACCTATCCATTTCACGAAACACATTACCAATCACATTACTGGGAGCAAGATTCTCAAGAGGTCACAGCACTCAGTGAAGTGGAGCAGGTTGAAAAGGCGATGCAGAGAGCGGCTGATTATGCGAAAAACGAATACTATAAGGTAAAAAATTATATGGAGAGTCTAGGGGTTCAAAAGCCAATTCACATTGGAGAAACAGGTTGGGCAACTACATCAGATGGCTTTTATGGACCAGAGGGTTCTAATGCTGCTGACCAATTCAAACAAGCAAAATACTTCAAGGCCACTTTAGATTGGACGGCAGAGGTAGGTATCACTTGCTTTTTCTTTGAGGCTTTTGACGAAAAGTGGAAAGATCAAGGAAATCCAATCGGTTCTGAAAATCATTTCGGCCTATTTACCGTCGACGGAAATGGAAAGTATGCACTTTGGGATTACATTGACAAGGGTGTGTTCGACGGTCTGGGAAGAGCTGGAAGTCCGGTCGAAAAAACCTTTCAAGGAAATTTAAACCAATTATTAGAAGAAGTTAAATCTCCTCCGATGGCAGAATAATACAACTAAACTAACTAACACGAATAAACAATGAGTACTCAACAAACAACAAATAAAGTTTCCATGGGGCAAAAAATCGCCTGGGGATTTGGTATGCTTGCCAATCAAATGTTTCCAGCTGCTTTGGGAATTTTTATGGTGATTTTGGTTCAAAACCTCGGATTTTCACCTTGGCTTTGGGGATTGATCTTCTTCATCCCTAGATTTTTTGATGCGATTACCGACCCAATCATGGGCTTTTTATCAGATAACACCAAATCTAAATGGGGGCGACGAAGACAATATGTGTTTATCGGAGCCATTATCATGGGTCTTGTATTTATGGCCATGTGGCAGCTTTATGCTGAAAATGGTTTAGAGTACAATTTTTGGTGGGTATTGTCTTTTTCAATTTTATTTTATTTAGGTCTTACCATTTTTAGTGTGCCTTACGTGGCTATGGGTTACGAGATGAGTGATGACTTTCACGAGCGCACACAAATCATGGCCGTGGCTCAATGGATTGGACAGTGGGCCTGGGTAATTGCTCCCTGGTTTTGGGTGATTCTTTATAAGCCAGAATGGTTTCCTTCTGCTGAAGAGGGCGCACGCGAGTTGTCGATTTACATCGGTTTGTTCTGTACGTTCTTGGCTATGGTTCCTGCTCTGTTTATAAAAAGTCAATCTACGCTTAATGACGATAATTTAAAGCCTTTAACCCTTGGCAATTTTGCTGGAAGTTTTGATGGAATTATTCAAGGTTTTAAAGATGCAGCGCGCAGTAAGCCATTTAGAAAATTGTGCTGGGCAACCTTTTTAGTTTTTGGTTCTTTTCAGACCATTGCGGCCTTCACATTTTTTGTGATTGTCTATTATATGTTTGCGGGTGATGCGGGTGCAGCTGGCATTTTTCCAACCCTTCACGGTTGTGTTGGAGCATTAGCCACAACATTTATAGTTATTCCTATTGTCACTCGACTATCGAAGAAAATAGGTAAAAAAAGAACTTTTATCATCTCTCAATCTATAGGTATTGTTGGATATATTTTATTCTGGTTTTTGTTTGACCCGAATCAACCCTATTTATTCTTGATTGCACTTCCTTTTCATTCTTTTGGAATAGGTGGAATTTTCACTTTAATGATGAGTATGACTGCTGATGTATGCGATTTGGATGAACTAGAAAATGGGCTTCCTCGAAAAGAAGGTACACTTGGTGCTATTTATTGGTGGATGGTAAAACTGGGTCAAGCAGTATCAGGACTCTTAAGTGGTCTAATTATGACTTTTGTTGGTTTTGATGCAAATCTGGCGGTACAGCCTGAAGGTGCAATTACAGGATTGCGCTTGTTTTATTCAGGATTTCCCATTTTAGGCACCTTGATTGCCATACTTATTATGAAAAATTACTCGCTTTCTGAAGAACGCGCAAATCAAATAAAAAAGGCGCTCGAGATCAAACGAGCTGCTCAATGATTTTAGGTTGGATCTATTTAGTTAGGTTAGTTTAGTCGGTTTGACCTCCCTTGTGGAGGTCAAACTTTTTTTACCCTTTATGGTTTGATCATACGCCTTAGAATTTTTTTGTACTTTTTAGTTCGCTACTAAATAATCAACTATGGACGTACTCGATAGACCTTACGAATTATCTCGGGAACAAATAGCCTACTATCAAAAGAATCGATTCATCAAATTAAAACAGGTTTTTGACGCTGAGACTATCGCCCAATTCAATGCCGTTATAGGTGCAAAGGTCGATGAGCTCAATACGCAGAAAAAAGAACTCAAAGATCGCAATACATATGAAAAGGCCTTTTTGCAGCTTTTTAACCTGTGGCTAGAGGATTCTGCTATAAAATCACTTATTTTTTCAAAACGCTTGGGTAGAATTGCGGCTGAACTTATGCAGGTTGATGGAGTACGCCTCTACCACGACCAGGCCCTTTTTAAAGAAGCCGGTGGTGGATATACGCCATGGCATGCCGATCAATTTTATTGGCCACTGCAAACCGATAAATGCATCACTGCGTGGATTCCGCTACAGGCGGTACCCTTAAATATGGGACCACTCGAATTTAGTGCGCAAAGTCATCAAATCGTTGAAGGTAGAGAACTCGAAATAGGGGAAGAAAGTGAAGACTTTATATCAAAAAGGTTGCGCATCACCGATTTTGAACATCTTATTGAACCTTTTGATTTGGGAGAGGTCAGTTTTCATTCGGGATGGGTTTTTCACAGGGCAGGTCCAAATCAAACTGATGAAACTCGAAAGGTGATGACCATTATTTATATGGATAAGGCCATGCGTCTAAAAGACCCTGAAAACGATTGGCAAATTAATGACTGGAACACCTGGTGTCCTGGAGCTAAAGTGGGTGAGCTTATAGATACTCATTTGAACCCTGTACTTTACCCTTAATTGTCAGCCAGACTTTTGTTATCGATTATTTCGATGGTGTGCTGCATTTCTTCAATGTACTCATCATAGTTGACCACATGACTTGAACGGAGAATAAAAACGTAATTTTCAAAGAGGTTCATTACTCTTTCGGCTAAGGCGTCCGAATGCTTCCAAAGCATCATTCGTTGCTCTTTAGGATTCACTTCTACTAAATTTTCATTTGCCTCAGGAAAGCTTTGCCAATTGCGTACATAATTTTTATTGATCCACTTGAAATTGTAATACTGATGCATCATGGGTTGCAAATAATTTAGAAAATACTCCTGTTCGCGTTCTTGTCGATCCATCAACAATAAATTGCGAGACTGCATCATTCCGATTTGGTGAATGAGTTCGTCATCTCCTAAATAACGGAGCGCTCCTGAACTTATAATTTGTTCAATATTGGCTGTGTTGGGTTCGAAATAAGTCCAGTTAAAAATGGCTTTTGCAAACAACTTTTGCTGTTTCATATCATTTTCTAAAAGTCCTCTCTTTTCAACATCATCGATAAAATGATATACATCATCTATAAGTAGTTTTCGTAGACCGGTAAACTCGTCAAAGCGAATGATATCCCCTTGCAAGTCGACATGCAAGGAGTTCAATAATCTTTCTGATCGTTTTTCTTCTAGATAAGTCTCGCGATAGTTTTCTACTAAAAACCCCATAGTAATAGCTACAAATAGAATAAGGAGTTCTAGGAGACTCGACTTGAGACTGATTTTTGAAAGTAATGTGGTTCTCATGTTTTTGGTTGCTGTTACTCTAATGTAAGCATTCAATTTGAATTGAATGTTTTGGACCAATTTTTAATTTCAAAAAACAATTATTGTCATTTTTTTGGTATCTTAAAAACGAACTTAACTTAAAAACACTTCAAAATGGATACTTCGCGTAGACAATTTTTTGCCACTATGGCTTTAGGGGTAAGCGCTTCAGCTTTTCCAAACATGGTCAACTCTTTTGATCAAATGGAATCGATTTCAGACGCCAACAACGCCCTTGATTTTGACAATCAAGAATTAGACAGCTGGTTCGATGGAATCAAAGGAGACCACCGTATCGTATATGACGGTAGTCAGCCTCACAACACCTTACCCATTGTTTGGAATTGGGCCTTTTTAGAGTCAAACAATTCCACAGGAATAAAGGATGATAATATTACAGCAATGACAGTGCTTAGGCATTCAGGAATTGTTTTTGCCTTTAATTCTGAGGCTTGGAATAAATTTAAACTTGGGGCACTAGTCGACTTCAAAGACAACAAGACAGGAGAGCACGCGCTTCGAAACACGGTTTTTGAACCCCAAGAAGGGGATATGCCGCTTCCTCCGATTCAGGGAATTAAGGATTTACAAGCTAGAGGTTCTATGTTTTGTGTTTGCAATTTAGCGACAAAGGTCTACAGCTCAGCGGTAGCTGCAAACATGGGATTGAATGCTGACGATGTCTACAAAGAAATGGTCGCTTCTATTCTTCCTGGAATAAAATTGGTGCCATCAGGGGTTTGGGCCTTAGGTCGCGCTCAAAACCGAGGTTGCGGATATATTTTTGCAGGTTAAAGCGCCTTAAAAGATAAATAAGTTGAAACGGCCAGGTGATCAGAAATCCAACGGCCGTTTTTTCGTTTGTCGTCTAAGTGTTTATAAGACTTGATATCAAATCCATCTGAGAAGATGTAGTCGATTCGTCTATCGGGCGTCATGCTCACTTCAAAACCGTTGAATGTTCCCAGGGGTCCTAATAAAACAGTATTTTCAAGAGGGTCTCTAAAAAGTTTTTTGAGCTCTACAATGGGCTGCTCTTTAGGAAGTGCATTAAAGTCACCGCTTAAAACGACAGGAAGTTGTGCTTCATTCACACTTTTAATCTTTTCTCTAATCAGAATGGCAGATTCAATTCTAGCCAGTTGCCCTATGTGATCAAAATGGGTATTAAAATGCCAAAAACGCCGACCTGATTCAATGTGTTTGAATTGGGCATAGGTGCAAACTCGTACAATGGCGGCATCCCACCCCTTTGATACGCGCTCAGGAGTTGTTGAAAGCCAAAAAGTATCTGCTTCGATGAGCTCGACTTCAGCTTTGTCGTAGAAAATAGCAGAGTACTCTCCTTTGGTTTTTCCGTCTTCTCTGCCGACACCTACATAAATGTAATTGGGTAGGTTTTCATTTAAATAAAGCATTTGGGTGTGAGTAGCTTCTTGAACACCAAATATCGAAGCTTTTTGAGCTGCAATGTGTTCGACAACCTCTTTTTTTCTCAAATCCCATAAATCAGCACCGTCATTGTCGCTGTTGTATCGAATATTTATAGAAACGGCAGTGAGTTCTTGTGCACCGATTGTTACGGTGAAACTCAATACTAAAAGGCGAAGAAAAAGTTTGAAATACATACTTTGCTTTTAATACAATAAATGTTTTTTAGAATTGCTGTTCCAGCCTGCTTGTCCCTTGTATTCAACAAAGAATATTTTTAGATCTGCTTGGGATTCATAGTCGACGTAAAAGATGGTTTTATCAGCCTGACCACTGTATTCGGTAAAGTACCATTGACCTTCATTTCCCGAGGCTTGACCTGAGTAATCCACCTTAAATACTTTTAAATCGGCACGAGAAGCATAATCAACTACAAAGACTTTTACATCAGCTTGTGAGGCATAGTCGACAGCAAATATTTCTTGTGCACTGATCAAGGTGCTACTCCATATTGATACAAGAAAAATGATATTTCGCATAGGTCTAGGTTTAGAATGCCTTTTCAAGGTAGTAAATTGCTTAAGAACTTGGGAATTATTTGTAATTTTCAACTATGAAATATACCGTATTTTCAAAAGTTTATATTCGTCCACAGCATACTCTTTTGCTCATTTTTCTATTTATTTTGAGCTGTTCAAAAGATGAGCCGATGGAGATTGATGAAGAAGAACCAAATTCAGGACCTGTGGTTTATCCTCCTTATACTTTACCCCTAGTATCGGTAGATACCTACAATCAAGAAATCCCAGACGAACCCAAAATTCCTGGAATTATGCAGGTTTCAGATCGAGGTAATGAGTTGTTTCAAGGCCCAATTGGAATAGAGCGCAGAGGTCAATCTTCACAGTCTTTTCCAAAAAAACAGTACGGTTTAGAAACAAAGGATGCTAGTAATCAAGATCTCGATGTTTCTATTTTAGACATGCCTCTTGAGGAGGATTGGATTTTATATGCGCCTTACAGTGATAAGTCACTTATGAGAAATGTTTTAGCCTATGACATCGCCAGAAGCATGGGTCGATATGCTTCTAGAACCCAATTTGTGAATATGAAGCTAAATGGTCTTAATCAGGGTATTTACGTTTTTATGGAAAAGCTTAAGCGTGATAAAAACAGAATTAATATCAATAAGCTAAAGCCAGATGAAAACGAAGGTGAAGATGTAACGGGTGGCTATGTCATTAAAATTGACAAAGGACCTGATAATGATCCGCAAACTCATTTTGTATCTAATTATACAGATGTGCCAGGTTCAAGTATTCGATTTTTTTACGATTCTCCAGACTACGATGAGATTACCGCAGCTCAAAAAGAGTATATCCAAAACTATATGTATGATTTTGAGACGGCCTTACAATCGGAGAATTTTGACGATCCCGAAACGGGATACCGCGCTTATATCGATGTGGACAGTTTTGTGGATTTTCTTATTGTCAACGAGGTTTCAAACAATGTAGATGCTTATCGAATTAGTACATGGATTACCAAAGACAAAAACGCCAAACTTTCTATGGGCCCAGTATGGGATTTTAATTTGGGCTTTGGAAATGCAAACTATTGTGGGGGTGGACAAACTGACGTTTGGTCTTTTGAATTCAATCAACGCTGCGCAGGTGACTACTGGAATGTACCGTTTTGGTGGGAGAAGCTTATGTCAGATCCATATTTCAGAACTCAACTTAAAAATCGATGGGAGAGTTTACGCTCTGGGGTATTGAGTACTGGGCAGCTGATGGGCACCATTGATTCGTATTACGACACCTTGAACAATCTTGAAAATGCGGAGCGAAATTTCCAACGCTGGCCTGTTTTGGGCGAATGGGTTTGGCCTAATCAGTTTGTGGGCTCAACTTATGAAGAGGAGGTGAATTATCTCAAAGATTGGCTCAACCAACGTTTGAATTGGATGGACGCTCAAATTTCACAATATTAGTTGAGGTTTTCGCATTGATATAGACCTTAACTTTGTAGAGAACACGAGAAAGGCTATGAATATTTTGCAAAAACTTGATAGGTTTTTAATACGCAGTAAATCTGTTTTGGTTTTTTGCGGTCTACTCGCGCAAGGAACTCTGATTTTTGCTCAAGATTTTCAGCAAATAACATCCTACACAGGAATAACACAAGTCGCCGATAACAATGGATTGGCTGTTGCAGACTTTGATAGTGATGGTGATTTAGATCTTTTTATTGTCGCCATAGAAGATAACGGGAGTGCTGATCAATACCAGCGCAGTCGATTGTTTTCCAATAATAATGACGGAACTTTTACCGATGTCACCGATCAAAGTGGATTGGCTGATTTATACCCCGAGGCTGAGGAAGGATTGGCTACGACTCCGCCTTTTGTAGGATATCAATACGGTGCATTTTGGGGAGACTACGACAATGATGGTTATCCCGATTTACTACTCACCAGTCGCTTTAAGATTCATTTGTTTCACAATCAAAAAGATGGAACTTTCTTGGATGTAAGTGCAAGTTCAGGGCTTGACCAAGTCATAGATGATTCCGCAATCAACGACGCCACATGGTTTGACTACAACAAGGATGGCTATTTAGACTTATACATCTCAAACTGGGAATTAAAAACCGAATTAAATCTCCTCTATAAGGGAAACGGAGACGGTACTTTTGAAAATGTCAGTTCCATCATACAAGGAAGTACTCCTGCCCCTTCTTACCAAAGTATCCCCTATGATTTTAATGATGACGGTTGGTTAGATTTACTCATTGCTAATGATGATGGCGGATTGAATGAAATTTTAATCAATGAACAGGGTAATTCATTCGTGCAGGCGACTGCGACTTTAGGATTTGAGCGCGATAAAGATGACATGGGTATTGCTATTGGAGACCCAGACAACGATGGAAATTTTGACTTTGTACTCACAGCAATTAACGAAAATGGATTTTTTCGAAATCGTGGAGACAACACTTTTGAAGATGTCGCAGCTCAGCTGGGTGTTGAGCAAACCGAATTTGCTTGGGCAGTAACTTTTACTGACTTTGATCACGACAAAGATGAAGACTTGTTTATACTCAACGGTTATACCAAGAGAGAATTAACACGCAATTATTATTTTGAAAATAATTCGAGTAGTACACAACTATTATTTAATGATCGCAGCACTCAATTGGGATTTGAAGCTGTAAATAACACCCTTTCTCAAGCGGTATTCGATTTTGATAAAGATGGTGATTTAGATATTGCTGTGACAAGTCCTGAAGACGCCTTACTTTTTTACGAGAACAAAACCATTGAGTTCACCCAAGAATCTTCTGAAACGAATTGGTTGATGATAGAACTTGAAGGAAGCACTTCAAATCGAGATGCAATTGGTACTAAGCTGATGGTAGAAACCGCAGAGGGATCAATGTATCGCTATTATACGGGAAAAAGTATTCTCGCACAAAACCTACAAGCTGTGCATTTTGGATTAGGTGATACCAATGAGGTTTTAAGTGTTAGTATAAACTGGCCATCAGGCTTAACGGAGGTTTATCAAAATTACCAAGCCAATTCTTATTTAAAAATTAAAGAAGGTCAGGGGGTAAGTGTAATTGCTTATGAGGCAAGTCAAAAGGTATACGGTTGTATGGATGTCAATTCGTGTAATTACAATCCTTATGCTACCATTGCTACGAATTATTGTCGTTCTGTCGATAGAAAGAACCTTACAGGTAAGCGCAATGTTGGCTTTAACAGCACTGAGACCTATGTCTATCCTAAAAGTGAATTCAGCACCTTAACATGGAGTGTAACCGGCGGAGAAATCATCGAAAATCAAGGCAACGGAAGTGTGGTCATTCAATGGGGTGAGAGTCCTGAAGGTGAAATCGTTCTCGTTGAAAATATTGGATCTTGTAGCTCAGGAGAACTGCGTTTTGATATTAACATCAGGGATGAGAATCAGCAAAATGAAGACTTTTCAATTGCACGCTCGTGGAATGAGGTCTTACTTGAAATGATTCGCAAGGATTTTGCGCGACCAACAGTTCATGCCCGAAACTTGTTTCACACCAGCGTGGCGATGTATGACGCCTGGTCGGTATATGAAGATACAGCCAAAGCCTATTTGTTAGGTAATGAGGTGCATGGGTTTACAAGTACGTTTGACGGCTTTACCACTTCGATGAATAAAGAAGAGGCGCAAATTGAGAGTATCAGTTATGCTGTTTATCGCCTATTGGAACACCGCTTTACAAACACCCCTAACCCCGAAATTTCCAAACAAATTATTGAAGAAAAAATGGCTGTTCTCGGATTGGATATCAATTTTAGCAGTACAGACTATTCAGGTGGTGATCCAAGGGCATTGGGAAATTATATTGCGCAACAGGTCATAAGTTATGGACTTCAAGACGGTTCCAATGAGCTCAACTCCTTTGCGAGTCGCTTTTATGAAGCTGTTAACGAACCTCTTATTCTCAATACTAATTCATCTTTGGCGGATATTAACCCCAACAGATGGCAACCCTTGTCATTTGATTTCTTTATCGATCAAAGTGGGAATTTAATTGCAGACAGTACACCAGAGTTTATCGGTCCTGAATGGGGTAATGTGAGTCCTTTTTCTCTAGCGAGTTCTGATCGAAAAATTTTCAGTCGAAATGGCGGAAGTTATGCCGTGTATCACGACCCTGGTGCTCCTCCACAAGTAGATGAAGACACTTATAAATGGGCCTTTAGTATGGTTTCAAAGTGGGGATCACATTTAGATGCCGACGATGGGGTCATGTGGGATATCTCTCCTGCGGCCATAGGTGCAGTGGATTATAGAAACTTCCCGTCTTCTTTTGAAGAGATGCCTAATTTTTACGATGAACTCGAGGGTAATGATATCGGTGAGGGAAGAGCCGTAAACCCATTTACATCAACACCCTATGACACCCAAATGGTTCCAAGAGGAGATTATACAAGAGTTCTTGCTGAATTCTGGGCAGATGGACCAGACTCTGAAACACCACCCGGACATTGGTTTACCATATTAAATTATGTCAGTGATAATCCAATACTCATAAAACGATTTAAAGGAGAAGGTCCTGTTTTGAGTGATTTAGAATGGGAAGTTAAATCGTATTTAATTCTTGGTGGAGCCATGCATGATGTGGCCATTGCTGCCTGGGGTTCTAAAGGTTGGTATGATTATATACGCCCTATTTCGGCTATACGTTATATGGCAGAAAAGGGACAGAGTAGTGATGAGAGCTTAAGCAATTATCATCCTGACGGAATCCCTCTTCAACAAGGGTATATTGAAGTGATTCAAGAAGGAGATCCTTTAGCAGGAAACTCTGGAGAGCACATAGGGAAAATCAAACTATTTTCATGGAAAGGGCATGAATACATCGAAGACAGCAGCCTAGATCAAGCTGGGGTTGGATGGATTTTAGCTGAAAATTGGTGGCCCTATCAAAGACCAACCTTTGTTACTCCACCTTTTGCAGGATATGTCTCAGGTCATTCGACCTTTTCGAGAGCTGCGGCTGAAGTATTGACTTTGTTTACTGGAGACGAATATTTTCCTGGAGGAATGGGTGAATTTAAAGCGACTCAAAATGAATTTTTAGTTTTTGAACAAGGGCCATCAGTGGATGTTACTCTGCAATGGGCAACCTATAGAGATGCTGCTGATCAATGTAGCCTATCCAGAATTTGGGGAGGTATACACCCTCCAATAGACGATATACCAGGACGTCTTATGGGTAGACAAATCGGAATAAATGCAGTCGCCTTTGCGGAATCTTATTTTGAAGAAGATGAACCAGAACCGGAGCTTCCTGAGCCTGAATTGAGTTTAAAGGTTTATCCAAATCCAATAGTATCTGGTTCTGATGAATTTTATATCAGTGGTACAGAACAGGATGACCTATTTCAGCTTTTTGATCTAGCAGGAAAAAAATTGGGAATTGAGCGTATTAATTATGATGCATTGACAAAAATCAGTACACTGAAAATTTCAGGTAGTGTCGTAACCGGTTTTTATGTATTGAAAATCAACAGCGAAGAGTCCTTTAAAATTGTGATTGCGCGCAACTAATTACCATTCTCACAGGCGCCGCTAGTATAATCTACGATTCCTTCTGCTTCTGCTGAACAAGAGTTTGCATAGGTCACATTATTACAACCACATACCGGAACGTATTCTGCGGTGCAAATTGCATCTGTTTGAGGGTCTAATACACAGTCGTAGTAAGGTTCATCTGGACCACATTTTGAAGACAAGAGAAGTATTGATGTAATGAAAAACAGACGCATTTAAATGGTTTGAAAGAATACGGCCTTTAAGATAATAAAAGTTAAAGCTATTCCGATAATTACACCAATACCTATAGATGTTAGAACAGCCTTCATAACTCAATTTAGTTCTGGAATTTGGCACAAAAGATTGATCTTCTTTTGAAATTTAGTTTCATTTTGAAATAAATTATTGATGACCTCTTGGCGCTCTTTATGGGTAAGAATAAGTTCTTGAAAGTCAATATTTACGCCATGCGCTTTAATCATGAATGTAGAGATTTGTGTAATTGGTCGGGATAAAGATACACTTAATCGATATTTTTGACATCATAAATTAATCTTTTTTTTCTAATCAAATGAAAATGAATGGATTAAAACAAAAAATATATGAAGTAATGTGGATTTTTCTTACAAACAAATTAATGTCTTTTAATTTGAAATTAAGCCTTAGAGTAGGTAAACCACTAAAAAACCTAAATAGGTACCTAAAGCGTTTCCTAGCGTTCCAACTAAGATGGCAGGCAAGATCAATTCATTTCTTTTAAAGGTTTCGGCTAATGCGATAGCTGTTGTTCCTCCACCCACATTAGCTTGACTTACGATGGCAATCATTTGCCAATCTCTGTAGAACAATCCTCCAATCAGCACAGTTCCAATGCCGTGTAATAACACTGCTATACTTGTAAATAGTAGTAAGCTAACACCTATTTCTTTTAAAGCGCTCACAGCGGAGAGTTCACAATACGCTCCAATAACGGCTAGAAATAGATTGACCAAAAATAGACCTAAGGTGTGACTTCCTTTGAGTTTTGAAACTGCTGGGATTTGTGCGAGTAATATACCTAGGGTAGATAAAATCAAAATAAAGGGGACTTTTGGAAAGTATTCCGATAAAAGGTCTGACACTAAAAAAGCGGCTACACCTAAGAAACTCAACCAAACTAAAGAATGCATATCAATGGCGGACTCTGTTCGCTCGGTAACCGTATGAGCTTTTGCTGCATCTTGTTTTTTAGATTTCCAAATCTTGTGCATAAAAATGGGTATGGTCAAAGTGACGATAATCCATAATGTGGTTACTACATTGTCTACCGCAATTGTCCCTGCGTAGAGTACGCCTTTTTTCTGAAAGTCGTATTCTAAGGCGATGGCATTGAAATTGACACTTCCACCCGTGTATGTGCCAGTTAACATACCTGCGATAATGCGAGCGTCTTCACCTAGTGTTTTTTCTGGAGAGATAATCATCCATGCCAATAAAATGCCTAAGGTGGTCATAACTGATCCTATGAGGAACAAACCAATCATGGGTAAGCCTGCCTTTCGAATAGAGGCTAAATTCACATTGAGTAAGAGAAAAAAGATTGAAACCGGAGCAATGTAGGTGAATATACTATCGTACAGCGGTATGCTGTTTGAAGCCGAAGGAATCAACTTTAAATTAGCTGCTACGGCTGTAAATACGATAACTAATAATGATGCACCGACTTGTTTACCCCACTTTGTTTTGGCCGCTTGTGATGCCAGAATTAGCATTAAAAACAGCACTGCTAACACATAAATGATATTCGATGTAAAGCTCATAATATTCTTTCTTAAAAGGTTTCTTTAAGTCGCATCTCTTCAATAAAATCCATTCCAAAACTCAGTTTTTAAGTGTGGATTTTAGAAAAAGTCGATCGGCAATAGCTGGATTAAAAATGATTTCATTGACTATAAAATCAGTGCCTTGACCGTCTTTGAGCATATCCTTGTAGTTGATTTTGGTGGGATACCAACGGCCTTGAATTTGCTTGACCTCACTCAAACTGGTTTTTTTAAGCAGTTTACCGCTTTTGGCATAGAGCTCTTCTTTGAGTGGAACAAAGCGCGCTGTGTCAATCCAAAGTATTCTTTTGTAATAGCTGACATCTTCAACCTTGGCCAATAATTCCATCTTATAGGTTTGACGATTATCTAATTCTTCAATACTTAGAGTACTTGCGGTATAGATGTCGGTTAACTTGCGCTCCTCCATCATGTCTTCGTAAGAAAGATCAGAACCCATAACAGATTGACGCAATAAATGACCAGAGAGTTGAATGATACGGTCTGTAGCTGGTGAGTAGATCCAAAGTCGATCTTCTAATTTTAGCATTTTAGTTCCTTTTTCACGCTCTGGAGAAAGGTATTCGGTAAAATGCTTATCACTACCTCTCGAGTAACCTTTTGATTTTATGGTGCGGCTTTTTCGCTTGCCGTAAACGATCATTTCTGAGCTTACAATTTGAGTGTCAGCAATCATATTTGCATCTACCTTTTTGAGAATTTCATCAGCAGTTATGCTTGTGCTTTGGCCTTGAAGTGTCAAGGAAGATCCAAAAATGAAAAGAAGTACTATTCTTGAAATGCTATTCATAAGTCGTAAAGTTAAACCTCTAATTCGTTAAATAATCTCGCGGTATCTCTTTTGAAAATCCCGCGACCTGAGAGCATCGTTCCAAAAAGCATGGAAAGTAAACCAGGAATAAAGCCGATAAAAAAGAGATTGCTAGTCACTCTTGCTCGGATCACAGAGGGCATAATTATGGTTGAGTTTTCAATGTATTTAGAAATGTCAATACCGACGATTTGTAGATAATAGGTTCCTGCAAGTCCTATAGATGTTCCTATAAGAGAACCTATTATTCCTATAATACTCGCCTCTGCTAACAAGAGTCGATATACTTTTCGCTTAGATTCTCCTAAGGCCAATCGAATCCCAAATTCTTTATACCGTCTAAGGCCACCTATGAGTCCTGTATTCCACAGGACAATAGACATGGCAAAGACGAAAATGAATATAAATAAGGATACCACAGTTTGAGAATAATCAAGGGTAGAGCCAAGGTTATTTTGCTGTTTTAAGGTGAGCATTACGGGAGCGTACTCATCATCGCTTTTGTCGTATTGAGCATTGAATGTTGTTGCAATTTCGCTTGCTTTAGCATCATCGTAAATTTCAAAGGGCAAATAACCTAGAAGTTCTCCACTGCCATCTTGCATGTCTAATACGCGTTGAGCATCTGTAACATCTATAACAAATGCGCTTTTATCCATTGCTGGAATACCGAATTTCACTGTTCCGATTAAAATGAACTTGTAGAAAACCATACTGCCTTCCATACTTGAGCCAAAAAAAGTCAGTTCCTTACCTAAATCGACCTCAAGTTTTTGGGCAAAAAATTCACTTAATACTACTTCACCTGGGTTTTGAGGTATACGCCCTCTAACTAAAGCCTTATCTAAATTTAGACGCGTTCCCTCACCCGAATTTGGATTTAAAAGGTTTACAGCCAAGCCCATTCCTGGTCCTTGACTTTTAGTGTTTCCGTTTTGGTCAGGGACATCTAAGATTCCTCCAAAACGAATTCGAGGGGTCCATAGCACATCTGGAAATTGAGTTTGTAATGAAGTAATGAGTTCTTCAAGTCCTAAAAGTGCTAAATCATTTGGGATTTGATCTTTGTTTTCAGCATAAGGTTTGGTCATGACTTTAAGGTGCCCTGTATCGAGTTTTGCATTTTGATCTACGATATCTGAAAGTGCACCTGTTACATATCCCGTGGTTAACACCGTCAAAGTCACTCCTATGCTGATAATGACAATGGGAATCAAACTTTTACTTCGATCTCTTAGAATACCCTTAATTAAAAATGAAATCATTGTATTTTTCCTTTAAGGGCCGAGACCGGATTAATTTTTGCGATTTTTCTGGCTGGTAAAAAACTGACTATCGTGGAGGCTAGTACTACTACAATTACTGTTCCTATGACAAGTGAAAAGCCATAAATGGGAAAAATGCGTTCTGCAATGGCTAAGCCCACTTCCTGGTCTGCTTCGGCCACAGGGATTCCAATTTTCTTGATGAAGATGAAAAAGGGAGTTCCGTATAAACTGGCTAGAAAAAGGGCGAGAATACTGTACATACTGCCTTCTACCGTAAAGAGCCCTACCACTTTACGCCTAGTCATTCCCAGGGCCACATAAGTACCTATTTCTTTTTGTCTTCTGAAGATTGAAAGCACCTGAGTATCAAATATAGCCAGTAACGCAATGGCTAATAATAAAATATACATGATTGAAGAACTGATTTTTTTGGTGGCTATAATCTCTTCAATGGTGCTCAGTAATTCTTTTTGGCTAGTGAAATTCCACAGTGTTGATTCAAGTGGGGTCGAGGTCTCATTTAAGACCAAAAGTGTCGCTTCGTTGACTTGATCAGTCATTTGCCATAAATTATTGATGTTCATCCAAATTTGACCGTCGTCAATGGTTGGTACATTGGAATCAAAAATGGCTGATATGTATATTGTATTGGCGTCATAAGTTCCGTTGACATCCCTCCAACGCAGTAGAACTTCATCACCAACATTGAGTTTTGAAGAGGCCGCAAAGCGTTTTCCGATAATTACAGGATATTGCTTTTCTTGTGCGTTTAAATGAGAGGTGGGCAGTAGTAGTGTTTGTTGGTCTGCTGGAATTCCTTTTAAAACGATGTTCATCATTCGCCCTTCAGGATAAATTGAAGCCTGATGAATGAGAATCGGCGTCAGGTCAGGACGATTCTCTGGAATTGGCGCATGGCTATCGAGAATAGTGTAGGGGTCATAAGGGTCGTAGTCTTTATGGCGAAGCTGCCCATAGCCGTATTCCCATTCTATAGTATCTTTTTTAGCCTGTGCATTCCAGCCGTCCATTACCCCGTTTAAAAAGATGATGATGACAAAAGAAAACGAGAGTACAATCACATTAAGTATTGTGCGCAAGCCTGCTCCGTAGATGTTTTTAAATGCTAATTTGAGGGCGAGTTTCATGCGAATTTAGGATTTGAAATTTCCTCATCATTTTCGATTCGACCGTCTCTGAGGTGGATAATTCTATTGAGGTAGCCCATTACTTTTTCGTCATGGGTAGAGAAAATAAAACTCGTTCCCAATTCTCGATTTAGGGTCTTCATGGTTTTTAAAATACCATGAGCGTTTTCAGCATCTAAATTAGCTGTGGGTTCATCGGCCAGTAAAAGTTCTGGTTTTTTAACCATTGCTCTTGCAATGGCTACTCTTTGGCTCTCTCCACCGGATAATTTATTTGGCTTTTTAGCTGCTTTATCTGCGAGCCCAACCCATTCAAGGGCCTGCATTACTGCTTTTTTTCGTTCACTTGAGCTTTTTTTCTGCAACAGCAATGCAAATTCTACATTCTCAAAAACGGTGTAGACGGGTAAAAGATTAAAGACTTGAAAAATGAAACCTATATGGTAGTTTCTAAGGTCTGCACTGCTCTGGTGTGATAGACTTGAAATGTCATGTCCCAAGACTGTTGCAGAACCTGTGGTGGGTTGATCGAGTGAACCTAAAATATTGAGCAAGGTGGTTTTTCCCGATCCACTTGGCCCAACAATACCTGAGAATTCACCTTTGAAAAACTGAGTCGTTACGTTTTTTAAAGCAAAAAAGGAATCGTCGGCTACAGGATAGCTCTTGTTTAAATTTTTAAGTTCTATGATTAGGTTTTTATCCATATTTAATGATTGTAAATCAATAGTAGTTGTAGGCCAGGTCCTGAAAAGGTATATAAAATTTCATTTTGTTGTGCAGCCTCGAATTGATTGGAGTTGTAATAAGCGATAAGATAAGCACTAATTTTATTGAATTGTTCTTGATAGTTTAACACCAGAGAATTTTGATTGGTAGACCACTGGTGGTAGACTAAAAAGCTAATGGAATTAAATAAGCCTAAAGGATAATTTGCATTAATCGCAGAAACATGTGAAGCTTGATTTTCAAAACCGTGTTCAGCTCCAAAACTACTGATTAAATGTTCGCCGATCAGGTGTAATCCATTTCCGATGCCAAAGGTGTAATCAGCCCCTAGCGTGCTCAAAAATTGGTGTTTAAATAGACCTATGGGTTGGGTGCGTTGAATGTAGGTCGATTCGCTCCAAAGTCCAATGCCTAAATCCCATTTTGCATCTAAACCCAAGCGATGTTCTGGACTCTCACCGAAGTAATCAATAAGGTTGTTTTCTGTGAAATCAGTGGTTCGGTAGTGGTAGGTTAGTCCCCACTCTCCCTTAGGTACTAAAAATTGAAAACGCCCACCCCATTCTGTTTTTGTTTTAGAAGAATCAAAGA
The DNA here is from genome assembly GCA_002691645.1 of Flavobacteriaceae bacterium. GTDB lineage: Bacteria > Bacteroidota > Bacteroidia > Flavobacteriales > Flavobacteriaceae > UBA3478. The sequence goes on from NZIP01000027.1 coordinate 339,488, forward strand.
GGTCGAAACCTCGGGGTTTCTGATTTCCGTATAAACTCCACAACCAAAGATTAGTATTGTTTTTAAAATAATACCGTATGAGGAGTGCATAAACCCCGTTAGTGAGTGCAAGCGGGTCTCTCGGGTCAATTTGATTAAACCATTGTAACGGTCGAAGTAGAGAGGCGACACCAAAGTCAATTTTTTGAAGACCTAATCGAAATTCCCATTCTTTGTTGAGGTATCTGATCCAAGCTCTATAAGGGGCTAGATCGGTATTGATTTGTGCCGTGGAGTTCAGTGACTTAAAGGCACTTGCATTAGCGGCTACTTGAATACTCCAAGATTGAAGACTGTCTTGGGCTGACTCAAAATTGAATTCTGGCAGGTATCGCCCACCCCAAAACAAGGAACTATTTTCTTGTAAACCTTGATTGGCTTGAAGTTGAACCTGTCCATCAAATTCTATACTTTGAGCGTTTAAAGCCGTTGAACTCAAAAACGCCCCGAGCATAAAACCGATAAAACCATGCTTTAGCGTCAAGCCTTTATGTTTTATCTGTTTTAATTTCAAATCTTAGTTATTTAAATAACGATATCGCCTTCGAATTAGGTTTGTTGCTTTTCGCTGTAAAGGTTGTGCAAAGGCTTCGAACATTTTTTGTGGTGGGGGCGGAAGCAATTCTCGTTCTCGAGTTAATCGGAGTTCTTCTTTGTTTAAGGCGCGCTTGTCACCTTTGTAGGTTGCCCACTCATTAATCCAAGCATAAGTGCTGGGAATTTTCTGTTGTAGCAAAACCTCCTCTGTATTTGGATTGACAACAACAACATCTAAAAGACCACCGCTTTCTATGGTTTTGCTAAAAATTCTTAAATCTGCTTCTACTGTGCCATATACATCGAATGTATTGCCAAGACTGTCTTTGGCTTCTCCGATTCTCACACTGTCTTTTGAGACTGTTTCTCGTGTTTCTTTGAGATATACTTGACCGACGTAGTAGTCGTCAAAAGAGAGTTCAACGACTTCGTCAGGCATTCGTCTTTGATTTCGCAATTCTTCAACATCATAAAATCGTGCAAATTCAAAATTCATGTTGTTTAGGCGCTGGAGCAGCTGTCTAGAAAATAGTCGACTGTTGACCTCTAAGCCTTTACTTCTCACAGGTATTTTTGTGATGCCGATTATTTCAGTACCCATAGCTCTAGCCTGACTAATGTAATTGTCAATGTTGAGGTAATCAACCTTGTACGATTTGGCCTTTACAAAATAGCGAAAAGCTTGCCTGGCTGCTTCTTTGTTTTGTTGTTCGAGCTGCAGTTGACCTTCTTCGACATACACCTGAGCACCTGTGTTTAAGGCTTCGTTTAATTCGCTTTGGTAATTGACGAGTTCTACTTCGGTTAAACATCCCGGGCATTGCATTAATTCTGTATACAAGCGCTGCATTTGGGTATATTCTCGAATGATATTATCCCACTTGAAGCGATCTTGACTCGCTTTATAATCCATTACTTTTCGCTCTGTCAGTTGAACAGCAAGGGTATAGGCTGATTTAAGAACGGCTTTTTCTTTTTTGTTGGATGCTTTTTTGCGCAGTTTTTTAATACTGATTTCAACAGCCGCCGCATAGTTTCCCTTTTCAAATTGATTTTTAGAACTTTTACACGCTCCTAATAAAACTATAAAGAGCAGAAGATATAATGACTTTTTAAGCATAATTAGGTTGTTATTTCTTGTAAGATACAATCTAAAATCTGAAAATCCATCTCATCAATATCCTTGTTCTTATTTTGAATTTCTTAATTTCAATGCCCTACATCAACAATGAAATCAAATGAAGTCTTACTTTTCTTATTATTCTTGTTTTAATACTGCAATCTTGCGCTGAATCTGAACCGAAAATACAGGACACTTATGTATTGAGTAATGTCAATTTAATTGATCCCATAAATGGCTTGGCGTCAAACAAGTCGCTTTTGATTGAAGAGGGTAAAATAATTCAAATTGTTGAGGCTAATGACAAAAGCACTTTTGATGGCTATTTGCATTACAATCTCACAGGTAAATTTTTGATTCCTGGTTTGTGGGATGCTCATGTGCATTACGCGTTTAATGACTCGTTGAGGTCTTCGATGAACAGGCTTTTTTTGGCACACGGCATAACAAGTGTTCGTGATACAGGCGGTCCCATGGAAATTGTAGGTGAGGTCAAAAAATACACCACAGCAAACAGCACAACATCCCCAAATGTATTTTTTGCCGGCCCTTTAATTGATGGTACACCCAATGTGTACAACAATTCAAGTCCGGCCTATCCATTACTTTCTATAGAAAATAAAAGCGAAGAAGAAATCATACATAATACTGCAGGTTTGATTGCTTCAGAGGTCGATTTTTTGAAAGCTTATGAAATGTTGACTGAGAAACAATTCAAGAGCCTGACAAAAATTGCTAAAGAACATAAACTCAAAGTCACAGGACATATTCCCTTGAGTATGAATTTATTTTCAGCGGTAGAGGCTGGATTAAACGGTATGGAGCATTTGAGAAACTTAGAAATGATGGCAGCCTCAAATGCTGAAGAGCTGCAAGAAGAACGTCTAGCATTGCTCGAGAACAAAGACGATTTAAGTGGAGGACTTTTGAGATCATCAATTCACCAAAAACAGCGAATACCAGCGATTAAAGGTGAAGATACTGAGCGTTTTAAAAGAGTGGCTAAATTGCTTCAAGAAAAGCAAGTGTTTCAAACCCCAACCTTAGTTCTTTACAGGAATTACGCAATCAAGGCGTTTAAAGATTCTTCTTTTTTGAAAGAGTTAAATAAATTACCTGAGTTTGTCCGCAATGAATGGACTTCGCAATTAGCACTTATCGATACGACTACTGATAAAACCTACTCGAATTGGATGTTGAATACCGTAAAGAAACTAAAGACATACGATATACCCTTTATGGCTGGTACAGATACGCCTATAGGCTTTTTGATTCCGGGTAGAAGTCTGCATCGAGAATTAGAACTTTTTGTGATGACAGGATTTTCAAATTTAGAAGCCCTTCAAGCGGCAACGATTAATCCAGCTTCGTTTTTTGAACTCGATGATGTACTTGGTCGAGTGAAAGAGGGTTATCGTGCCGACCTACTCATTCTTGATGCCAATCCTTTGGACAATATTAAAAAAACTCAAAAAAGTTTTGCGCTCATTAAAAATGGTCGATTTTATTCGAAAGAAGAATTGAATGCGATGCTGAATTTGAAGTAAATTACATTCGCATTTATGAGTTAAAACATTCCTTTTGTTTTGATATCGTCTATGAGGCGTTCTAAATATTCAATATCATTTTCAACCCCGTAGAGTTTGTAAATTTCATTTCGGCGGCGATCACTCAATAACTTTAAAAGTTCAAAGTCTTTGTGTTTATCAAAGATGAGATCGAAGTTTAGGCTTTCTTCAATGAGGGCTTTTTCGTGAAACCAAGCGCGAATACCCTCAGAAATTTTTTGGTTGCTGCTGTAGTAGTTTCTATTGATGAGTGAACCCACAACTTCAATTTCATTTCTCAATTCTTTGCGTTCAATTTTAAGAATTAATCCAGAGTTTTTGAGTGAGTTGAAATACATGTTCTTTGCTGAAAATCCGTAAGAATTTGAAAGGATCAATTCAATTCTTTCATTGACATCATAAAGGTTGTCTTGATGATATTTTTTGATTTTCTGTGATGAAATTTCACTCCAATTTGAGGTGGTGCTATCCGAGACCGCGATAACAGATTTTAGCGATCCTCGAAGCGATAGGAGCGAAAAATAGTTTTGCTCTAATTCATATAAGAGGTTGTTTTCAAGTATCTCAAGCTCAGCTTGTTCTTTGTTGAATTGAATGTATCGTTCTACAGCAAAAGAGCCCAATATGGAAATGAAAATAGCAAGGGCATTGAAAACGGTCTCCTTTTTTAGAAATGAAGTATACATGGTTTATATCAATAGATTGCTCCTCTAAGATAACATTAGTTCTTTGACCCTGCTGAAAACAAATAGTTTAGAGTTATTATTCTTCTATAAATGGATAATTATATCTAATTTAAAGTTATGAGAATGAATGCTTTTATAGCTTTATCCGTGTTTTTTTTAATGAGTTCTTGTCAAAAGCAGAAGGATCAAACTCCAAATGTTATTGTCATTCTTTTAGATGATTTAGGTTATGCCGACGTCGGATTTAACGGTGCTAAAGATATTTTTACTCCTTATATTGATGAATTAGCTGAGCAAAGTGTTGTTTTTGATAACGCTTATGTGTCTTATCCTGTGTGCTCACCGAGCCGCGCAGGCCTGTTGACAGGTCGATACCAAGATCACTTCGGTTACGGTCTCAATGTACTATTTGCTCCTAAGGATGAACATATGGGATTGCCCAAAACTGAATTCACCCTTGCCGACCTATTTAAAACTAAAAATTACACAACATCAGCCATTGGAAAATGGCATTTAGGTGCGCATGAATCTCTTCGTCCACGACAACGGGGCTTTGATGAGTTTTTTGGATTTTTAAGTGGTGGACATCGCTATTTTCCGCATGAATGGATTTTAGAAGATGAAATAGCGGTAATAAGTCAGTACGATGCGTACAAAACAAAATTGCTTAAAAATGGCAGTAGAGTGGAGGAAAACGAATATCTCACTGACGCACTTTCAAGAGAAGCTGTTGACTTTATCGGACGTAATTCGAATAACCCCTTTTTTCTTTACCTCTCTTACAATGCACCTCATAGTCCTTTACAAGCAACTCAAAAGTATCTCGACCGTTACGAACATTTACCCAAAGGCAAACGTAAAACCTATGCAGCAATGGTCAGTGCTGTAGACGATGGGGTAGGTGCTATAGTAAATGCTTTAAAAGAACATCAACTCAAAGAGAACACCATCATTTATTTTTTGTCAGATAATGGAGGTTCTAAATTTAACGGCTCTCAAAACACGCCACTGCGCGGTCATAAAGGCGAATTGTTTGAGGGAGGAATTAAAGTGCCTTTTTTTATGCATTGGCCTAAAAAATTAGAAGGAGGGCATCGCTATCAAGAACCCATTATTGCACTAGATATATTCGCTACGCTTAAATCTATAGTACATCCTGACCTGAGTCTTCCTAATGAAATTCAAGGAACCAATTTGATGCCTTATTTGAGGGGTATTAATCAACAAGCGCCACATCCATATCTTTTCTGGAGAAACAACGGTCATCAGCCCCCATTTGAAAACGGAAATCGTCCGAGATACATCACTTGGTCGGTGAGAACACCTGACACTAAACTTCTAATACGCAAAAGTGATACGATGTTATTTGATATGAAGCATGATCACTCTGAGACGCTCAATCTCAAAGATTCATTAAGTCGAGAAGTAGAGTTGCTCGATAATGAAATTCAGAAATGGAATGCTTTTAATATAGATCCTGCTTTTATGGGTTTAAAAGATAATAAACGCTACAATGAATTGCATCCCGATCGTTTTACTCAAGACGATTAAAAAGAAAGACATGATTTTTATTGAATTTTTGTAGGGTATAATCCCTTTGAGGTGTTTATGTAACAAATACTGAACTTAAAAACGCTATGAAACTGTCCCAAATCTTCCTTTTTTTTACCGTACTCTCATTTTTCTCCTGTGACAAAGTAGAGGAATTAACTCCAGACGAAGCACCCGGGAGTAACATGTTACTTATTGGAAATAGCTTTTTTAGACCCTATGCGAGTAATCTTGAAAATGTAGCCTTAGATGCTGGTTTTAGTAACCACAATGCTAATGTTGTATTTCGTGGGGGCGAAAACGGTCGCCCTATCAACTTTTGGAACGACTCAAACAGTGCAGAACATCAGGAAATTAAAGCCATTCTCGATGGAGGTGGAATCGAGATTTTTGGAATGACCTCTGGTGCAGATGCAGATATAGAGAATAACACTTTTGATGGTCATCGTTCATGGATAGCCTACGCATTACAAAACAACCCTGAGGTAAGTATTTTTATCGCAATACCACCTATAGACTTTCCTGCAGGAGAAACCAACGGAACTCGACCAGATTGGCAGACCTTTGCTGAAGAAAATGGATTTAATAACGTAAAAGAATTGTACTACTATTACGTAAATTATATCGTACACAAACAAATAGTAGACCCATTGCGAGTTGAATTTCCATCTACTAAAATATTTACCATTCCAACAGGTTGGGCTACATTCAATTTAGCTGAAATGAATCAAGAAGGCTTGCTTTTAGACCAAATCGAAATGTTTGGCCCAAAACCCACCTCAATCTTTACCGATGAAAAAGGTCATCAAGGACAAATTGTAATCGAAACGGGAACATTAGTGTGGCTTGAGGCAATTTACGATGTTGATCTTACGACCAATAGCTACGAAACAGGATTTACCACTGACCTGCATTCAATAGCCAACGAAATCAGTAGCAATCACGATTCGAACTACAAATAGTTCTTTAATCTAAGCAGATTTATTATGAAATTGCCGTTTCAAAGCGCATAAATCGCCCTTTTTTGGCCTTTGATAAGCGATGTATTAAAACATCTCCAAGCCCTGTAGAAGGGGTGAGGATTCCCGCCTTATGCGAAGATGTGCTGTGGTCATCTAAAGCCAAGCACAACCCGAGTTCTGCTAACATTTTTGATGTTGCTCCATAGCCTGGATCTCCTTTGCCTGATATGTTGATTCTTGCGCGTTTTGAGTGGCTCTTAGCTACAATTTCGATTTTAAAACCTCCACTGCGAAGCAACCAAGGTGGTGGACCTTCTCCAGATTTTGGTTTGAAATTAATGGGCTGACCTAAAAAATATCCAAATCCGCTAATGGCGTACATCAGAAATACCCGAACCCACATTCCAAAGGAGGCACATTCACTGTAAGTTGTATTTACATGCTCTTCTCTGAGTGCGTAACTTCGGCGAACAACCCTTGCATTGATCGGGGCCATAAAGAATTTATGGACCATTCCATATCTCCGATCTAAAGCTCTTTTGAATTTTCGAGGCATACCATCAGCTGTGGATGAATCACTTGTTTCAATACCGGTAATGCCTGGAGTGAGAACGTATGGATTATTGGCCATGGCATCCGTAAATCGACCTGATTTTCGAGCTCGAACACTCACCTTACCTGAATTTAAGGTGCCGCCAGAAAACGAACCCGTGTATTTGGTATAGACTGCTCGAATATTGATTTGACTATCGACTTGGTCTTTTACTGCTTTTCTTGCCATGTATGCACCCAAATCTGAAGGTATAGAATCTACACCACCACCGAGTATGATTTTTGCTCCTGATTCACATGCAGTTTTGTGAAATGTCTCTACCATTTCAGCCTGCCAAAATCCTTCTCCAGCCAAATCAGAATAGTGAACACCTTCGCGCGCGCAAGCTCCCAACAATGCCGCTCCGTTGTTTGCAGCATAAGGTCCGGCGCAGTTTAGAATCACACTACTTTTTTTAACCATCTCATTTACAGCATCGCTATTTTCAAGATCTACGCAAAAAACCTTTGGCTCGCTTTTAAGTGCCGCTGCAAGTTTGTCGAGTTTAGCTTGAGTTCGACCGGCTACAGCCCATTGCTTATCTTGAAGTTCGGTATGTGTATCTAGATAGTGAGCGACCAGGGTTCCTGTGAATCCAGTTGCTCCATATACAGTTAAGTAAAGTGATTCTTTAGACATTGAATTATACTTCCTTAGGATTAGGGCCGTATTTGTTTTCTCCTGGGTTACTGTTTGAGAGATATAACACCAATAACCAAATGGGTCCTATCAGGGGAATGAGTGCGATTAAAAGCATCCAACCACTCTTGCCCACATCGTGCAGTCTTCTTACGGCTACGGCAAGACCTGGAATGAAAACCAATAAGGCGTATACTAAATATAAAATACCTAAACTGTTACCTTCACCTAAATCGAGAATATCAATGGTCGTTCCTAATATACGATCTAGAAAAAATAATAGTCCGCCAATGATTGAATTGATGATGTTGTAAATCCAATATTCTTTTCTTCTTGCTCGACCGTCAAAATCGGCATACTGTTTTAAAACTTTAATGTAATAATTCATAAGACTTTAGTTTATTTGTGGTTTATTTATTTTGAGTGTCTTGAAGCATTTCGTCAATGGCACGTTCGAGCTGTTGATCTCGACCCGTATCTATGATCCCTGGCCAATTTTTGACTTTGATACTTGGTTCGGTTTGTAAATTTTCCATCCAACGGCCAGCTTTGTCTTTCGCACTTACAGGAACTACTCCCCAGCGTGATCCATTGGGCAAACCTTCCCATCCTGCAAACGAACAGGTTCCAGGAACAGGCATTCCAACCGTTTTACCGATTTCTAAATCGGTGTATCCTTGCGCAAAACAGTGACCGTCACTGTAATTTGATTCGTTGAACATGGCAAGAGTAGGTTTAGTCCAGCGCGATGTTGGTTCTCCACCTACAACCTTAGCTGCGGTTGCATAAGTAATGAATCCTTCCCCTGTGAAGAACATGGCTAAATCCGCAACAAGATCTCCACCTCCGTTAAAACGAGTATCAACAATGACGCCGTCACGGTCGAAATACTTGCCCATCATATCGTCGTAAATGGATCGATAGGGCCCATCTGACATGCCGGGTATGTGCACATAGCCCAATTTACCTTGAGACTTTTGCTCAACCTCTTTTTCGTTCATTTTTACAAATCGATTGTAGAGTAAGGTTCTAAGTTTACGAAGTGAAATGGGTTGAACTGTAATGCTTTTGGTTTTATTGCTCGAAGGATCAAAAAGCTCTAAAAGGGTGTAATCTCCTGCTTTCCGATTGAGATAAGTTGCAAAGTCTCGTTCTGGTGTTACACGCTTTCCGTCGATACTTGTAATAATCATACCTGCCTTGACCTTAAATTTTGCCTTGTCTAATGGTCCACCTTTAATGACTTCAGTAATCTTAATTCCGTCTTTTTTGTAGTTGTAGTCAAAGAAGATTCCAAGTGATGCTGTAGCGTCAGGGTTTTCTGCCTTTGTGCTGTACCTTCCTCCTGCATGAGAAACATTTAATTCACCCAATAATTCAGAAATCATTTCGGCAAATTCATGTCCATTAGACAGGTGTGGAACGTACTTTTGATATTCTTCTTTTAACAAATCCCAGTCCATACCGTGAAAGGTGGGCTCATAGAAGATGTTTTTGGTCCTAATCCAGACGTGATCAAACATGTATTGGCGCTCCGCTGCAGTGTTGAGAGTCATTTCACTGCGTATGGCAATCGGTTTTTTACTGCCTTTTTCAGGATCTACTTTAGTGATTTTTCCTCCACTGAGCAGGTATAGATTTTTCATGTCCTTATCCCATGAAAGCGATCCACTACCATTGACTTTTATAGCCAGTTTGGTCTCTTTTGTTCTCAGGTCAGTCATCCACAAGTTTTGTTTGCCTTCAAAGGCAGCCATATAGTACAATTTATTGCCGTCTTTGTTTAGAACTGCATCACCCAAACTCGAAGAGTGAATAGTAAATCTTGCTTTTCGTTCTTTGAGCTCTTCCCAATGGAATTGCAGTGGTTTCTCTTCTTTTGTTTTATCGTCTTTGGACTTCTTGTCTTTTTTCTTTTTTGAACTTTCTTCTGGCTTATCTTCTTCGCTGTTTTGTTCTTCAATGGCTTGCATTAATTCGTACTCTTCTTTATTTAGGCTGTATTCGTCCCAACCTTCTTGGGTAAAGAACATACTGTATACATCTCTTTGAGAACGACCACTGGTGGCATAACTTTTTAAACCATTGCGATTGCTAAACCAAATCATTTGTTTGCCTTTATTCACCCACTTTGGTCTAGAGTCGTAATATCCACTTTCGGTAAGATTCATGCATTTTGAGCCATCAGCGGCCATCAGTAGTATTTCTGAATTACTGAGACTTTTACTCCAGTCAACAAGTAACCACTTAGAATCAGGGCTCCAGGTAAAATATTTATCGCCGTCTCTCATGTGGAATAAGTCTTCATCGTTGAGTAATTCAACCTCATTACCTGTTGAGATATCTCTGACTTTAATAAATCTTCGATTGGCAACGTAGGCCATTTTTTTACCATCAGGCGAGAATAAAGGCAGGTAATTGTCAACGGTATTACTAATCATGGGCTCTTCTACAATTAATGTTGAGGCAAAGAAGAAGGGCTCTTGAGCTTCTCGTGATCTACTTGCTTTATAGATACTCCATTTGCCATTTCTCTCAGAAGCGTAAACCAAGTGTTTGCCGTCAGCTGTCCAAGTTAAAAATCGCTCTTGTTCAGCAGTACTTGTGATTCTTTTGGTTAAGGCGCCGTCAACAGAAGTTACAAAGACCTCACCTCTTGCGATAAAGGCAATTTCTTTTCCGTTTGGAGAGATTGACATCTCTCTCACGCCTCCTTTTATAGTGACTACGTTTTCGCTGTTTTCTACGTCTTGACGAATGATATTAACTTCTACCTTTTCAGGGGTTTGCCCTTCTTTTAGAGTGTATAATTCTCCGTCGTACCCGAAAGAAAGAACTCCACCGCCCATGCTTAGAAATCGCACCGGATGCAGGTCAAACGAAGTTAATTGTTGATTTTTTTCAGGATTGTCAATGCTTGTTTTGTGCACATTAAACGTTCCGCTTTCTTCACTGAGATAATAAAACCCTTTTTCATCAGCGGTAAAAATGGGTTGCCGATCTTCTCCAGCCCGACTAATTAGTATTTGGTGTTTATCGGTTAAGGCGTCGTACATCCAAATATCTCTTGTGATTGCACTTACATGATGCTTTCTCCACTCATTTTCTCCTCCTTTTTTGTCGTGATAAAGCATTTTGCTGCCGTCTTTACTGACTTGAACGTATTCTGCGGGAATAGTGAAAACTTGATTTACTCGACCACCATCAACCGGTACAGCATAGAGCTCAGGCTGAGAACCTGTGGGATATTGTCGATGTTCTCTAGTATCCATGCGCTGACCCCCAAAAACGACGCTGTTTCCATCGTGTGAAAAACTATAAGGAGATTCGTTGTTTGAATGATAGGTTAAACGCTTGGCATTTCCTCCAATCGCTGGCATGATGAAAACATCAAAGTTTCCGTATCTGTCAGAAGAAAATGCAATATGCGTTCCGTCTTGGCTCCAAACAGGCATATAATCATGTGCTTTGTGAAAAGTGATTTGTTTGGCATCGCCACCACTTGAAGGCACGGTATAGAGGTCTCCCATGTAGGTAAATACAATGGTTTGACCGTCTGGTGAAATAGCCGGATATCTCATCCATCTCGGCTGATCTTGTGCATACGTTTGAACTGCCATAAAAACAAAAACAAATAGAATACGTTTCATAAAGTTTTGATTTTCCTGGGAGAAGATACAAAAGGATAAGAAACTTTTGACGACTAATTTTTTGAGCTTTTGGTTCACTACTGCACTTAAAAATTATTCGTTAATTTTCGAAGACCAATTAAATTAGAAACAACCTAACTAAGGCGTTAAGTAATTTCTTTGGATTCAATAGTACTGATCAAAAACCTATACAAAGCGCCTAATTATATATAAGCCTTATGAATTTTTCTAAGATTTACTCGGGATTGCTGTTAATATCTGTGATTTTAGTTTTACAGCTAGGATGCACCCTTAAAAACAATAAAACCAATACTATGCCACAAGTGACTATTGAAAAAAAACAGTTTGGAATAACCAAAGAGGGTCAAAATGTTGATCAGTACCTGCTAAAAAGTAAATCGGGTATGCAAATTAGCATTATCACTTACGGCGGAATCATTACTTCTTGGACTGCAGCTGATAAAAATGGCGACTACAAAGATATTGTCTTAGGCTATAACACCCTTGAGGAATACGAAATCGAAACTCCTTATTTTGGGGCACTTATAGGACGATATGGTAACCGAATTGCCAAGGGCAGATTTAGCTTAAACGACACCACATATACCTTGGCGATTAATAATGGAGTAAACCATTTGCACGGTGGTTTGAAGGGTTTTGACAAGGTGGTTTGGGAGGCAGAATCTATCACTTCAGACACCGAAGCTTCTTTGGTTTTGAAATACTTGAGTAAAGACATGGAAGAAGGTTACCCAGGAAACCTAGCCACTACAGTAACCTACACCCTTAATGACCGTAATGAACTAGAAGTGAAGTATGAGGCCATTACCGATAAAACCACAATCGTCAATCTCACGCAGCATTCGTACTTTAATCTTACTGCTGATTTCAATCAAACGGTACTAGATCACGAGCTTACAATTAATGCAGATTCTTTTATTCCTGTAGATGAAACCCTTATTCCTCTTGGTAATTTAAGTGATGTATCTCAAACGCCTTTTGATTTTAGAGCGTCTAAAAGGATTGGCCAACACATTAATGAAGAAAATACACAATTGATAAATGGATTGGGTTACGATCATTGTTGGGCCCTAAAGGATCAAGACAAGGGTATGCGATTTGCAGCCTCAGCCTATGAGCCTGCTTCTGGACGATTACTCGAGGTGTTCACTGATGAGCCTGGTATACAGTTTTATTCTGGTAATTTTTTGGATGGCAGTCTACCGAGTAAATCAGGCGGGGTGTATGAGCAACGAACAGGATTTTGTTTGGAAACCCAGCACTACCCCGACAGTCCAAATCAAGAAGATTTTCCATCGGTTGTGCTGTATCCCGACGAAAAATACGAGTCGACTACAACTTTTAAACTGTCTGTAAAATAAAATCAGCCTAAATAGAAAACGATTAAAACCAAAACACTATGGATTTTTCAACTAAGGATTTTGTGGTATTTACGATTTATGCGGTAGTTATTTTGGCTATTGGATTTTTTGTTTCTAGACAAAAAAAAGGAGAGCGTAAAAGTGCTGAAGATTATTTTTTGGCTGGTAAGTCTCTTCCGTGGTGGGCCATTGGAGCATCGCTCATTGCTGCAAATATATCGGCAGAGCAGTTTATTGGAATGTCGGGTTCTGGTTTTGCACTTGGATTGGCTATAGCTTCTTATGAATGGATGGGTGGAATTACCCTTTTAGTTGTTGGAAAATACTTCTTACCTGTTTTTATAGAAAAAAGACTCTACACCATACCAGAGTTTATAGAAAAAAGATACAGTACGAATTTGAAAACCATTTTAGCTGTGTTTTGGATTTCACTATTTGTATTTGTGAATCTCACTACAGTGCTGTTTTTGGGTGGAAAAGCATTAGATACTATTGTAGGAAGTGGAGATGGTAGCATACTTTTAACAAGTATTGTGGGATTAGGACTCTTTGCCGCTGCATACTCTTTATGGGGAGGCCTAGCGGCTGTCGCTTGGACTGACGTGGTTCAAGTGGTACTTCTGATTATTGGAGGATTCTTGATGACTTATTTTGCGCTGTTGAACGTTACAGATTCTGGTAGTTTTATGGAAGGATTGAAGTACGTTTACGAGGTTGTACCTGAACGATTTTCGATGATTTTATCTAAAGGTCAGATCATCACCCCCAACGGAAGAGATGCTTGGTTAGATTTACCTGGACTCGCCGTACTTATTGGAGGAATGTGGGTTGCTAATCTCTATTATTGGGGGTTTAATCAATACATTATTCAGAGAACCTTAGCGGCAAAAAGTCTCAAAGAGGGCCAAAAAGGAATTGTCTTTGCTGCATTTCTTAAGCTACTTCTACCTGCTATTGTTGTACTTCCTGGTATTATCGCTTATGTAATGAATTTAGATGTCGAATCGGCCACATTAAACATGGAATTGATTGAAAGTGGTGGTTTTCTTGGAGCAGATGGAAATATCGCCAATGATAATGCGGCTCCATGGTTGATTAAAAACTATATTCCTGCCGGTCTCAAAGGACTTATACTTGCGGCCTTGGCTGCAGCTATCGTTTCATCATTGGCATCAATGATTAACTCGACTTCTACCATCTTTACTATGGATATTTACAAATCCATCTTCAAAAAAGATGCTTCTGATGCTGAAATGGTTAAAGTTGGACGTTTAACTGGTCTTGTGGCCTTAATTACTGCTATGCTTATTGCACCACAACTCGGAAGTCTTGGACAAGTATTTCAATTCATTCAGGAATATACAGGAATTGTAAGTCCTGGAATATTGGCCGTATTTATTGCAGGATTATTTTTTAAAAGAGCAACGAATAATGCAGCAATTTGGGGTGTAATTTTATCCATTCCAATAGCGATGTATTTCAAGGTTTCTCCTAACGGTTGGAGTCAGTCTATTTTATTTATTGACCTTCCTTTTATGCATCAGATGATGTTGACTTTTGTAGGAACACTTTTAATCATAATAGGAGTAAGTGCTCTGCAAGGTAATCAAGTGAATGACAAAAGCATTGTGCTTAGTAAAAATCTATTTTCCACAGATCGTTATTTCAACATTGGGGCTTTTGGAGTGTTGTTAGTTACTGCGCTGCTCTACGCGCTATTTTGGTAATGGGCTACGGTTAATTGAGATTTATTCTAGTATTTCTGTGAAGAGTTTAATTTCTTATTATCTATTTCCCATGCAGCTGATCTATTTCTTTCATGGAAAACCTCCTGGTTCTCTCGTTTTATTTTAATATAAGTAGAAGTACTTATCCAAGAGTAGTTAAGGTAAAGAAGTAATACTCAAAATGGCTATGTAACCCCATTTTTTTGATAAAAAGAGAACAAACATTTTATTGGAGTAATTATCTTGATATAGTGCAATGTCATTGTAAGTTATTTATTTTTGGAGTTCACGGATAATGAAATCTCATATGAAGCGCAAATCTATTTTTGAACGAATTCCTCATGCCATTACAATGCTATTTGGAATCATTGTGTTGGTTTCGATATTAACCTATATACTTCCTGCTGGAACTTATGAGAGAATAATTGTTGATGGTAGAAGCAGGGTGGTGCCTAATTCGTACAAAATCATTGCTTCAACACCAATAAATGTATTAGACATGTTCAAGGCTATTCCACTTGGTTTCAAGGCAGGGGTAGAAATTATATTCATAGTATTAGCTGGAGGGATCATGTTTGGCTTTATGGAAAAGTCAAAGGCCATAGAAAATGCAGTTGGATCCAACTGCATTTTCTATGGCCTTTGACTTTTCCATAAAGCCAAAC
>NZIP01000028.1 GCA_002691645.1 Flavobacteriaceae bacterium
TCCTTGAGAAACAAGTGCGACATTACTATCAGAATCATCATCCATTTCAATATCAGAATCGTTGTCGTCTCCTCTTTGAGAAACACCAACAGCATTTTCATCTGATCCATCTTGAACTTCTGCGAAAGAGTAGTTATCAGGACCTCTTTGCGAAACACCTATTACATTTCTATTAGAATCGTCATTAACATTAATTTCAGACTCATTTTCGTCTCCAGCTTGAGAAACACCTGCAGCATTACTGTTAACATCGTTATACATCTCAACAGTAGATGAATTCTCAGGACCTCTTTGGTCAACACCTATTGCGTTTCGATTTGAATCATTATCAATTTCAATATCAGAATCATTCTCCATACCCGCTTGAGAAACACCCATTACGTTTGCATTAGAATCGTCATCGATGTCGACATAAGATTCATTTTTCATACCAGCTTGGATGATACCCATGGCATTTCTGTTAGAATCACCTTTAATATCGATGTCTGATTTGTTTCTCGTACCTGATTGACCAAGAGCCATTCCATTGGCGTTGGAATTTCTAACGAGTACGTTAGATCTGTTTTTAGTTCCAGTCTGTCCGCTTAGGAGCAGATTTCTGTTGGCATCTGCTTTTGCCTTTACGGTTGACTTGTTTTGGGTTCCTGCTTGACCTACATTAAGAGAATTTCGATCAGAGGAGGTACCGACAGTCACATCGGAATCGTTTGACGATCCTGTCTGGGCAACATTTACTGCATTGCCATTACTCGAAGTGATCGTTACATCCGAGTCATTGTTCTGCGCCGTAGCTACAGAAACAACTAGAGCTAGTGCTCCTGTTAGTAATTTTTTCATTATTATTTCATTTAGATTTTATAAGTCTAATATCTCACTTTGCAGGTTATTGTCAAAATAAAGCGGTTAGAAATGGATATAAGTAGAAAATCTTCGTTAAAATTCGCAGATTAATTAACCCTCTGATTTAAAACTTTTTAGAAGATTTTTATGCCTTGTTTATTGCGCATAAATACTTGGAAATAATAAGATGATTGGCACCCTATTTTCTTACAATATTTTGATGTAAATATTTTCTTACAATATTTTGATGTAAATGGCTAGAGCTTAAAAGCAAAAAAGCCCTCGCTAGGCGAGGGCTTTTCTATATTGTGGTTGTATAAAATCTAAATGATTAACTACCAGCTTGGAATACATTTACATTATTGTAGTTTCCACTTGAAATTGAAACACTTGAAGTATTTCCAGTTCCTAGTTGAAGTACATTAACGTTGTTATTAGAACTCATTTCGAATCTAATACGGCTTTCATTTCCTTCACCGATTTGTAGAGTAGCAGCAGAGTCATTGTCACCTAACATTAAAGTTCTGGCGTCGTTTCCTAGACCTAATTGCCCTACTAGAGCTCCATTTCCATTTCCTTCTTGGTAAGTGTAAGCGAAGTTTCCAATACCTCCTTGACCAACTAAGGCACCATTGTCGTCACCCGTTTGTACTACAGTGTTGAAGTTAAACGCACCTACTTGAAGTAAACCAGCTCCATTGTCATCTCCTAATTGAGTAACGATACCTAAATTCAATGAACCTGCTTGAGTAACTCCAGCGTAGTTACCATTTCCTGTTTGTACAGTAACAGCAGCATTTGCAAATCCAGCGAATAAAGCATCTTGATCAATATCAGCAGTATTGTTGTCTCCTGAAGCAACTGCCACAGCTAAGTTACCAACAGTACCTGGACCTTGGTCAATAGTTGCTGAGTTACCATCTGCTCCTAAAATGTTAGCAGAAAGAGCTAAACTGAATTCTCCAGATTGAGAAATGCTTACTGTATTATCATCAGAACCAACTCCATTCCATGAAACTGCAGCATTATCGTCTCCAGATTGAGTTACTGTAACGTCGTTGCGGTCGGCCATTGGAGCAAGAATAACTAATGAGATATTATCAGAACCTCTTTGTCTTACTCTAACTTTATTGTCGTCTGCAAAAGTGGCGAATACACCTGACCAGTTATCTGAAGATCTTTGTCTTACTCTTACTACATTATCATCAGAACCAGCACTTAAATCAACAACAGAAGTATTTGCATTATCTTTTTGAACAACTCTTACAAAGTTGTCGTCTGAATTGAGAGTAATATCAACATCCGAGTCATGATTTGTACCCTCTTGCTCGTTGTATACTTCATTGCGATCAGACCCCCCTAACACAATACTTCCGTCAATATAAACATTAGAAGTGTTGCTATTTCCAGTTTGAGCTACCCCAACAGTATTTGCATCTGAGCGATCATCAACGCGAACAGTAGCAGAATTATTATTTCCATCTTGTGCCACAGCCACGAAGTTCTCATCTGAAAAATCTTCAATGTCAACATCAGCAGTGTTATTATTTCCACCTTGTGTTACAGCAACTATATTTTCATCTGATTCATCATTTACAAACACATCGATGTCATTGTTATTACCAACTTGTAATGCTAATACAACGTTTTTGTTTGAGTCATCTTGAACAGATAAATCCATTAAATTATTGTTTCCAACTTGGGCAGCACCTACGATGTTGTAATCTGAATCATCAATTTCAATGTCATCAATGTTGTTGTTATTACCAACTTGTAGCGCTACAGCTGCGTTGTAATCAGCATCATCTTCGATTTCAACTTCAAGCTCATTATTGTTACCAACTTGGGCAGCTACAACTAAGTTATTGTCTGAATCACGCTCTATACCGTCATCGCCTTCCATGTCAAGGTCATTATTATTACCTAGCTGAAGAGCATATACTTCGTTGTTATTTGAATCATCATCAATAACGATATCAGATTCATTCGAGTTTCCATCCTGAGTAAGACCTACTGTATTTCTATCAGAATCATCATCAATTCTTAATTCAGAGTCATTGCTATTTCCAAGTTGAGCAATTGAAACATCATTTCTGTTTGAATCAAAAACACGAACTCTAGAATCATTATTATTTCCTCTTTGTAAAACGGCTACATCATTCCTGTTAGCGTCGTTCTTAAGTTTTACAGTTGAATCGTTAACGTTTCCAACCTGTGTTGTAGAAGCGTCATTTCTGTCTGAACTACCATCAATGATAGTTTCAGTATCATTTGAATTACCTCTTTGAACAGTTGTTACAGTATTTCTGTTAGAATCATCTCTGATTTCTACGTCCGCATTGTTGCCATTTCCATTTTGAATACCTGTTACATCATTTTTATCAGAATCGTTATCAATACCATCACTACCCCACATGTCAAAAGTATTAGAGTTACCTCTCTGAAGTACACTTACCGTGTTTTCGTCAGATCCATCTCTAACGTCAATTTTAACTTCATTTGAATTACCTCTTTGTACAACTTCTAATACGTTATCGTCTGAATTATTGTCGATATCTAGAGTTACGTCGTTACCGTTTCCAGCAGAGAGAGATGCCAATTCGTTGTTGTCTGAACTGTCATCGATATCAATATCAGCATCATTATTATTTCCTCGTTGAACAGTCATTACGTCGTTCTCATCAGATCCGTCAGTAATTTCAACATCAGCATCGTTGCTATTTCCATTTTGAGTACTTGAAGATGAATTCATATTAACATCGTTGCGCATCATTACGTCAATTTCGTTACTGTTACCTCTTTGAGTCGCAGAAGCTTCGTTGTCGTCAGCGTCATCTTCAAAATCTACATCCGCTTCGTTGCGGTTCCCTCGCTGAATTGTCATAGCATCGTTGCCATCTGAAGAATCTTTGAAATCTTGAGTAGCATCGTTACTGTTACCAACTTGAATAATTGAGCCAAAGTTCTCATTTGAATTTCTAAGGGCATCATTGTCGTCAATTTCGTTACTGTTACCTCTTTGGAAGATCATAAAGGTGTTATCATCTGCATTTCGTTCAATCTCAACTTCAACCTCGTTGTTGTTTCCAGTTTGACGTGACATAACAGAGTTACGATCAGAATTTCTTTGAATTCCGTTATCGCCATCCATGTCAAATTCGTTATTATTACCTCTTTGATAGGCAGATACAGAGTTGTTATCTGAATTAACACGAATCAAGATTTCCGAATCGTTGTTATTACCCATCTGAGTAAGACCAATGGTATTACTGTTAGAGTTGTTTCTGACTTTAACATCAGAATCATTCGAGTTACCCATTTGTGCAACTGTAACTGAGTTCAAATCACTATTTATAATAAGAACATCTGAATCGTTATTCTGAGCCATAGCGACAGATACGAAAAGAGCTAACGCCCCTGTTAGAAATTTTTTCATTATTATTTCATTTTAGATTTTGTGTAAGCAATATGAATTATTAGTTACTATAATCCAAATAAAAAATTTAAAAAACGTTAAAGCACGAAATTATTCGACAAACGTTTAAGAGGCTGAAAATCAGTGTTAATACGAACTATTGAGCAAAGAATAATAAGGAATATTACTTTTGTTTTCCTACAAAAAAATAAAATTAAAATCATTGATAAAGTCCTACGATTTTTACGATTTAATTGATTTTTCAAAATTTGATGATAACAACAAATAAGCTTGTTATTTATTAAGTGTTTATAATGATCCAAAACACGCAGTAAAGACTTTCTGTAAATGAATAATTTATCAACTAAATGTAATCCTCATTTAGATTAATATTCTTAATCCAATTTTGTGATCTGTTGATGGTATTTTCAGAATACATTTCAAGTTAAACACTACTTTTTACTTTATTTGAACACTTTTGCAACTAGAAACCTCCTTGGTGTTATGTGCTATTTTCTTTTGCTGTTTGTCGTAACGCCATCGTAAAATTTAGGACACCGTTAAAAGACTTCTTATTAGCTTAACAAATCGTTAAAACAGGGTTGATAACTTTTCAATATAGAATTGAGCCTTGTTTATTACTTTTATCGCCTAGAAAATACAAATGAGCACGAGATGAATGCAGAACAACTAAAGACGGTAATAATAGGTTCGGGACCTGCAGGATATACTGCAGCAATTTATGCTGCCCGGGCAGACATGAGCCCTGTAGTTATTACAGGAATGGAGCCAGGTGGTCAGTTGACCACCACAACTGAAGTAGATAACTTTCCAGGTTATCCTGATGGGGTTGATGGACCTACAATGATGGTTGAGTTGCAAAAACAGGCCGAGCGCTTTGGCACTGAGGTTCGAATTGGACGCGTAACTGCCGTAAACTTATCGAGAGAGGTAGGAGGTAAGCACATTTTAACTGTTGATGATCATCATACGATCGAGGCAGAAGTGGTCATTATTGCTACTGGAGCTTCAGCTAAATACTTAGGACTTCCTTCTGAACAGCGCTTGAGAGGAGGAGGGGTTTCTGCCTGTGCAGTATGTGATGGTTTTTTCTACAAAGGACAAGAAGTCGCAATTGTTGGTGCGGGTGACACCGCTGCTGAAGAAGCCTCTTATTTATCAAATATTTGTACAAAAGTGACTATGCTGGTTCGAAGAGATGAGATGAGGGCTTCAAAAGCAATGCAACATCGCGTGAATAACATTGACAACATTGAAATAAAATACAATACAGAGGTAGAGGAGGTTTTAGGAGATCAAGTAGTTGAAGGTTTGAGATTAATCAACAATCAAGATCAAACAACGAGTGAAATAAAAATAACAGGACTGTTTATAGCTATTGGTCACACCCCAAACACATCTATTTTCAAAGATCAAGTTGACATGGATGACTCAGGTTATATTTTCACTAAAGAAGGCTCCACCCACACAAATATACCTGGGGTTTTCGCTTGTGGAGACGTGCAAGACAAAGAATACCGCCAAGCAATTACTGCAGCAGGAACTGGTTGTATGTCAGCTTTGGATGCAGAACGTTACTTGGCGGCATTAGAAGCTTAATTGCAATCAGCGCACTTCAATTCATAAGTTTCATTGAAAAAGAGCGTGTGATTTATCATTTCGCCTCTTGTAAGTCCTAGCATTCTTCTGTTTTCATAGGTAAAATGATTGTATACTTTCTGATCTAATTTAAAATAGGTGTTCGGACGTATTTGTATCTGTAGTTTTAACTTTTGTCCTCTAACCTTATTTTCTATTGGAGAAGTAAAAAATGATGGAATCAAGGTGATATTTGAATTTGATTCGATTAAATAATCAATATTTTCCGCTCGTTTCTCAGCTAAAGCCTTATTTTTTCCTCTGGCGGTTTTAATGATATTAATTTGATTCTGCTCGTTTCTTGAGGCTCCAAGAGTCAATTTTACCTCTTCTGAAAATAAAAAACCATTTTTGTCTTTGTCAATGCGAATTTCTACGTCGTCAAAATTCAAATCAAAATTGTCATTCCAGTTAAAGCTTTTGTTATTATTAATCATCTCAAATGAAATCGTGTCTGTTGCTCGTGTTTGTATAAGTTCAACAGAATTTACTTCTGCAACTTTTTTCTGTTCTTGTAATTCTCGAATCCCTATGGTGGATAGAAATACTGCTGATCCAAGAAATAAAATAACTAGAATGATGTGAGCTGGCCATTTATGACCTTTAAAGTTTGAGCTCAGAATTCTCATGCCCAGATGTATTAAATAGTACATCGGGATACTGATCAAAAAGAATGCAGCGATTGAGATCCATCCGAGTTGATATCCCAACTGCTCAAAAATCTGAGCAAAGTCAACGCCTATGTCAATGAAGCTCCATGTCAATAATCCAATGCATGTAGCCGCAATACCTGAGGCTCCAGCAATAATTAGAATGACTCCAATAACTTTAATTAGAACCTTAACTAATTTGGTCAAAATAAAAACTAAAGATTTGAAAAATCTGGAAGAATTGTGTTTTAAGACATTTTCTACCTCTTTGGCATCGACGTTTTTAACCTTTTTTTCTACCTCTTCAAATCCTTCTTTGACTTTCTTTTCAATATTGCCAAGGTTGACAGGTTTACCCATCATATCCAATTTTTGACTTGTGGTCTTGGCCTCAGGAACAACAATCCATAAAATGATATAAATCCAAAAACCCACTCCTGTTCCAAAAATCAGCAGTAGTAAAAAGATTAAACGGATCCAAACGACATTGATTCCTAGATAGTGCTGAAGTCCTGCACAAACCCCTCCGATATATTCGTTTTCTCCATCTCTATAGAGTTTTTTGTAATCAGTGCGTTTGGAATTGCTTTCACCTGTGGGCTCTTCGTCAATTTCAAATTCTTGAGGTTCACCCATTATAGCGATGACATCGTTCACCTCTTTGAGTGTAATTACCTGTGCTTGGTCATTGAGGTGTTCATTAAACAGTTCTGCAAGCCTACTTTCTATGTCTTGTAGAATTTCGTCACCACCTTGTTCTTGCGCGAATGATGCTCTTATGCGGTCTAAGTAAGACTTTAATTTTTTATAGGCTTCTTCGTCTATAAAAAAGTGAAAATTAGATAAATTGATACTAACTGTTTTGTTCATGATGATTTTTTGTAACGTTATTGACTGCTTGTTTTAATTCTCCCCAAGTCACGTGAAGTTCTTCTAGAAACGAAGCGCCTTTAGGTGTAATGTTGTAATACTTTCGAGGTGGTCCTGATTTTGACTCTTCCCACTTATATTCAAGTATTTCAGCGTTCTTAAGCCGAGTAAGTAAAGGGTATAAAGTACCCTCAACGACGAGTAACTTGACTTCTTTGAGTTTGGTCAAAATTTCAGAAGCATACAGGGGATGTTCTTGAAGAATCGATAGAATGCAATATTCTAAAATTCCCTTGCGCATTTGCGCTTTCGTATTTTCAATTTTCATTGATTGATGAATTACTATTGTATACAAAGATATATGTTTTAATTAGTATTATGCAATACATAGTACTAAAATTTTTTAATTAGCCTAAAGAATGATATCTTCAAACCCTTATTATTCCTTATGAATCTTACGAAACTGCATTATTTTTTATTTTCTAAATTGGTCATTGCTTGGATTGCAGGCGTGCGATTTTTGAGTGTTACTGATGATATCGCCAAAACGTCAGTGTCCTTATCTTGGTTCAATCAAAACCCTTTTAGGTCTATTTTTTGGGCCGTTTTAGGAATGGCCGCTGAACTTTCAACAGGAATTCTTTTGATGAAGACCATGAGGACTAATAAAGTAAAAGCTTCAATGCTTGTTACTCAAAATCAAGGTTTTTTCTACAAAAAAGCTGTGGGCAAGATTGTATTTTCCTGTGAGGTAGGAGACGGCATTAGACAATTGTTCGAGCAGTTAATCCAAGATAATGAGCCGAAAAAAATAGAATTAGTTTCAAATGGGTATAACGAGCAAGGTGAACTCGTCTGCACCTTTAAATTTGAATGGTCTTTAAAATTAAAGACAACTTAGATGCTCTGTTTATTTAATTCAAACACCAAGTACTGAAATCATCTCGTTGATCTTCAATCCAAAGTCTAAGAGGAGATTCACCTCTGTTACCCTTGTAATCGTATGGAATGTCATTAAAGCTATTGCTAATGCCTTGAGAAACCCAGGTATTGTTAAAACTGCTGATTTCATTGATGACCTTATCATTGATGAGCAATTGAATGCTGTAATTGCCTTTGAAGAATTCATCTGGTGCAAAAGAAAGATTGGTGTATACATGAAAAAAGGGCGTAGGACCTTCTATTAAAATGGTTTCACCAAAGCCAATTAACTTGTCATAGTTCAGGAGTTGAACGGCTATTGTACTAGATTCATCCTTGGAAGAATTATAAAAATCCCAACCAATAGAGATGAGGTTTGAGCTGCTGAACTTTCCTATTTTGTTGGGATAATTCGTTTCAGCTTCTAAGCAAGATTCAGTGTTGAGCTGCTGATAATAAACAGTTTCTGAAGTAAAAGTAAGTGGCACAAAATCACAAATTCTATTTTCACATGGGTCAAATGAATCTGTAATTACGGGAGTTTCTTTTTTTGTGCAACTGCAAAGTAAGACCACAGCAATGAAGCCTAGGGTTTTTTTCAAAGCCATTTCAATTTTCTTTTTCAAGCTAAAGGTAGTCTCAATTTTTATTTCTGAGTAAGAATTAGGGCCTTCAAATGAAATTTAGTTTTTACTTTTAGTTGAGTTATCAAGTATTACAATAGCAGAATTAAAAATATACTTCAATGAATGCACACGAAATAGACTACGAGATTTACGGCGAAGAAATGCAATATGTAGAAATTGAATTAGATCCGCAAGAGGCTGTAATTGCAGAGGCTGGAGGATTTATGATGATGGATGAGGGTATAGAAATGAATACCATATTTGGCGATGGAAGTCAACAAGATTCTGGAGTCTTGGGTAAATTATTTTCAGCAGGTAAACGATTAATAACGGGTGAGAGTTTGTTTATGACCGTTTTTTTGAATAATCTAACGGGCAAACGCAAGGTCAGTTTTGCATCACCTTATCCCGGAAAGATAATTCCTATTGATTTGTCAGAGCACGGCAATCGCTTCATTTGTCAAAAAGATGCTTTTTTATGCGCTGCTAAAGGCGTTTCTGTTGGAATTGAGTTTTCAAGAAAACTTGGAAGAGGATTTTTTGGAGGCGAAGGTTTTATCATGCAAAAACTCGAAGGAGATGGCCTTGCCTTTGTGCACGCAGGAGGAACTTTAGCACATAAAGTACTGGCGCCTGGTGAAGTGATGAAAGTCGATACAGGATGTATCGTAGGTTTCTCCCAAAACATAGACTACAATATTGAATTTGTGGGAGGAATTAAAAACACCCTTTTTGGTGGAGAAGGATTATTCTTTGCAACACTTAAAGGGCCTGGTACGGTATTCATTCAGTCCTTGCCTTTTAGTCGATTAGCGAGTCGTGTATTTGCTGCAGTGCCTCATGCCGGGGGAGGCCGAAAGGGAGAGGGTAGTATTTTAGGTGGTTTGGGCAACATTTTAGATGGCGACGGCATCTGATTAGAAGTGTAGGTAAACCCACTTTAAATAAGCCGTTAACCTACTTCTGAGTGCCCTTCCGTCAAGAGCATTGTTTTGAAATAAGGCGAAATAAACCTCGTTCTTTTTTTTGGTTTTAACCATACCTACGTAATTGTAAACCCCAGACATAGAGCCTGTTTTACCGTAAAAATGTACAGTAGTGTTATCAATATTAAGAATTTGCTTGGGTAAAACCTTTTGAATGTAGGCTAAGGAATTCTCCTTTTTAAATTGCATTAAAACCTGAGTTAGTTCTTTTGGACTGATGAGGTTGTATCTTGAAAGTCCAGAGCCATCCACCCATCTGCCTTTTATTCCGAGCTCTTTTTTTTGATTCTGAATTAAACTATCAATTTCAAACGAATTGTATAAGTGTTTGGTGCTCAATAATAACATCTGTTCTGCTAAAAAATTATCACTTTTTTCGAGCATGTATTTTATTAAAGAGTCTGATTTAATTCCTTGTAGTGCTTTCCATGTCTTTTCTATCTCATTTTCGGTTCTTATTTGAACATCTTTACCGCTTAGAGAGGAAATTAACGCACTAAGGTCAATCTCATCGTAAATCAGTGGAATTGAGATGCTGTCTTTTTGTGATGCAGCAATAGCAAATTCATTTTTAGTCTTTGCTCTACGAAATTTAGGTGCTTTAGCTTCTACTCGAACGTTATCCTCAAAATAGTTAGGATAAACCCAGAAATTTAAAGTATCTAAGGGGTTTATATAGACCTGATTGCCTGCAATAGGCATAATACTGAGCTCTGCTGAATAATACCTGTCGTAATCGTCCCAAGACCATCCAGGAGCATAAGGAGAAACAGTTTTATTGTCATTTAAATGGATGATTAAATGCTTATGAGTATTTAGTATAGAATCAAATTGTTCTTGATGAAGTTTAGGATGCCATAGGGTAGGGTCCCCCGTCGGTTTAAGATGTAAACTATCTCCTTGAGCGTTATATAAGGCAAGTGGAATGTGATCTGGATGAACTTGTTTAGTGATCAGCGCGGTGACTAACTTTAGTGTACTAGCAGGAATAAAGAAAGCCTCGGCATTGTGTTCGAACTCAATTTTACTCTTGCTTTGATTGAAAATGAGTGCTCCCGTATGGTTTTGTGTATCTACCGTTTTTAGATACTCTTTTTTGAGTGAAACACAAGAAAATAACAAGCTTGAAAAAAGAAAAAATGTTAATTTTTTTAACATGGCATAGATAATCTTTAACGAAGTCTTTTCAATAAATGATAGAAATACGTCTTACTTTTATATTGTTAACGAAAACCTCTTTTCATGGCCAGAGCAATGCTTGAATATACCAAAACGGTTTTAAAAAAAGTAAGCTTTGATGCCCAACTTTTTTCTAAAGAAGTTAAAAAGGCATTATTGAGATTACTACCGTATGAAAAGGAAGAG
>NZIP01000029.1:0-28041 GCA_002691645.1 Flavobacteriaceae bacterium
AAACGATATAAGTGTACTGACCATTGGTAAATTTATAATGGTGATTGCCTCCAGTGCCTTCAGCCATCCATACCCCGTTGTTAAGCACCAAAGAAGGTTTTTTTGAAAGCTTAGCATCTCTTGACCAAGAAGCGTATCGAAATCTTCGCTTTTCTAAAAGGTCAATCCGCACTATGAACTTAGACGTCTCAATGTTGTAAATAGGTTTTTTAAATTCCTTGAGACTGACATGCAGCAATTCTCTTTTGTAATCAATCCATTCTTGTTGAACGGTATTTTCTTTTATTCAGCTTTTTTGTTGAATTAGTTGATGTACTGCTATAACTATTCATTTTCTCTTGAAGATTATCATTAAGTCGATCATTAATACCTTTATCACTTAATAGGCCTGTGCAGGAACAATCATTCTCAATCAAAAATTTATCTAAAATGAATAATATTTCAATCCTTGAGTAACGCTTTCCTTTATAGGTCAAGCTTTCAATTGTTGCTGGACTAGAACAATACATTTCATAAATACGTCTTTCGATATCCAAATTACTATCAATTTCTAAACATTCAAGTTGTTAAAAAAAATTGCATCCATTGTAATAAAATAATTATCAAATAGTTTTCTTTCCTTTTCGAAGGAACTGTTTTCGAGATAGTCTAAAGTGAAGATTTTTAAAAGTTTAAAAGTATAGAGTCTAACCGCTATAGCTTACTGACCTGAATTCCGATATTGAATAATCAATATTTTCAATCGTATCTACAAAGCGATAAGAAGTGGTTACACTGTCTTTGGTGAATTTGGTGAGAAGGTATCCGCGGCGAGATGAATCTAGATATTGCAGTTCATCTACTAAGATTTTCCAAGACTTCTCGAGGACAGGAGCTGATTTTGAGTCAAGCCCTAAATAAGATTCAAGCCCAGGAGAAGTTACCGATGGGGTGGCAAATTCCTCTCCAATTTTTTTTCCGTTCATATCACGCAGTTCATTGTGCCATGCGTTGTGAGTATCTCCAGCGAAAACAACCGTTTTCTTTCCCTTAAGAGCTCTGTAAAGTAGTTCACGCTCATTATAATATCCGTCCCAAGCATCCAGGTTGTAAGGAATTACAGTACGAATTCGTTTGAGATCTGATTCGGATAGCGTTGGGTCGCCTTGAAGATCCCGAACTTTTAACTGGGTAAGTTCAGCCTGAAGGCTAAGTGCCGCTTCCTTAGAGGCCTTTCCTCGACCAGCATTGGCATTGGCGATTAACAGTTCAGCCGGAAAAAACATTTTACCCATAAGTATCTGCTGACCCAAGACTTGCCAAGTAGAAGAACTATTCGCTAAAATTTCGGTTGCCCAACTGAGTTGTGTGTCTCCTAAAAGTTTTCTGCGCGGATCGACCATAGCAGCTGAAAAACTAGCATTATTAAAACCTTCTGAAGTAAAGAAAGATTCAAGACTTATTTGACGGTCACGTCCTATGATTCGAGTATCGAGCATTACCAAATTTACAAGTGATCCAAATTCAAAATTTCGATAAATCTCACCAACTCTGCTATTTCTAACCGGCAAATACTCATCGTGAACTTTAATCGCAAGTGCCTTTCGCTCTTCGAAGCTCCCTTCATTTTGTTGATGATTTTCTGCACCATCTTTGAAGGCATCGTTGGCAACCTCATGATCGTCCCAAACTACTATGAAGGGCTTTTTTTGGTGTGCAAGTTGAAGTGACTCATCAGTGCGATACTGTCTATAACGCTTTCTATATTCCTCAAGAGTTAAGATCTCTTTACTTGGATTGTGCTGACGCGCCATAGTTGGATTATCTCCATAAGACCCCACTCCACCGTATTCATAAATATAATCACCAAGATGGAGTACCACATCTGCCTCGCTTTTGGCAATTGCATCGTATACATTAAAATAACCAGTTGGATAATTACTGCACGAGCACACTGCTATATTCAATTCATTTAGGGGTTCATCAGTGGCTGGAAGAGTAATAGTCTCTCCAATTACGGACTTGGAATTTTCGTAACCGAAGCGGTAATACAACTTAGAATTTGGTTCTAAACCATTTACGTCGATCACTACAGTATAGTCATGATCTGCAGATGCTACAGCGGTGCCTTCAGCGATTAGCTGATTAAAACTGTTACTTTTAGATACTTCATAGCGAACTGAAATAGATTGTCCCACAATTTCTTCGGTAGGTGTAAATCGCGTCCAAATCATCACTGCCGAAGAAATTGGATCAAAGCTCGCCACACCATGCAAGAAGTGGTAACCAACAGATCCATCTGCGTTTATCATCAAAGGATTTTCATTACTATTGCTAGCCATCAATTGAGTGTTGAGTAACACCCCTCCAGAGGCTAATATAGACTTTGCTAAAAATGCTCGTCTTGATTCAATTTTTCGATCCATCACAATTTTTTTTCAAAGAACGAAATCTGTATTCATTCAAAAGTTAGCCTATTGTTTTCAAAATATTAAGGTTAATTCACTAGGTCAGAAAATAAAGAAATTCACCTTCTTCAAATTCCCATTGGTTTTCTTGTGCAATGGTTAAAGAGGAGCAGAGAAGAATTCAAAAGGAGTTTGATGTGCCACAATGTGATCATTCAAAGTACTCCCACTCAATAAGGCCCCTCTCGCGAACAGTACTTACCTTAACTTTTTTAAGGTTGCAGCTTGGTTGAGTAATACTTTACCATTTCTGGACACTTCTAAATTAAAGGGAGGTTGCTCATGTGATCCTAAGACATTGGCGTAAACGATATACGTGTACTGACCATTGGTAAATTTATAATGGTGATTGCCTCCAGTGCCTTCAGCCATCCATACTCCGTTGTTAAGCACCAAAGAAGGTTTTTTTGAAAGCTTAGCACCCTTTGACCAAGAAGCGTATCGAAACCTTCGCTTTTCTATAAGGTCAATCCGCACTATGAATTTAGACGTCTCAATGGTGTAAATAGGTTTTTTAAATTCCTTGAGACTGACATGCAGCATATCCCTTTCGTAATCAATCCATTCTTGTTGAATTGCTTTTTCTTTTTCAGAGATGTAGTTTGTGGTTATGAGTTTGCCGTCATAATCGATCCAAACAGTTCCACTTTTAAGCATAATTCCGCGGTATCCTACATCAGACCAATCTCGGGTGCTATTTGAGTTTACGATTAAAGAAGTCAAATAATCATCAAAGAGTTCTGAATAACGTTTCTTCAGCTCTTCTTTATTGCGAATAGGCGGTATGGGGTATGGGCGCTCAATCGGGTAAGTTACGATGGAGTCGAGCTTGTCAATATCCGCGTTCTTTATGCAGTCTATAAAATTGTCAACTACCTCTTTGTATTCGGGTTGTGATAACTGCGCGTATCCAGCACTCAAACCAAGTGTAAAAGTTATAAGGGTCAATACTGTCTTGATCATTTTCATAATGTGTTGAGCCATATGTAAAGGTGTTGCAATAAAACTAATAGATAGACCTAAGATAAGCATCAATTCTCATTTAAAGATGATATATTAACTTTAGCGCTACACTATTAGACTATGATTAAAATCGCATACATCGGCGCGGGTAGTTTACAATTCGGCCCTATGATTGTTCAGGATATTTTGATGAGTAACATCCTTTCAGAGAACGGATTGAAAATCTTTTTAATGGATATTGAAAAATGCCATTTAGACCATGTGATGGCACATGGCGAATACGTTAATAAAGAGCTTGCGCGCAATGCTGAAATTGTGGCGACCACAGATCGAGATGAAGCCATAAAGGATGCTGATTTTGTCATTTGTGCTCTTGAAAAAGATCGCAATGTGTACTGGTCACAAGATTTTCATATTCCCAGAAAATACGGGTTCGATCAGGTATATGGCGAAAATGGGGGAGTGGGTTCTCTCTTTCACGCCTTGAGAAACATCAAGGTAATAATGGATTTAGCCAAAAAAATGGAAGAGCTTTGTCCCAATGCTCTCTTACTCAACTTCTCAAATCCGGAACATAAAATATGCGAGGCGGTCACACGCCTAACTTCTATTAAAGCAATTGGCTTATGTCATGGTGTTTTTATGGGTAGAGAACAACTGTCGAAACTTCTCGAAGTACCCTTGACCGATTTACAAACCAAAGCCTGTGGCATCAATCATTTCACCTGGTTTCAAGAAATCAAAAAGAAATCAACAAAAGAAGATTTGTATCCCAAACTTAAAGAAATCGAACAAAAAGGAGACTGGCTGGCAGACTGGCATGAACTTGCCTTGGGCCGCATTTTATTTAGAAGATTTGGGCAATGGCCCTCACCAGCATCTAATCATTATGGCGAGTATTTGCGATGGGCGGGTGAATTTGTGATTCCACAATTACAGTTTTTCTATGACCCTTATGACGGTCATCCCTGGGAGAACAATCAAATTCCAGAAGGCGTTTACACCGTTGATCGCGTTAATTATGAACGCGAATGGACTAAAGATTGGAGTAAGAAATTATTACCCGTAGGATCAACCGAGGAAATACAATTACAAAACGAAGACGGAAGCTTTAAAAGCTCTGGCGAAATAGCCACATTAATCATGGAATCGGTAGTAAGCGATAAAAAAGAATGGCTTGAAGCGGTTAATGTTCCAAACAAAGGTGCCATACCTAATTTGCCAGATGATTTAGTGGTTGAGGTACCCGCCTACAGCGATGCTTCAGGTATACATCCCGTAAAAATGCAAGCGATACCAGAAGGTATTGCGGCAACCATACGCTTGCATGCAAGTATACACCAGCTTTTGGTCGAAGCCTATCACGAACAATCCAAGGATAAACTCTTGCAAGCTATTCTTATTGAGCCAACGGTAAATTCTTATCGCAATGCCGTGCAAATGTGTAACGAAATGCTCAGCTTACAAAAAGAGGTACTGCCACCACTTAACTAGAAACAAAATAGATGGGATTAGAATTCTTAGACTGGGCGGTAATTGCAGGCTATTTACTTTTAAGTATTGGCATTGGCGTTTTTGTGGTCAAACATGATTCTAAGAATATTACCGATTTTTTTGTAGCCGGTCGCAATCTGCCTTGGTGGCTTTTAGGTACGTCAATTGCTGCCACTTGGTTTGCTACAGATGCCCCCCTTGCTGTAACAGCACTTG
Organism: Flavobacteriaceae bacterium; assembly: GCA_002691645.1. Lineage (GTDB taxonomy): Bacteria > Bacteroidota > Bacteroidia > Flavobacteriales > Flavobacteriaceae > UBA3478. The sequence goes on from NZIP01000029.1 coordinate 5,121, forward strand.
TTCGCACTAAAGGAATCTACGGCAATTGGTTGTGGTGGTATTTGGGTGCTGGCATTATGATGATGGTTTTTTTCTACGCAAAATATTGGCGTAGGGCTGAGATACTTACAGATGCTGAGATGATAGAACTTCGATATAGCGGCAAGTCTGCATCCATTCTAAGGGGTTTTACCGCAGCCTTTTTCGGAATTTTTAAAAACTGTATTTCACTCGGTTGGATCATGCTGGCCATGCTCAAGTTTTCTAATGTCATGCTGGGCTGGAGCGCAGAATTCGCCCTTTGCATCACACTGACTTTGGCCTTGATTCACACCTTGGTGTCGGGTATTAAAGGAGTGGTAGTTCTCGATATGCTGCATTTTTCTGCAGGAACCATCAGTACCATTCTTTTAGCCATTTTAGTTTTGGTTCAAGTGGGCGGGCCAACAGAATTAAGCCTAAAATTAGCCGCAAGTACCGATGCTCCTATGGGAATCACAGACATGTTGCCAAATATGTCACACATTGGTGCGACAGAGATGATTGCTTTTGTCTGTCTCATAGGTGTTTTATGGCTGGGTCAAGCGCAAGGGGATGGTTATATCGTACAACGTTTGTTCTCTGCCAAAAACGAAAAACACGCCATAAAGGCTTCGCTTTGGTTTGCTGTTGCAGGAATCGTTATTCTAACCTGGCCATGGATTGTAGTTGGTTTGGGGTCTATTGTGATGTTACCTATTTCAGAAGCGTCTGAAGCTTTGTTGGCCGATCCAGAACTTGCCTATCCCATGATGATCAATGAGGTTCTTCCTGCAGGATTGAGAGGTCTTCTAGTCGCCGCATTTATGGCCGCATTTATGAGCACTGTGGACACCCATCTTTGTTGGGGAGGATCTTATGCAGTCAACGACATTTACAAACGCTTCATCAATAATAAGGCCGATGATCATCATTATCTAATGGTATCGCGTATTAGCATAGTGCTACTTCTATTGCTTTCGGCTGTAGGTGCTTGGCAGATGGACAGCATTGCAGGTGCTTGGATTTATATCATTGAAATCGTTTCTGGGATAGCTATTATTTTGATGTTACGCTGGTTCTGGTGGCGAATAAATGCCTGGTCTGAAATCACAAGCATGCTGTCGGCCCTTATTTTAGCTAACGGATTTTTATGGGCGCAATGGCTTCACAATTTTGGCTTACTGAGTGATTCGGTATTAGAAGTTGTAAATGGATGGTACAGCGAAGATGTCGCACTTATTCGCGCTACCATACTCTTATTGTTGTGCACAAGCATCAGTATTTTAGTAACCTTTGCGACAAGGCCAGTTGATAATGAAACCTTACTTCATTTTTATACTAAAGTTCGGCCAAAGGGTTGGTGGGGTCCAATTGCCAAACAGGTACCTGAATTGGTAGATGAGAGTTCTTCGCGTGAGTCATGGCTTGGGTTTCTTTTTGGGGTCATCTTTTTAAACAGTATTCTCTTTAGTGTAGGGCACGCAGTTTTAGGGGGGTATCAAATCGCTTTAATTCTTTTATTGGTTGGAATTGGAAGTGGATGGCTCACAATTAAATTGATGGATTCAGTAAAAACCCTAGGAGCAAATGAGAATATCTGAATTTGAAGAAATTTATCAAATGGGGCAGAAGGCCTTCTCTATTGTGATGGATGAAATAGAGCACAATCCTCAGCTGCTTTTATGTGCAGCAACCGGAAGTTCACCTTTGCCATTGTATCGAAATCTCGCTGAAGAAGCTAAAAAAAGAGCAGCATTATTTGAACATTTACGTATTTTACCCTTAGATGAATGGGTCGGTCTGCCATCTTCCGATGGCTCTTGCCATGCTTTTTTGCAAAAACACATCCTAAGGCCTTTAAAGGTTACTCAACAGCGATACTTTCCTTTTAATCTTGAGACTGAGAATCTTGAAGAGGAATGTCTGCGAATACAAGCTATGGTCAAAGAACAGGGTCCCATTGACCTATGTATTTTGGGTCTGGGCAAAAACGGACATCTGGGTTTCAATGAGCCTGCAAACGAATTGCAACCGCATTGTCATATTGCAGATTTGACCATGGAATCACAACAACATTCAATGATTATGGATGCAAGTACAAAACCTACCCGAGGTATTACACTTGGTATACAAGAGATACTCTCTTCAAGACGCATCTTACTAATGGTCTCAGGCAGTGGAAAAGAAGAGGCGAAGAAACAGTTGCTGTCTACGGAGATTAATCCCCAATGCCCTGCATCATTGCTATGGAAACACGATAATGTAGATTGTTTAGTGGTTAGACAAAATTAGATAGAACATGGGACCTTCCTGGTCATTATACGAGTGTTAAGAAAGCTTTAGTCTTAGAAAAGCTTTGAAAAGAAAAAATTGTGCGAAGTCGAGTGCATAAGGAATAATGTAATATTTTGGTCTAGCTGCCCTCTAAGAAGCTGAAGCATTGTTTGATGTGTTCATATCTAAGGGTTGTTTAAGCCTTAAACCATATGACGATTAATATTTTGTAGCTTTAAAAAAAATAAAATGGATAAAATTTCTTTATTGTTTCAAGTTGTAGTAGCATTCTCTGTATACTTTGTGTGGATTTTTCGATATCACAACGTGATCGCTGAATTCCAACAGTTTGGATATTCAGATGTATTCAGAAATTTTGTTGGAGCAGCTAAAATTTCCATTTCAGCACTTCTCATTTTGGGGCTCTGTTATAAAGAAATAACTCTTTATGCTGCGCTGGGGATGTCCTTTTTTATGTTAAGCGCACAGTTGACTCATCTATGGGTCAAAAACCCTTTCAAGCAACGTTTACCCTCTTTAATATTTCTATTGATGTCATTGTTTATCGCGGCATTTAACTTTGGTATTATATAGTCAATGGAATCAATCACTATTATTTCGATGTTTACAGGAATATCCTTCATTACCTATGGGGTCAATTCCTTTATTTCGAAAAGGATGATAAGTGAATTTAGACGCTGGGGTCTTGCAGATAAACGAAAAATAATTGGTGTATGTCAGTGTATAGGTGGTGCTGGTATACTTGTTGGATTTGAGCTTGGTATTGCTAGAGTTAGTAGTGCTATTTTTATTATCATTATGATGCTTGTTGCTATTCTGGTTAGAATCCGAATTAGAGATAACATCGCTGATATTTTACCTGCTATTTCTTATATCCTATTATGCGCCATGATTCTTTATCTTCACTATTATGACTAATGGATTAATAGTTAAATTTAGGTCAAATGGATAAACCACCGCAATGAGAAAACACCTTTTACTATTATTTTTTATCAGTTCATTTTCGCTTTTTGCACAAAAAGAATATTATGAATTGAGAACTTATTCGATACCTTTCAATAGTTCAGAACAGGCTTTACACAATTATTTAAAAGAGGTTTTTATACCGGCATTAAATAGAGCGGGTGTAGAGCATGTTGGTGTTTTTGAAGCACTTGGAGAGCCTACACCAAAGCAATTATTTTTATTGATTCCCTATAAAGATATTGTGGCTTACAGCGAGGTTGTCAGTATCCTAGCCGGGGACCAACAATATCTTGAAGAGCGTAAAGTGTATGATGCAGTCCCTCACGATAAACGCGTATATTCCCGCTTTTCAACTTCATTTTATATTGCCTTTGACGGATTGCCTAAATTAGTCAAGCCTTCTGATGGATCTAATTTATTTGAATTAAGAACTTATGAAGGATACAGTGAAGACGCCGTTCGAAGAAAGGTAAAAATGTTTAATAAAGAAGAATTTTCAATATTTGATCAGACAGGACTGCACTCGGTATTTTTTGGCGAACAAGTATCTGGACCTTTAATGCCTGCGCTGACCTATCTCCTTGCGTTTAGTTCTATGGAAGAGCGCAATGAAAATTGGAACAAATTTATTGTTCATCCAGAGTGGAAACGGGTTTCGGTACTTGACGAATATGCCCATACAGTTTCTGATATCAAAAGAACTTTTTTAAAGCCTTTATCTTATTCTCAACTATAAAATGCCTTAGTTTTTTAAAAGGAACTAAACACGGCCTTATATAAGCTTTTCAAATCAGCAAAAAGTATAGATTTTTGATTTCACTTAAATTGAATCTTGGTTAATATGCTAACTACACAAGTTAATACCTTGTCTTAATAAAGAATATGTTAATGATTTAGTTAGCTATCGGAGTTAGTTCGTAATCATACAATTGCGTTGCAACCAATATGTCACTATTATATTCTCTTAAAGAATAAATTAAGCCATCTTTCATTTTAAATATCCAAACGTATTTATTGTCATATTCTCCATTTTTACCTTCTGCGTCTCCCTCTTGAATTATCGCTACACCATTTTCATCATAAATAGTATCAACTGTGTTCAAGATTATTCCATTTGGTAAAATTTCAGGAATTATAGTTTTAAAATATTCGTCGAATAAATTGTCCCTGTTCCATAATACCCCACCTTGCTCTATTATGCCCATCCAAGAAAAAGTGAAATCATTATGAAGTAAGCTTTTAGAAACTTCAGGATTTGTGAAAAGATTATCAAAAAATGACTCGGCCATTTTAAGATTTGCTTCTGATTTTAATTCCTTTTCACTTTGTTGAGGTTGGTTTTGACAAGAAATTACACTTAAAGTTAAAATTATTGCGAATAGCGTTTTTTTTATCTTAATTATTTTTATCATTAAATATTACAAATTAGTATCTGAATTAAAATTAGCAATTAAGCTAATGATTTAGCTATTGCATATAGCCAGGAAATATCCCTTTATTGTTAATATAAGTTCCGACTGAACCCACCAAAGCATTATTTGATGATAGTTTCATAAACTGACGAATAGAATATGTAGAATTTAATCCTTTGCAATGCGCCCTTACAAAATATTTTACTCCAAATTCTGTCATTTTTTTTGCTGTCCATTCTAACTTTTCTTCATTTAAATTTAGTAGGTGAAAACCGCCTATAATTTTATAAATAGGTCGATTTGGTATAATTTTTTTTACATATTCAAGAGTGTTAACAAGTCCGGAGTGACCACAGCCACTTATTAAAACAATCCCATTATCCGTATCAAAAAATAAAGACTGGTCTTCTGGAATAGTATCTTCTACGAGTTCTCCATCTGAACCTATCATTTTTCCTAATTTACTCCAATTTCTCTCGTCATATGTTCTTGGAATTTGACCTGTGGTCCATAAACCAGGTAAAATTTGTGATGGATTAGTATGATTTATAAAATTAATCCCTAATAATTCAAGTGTATTTTTATTATTCAAAATATAATGATTAGTTCCACTTGAGTTTGGTCGTGGATAAAAAATTCCCTCTCCAGTGTGAGCTTTTGAAAAAGAAGATGGGTAGTTTTCTCTTAAAGATTTTAATCCGCCTGTATGGTCTTTATGGTTATGACTCAAATAAACGTTATCTATAATATTGAGGTCTATTTTTAATTCTTTTGCGTTCTGTAGTACTGTTTTTTCTCTTGAGCCGGTATCAAACAAAATTCTTTTTCCATCTGCTTCAATTAATGCAGAAAAACCCCATTCACCAATATGGGTGTCAGAGAGCATAGTAGAGAGAATCGTAATCTTGAAATCTTTAATTTTAGGACTTTGTGCAACACAAAATATTGGGGTAATTAATACCAATAGAATTAATTTTTTTTATAGCAGTTTTATTTAAAAAAATTACAAAATGCCTGAAATCTAGAATACCCTTATGCGCATTTTTCTTAAACGCACAGAAAAGGATATGCTGAGGATTTAGCCTTTTATTTAATGAAGTTATATGTCGCTATCTGAAAGTCTTTAAGAATACTAAAATCAGGTTCTATGGAATTTGACATAAACAAAGCATACAAATTGTTTGTTGGATCAATCCAAAACCAGGTATTGTGGTATCCTGACCAACCATATATCCCATTAGGAGCTCCTGAGCCCCAAACCTGACTATCTTCAAGTACACTAAACGTAAATCCATAACTATAACCTTCTAATGGAAAAAGATTTGGCTCACTTGGATCGGGATAAGCGTTGGTGTATTTTGAAGTCATAGCCTTAATTCCTTCTTCAGAAACAATTCGTTGATTTTCATATACCCCATTATTAACAAGCATTTGACAAAATTTTGAAAAGTCTGACATAGTAGAAATCAAACCCTCTCCTCCAAAATGCGCTTTATTATTTTCATCATATGTGTAACCGTCTAAGGCTGAGGTATAGCCCTCTAAATGGAAGTCTGAATTATTAAAAGCAGTATTAGGCTTTATATTAACTCTTAATGGTTGAAATCTTTTTCTATCCGCAGTGGTTAAATGGAATTTAGTATCATTCATTCCCAATTTGTCAAAAATAGTTTCTTTCAAGTAAGCGTAAAAACTCTTTTCCGTTATCACCTCAATTAATCTGCCGAGTATTGCTTGGTTGATCCCATAGGTATACATCGTTCCAGGTTCAAAATCTAATGGGATTTCAGATACTACTTTAGTGTAATCATTAAGGTTATTAAATCTAATAGGATTTGTAATTGCAGGGTGTAAATCAGTATGTAAGGTTGAAACCCAATTAGCTCCACTATTAGCATAATATGTGTATCCTGATCTATGAGTTAATAAATGAATAATTTTTAAATCATTATTACATGGATAAACTCCATCGACCCCTTTGCAATTAATGTTCTCAAATTCTGGCAGATAGTCAGCAACATTGTCATTCAGATTGTATTTGCCTTCATCTAATAAAATCATCATTGCAACTGTGGTTACAGTTTTTGTCATTGACCATATTGGAAATATGGTGTTCTCATCGATATTTTTATCACCCAAAGCACCTGAATTGACAATAGTATTATAGATAATTTCTCCATCCTTAAATACCTGTGCAACATTTGAACCCGTAACTCCCTCTTTTATCAAACTATTTTGAAATTTTTCAATTGGATTTTCAACTTTAATTGAATTTTCGCAGCTAAATAATATAAGTAGACCCATTGTTAAGGTCAAAGCTTTTTTCATTATTCGGAAATTTTAGTTTATGTTTTGGAAGATATAAATAATATTGCAATAAAGGAGAGTTGTAATACAAGGTTTCATTTAAGCTTTCAAATTAACACGGTTTAAATAAAAAAAACCGTCATTTAATGACGGTTTGATTTTAGCTGAACCAGATTTTGGTTACATAAAAATTTTAAGTATGTAAATTACTTAAGATCAGTTTACCCAATGAAGTGTTTGTCTAATCACTGTATAGCCAAAACCTTCGGGTAATATTTCATTCATTTTTGAGCCTGCGCTCATTTTTGAATAAGGGTTGTTTTCTTTAAATCTCAAGTAATTCATGGCGTCGTATAGATTTGTAAAACCATCTCGTGTAAATATTGAGGCTTTACTTGCTACGCCTTGAGGATGTATTCTTGTATGCACTCCCCAACTATCTAAATTTGTTGTCTTTTGCATTTTCTCATGAATACCTTTCCACAATTCTTTATTTTCTTTAACGAATGCTCCAACGTCTGTCGGGCGCGCATAATTGAAAATAGTGTAATTGGTATTATCCCCTTGTATTGAAGATTCGTTTTGGTACCATCTAATACTAACAACCTTTCGAATACCTTCAGTACTGATATCTCCTTGTTCAACACCTAAAAAATCAGTAGACCATGTTGCATTATTCTTAAATGCCTGCTCTAGGTTTTTGAAAGTATTTACAATTAGATAATTTGCTTCTGATGCATTAGCGTCAACTCCAACGTTTTTCATGAGACCCCAGCCGGTCATATTACCTTTTTTAATTTCATTTTGGGCGACTTTTGACCAATAGTCGATTTCTAAATGCTCGAATTGTGCTTGATTCTCAGGGGCCACATGTATGTACATGTGCATGGAAACCTGATTTTGTGAATACCCAAGATTAGAAGCTATAATAGCCACTAATAGTACTAATAATTTTTTCATATTTGTTTATTTAAATTTAATTGCAAGTAAAATGTAAGTTTTTCAAAGGAAAAAACCATAAACAATGTTTTGAAATACGACAAACTTTAAAATTTAATAATATAGGTGTTCACAATCACCTTTCTTCGGGTAATCAACAATGGCTGGTGCAATAGTTTTTTAATGTTGTGGTAGGCGAGATTCTTTAATCTTTTGGTTTAAGATACTACAAGGATTAAGCACTGATACTTAAAAATGATGCTTGATGTATATTAAATAGAAGAATAGATACAGCAAAAAATCTGACCGAAATGAAGATTTTATAAATAAAAGAAAAAACTCTGCGAATTGCAGGGCTTTAGGATTAGTGTGGTGTAGTGGTCTTGTTGCGCTTGAGTTACTTTTTAAAACTACAGCGCAACAGAATTTTTTGAATTAAATTTTCTGCCTTTTTATATTACAAATATTCAATTAAAGTTATTGTTGAGGCTGATATTTGTAATAACCTTCTACTGGAATCATCAGATGATCATAACCAGTTCCTTTGAACATAATATAGGGTGCACCACTCATAAAATCTGTAGTATTTCCCTCTAGCGACGATGGATCTTTGGGGAATAACATTAAGTGAGGTCCTGATTCAATCCATTCACCTTCGGTTGAATCTTCTTTGTCAAAAACCATTGGTGTGGTATTGTCTTCTCCCATATCACCGTGAAGCATCCAAGCCCAACCATCGTGATCCAGTTGAGGTAGCGTTCCTGCCATGAAAGCCTCCATTACTTTCATTGCTTGAGCATCACCGACCATAGGCATTGCTTCATGAGGATTTTTCCATCCATTCTCTGGGTCAGACATACCTCGTGGATTTCCTGCCATCGCAGTCCAGCCATTTGTTCCCTCTCTTAAAACAGTTCCATCTACGTCTATCACTGTGCAATTTGCAGCTATAAATGATGGAGCAGCGGTACTATAGGCCCAAATTTTCCATTCTGCAGAAGTATGTGGTCCCGAAGGTTCGCCATTAGAGTCTGAGCTTTCAACTGCAGATGTGTCAACTGCAGACGTTAATGTTGATAATTCATTGCAAGCGGTTAAACTCAATGTCACAAAAAGTATTAGTAATTTTCTCATATTGGTTGATTTAATTTTCTACAAAGTATTATTTTATTATTTAAAATCACAATTAATTAATTTGAAAAAATATCTAGCAGTAAACTGAACAATTTTTCAATTTATTAATTACAGTTGTAATGATTTATTAGAAAGAGTCTCAGCTTCTTAAGAACTTATTTGAGTTTCGGTGCACGAGACATTTTAAATAATACATAAAACGGAAGTAAGCCTAGAACACCGTGCATGATCATCGGAACAATTCTCAGACTTTCTGGAATTCCTTCAGGCATGTTTGGGTCAAATTTTACCAAAAAGATTGCGATAATGTTAATTGCGCTTAAAGACAAAAGTATTCGAATCATAAACGATTTGATAAGTGGTTTGGCACCCTCATTAATCTCATAGTCAGCAATATTTCTTTTGGCTGGAAATGAGATGATCGCCAGCACAAGAAATAGGGCCAAAGAAGTTAATGCCAGATATTTATTTTCTTCATAAGATGGCATAATTGATGTAATTGCCAGTAACGAGAAAAGAAAATATCCAAGTAAAAAGTACAGTCGTTTTAAGGTAAGAGCACCATAAACACTTATGGCAGTGATTAGAAGTGCAGTAATTAAGATTTCCATGATTTTAAATTTTAGTTAGTTGTGGTTTTGCATCCTCTGAAGAACAAAGCGCCCATAAGGGTAAGAGTGGATTTTGTTTTCATAATGCTTAGGTTGTTGTTAGGTGAAAAGATAGAATAATTATTGAAAAGACAGCATGAGTTTAGAGACATACTTGCAAGTATAATTGTTTTTTGCAATTAAAAGATTAATATATTTGACTCTAACCAATAATTAAAAAAATGAAAAAATTAATAACGCTGGCTCTGTTTTCAGTGGTCTATCAATTTGCCTTTGCAATTACAATTTATCTGGGATTAGGTGGTGCAGAATTTTTTGGGAGCAATATTTCTTACCCCGAAATGAATAACCCAGAACACATGAACCCTCTTCTAAATGTTATTAATAGTTTAATTGTGGGCGTGGCTTTCTATTATGGATATAAAAAATTTGGTGACGAAACATCTTCTAACTTAAGTGGTGCCAAATTTGGATTTTTTGTTTCCATTTTTGCTATCGTCACAACTAACATAAGTATGGAGTCGTTTAACAATCTTTATATCAGCAATGCAATAGCTGCTCTTGAAACCTCTATTTGGGTAGCTCATTTTGTCATTTTCGGGATTGCGACTGCCTTTATCTTCAGAAAAGTAAAAGACTAGAACGAGCCGAATCCATAAATTTGCTGAGCCTTTTTTGAATGGCGAAAAGCTCCTTTGGAGTTGAGCAGTACAATAAATATGAGTAGGTTAAAAACCTGTGCACATTTTAAGAATGATTAATCCCTGATGTATCGGGTTCAGTATAAGCCTGATCGCAAATGGTACTTTCTATGCAAATCTTGTACGCAAAAGTTCAAAGAAGATGGAGCATACTATCGTTACGGAGGAACCTGGAAAGGTTGAAAAATAGTTCTTAAACGCTATTAAAATTCACTATTAAATTTCAATTAGTTATTCCATATATCCAGGAAAAATCCCTTCATTGGTAATATAAGTGCCTACCGAACCAACTAGGACATTCTTAGATGAAAGGTCCATAAAATTACGGATGGAGTAGGTAGAATTTAAGCCTGTGCAATGGGCTCCAACAAAATATTGTACTCCAGCTTCTTTCATGCTGTTTGCTGTCCATTCCAACTTCTCGTGATTTAGTTTTAACAAGTGAAAGCCACCTATTAATTTATGAATAGGTCTATTTGGAATAATTTTTTTCACATACTCAATTGTGTTTACAAGGCCGGCGTGTCCGCAGCCACTTACTATTACAATACCATCAGGGGTATCAAAAAACAATGACTGGTCTTCGGGAATGGTGTCTTCTACCTTATTTCCATTTGAATCAATCATTTTTCCTAATTCGCTCCAATTTTTTTCATCATATTTTCTTGGAATCTGGCCGGTTGTCCACAAACCAGCCATAATTTGAGAAGGATTCGAATGGGAGACAAAGTTAATTCCTAGTGCTTCGTAAGTTTTTTTGTTAGTTAAAAAATAATGATCGGCCCCATTGGCTCTTGGCCTTGAATAAAAAATTCCTTTCCCTACGTGAGCATTTGAAAAAGAAGAAGGATAACTTTCTTTTAGACTAATTAATCCTCCCGTATGGTCTTTATGATTATGACTAATAAAAACGTTTTCAATGTTTTCAAGGTCTACATCTAATTCCTCTGAATTCTGAAGAACAGTCTTTTCTCTGGATCCCGCATCGAATAAAATTTTTTGACCATCAGCTTCAATTAAAGCTGAAAAACCCCATTCACCAATATGCGTATCAGATAGCATAGTAGAAAGTATGGTGATTTTGTAATCTTTGATTTTAGGAGCTTGACCAAACGAATAACTACTAAATAACATTAGAATTAATAATGGCATATTCATGTTATTGAAAATAGGTTGAAGTAATTTCATGTTCTTATACTTTTAATTAAAATTAAAAAACCCTCCGAAATGGAGGGTTTAAATTAAAATTTTCTAAAAAATATCTTTTCACACTTATTGAGGTGAGCCAATAAATTCAATTACTTCCCAAATATTTTGGTATCTAAATCCATCTGGATCATATTTATTCATTTGAGATTTTGATATAATACTATTTATTTCTTTATCTGAAACCCCATCCATCGGTGATAAAGATTTAAGCGCACCAGATAAATCTTTGTAGTGATCGTATGTTAATATACTTGATTCATCTTTACCCTTTGGATGGATTCTAGCTAAAATCCCCCATCCTGTTCTCGCATCACCTTTCCCTAAATTCTTTTTAAAATAGGGCATCCATAGATTTAGATTTTCATTTACGAATCCATTAAAATCTTTTGGCTTTGCTAAATTCCAAACAGCATATTTAAATTCACCTAAGGGAAGTTCTGCAATCACTTTGTAAGTATCGTTATAAAGTGTTTTTGAAAGACCTTGTGTAGAAATTAATTCGGGGTTAAAGCCTAAAACATTTTTAGCGTTATTAAAAATCTTCATTTGCCCTTCTAATTGCTCAAAACTTTCGAAAACTTGAACAAAAGCATGGGTTGGTTTTGTTTCGTCGTCAGTTCTTCCATAAAGCCTTAAAAACGCAGCAGCTAACATATCTCCGTTATTAATTGCATTTTTCTTAACCTCCGACCAATGCTCTTTTTCTAAAGACTCAAATTCAGCCACATTCTCGGAGGGAACAAACCTAAATTGTATGGTCACAATATTTTGAGCAAACACTGACGTAGTAAATACTAAAGTCAATAATACAAGTAATTTTTTCATCATTTTATAATTTATTATTCAACTAACATTAAAACCTCGTCATACCATCCGTTTGTGTGACTTGATAAAACATCTCCAACATCTTTTCTAAATGCACCAGGTCCATTAATTCTGTCATATTCTGCCTGAAACCCTGTCGGAAGGCCGTTGGATTCGCTAAATCTTGTAAATGTTTTAAAAGGGTAGACAAGGGTAATATCTTCTCGATCCTCACTTCTGAAAACACTTTCGTATACTCTTCGGGGATTAGGTGCGTTAATTGCATTTAGAACCTTTCCGATTTTTGTAACGGTTTCCAACACTTTTTGGTAACTGTCATTGTTCTGCTTTATTTTGAAAGTTCTCCAGAGAATGTATTTCGGGCTTCCCCATGAAGGTGGGCTATAACTAGCATCCCAATTTAATTTAGCAAGCTTGACCGATTCATCAGTGGCATGATTTCTAATATTTTTTTGCCAATCTTCCATATGTGAAGTATCGGGCATATTGTCGTAATCAGTCATTTTCATTGGACCATTTAACCACACATATTTTCCAGAATGCTTACCAACTAATATTGAGTAAAGTGATGCTGTAGTTTCACCTTTACTATGATACTTTTGATTATGCTTTTTGATTCCTTCAATTAACAGGTTTTCACTTGATTTCAAAGGAGTGATAATTATATTTTCATAAACCATTTCACGCTGTTGCGCAAATAGTGATCCTGAAAATAATAGTAATAGAATTAAATTTTTCATTTGTTAATAGTTAAATTAGAAAGGTTGAACTTAATATTTTTAATTGTAAAAAACAATTAAAAACTTATCCTTAGAATTAAACAATGAAAAGAGCCACTAAGGTGTCATGGTTTAGTCAAACTTAGGTGGCTTTCTAATTCATGAAAATTGAAAGCTTAATAAGAACTTATAGCCAAAGATCTCGCCTCTTATTAAATTCATAGAGTAGCTGATTTTTGGTCTTTTCAGCGCAATTATTGAGGTTGTGGTACAACTAAATTTGTCTGTTGATTAGTTGGCCTTGAATGGGGTAGTCTTTATTAGTGACTTCTTTACACGAATTTTAATTGTTGTACTCTTCGTCTGATACAGCATTCCTCCATTCTACAATTCCATTTTCGATTTTGGTAAGTATGTACATCTGCTGCATTCCTCTCGTTGGACTTGCTCCATGCCAGTGTAATTTTCCAGCAGGACACTCAACAACATCTCCTTTTTTGAGGAGCTGTTTTGGTTCTCCTTTTATTTGATGGTATCCCTCGCCATCAGTTATAATTAATATTTGTCCTGATGGATGTAAATGCCAATTACTTCTTGCCCCCGGTTCGAAATAAACATTTCCAACAATGGTTCCCATTTCTTTATTATATGCGAGTCCTACGTTGAAAGCATCTCCTGTAAAATTACTTTCAGAACCCAAGTTTCCTTTTGGAAAAATGAAGTTTAGTTCATCATTATTCTGAGCCGATATCATTCCAAAGTATAAAAGCAAAGTGCCTAGGAAAAGTTTATTCATGTTTATTTTTAGTTCAGTTTAACTTTAAAGAAAATTAGAGTTAAATTTTTTTCTTGAGCATTGCAACACCCTTGTAATCCCGTTGAAAAAGAAAAAGCCATCGAAAATCGACGGCTTGTCTAATGCTAGCTCGCTCCTTCGCTAATAATGTCTACAGGACATTTTCTTAACCCTCGGCCGTCCTTATTATTCAAAGTTGCAGCACAACTCAATCTATTTGAGAATTAAGTCTACTTGTAAAGCACAATAAATTAGTATGTTCCCAACCTAATCATAACCATGATAACCATGAAAAAATGGGGCACAAAATCTGAAATAGGAGGGGCTATAATATTTACTACTATAGCTGTGGATGTTATCTTTGACCTTAACCCATACCTGCTAATTGTTAGTGCAATAACAGGACTGATACTTATATTTTTATCTGTTTATGATTGGTATAAAAACAAGAAAAGTAAATGAAAAATTGGTATTTAATAATTGCTGCATTTTTAGCTGCTGCAGCTTTATCGTTTTATAATAATGACTTTAAACTTTCAGCAGGTATAGTTGTATACACATTAATTGCAGTAGGTTTTTATATCGCTAATAGAAATAGAAAAGAAGAATAAAGATTAAGAAATGACGGATGCAAAAAAGATTATAATCGTAGCCACTTTAATCCACCTAGCTGCTATTGTTTATGGAATAATTGATGGCCATTGGAATGCCGTAATTTTGGCTATTGCCTTTTTAGTAACCTCTTTAACATATCAATTCAATAAGGACAAAAAGTCTTGACCCTTTGAAACATCCTATAAGAATGAAAAAACCGTTATACTGTTATAGTATAGCGGTTTTATTGTTACATAACCTTTTTTAATGAATCAATCTTTGTTTGGTCAAAACTCAACACAAATTATCAATGACTATTTATGAAGTTATTGAATTCAGTCTTTGCAGAAAGACTTTCAAAAAGTGAGACGTGTCCACTACCAGGAACTTCAACAAACTGTCTATTTTGACAAGTTGAGCAACTTACTACATCTTGTTTGAATGTGGGCCACAAGTTCATTTGTGTAGGAGAATCATTTAAACCTTGCACAAACAAAATATCAGACTTGAAGTCACTTGTGAAATTGAGTAATGACCTTTGAAAATATGCGTAAGGGTTATCAGAAGTAGTCCCGTATGCATTTTCAAGTCTGCTACATACGGCTCCAGATTGAATTTGGCCGTTTTCTTCTAGTTGACATCTAAATACAAGATTTATTGGGCCTGGCGCATTAGCGATTACACCATTTGTTTGGTGCATAGTATTGAGTCTTGTTATCACACAGCCTCCTTGGGAGTGCCCACCTAAGAATATTTTATTTACAGTTATTCCTAATTCTTGACTTGCTTTATTTTTTAACCATAATAGGGCAGCTTCGCATTGAATAATACTATCGCCAAATAATACATTTTCTTGTGGGTATGCTACACTGACAATCATCATATCATCTCTGTCTAAAATACTCTTGAATTTATCAAGAGTTGTATTGGCAGCAGTCATTAAATTAACGTCATACAATACTGTACCGTGAAATACCAATAACACATCAACTTCATTCAAGTCGGGCTTGTCTATTATCACATCTACATCTACATTATTATAGGAAATTGTCTGGGTTACTCTGTACGCATCAATAGACCGTTGTGCATTATTTTCTTTAGCACAAGAGGAAAAATAAATAATTGAAAGTAAAAAAATCAGCCTCACTGAAAAGTATTGTTCTTTTAATTTAGAAAAATAAAGTCAGTATTAAAACCTTATAGAAAAAGAAAAAGCCATCGATTTTTGATGGCTTGTCTAATGCCAGTGCACTTCCTCGCTTCTTCGCTAGAAATGTCCACAAGACATTTTCTCAACGCTTGGCCGTCCCTATTATTCGAAGTTGCAGTACGATTTCTTTTTTTGACATCCAATTGTCAGAATAATTAAAACAATTGATCTAACTCCAACATCGTCAATGCCTTGGTATTAATAATGGTTTTGAATCATTTAATTATCCTTCATTATAATTGGGGTTAATTTCTTTTTAATGGCATCATATTCTTCTTGGGATATTATTTCAAGCTCTAATAATTCTTTTGACTCTTTCAATTTATTTATCGCCTCTTTTCTTGTCATACGTCTATTGGGATTAATTACTTCACCCACTGCAAAAGAATTAACATTTATAGTTAAATATTTTTGAGCTAAGCCCACAGCTTCAGGGTTTCTAATAAACATTTCAATATCTAAATCTCCTAATAATCTTGTTCCTTTTATGGTCTCCAAAACCCAATCAAACTCTCTCATTGATGTATTCACTTGAGAATACTCAGAAATAGGCTGAATAATTGTAGTTCTCCCAGTAGCTATTGTTTCGTAAGTATTTGAAATTTTGCTTGATGATGGACCAAGCAGAAGAGTGTCACCAATAGATATAGAAGATCCATCCTCAAAAATTAGCGACTTAGTAATATAAAAATCCGCTTTGTACATTGCTTTAGTTTCAGCAAATGATGTTTTTAAATCATATATCTCTGTAGTCTTTTTCTTTTGACCATAAAGTGACGCGACAATAAGTAAAGCCAAAAGTGATAAATAGTTTTTATAATGAAAATGCATAATTAATTCTTTGTTTAATATTTTTTGATTTAGTCTTTACGGTTATTGATGAAAAAGGTAAAGTAATTTTTTCGTGTTGTAAAATTAATATTTCACCCCAAATAAGATTAACACAAATTCTCGAATGTACAATTGTGAATCGATTAAAAATATTTAGATAAGTTGCAATCGCATTTAACCCTTGTAGAAAAAGAAAAAACCATCGATTATCGATGGCTTGTCTAATACCAACGCGCCAGCTCGCTCCTTCACTAAAAATGTCCACAGGACATTTTCTTAACGCTTGGTCGTCCCTATTGTTCTGAGTTGCAGCTTAGCTAAGTCTATTTGTGGCTTTAGTTGTGTTTAATCCACTCTAAAACTAAACACATCAGAGTTCGCTGATATGCCTCCATTTGAAGTGATGGTTGACCAGTAATAGATCGTGCCTGTATCTACACTTACTTCTTTGGTGTTGGTAGTAAGATTTTGGTTCTCCTTGGTGTTTCTTCCTCGTCTAACATCAACGTCGTGGATTAAAAGATGAAGGTGACGACGTCACTATATGGGTTTACAATACTGTCCAATAGTTATAGTCGTTATTTGGAGTGCTTAGGTAACAAAAAGAATTGGTAACTTATCTTTGAGAAGATTACGTCAATGTAAGATTATGAATTCTCAAAAATATTCGGAGATAATTATAAGCGTTCGTAAAAAAGTTCCCGTATTCTCTATCCACAAAAACTGAATTATCTATAAGCGAGTTTACTTGTGTTTTAGTAAACTCATACCGCAGTCCTGCCTGTACTTTTACTTTTTCTGACAATGGAAAATTGAGTTGGGAATAGGCGGCGCTAATTTTTTCATCCAATTGACTTGATTAGATTTGAATACTCAAATTACCTATTAATTAGATGTACTTTTAGGCATTTTGCTGATTTAGAAACGAATTGAGGGCAAATCTGGGAACAAAAGAAAAAACCCTGCGAAGTGCAGGGCTTTTGGATTAGTGTGGTGTAGCGGTCTCGCTATGCTCCCCCTCTTGGACTCGAACCAAGGACCCTCTGATTAACAGTCAGATGCTCTAACCAACTGAGCTAAGGAGGAATTAGGCTTTATAAGCGGGTGCAAATATAATGTTTATCTCAATTTGCACAAATAATAACGAAAGCTTTATTCGTTTATTATTTAGGATCTTATTATTTGAAAATAAACTTATATAAATCGTTGCCGTTGGCAAATAAAAGTAGGGCAATCAGTAAAAAGAATCCGACCATTTGCGCAGACTCCATAAACTTATCACTTGGCTTTCTGCCAGAAACAATCTCGTAGAGTAAAAACATGACATGACCACCGTCCAATGCAGGAATAGGCAAAATATTCATAAAGGCTAAAATGATTGAAATAAGGGCAGTGGTTGACCAAAAGTCAGCCCAGCTCCATGTGTCTGGAAATAGGCTTCCAATAGCCGCGAATCCTCCAACGCCTTTGTAGGCTCCAGTGGCAGGATTAAATATTTTCTTTAATTGCTTGACATAAGATCCAAGTGTGCTTACGCCCTTATTAATTCCTGCCGGAAAGGCCTCAAAAAAGTTGTAGTCCACCTGAGTGACCCCCAGATAATTTAAATCTTCTAGGGTTTCAATAGGAGGAATTCCACTTAATACACCTATAGTCGCAGAGTCACTTACCATAAGGGTAACCGATTCCAAAGCACCACTTGCTCTTCTAACTTCAGTATTAATTTCTTGACCTTTGTACTTTTCTAAGATCGATTTGACTTCATCGTAAAACTCTACCTTCTCACCGCCTAAACTAAGAATCTGATCTTCAACCTCAAGGCCGGAATTGGCATTGTGCGAGTCTTCAGGAATTGCTCCAATCATAAACGGAATGCGATAGGCCAAAAAGCGAGCTTTATCATCGTCATCTATAAGTTTTGAGATGAATCCTACGGGAATATCTTGTGTTTGTGTTTTTCCGTCTCTAATGAGTGTAACTTCTTCTCCATTGACCAATTCTAAAAAGACCGAACGAAATGATTCAATTGGTGATCCGTCTACGGCTAAGATCTTATCTCCAGTTTTAAGTCCTGCCGCATCTCCAATTTCTTCTTCTACGACCCAAACTCCACCTTTGAGACTGTCCATAGGTATGTACTGGTCACCATAGGCCCACGCTAAACCGATATAAATAATTACGGCTAAGACAAAATTTACAGTAACTCCACCTACCATAATAATCAATCTTTGCCAGGCGGGTTTTGCTCTGAATTCATAGTCTTGAACAGGTTGCTGCATTTGCTCCTTATCCATAGACTCGTCAATCATTCCAGAGATTTTCACATATCCACCAAGGGGAAGCCATCCGATACCGTATTCTGTTTCTCCGATCTTTTTCTTGAAGAGCGAATATTTTATATCAAAAAACAGATAAAATTTTTCTACACGAGTCTTGAATAATTTGGCAGGAATGAAGTGCCCCAACTCGTGAAGAACAATTAAAATAGAGAGACTTATAAAGAATTGTACAATTTGAATGGCCATACCAGATAGTTATGGCTGCAAATTTACCTCATTATGTTTAAAATAAAAGCTTAGAAACTACCTTTGTGAAATGATTAACTTCTTTTCCAGATTTAAATTCTTTTTTGCAGTCTTAGGAGTACTGTCTGTAATCATCGTATTCTTGTTTTACAACGCCTTAAAACCTGAAGAGCGCCTTCCGATTTATCAGCCTAATATGGTCAGTGCTACACTAGTAGATAGCAGCATGCAGTACGTAAGAAAATACCATAGTATTGCTGACTTTAAATTGGTCAATCAAAATGGAGATACCATTACGCAAAACACCTATGCAGATAAGATTTATGTGGCAGATTTTTTCTTTACCACCTGTCCTTCAATCTGTCCGGTAATGACCGCCAATTTAGCTGAGGTTCAAGATGAATTTAAAGATGACAATGAAGTGTTGTTACTGTCTCATTCTGTGACTCCAGAGATTGATTCTGTTGCCCAACTCAAGAAGTACGCCATAGAAAAAGGGGTTATCGATCAAAAGTGGAATCTTGTGACTGGTGATAAAAAGCAGATTTATGAATTGGCAAGAAAATCTTACATGGCGGTAATGCATGATGGAGATGGAGGTGCCTATGATATGATTCATACCGAGAATTTCATGCTCATTGATAAAGAACGTCGTATTCGTGGTTATTACGATGGTACCAACAGAGAAGAGGTGCAGAAATTGATTAGAGATATTGAGATTTTAAAAAGTACTTACTCCAATTAATTCCTTCAATATTTTCGTTACTTTTGACTACTTAAAACAATTCTAAATAAGAAAAGTGAAGAAACTGTCACAACTCAATGTAGGAGAGAAGGCCATAATTGCCTCGTTTGAAGAAGACGCCGTACCGGTAAAATTGTTAGAATTAGGATGTCTGCCTGGTAATCAAATTGTGCTTCACAGTATTGCCCCCTTGAAAGACCCTATTTGTGTAGAACTCGAAGGATCACAAATTGCTATTCGAAGAGAAACTGCCGTTGGAATTTTTGTTGAAACGGTCTAAATGCCTAGTGCCAAATCATGAGTTCAAATCCCCTTAAAGTTGCTCTTATCGGTAACCCTAATACGGGGAAAACCTCTGTATTTAATGCCCTTACAGGCCTGCGCCAAAAGGTTGGAAATTACCCTGGTATAACGGTTGAGAAAAAGACAGGTCGTTGTAGTTTAAATGAATCTACTACCGCAGATATTATTGATTTACCGGGTACTTATAGTTTAAATACAACATCTTTAGACGAGAGTGTTGCTGTTGAAATTCTACTCAATAAAAAGAATACAGATCACCCAGATGTGATTGTCGTCGTAGCTGAGGTCGAAAATTTCAAGCGAAATCTTCTGCTTTTTACACAAATTAAAGATTTGAAAATCCCAACTCTTTTAGTCATTAATATGGCCGATCGAATGGCTAAAAAAGGGATTGAAATCGACGTAGAAACACTCGAAAAAGAATTAAATACCAAGGTCATTTTAGTCAGTACTCGAAGTGAAACAGGAATTGATGAGCTTAAAACTCAACTCCTAAATCATCAAGAGTTAAATACTGAGGCATGTGCGGACATTACTGCCATAGATCAGGCCTATTTTAAACAATTGAAATCGACCTTTTCAAGTTTTGACTCCTACAAGCTTTGGTTGCTCATTACCCAGGATGTGAATTTCATGCCCATTGAGAAAAAACCTCCACTCCAAAAGGAAAACCTGACCAGTACCAAAACAAAAGCGGAGTTAAAAAAATTACAACATAAGGAAACTGTACTGCGTTATAAATTCATAAATGCAGCAATAAGCAAAGCTTATATTAAAAACAGACTTAAAGCAGAAGGGTGGGAGGGTGATCTCGATCGAATACTGACCAATAAATTCTTGGGCTTTATCATTTTCGGAGTAATACTACTTACGATTTTTCAAGTCATTTTCGACTTTAGCAGTATTCCTATGGATGCCATTGACGGGCTTTTTGCAGGCTTAGCTCAAGTTGTTCAAGACAGCTTGCCAGCCGGAGTTTTTACCGATTTACTATCTGATGGACTTATAGCCGGAATAGGAGGAGTAGTCATTTTCATTCCTCAAATCGCTTTTCTGAGTTTCTTTATTGCATTGCTCGAAGAGAGCGGTTATATGTCACGAGTGGTGTTTATGGTGGATCGTATCATGCGACCTTTCGGATTGAGTGGTAAGAGTATTGTGCCTTTGATGACTGGGACGGCTTGTGCAATTCCTGCTGTTATGGCCACGAGAAATATCGAGAATTGGAAAGATCGTTTGATTACCATTTTAGTAGTGCCTTTTACCACTTGTTCTGCTCGGCTCCCCGTCTATTTAATCATCATTTCACTCGTTATTCCAAATGAGCGTTTTCTAGGACTTGGATTACAACCTTTAGTATTGACCCTGCTTTATTTTTTGGGTTTTGCTATGGCTTTATTAGCAGCTGCCGTACTCAATGGGGTGTTGAAAATTCCAAAGACAGACTTCTTCATGGTAGAGATGCCCCCTTTGCGTAGACCCCAATTTAAAAATGTGGGAATCACCGTATATGAAAAGACCAAAAGTTTTTTAACTGAGGCTGGACGGTTGATTTTAGCACTTTCGGTAATTATTTGGTTTTTAGGTTCCAATGGAATAGGAAAGGATTTTAAAAACGCCGAACAAATAGTGAATACTCGGGTTGAAGCATCAGAAATGAATTGGACTGAAGAGGCTGTTGAGCAGGAAATTTCCAACTACAAATTAGAACACTCTTTCATTGGATATATGGGTAAAGCAATCGAACCTATGGTGAAACCCATGGGCCTAGATTGGAAAATAGGTATAGCACTGATTACCTCTTTTGCAGCAAGAGAAGTGTTTGTAGGAACCTTGGCTACAATTTATAGTGTTGATGAAGAAGATCAGCAAACCATTCGAGAAAAAATGGATTCCGAGCGCACCTCAAGCGGTTTGAAACGTTTCAACTTGGCTTCTGGAATTGCTATACTCCTCTTTTACGCCTTTGCCATGCAATGTATGAGTACCCTAGCTATTGTAAAAAAAGAAACCAACAGCTGGAAATGGCCAATGTTACAGTTAGGGGCCATGACACTTATAGCTTACATCTGTGCAGTAGGCAGTTATCAATTAATTATTCCTTACATTTAAGACATGCAAGATGTTCTAGTCGGAATCAGTTTATTCATTTCTTTGGCTTATTTGTTAAAGCATTTCGGAGTATTAAAGTATTATTTATTACCCTTGAATAAAACGAAGAAGCCGTCGGCACACACTTGCGTATCTTCAGATTGTAAATGCGGTTCTAAATGAAGCACAGTTTTTTAATACTTTTTCTAATGCTATTGACGGCCTCTTGTGGGAGTTCAAATTCAGCATCAAAAATAGGAGCGACTGAATTGAGAGAAGAGCTCAATAATCGCAATAGAACTTCTATGACACTTATGGATCTTTTGCGTCAAAAGCCAGGAATTTTCATGTCAAGAGGAGTTCCTGTCTTAATGGCTGCAGCCAACTCATTTAATGGCGAAAAAAGTTTCGAGCCGCTTTACGTTGTCAATGGATTTATTGTGGGAAACTCTTTTAGAGATTTACGTGTACTCATCGACCCAAACTCTGTAAAATCTATTAAGGTTGTAAAAGTAGCAGAGGCTTCAAAATACGGCTCCAGAGGTGGAAACGGAGCTATAGAAATCACCACCTACTAAGCTCAATTTTTATCGTTTTATTTTCATCTAGAACAAATTTACACTCCTCAAAGGTAGGAGGTCCAAACGCTTTCATTTTTCCAATAGAAAATCCAAGTGCCTCTTTGGGAATGCCTAAAAAATTCTTGTC
>NZIP01000029.1:28048-120068 GCA_002691645.1 Flavobacteriaceae bacterium
TGNNNTGCATTGGCGTCATGAAAAACAGCAATGGCATACTCGCCGGGTTCTAAATTGGTAAAGCTCAAGAGATTTTTGGCGTTGTATACCTTTTGAGTTTTGGCTTTATAGACTCTTTTAAAATCCAAAAAAGCATCCTTTTGATTGTATATCGCTACACTCATCTCACCAATAAGATCCCTTGCTCCACTTATTTCAACACGAAGGGTGTGCTGAGCGTAAGATGAAAAATTAAAGGTAAAAAAGGCAATTAGAGGAAGTACTCGTATGATCATAAAGTGATATATCGATTAAACCACGCTAAGGTATGTNCTATCTTTGTCATAAGATTGCTCGGACGATTCGCAATGCCGTGACTCGCCTCGGGAATTTCGACCAAAACCGTTTCAACTTTTCTGAGTTTCAAAGCGTGATACAGTTGCTTAGATTCACTTGGAGGTGTTCTAAGATCATTCATGCCCACCATGACCATAGTTGGGGTATTGATGTTCTCCACTAAAGATAGAGGAGAGAAATTCCAATAGTCTTCAAAATTTTCCCAAGGTTGACCTGGGAATCTCGTATTTGCATATCCGTAATAGTTGTCGGCTACCAAGGTTTTCGATATCCAATTTACCACAGGCTTAACAACAACGGCCGCTTCGAAACGATCATTTTTTCCTATCATCCAAGCTGACATGATACCACCTGCACTACCACCTGCTACGAAGAGTTGGTCTTCATGAGCAATTCCTTTGGCGATACAAGCGTCAACCCCGTCCATAACATCTATATAGTCTTCACCAGGATAATTGTGATATAATAAATTGGCAAACTCTTCTCCGTAACTGGTGCTTCCTCTAGGATTGGGATAGAATACGATATACCCAGCCGCTGCGTACAATTGCATTTCAAATGAAAAACGATCACCGTAGTTTGAGATCGGTCCTCCATGATTTTCTACCATAAAGGGATATTTTTTTGACGCATCGTAATTAGGCGGATAAACAATCCAACCTTGAATTGGTCTTTGATCAAAACTTGAGCTGTACCAGATTTCTTCAACTTGCCCCAAGGTTCGATTAGCAAAAAAGTCTTCGTTTAGTTTTGTAATAAGGTAAGGCGCTTTATTGTTTTTGCGCTTGATAGCCAAATCCGCAGGGCGCTCTGGAGTGCTGTGGGTGTACACTACAGTTCCTTGGTTCGAAACGCTCATAGATCCACTTGCATAGGGTCTGCCTATAGTTGTTCCTCCTACATTCGATGCGAGAGGTCTAAATTTTTTTTTCAGATCGATATAGCCAATTTTTCCATTACCATTTTCATCATAGCTAAGGAATAAACCACCGGCATTAGCATCCCAATACATATTCTTGATGTCTAAATCAAGTTCGTCGGTAAGTACCATTTTTTCAGATCCGTCTAGCTTCATCAAATGTAATTTCATGCTCTGGTGCGCTTGAACTTTATCTTCAAAGCTTAAATAGGCGATGTATTGGCAATCAGGAGAAACTTTTGGCATTCGGTCTGGGCCTTGACGATCAGTAATTGCGGTAATCTCCAAATTGTCCATATTTAGGCTATAGATTTCAGAGTTTCTAAAATCGTATTCCCAGTTGTCATTTCGATTGGCAGAAAAGTAAAGGCGTTTGGCATCAGCAGAAAAACTGAGCTGCCCTCGGTGATTGTAATCTCCACTTGTCAATTGACGAAGGGCTCCACCTTCTGCAGACATCATAAAGAGATGTGAAAACCCAGGTTTCATATATCCTCTCCCGTCGGCTTCGTGTTTTAAACGGTCTGTTACTCTAGGTGTTGCCGCCCATTTAGCACCTTTTGGTTTTGCTGGAATTTTTGCGATTACCGGAGCTGGGCTTGGTATAAACATACTAAAAGTAAGATGTTTGCCATCGGGAGTCCAGGTTAGACTCGACGGACCTTGATCAAGTTGAGAGATCTTTGCGCTTTGTTGACTTTTCATCCAATACATAAAAACCTCACTACCCTGATCTGTACTGCTGATAAAAGCAATTCGATCTCCCGAAGGTGACCAACGAGCACTAGATTCACTCTTTTCTCTTGAGGTGAGTTTTTGATTGTCACTACCGTCAGATTTCATGATCCAAAGAGAACCGGTTGCTCTGTCATTCATTTTATCGTGACTCATTTTGCGATAGACTACGTATCTTCCGTCTGGAGAAATTTGTGGATCGCTGGCATACTGAAGTTCAAAAATATCATCAAGGTTTAGTGAT
Source organism: Flavobacteriaceae bacterium (assembly GCA_002691645.1). GTDB lineage: Bacteria > Bacteroidota > Bacteroidia > Flavobacteriales > Flavobacteriaceae > UBA3478. The sequence goes on from NZIP01000029.1 coordinate 30,283, forward strand.
TCTTTTTGAAAACCATAGGTGAACTGCAACGTTACAAGGAGTAAAGTAAGAACCTTCTTTGTCATGATTTTTGGGTTTATTCAAATATAGAAATGAAAATTAAGTATTATTCTTACAAAATAATGAAGGTGTCGTTTGACGGCATATATTCACGATAAATTCACAGCTTCTTGAAACAAAATGGATACAGCTTCGATAAAACAACTCAAAGACACGTTAAGTACACTCGGTAGAGAAGAGCTTACAGGACTCTTAATTCGAATGGTCAAATTCAAAAAAGAAAACAAAGAACTATTGACTTTTTTGCTTTTTGAAGCAGGTGATTTAGACGCTTATGTTTATGAAATCTCCTTAGAAATCAAAGACGAATTTGAAAATTACCGATTAAAAACGGCTTACTACAAAAGAAAGGGGTGTAGGCGTATACTGCGCATGCTTAAGAAATACATCAAATACGCAGCTGACAAAGAAGTTGAAGTCCGCTTGCTCTTGGCTTATGTTTCTATGGTGGCTGAATCCAAAACATTCATCACTACTGATAGGGTCATTCAAAAAATAGCATTTAGACAACTCATACTGGCAGAAAAAAGTATTGTCAAATTGCATGAAGATTTACAGTACGAGTACAAACTTGAGCTCGAAGAACTTATGAAGCGTATACCTCAAACGCTTTAGCCTAATGCTACGTCTAAACACATCATTACTATAAATCCTCCGATGAACCCCATAGAAGCTATATCGGTGTATTTGTCACGTTGGGTTTCTGGAATAACCTCTTCAACAACCACAAAAATCATGGCGCCTGCAGCAAAACTTAAGGCATAAGGTAAAATAGGTTCGAAAGTCAGCACTGCCCAAGCTCCTAAAACAGCAGCTATAGGTTCAACTATCGCAGAAGATTGTCCATATAAAAAACTTTTGGTGCGCGAAAGACCGCTTCTTCGAAGAGGCATAGCGACTGCAAACCCTTCAGGAAAATTTTGTAATCCAATACCTAAAGCAAGGGCAACAGCAGCGCCTATAGAAGCACCTTCAAAACCTGCAGCCACCCCTCCAAATAATACTCCTACAGCAAGCCCTTCAGGAATATTGTGTAGGGTAATAGCGAGCGTCAATAAAGTGGTGCGATGCCAGGGTGTTTTAATACCTTCTTTTTCAGAATCTTTAAAGTTGATGTGCAGATGAGGTAACACTTTATCGAGTAAAAAAATAAAGATGGCACCTAGCAAAAATCCAACAGCTGCGGGAATCACTTTTACAAAACCTTCACCTTCACTCATTTCAATTCCGGGAGCGAGTAAAGACCAAAAGCTCGCAGCGACCATTACGCCTCCGGTAAAACCAAGCATGCCGTCTAATACTGCTCGATTCATACTCTTAAAAAGAAAAACCAAGGCGGCGCCAGCTGCAGTTAATCCCCAAGTGAATAAGGTGGCTAAAAATGCTGCATAAACNGGGTTGAGAGATTCAAAATAAGTTACTATTTCATTCATACTGGATTTACATAAAGGTTAGAAGCGATTTTAGTAGAAATGTATTTTTGTTGACCATCCACCGCAATCCTCATACTTTGGTCGAATTCTTCAATATGAATGATTTGAATTTCACTGCCTAAAGAAATCGATAGACGGTCGAGAACTTTGAGAAAATCAGCGGAACTGTCTTTAACGCCTATACAAACCCCGCATTCTTCTCGTTTAAAATTGCTCAAGAGTTTTTTGGTTCTTCTCGAGAGCTGAAGTGTTGCATCGGGAATTGGATCTCCGTGAGGATCGTATTTGGGAAAGTTTAAAAACTGATCTAAAGAAGAAGTGAGTTGTTCACTTTGAATATGTTCTAGTTGCTCCGCGACCTCGTGAACCTCATCCCAACTAAAGTTTAGATGCTCTANCAAAAAAACTTCCCACAAACGGTGTTTGCGAATTATTTTTAGTGCAGCTTGTTCACCATTGCTACTTAGAATAACTCCTTTGTATTTGCGATAGTCTACCCATTTGTTACTATTGAGTCTTTGCAGCATATCGGTGACAGAAGAGGGTTTCGTATTGAGGTGTTCTGCTAATTCAGTAGTCGATACCGCACTGCTTTTGTCTGTTCTCAAATGAAATATCGCTTTGAGGTAATTTTCTTCGCTACGACTAAGCATTTATTTTTTTTAACAAAAATATAAATTTAGACGAATCTAAAAAATGATATTTAAAAATAATCACTAGTGCTTTGTGTATATTTACAACAGTGCAAGAACAATTCGATTATACAATTATAGGTGCAGGTGCGGCAGGTACACTTTTGGCCTATGAAATGACCAAAAATCCCTTTTTTAGTCAAAAACGTATCCTGATTTTAGATCGTGGCGACGATGAAAGACTCGATCGAACATGGAGTTATTGGGAACGAGGTGATGGTGAACTCGACCATTTGTTACTTCACGAGTGGACTCAATTTGAGGTGGCCTACAAGCAAAATAAATACCTGCATAAAATGCACCCTTATCGTTATAAAACGATTGAAGGCACGGCTTTTCATTATCATTTTGACGCTGAATTTCTCAAGCACCAAAACATTCTCATTCGTCATGAAGAAGTGCAAGATTGTGTAGAGACTGATCAGGGGGTCACGATTCATTGTCAATCGCAAACCGTCTATCAAACTAAGCTCGTGTTTGATTCAAGATTTAATTATTCCGAATTAAAAAATCAAACAAAATACCCTGTTTTACAGCAGCATTTTATCGGCTGGTTTGTAGAGACCGAAGAGGACGTTTTTGATGAATCGACGCCAAAGTTCATGGATTTTACGGTGGAACAAAGAGGCAATACCCGCTTTATGTACGTGCTTCCATTTTCTAAAAACAAGGCGCTAGTCGAGTACACTTTGTTCTCTGCAGAACCCCTCGAAAAAAAGGAATACGAAGATGAAATAGTCAGCTATCTCAATGAGATGACTCTTAAACCTTACAAGGTTATTCAGATGGAAAGTGGAAATATACCGATGTGTTGCTATCCGCTTTGGAAAAAGACAACTTCTAAAATTATGCCGATTGGTATGGCAGGGGGTTGGACCAAAGCCAGCACGGGATATACCTTTAAGTCTTCTCAAGAAAAAGCAAAAGCATTAGCCTTGTTTTTAACTCAAGAAAAAGATTTAAAAGCCTTCTATTCTGCCGGTAAGTTTTGGATATACGATATGCTGTTGCTGGACATTTTATACAGGTCCAACGAAAAAGGTGCAGCAATTTTCACTTCTTTATTCAAGCGAAGAAAGGCTCCACTTATATTGAAATTCTTAGAAGAGAAAACTTCATTTGCCGAAGACGTAATGGTGATGGCAGCACCAAGACCTTGGCCTTTTATCAAGGCATTGCTCGGCAGAGTTTTCAGTGGATTTTAATTAGAGATCTCTAACCATGAGTTCTTGAGCAAAGTCAAAAAGCACTTTCTTTTTATCGTTCTCAATTTGCAGTTCAGAGAGCGCGTCAAAAGCAATTTTAGTGTAGCGTTCAACTTCTGATTTGGTAAAAGCAGCTGAACCTGTATCTACAAAAAGTTGTTTTACGGTTGCTACTTTTTGGTCATGATCAACGTTTTTGGTTGAGAGTAAATGTCGCAGCTTTTGCTCTTGATCGGGTGAGGCGAATTCAAGACCTTTAATGACTAGAATGGTTTTTTTATTCTCCACGATATCCCCCCCAACTTGCTTGCCAAATTTTTCGGGATCGGCAAAGGCGTCTAAATAATCGTCTTGGATTTGAAAGGCAATTCCTAAATTCAATCCAAAAGTATAGAGTTGATTCTGTTCTTTTTCAGATGCATTTGCAATTATGGCTCCCATCTTCAGTGCTGCAGCAATTAGCACAGCCGTCTTATACGAGATCATTNTAATGTACTGCTCTAACTCGACATTTTGCTGATTTTCAAACTCTACATCATACTGTTGGCCTTCACAAACCTCTAGTGCTGTTTTAGAAAAAAGTTGTATCAGTTGCACTTGCACTTCGGCCGGGTAAGATTCAAAGAGCTGATAGGAATTTATGAGCATGGCGTCTCCAGACAAAATACCCGTGTTCAGATCCCATTTTTGATGTATGGTTTCTTCGCCTCTTCGCAGTGGAGCTTCATCCATGATGTCGTCGTGTACCAAGGTGAAGTTGTGAAACAATTCAATAGCTGCTGCTGCCTGAATTAAATCTTCTTTTTTGGCGCCGAACAATTCTCCTGAAGCCATGAGTAGGGCAGGGCGTAGTCTTTTTCCTCCAAGACCCATAATATAGATTATCGGGTCGTATAATCCATGAGGAGGTTGAGACTTTAAATTCGACTCAAAGAAGTCTTCTACAAGTGCGATATATGGAAGAAATGCTTTCATTTTTCTGTATCAAAGTTAAGGCTAAATAAAACGGCATTGTTAAATTTTTGTAAACTCTNGAAACTTTTTTTGTTCTTAAAGTTTCCATAGGTAATTTTGTGCTGCTATGAAAAAGAAAATTATAGAAGTGGCGACTTCGCTATTTTTAGATTTGGGCTTTAAAAGCGTGACTATGGATGATCTCGCTAAAGAAATGGCCATTTCCAAAAAAACCATTTATTCATTCTTTGAAAATAAGACTCAGCTGGTTAAGTGCTGTACGGAGCAGTTGTCAGAGTTAATCTATACTGAGATCGCAGAAATTCAGCAAAAGCTTTTACATCCCATTGAAGAACTATTTGAGATTAGACAGGTCGTGCGCAAGCACTTAAAAAATGAAAAGAGCTCGCCACAGTATCAATTGCAAAAGTATTTCCCTAAGCTCTATGAGAGCCAACGCCAGGGCAAATTTGAAATGATGCACGGCATTTTGACCCAAAATCTCAAAAGAGGAATCGAAGTAGGTTGCTATCGCCCCGAACTTGATTTGGAGTTTACGGCTCGTATACACTTTATTAACTATATGTCTTTTGCAGATAAAAAAGTATATCCAGATCGTCTATTTGACTACAATAAAATCACATTAGCCTTCTTGGATTATCACGTTCGAGGAATCGCNTCTNATCAAGGATTAGCTTANTTAAATCAATATCAATCAAAATAAATCANNATGAAAAAAGTNTTGCTCACCATGCTTGTACTATACAGTGCAGCAATNGGTGCTCAAGAAAATCAACGCACNCGTTTTAGTGTNNATGANGCCATAGNTTANGCNCTNNATTTCAATCGAAATTTGAAAAATGCCANNNGAGANTTAAAAGACGCTGAAGCTCAAAAGTGGATNACTATTGCCTCAGGTCTTGCCNCAAATTGCNGGNTCTGTGCAGTATCAAAATCAGTTAAAACAGCCTGTNGCCCAGATACCCGCCGAATTTTTTGGAGGAGCCCCAGGCACCTACACCACAGTAGTTTTTGGACAACCCCAATCGATGAATGCAAGTGTGCAGTGGAATCAATTACTCTTTGATGGAAGCTATATCGTAGGAGTACAAGCCACAAAAACCTTCTTGGATTACAGTAAAAACCTATTCGAAAAGACCCTGATGGAAGTGCGCACCCAAACGGTAAAATCTTACACTAATGTGCTTATTGCTGAGGCAGGTACAGCCTTGTTGTTAAAAAACAAAGCCAGCCTTGATCAAAGTATTGTAGAGGTAACTGCACTCATGGAGAACGGACTCATCGAGGAAGAAGCACTAGAGCAATTAAAAATTACAAGCTTCAACATAGAAAGTCAACTTAAAAACAGCAAGCGTCTTGTTGAAATTAGTCATCAAATGTTAAACCTTGTCATGGGAAGACCGATTTCGGCCGAGCTTCAACTCAGCGAAAGTATCGATGATATGATTGCCAAGGACGCTATAGGAGCACTCTTAGAAAGAAGTTTTGAGTTAGACCAAAATGTAGATTTTAAAATGGTTTCAAATTTAAATAGTCAACGTTCTTTGGAATTGAAACTAGCGAAGAGTAAGGCCTTACCAACCCTGTCTGCTTTTTGGTCTTATGGTCAAAATAGTTTTTCAGATTCGTTTAATTTCTTAGGCGAAGACAATCAATGGTTTCAGTCTTCTATTGTCGGGGTCAATCTTGAAATTCCCATTTTCAGTTCGCTTTTGAGAACAGCTCAAACACAGCGTGCTAAAATTGCTTATGAACAGGCTAAAACGCAGAAAGAAGAGACCATATTTCTTCTTGAGCTTGATTACGCTAACAAAAGCAGTGCCTATGAATTAGCCATCGATTTGTACAATAACAGCCGTCAAAATTTAGAACTCGCCGAGCGCATCGCTCATAAAAATGAAATCAAATTTAAAGAGGGAATCAGCAGCAGTTTTGATTTGAGACAGGCGCAGCTTCAACTATACGAGAGTCAGCAAGAATATTTACTGGCGATGCAAAATCTTATTACCTCTAGAGTCGAACTTGAAAATTTAATGAATACATCACTTTAATCATCAATCAAAAAATATGAAATACATCACATCATTATTTGCACTATTGTTATTGGCGGCATGTGCCGATAAACAAAAATCGGTTGAACAACTCATTGAAGACCGAAACCTTGTTGAGCTTAGAGCAACAAGAGCACAGCTTACAGAAGATAAAATAGAAATTGAAAAACAGATTGAACTACTAGACGATGCCATATCCAATATGGGAGAAAGGGGTGCACTTGCGCTAGTAAGTGTTTTTGAAGTGACCTATCAAGCTTTTGAGCATTTTATTGAATTGCAGGGGAGCGTTCAAACCAAGCAAAACTTATTGGTTTATCCTGAAATGCCCGGAACTTTAAAAAAGGTTTATGTCAGTGAAGGGCAGAATGTTCGAAAAGGACAATTAATTGCCAGTATAGACGATGGAGGAATGTCAAGTCAATTGACCCAACTCGAAGCGCAGCTCGCATTGGCCAAGACTACTTTCGAGCGACAAGAGCGTTTATGGAATCAAAAAATCGGTTCTGAAATTCAATTCTTGCAAGCAAAGACGGCTTATGAAGCTAGCGTTCAAGCCAAAGCATCCTTAGAGCAACAATTGAGAAAATCAAAAGTGTATGCCCCCTTCTCAGGTAAAATAGACAAGGTCTTTTTTGAAGAGGGAGCAGTGGTAGCACCCGGTGCTGGCTCAGCACTTTTTCGGGTAGTAAATCTAACTGAAATGTACCTCGAGGTCGATGTACCTGAAGCCTATGTAGCAACCGTAGTAAACGGCACAAAAACCAAGGTATTCATTCCTGTTTTAAACAGAACAGTTGAAACTAGTATTCATCATACAGGGAGTTTTATAAATCCAGGTAATAGATCTTTTAAAGCACAAGTGCAGCTCACTAACGAAAATGAAGACATCAAACCTAATCTCACAGCCAAGGTTCAGATTCGAGATTACTTCAATGAAAATGCCATGTTGATTCCTCAAAGTCTACTCTCAGAAAATGCCGAGGGCAATCAATTCGTATATGTGATCGTAAACAAGAATAATAAAACCACAGTGCAAAGACGAATTGTTGAGACCGGAGAGTCTCAAGGCGGCCTTATGGAAGTGACTTCGGGAATAGCTGTTGGCGATCGTTTAGTCGCAGAGGGAGCACGTAGAGTTAGAGACAATCAAGAAGTTGAAATAGTAAGCAGCCTAGACAAGTAAAAATGGAGAATTTAAAACACAAAATAAAAGAGTTTAAACCCTCTTCATGGGCCATAGATAATTCATCTGTAATCTATGTCATGATTTCACTCTTCTTGTTTATCGGGGTTTCTTCATACCTCTCTATGCCTAGAGAAGAGTTTCCCGAAGTAAAAGAGACTAAGATTTTTATCAGTACCATCTATCCGGGAAATACGGCAGAAGATATGGAACGTCTCATAGCCGATCCCCTAGAAGATCGATTGAAAAACATCTCTGATGTGGTCGAAGTGGTTTCTACTTCTCAGGAAGATTATGCGATTATAACTGTTGAATTTGATCAAGAACTTTCGATTTCTGAAGCCGAACAAAGGGTAAAAGACGAAGTTGATGCAGAAAAGGCCTCTGAAGACTGGCCCGTATTTAACGGGGCTAAGGTTGAACCAAGTGTCTTTGATCTGAACATATCAGAAGCTATACCGCTATTAAATGTAAATCTAAGTGGAGATTATCCGGTAGAACAACTCAAGGCCTTTGCAGAATATTTAGAAGATGATATTGAAAAAGTAGAAGAGGTCAAGGGCGTAGATCTTAGAGGTGTGCAAGACAAAGAAATCGAGGTCGCCGTAGACATTTACAAAATGATGTCTGCACAGGTGAGTTTTGACGATGTAATCAATAGTATTCGCAACGGAAATATGACACTCTCTGCGGGTAATTTAGTCAGCAGTGGACAACGTCGAACCATACGCGTCTTAGGTGAAATTCAAAAGCCCCTAGAGCTCGAAGAGTTTGTGGTGAAATCTGAACGCGGAGCTGTTTATTTGAAAGATATCGCAGAGGTAAAATTCAAACCAAAAGAGACTACAACTTATGCTCGAGAGAAAGGTCAAAGTGTGGTAATGCTCGATATCAAAAAGCGTTCTGGAGCCAATGCCATCAAAGCTTCTGAAAAAATTAGAGCCATTGTAGAAGAGGCAAGAGTAAACTATTTTCCTCCTAATCTCGATTTGAGTATCACCAACGATTCTAGTGAAAGAACCTTGAGTCAAGTAGATGATTTGGTTAACAACATCATCTTCGGAATTATACTCGTGGTCGGTGTTTTAATGTTCTTTTTAGGGTTCAAAAATGCCATTTTTGTCGGTTTCGCTATTCCGATGTCGATGTTTATGTCTTTTATGATTCTCAGTGCTTTGGGTTATACGCTCAATACCATGATTTTGTTCGGATTAATTATGGGCTTAGGAATGTTGGTAGACAACGGAGTAGTGGTGGTTGAAAATGTCTATCGACTCATGGAACAAGAAGGAATGAGTCGCGTTCAAGCTGCAAAACAGGGAATCGGAGAAATTGCAGTACCGATTATCATCTCAACGGCTACGACAGTAGCAGCTTTTGTTCCCTTAGGTCTCTGGCCTGGGGTTATGGGTCAATTCATGATTTATTTCCCAATCACACTCTCGGTGGTTTTAGGTTCATCACTTTTTGTGGCCATATTTATCAATTCGATGTTGGTTTCAAAGTTTATGACTGTTGGAGATACTGTAATCCCTTTTAAAACACTGGTGAGAATGACTTCAATTTTTGGAGGTCTTGGCCTGTTTATCATTTTAATTGGAGGGCCACTTAGAGGTCTTGGAACACTGATGATCGTTGTTTCAGCCATGTTTTGGATTTACCGTTACGGAATTCGACACTGGGCGTTTAAATTTCAGACCATTACCTTGGTGCGTTTCGAAAATTTTTACGAAAAACAATTAAAATTTGCCCTGAGAGGAAGAAACGTCTATTTCTTTTTTGCAGCTACTTTGATGTTACTCATCGCGGCCTTTATAAGTTTCGGCGCCTCTGTGGGCAGTGGCAGAACGAAGATTGAGTTTTTTCCAGACAACATTCCCAATCAAATTTTCGTCTATATTGAATACCCTCAGGGTACTGCAATAGAAAAAACCAATACGATTACCAAAGCAATTGAAAAGCGAGTTGCTGAAATCATCAAAGACGATGCTTACATCGTAGAAAATGAAAATGCACTTGTCGAATACAATATTGCTCAAGTCGGTCGAGGTGCTGAAAATCCATTTACCGAAACAGGTTTAATTTCTGATATGCCACACCGAGGAAAAATTACCTTGGGTATGAAAGAGTTTAAATTTAGAGAGGGATTAGATTCTGAATCCTTAAGAAAACAAATTCAAGAAGAACTCGCAGGAATCTATCCAGGGGTGACCATTTCAGTCGAGAAAGACCTGGTTGAACCTCCTTCAGGTTATCCTGTAAACATTGAATTAGAGGGTCAGAATTACGATACACTGATCAGTCTTGCCGAGCGAATCAGCGCATTTATCAATAAGAAAAATGTAGCTGGGATGGAAGGTCTCAAGGTAGATGTCAACAAAGACAAACCTTCTATGGAGGTCTTGGTCAATCGTCAAAAAGCAGGAGAGTTAAATGTCGCTGTCGGCCAAATTGGAATGCAGTTGCGCAGATCATTATTTGGAGACAAAGCTGGAGTCTATAAGAAAGAAGGAGAAGACTATGACATTAATGTCAGATTTAATCAAGAGCAACGCTATAACAATTCAGCACTTTTTGATCAGCGCGTTATTTTTAGAGATATGGCCGATGGCCAAATTAAAGAGATTCCAATTTCTGCGCTCGCTTCGAGTAAAAACACTTCGACTTTTAGCGCAATTAAACACAAAGACGGTGAACGCGTGGTCAGCCTTTATTCTGGATTAAAACCAGGTGGAAATGCTGTTGAAATTGTAGCGGAAATTCAAGAGCACATGAAAGGGTTTGAAGCCTTACCAAGAGGAGTTTCTATCGATTACACCGGCCAAATCGAAGAGCAGAACAAACAACAAGACTTTTTGATGGGCGCATTTTTCACAGGTCTTGGACTGATCATGTTGATTTTGATTTTCCAATTTAAGGGGCTTTCAAAACCTATGATTATCATGATTGCCATCTTCTTGAGTCTTATCGGTGTTTTTGGAGGGTTGATGCTTACAGGATGGCCCTTTGTCATCATGATGACTATGATGGGAATCATCGCTCTAGCTGGAATTGTAGTAAACAACGGTGTTGTACTCTTGGACTATGCCGACATTTTAATTCAGCGTAAAAAAGTAGAATTAGGCCTGCAAACTGAAGATTATTTAGGGATAACTGAATTTACTGCTTGTGTAATTCAGGCGGGTAAGGCACGATTGAGACCAGTAATCTTAACAGCTGTAACTACAGTCTTAGGATTGATTCCGCTGGCCATAGGTTTAAACATCAATTTCATCAGTCTATTGGCTGATTTTGATCCTAAAATTTATGTGGGTGGAGATAATGTTATTTTCTGGGGCCCTTTGGCTTGGACGGTAATCTTTGGTTTGGTCATCGCCACCTTTCTTACGTTGATTATAGTCCCGGTCTTATTTCACATCAGTTATCGCCTCAAATTAAGAGTATTAAAAAAGCCACAGCAAACTGCCATGGCTTCATAACAAAAAAGGTCCGAAACCATTCGGACCTTTTTTGTTTTAATTCTTAATCACTACGCTGGTGTTGTTCCATTTGGTAATGCGCATTACCTTATTATTGTTGAAGGTAACTTCGTCAAGGGTATCGTAATTCCAAAATAACCACTTGCCTTGGCGTTTTCCATTTTTATAACTACCACTTGCAATTTTTAGGCCTTTAGGATCATACTGCGTCCACTCACCATGAGGTTTTCCTTCTTTTAAAAAGCCCGTTTGTGCTATTTCACCATCGGAGTGAAAATAGGTGACTTCAGTTAAACCTTGTAGATCTTTCTTTTTGGCTTCTTGCTTATACACCTTAAGTGTAGTAGTGATTTCTTTAGTTTCTGCGCTGCTTTCTTGTGCATAACTCAACTGTAAAGACAGTATTATAATCATGCTAATTATCATTCTTTTCATATGGCTTTCCTTTAAATTCATTTCAAATATACTAAAAATTTACAATTAATTTACATTAAATTAACATTAAGTAACATTTTAAAAAATGTTCAAGTAGAATCATTAGGACTGACTATTTTTGCTTCAAATTAAATCGAAGCATGTACAGATCTCATAATTGCGGTGAATTAAGAGTTTCAGACTGTGGCCAAACGGTCAAACTCTCAGGTTGGATTCAGAAATCCAGAGACAAAGGTTTTATGATTTGGATTGACCTTAGAGACCGATACGGTATAACTCAACTAATTTTAGATAGTGAAAGAAGTTGTGCTGAACTCATAGAAAAAGTAAGAGAACTCGGCCGCGAGACCGTAATTCAAGTTGAAGGTGAAGTGGTTGAACGCTCTGCTAAAAACCAAAACATCCCTACAGGAGAAATCGAAATTGTGGTAGAAACCGTTGAGGTCTTAAACCAGGCCAAACTTCCTCCCTTTACCATTGAAGATCAAACTGATGGAGGAGAGGAGCTTCGAATGAAATATCGATATTTAGACATCAGACGAAATCCGGTAAAAAAGGCATTGATGTTTAGACATCAGGTAAGCATGATGGTTCGTAATTATTTATCTGAGCAAAATTTTGTAGAGGTCGAAACACCTTATTTGATTAAATCAACACCAGAGGGAGCCCGTGATTTTGTCGTGCCTTCTCGTATGAACCAAGGTCAGTTTTATGCGCTTCCGCAATCGCCTCAAACCTTTAAGCAGTTGCTTATGGTAGGAGGTTTAGATCGCTATTTTCAAATTGTCAAGTGCTTTAGAGATGAAGATTTAAGAGCCGATCGACAGCCTGAATTCACTCAAATCGACTGTGAGATGTCTTTTGTTACCCAAGATGATATCCTTCAAGTTTTTGAGGGATTGACATCTTATCTCATCGAAGAAATTCACGGTGTGAAGACTGGAGCATTTCCGCGTATGACCTATGATGAGGCCATGAAGCGTTACGGAAACGACAAGCCTGATATTCGATTTGGAATGGAATTCACTGAATTAAATGAACTGGCACAACACAGAGACTTTAATGTTTTTAACAGTGCTGAATTGGTTGTAGCTATTGCTGTTCCTGGAGCGGCAGAATACACTCGAAAACAAATAGACGCTTTGATTAACTGGGTAAAAAGGCCTCAAATTGGAGCAAAGGGAATGGTTTATGTCAAATACAATAAAGACGGAAGTTATAAATCCTCTGTAGATAAATTCTATACTCAAGAAGATTTAGCAGCTTGGGCACAAGCCTGTGGAGCTCAAAAAGGAGACCTTATTTGTGTGCTCTCTGGAGATCTAAAATCAACTAGAACTCAAATGTCTGCCCTAAGAATGCAACTGGCTGAACAGCTCAATCTGCGTAAGGCGGATGAATTTGCACCCTTATGGGTTGTTGATTTTCCACTTTTAGAGTTGGATGAAGAAACTGAAGTCTACCACGCGATGCACCATCCATTTACCTCTCCAAAAGAAGGTCAAATTGAATTGCTTGATAAAGATCCTTCAGCAGTCAGAGCAAATGCCTACGATTTAGTATTAAACGGAAATGAAATCGGTGGCGGATCTATACGTATTCACGATAAAGAAGTTCAAAAAACCATGTTTAAACATTTAGGTTTTACTGAACAAGAGGCACAGGATCAGTTCGGGTTTTTGATGAACGCTTTCGAATACGGGGCACCTCCGCACGGCGGAATCGCATTTGGATTAGACCGATTAGTCGCTATTCTCGGAGGTCAAGAAAGTATTCGTGATTTCATTGCCTTTCCAAAAAACAATGCGGGTAGAGATGTCATGATTGATGCTCCAGCTGCCGTAGATGCTAATCAATTACAAGAATTAGGACTGAGCATCACTAACACAGCTTCTGATGAGTCTTAAACGCCGCGTATTTCGCAACATATTACTGCTCTTCGTGCTCGGCTGTTTGGGTAGTATTGCTTATGGACTTTACCACTTAAACACCCCTGATTCATTTGCACATCAATTTATAGGATGTGGCACTGTGGGTTTATTTTTTGTAGCCATGCCCATTTTTCTTTTTGTAGAGAGTAAAGGCAAAGAAATGAAAGACTATTTGCTGACTACCGAGAATATTGAAAAGATGCAAAAAAAAGAACCAAAAAGAAAAGAATAGCTTAAAAAGCTAAGCTTTTCGGACTCAACAACTTTAAATAATGTACCTTCGCGATATCAAATTTTATTTTAATGACTGGTACAGTTAAATTTTTTATTGAATCTAAAGGTTATGGATTCATTAGTAATGACGAAACAGGGAAAGAAATCTTCGTCCATGTTTCATCTTTGAATGGTTTAGAAATCAAAGAAGGCGATAAGGTGACTTATTCCGAAGTTGAAGGAAAAAAAGGAATTGTCGCTGCTGATGTGCAGCTTGTATAAGTCAAGTCATTATTGTTAATCTGGAGCTTTTAAAGCCGTTTACGATCAAAAAACTCCTGCAATAACTTACGACTCTCTTTACCTAGAATGCCAAACTCAACTTGTGTTTTAGGATGTAAACTTACGCCCATCGCTCTGTAGCCTCGCTTGGGGTCTTCTGCGGCGAATACTACTTTGCCAATCTGGCTCCAGTACAGTGCACCCGCGCACATCTGACAAGGTTCAAGGGTAACATACAAAGTGCATGTCCTGAGGTATTTCGCCCCGAGGTAATTTGCTGCGGCTGTAATGGCTTGCATCTCTGCATGTGCAGTTACATCACAAAGTAACTCTGTGAGGTTATGAGATTTGGCGATGATTTGTTGCTTACTGACAATCAAGGCTCCAACAGGCACTTCATCTTTTTCAAATGCCAGCTCTGCCTCGGCTATTGCTTTTTTCATGTAATAGTGATCGTCGAAAGGGCTTTCCATAAAGAGCGCTTAATTTGTCTGTATTCAAAAGTAAATCAAATTATAGGGTATCGTACCTTTGTTTTATGAAGAATTTAAACGAGCAAGATCTTCCAAATGCCATTTTGACCTATGACATCGAGGCTTTAGCACAACTGGTTGTGCTTGTTCGTGAGCGAATCATTGAAACCATAGCCAAAAAAGGCGGACATCTAGGCGCAAGTCTTGGCACTGTAGAGCTAAGTGTAGCCCTACACCATGTATTTGATGCCAAAATTGATCAGCTCGTGTGGGATGTTGGTCATCAGGCTTACGGTCATAAACTCCTCACAGGTCGCGCTCAAGCCTTCGATACTATACGTGATTTTGAAGGTTTAAGTGGATTTCTTAGTCGCATAGAATCCAAATACGATTCCTTTGGTGCAGGCCATAGCAGTACCTCGATATCGGCTGCAATGGGGATGGCGCTCTCTCAAAAGCTCAAAAACAACGGAGCTCATGCTGTCGCTATTATTGGTGACGCTTCAATCGTTAGTGGAATGGCCTTTGAAGCCTTAAACCATCTAGGAGAATCTAAAGCTGATGTACTGGTGATTCTCAACGACAACGCCATGGGAATTGATCCGAGTGTAGGAGCGCTTAAAGATCATTTTTCTAAGGGTTCAAGTTCAATTCAATCCTTTTTTGAATCCTTTAAAATTCAATATTCTGGACCCATAGATGGTCATGACCTCCCTATGGTAATAGCATCTTTAAAAGGCCTCAAATCACTTAAGGGTCCACGACTCTTGCACCTTAAAACAGTTAAAGGCAAGGGGCTAAAGGCGGCTGAAAAAGATCAGGTAGCCTATCACGCTCCAGGTAAGTTTCAGCCGCAAACAGGTCAGCGTTTTGAGACCAAAATATCCTTTTTAAAATATCAGGAAATCATTGGTCAGACCTTATTTGAACTTTGTAATATTGATTCAAATGTGAAAGTCATCACCCCTGCTATGTCCACTGGAAGCGGCCTGACCAAAGTGTTAGCTGAATTTCCTCAGCAGTGTTTTGATGTTGGAATTGCAGAACAGCACGCAGTTACCTTGTCTGCTGGTCTTGCCACACAAGGTGATTTTGTTTGTTGCGTGATTTATTCCACCTTTTTACAAAGGGCCTACGATCAAATCATTCACGATGTCGCGCTTCAAAACTTACCCCTTGTATTTTGTATAGATCGCGCGGGCTTGGTCGGTAATGATGGTCCAACACATCACGGGGTTTTTGACATTGCATACTTGAGCTGTATTCCTAATATTGAAATCATAAGTCCGGCAAATGGTCAAGAATTACAGCATTTACTCTTTGAATTAAAAGCAGCACATAAGCAAGGCTTATTGAATCATCCTGTTGCCCTGCGTTACCCCAGAGGTTATTCTGAGTTAAAGACACTTGAAGGTCAAAAAAATACAAAGAGCTTACGTCAAAATCAGTGGTCGAAAAAGGGTGACGGTATCGGAATTATCGCCTCGGGAAGTATGCATAAAATTGTAGACGCTTTTCTTGCACAACGCTCAGATCAGCATCGATTTTCTGTGTTTAATTTAAGGGTGCTAAAGCCACTAAACAGTGATGAAATCACCACTTTTTTAAAGGCACATCAAATCGTTATTACTCTCGAAGATGGCGTCTTAAAAGGAGGAGTGGGCCAAAGCATCAAAGAACTTGCTTTTGATCAGGCTTACCAAGGAAAGGTTTACTGCAAGGGAATCGAGGATGAATTTGTTCCGCACGGTACAACTTCAACCCTATTTAAACATCAAAATATCAGTGTAGAGGCTCTTAACGCTTTAGTGGATCAATCCTCTTAGGGTTTTACTTAGGGCGATAGCCTGAGAATCGCTTAAACTCGAAGTAAAGCAACTAGAGGCCATAAGTGCATCGTAGATAGAATCAATATTGCTCTTGTATTCCTCTGGTATTTGGCTGAGCAAAAGTTTATCGTAGACGCTACAGCAGTCTTCAAAAAGATGAACCAAGGCATCGCTACTCGCCTTTAAAATATCGCTGAGCATCTGGTATCCTGCAATTTCTTTATCAATCACTTCGGAGGCCTTATAAAAATGAGTAACACTCAATTTGCTGATATCGTTTAGTTGTTTGGTGTAGGCTGAAGCACTGATCAAGTCGTTGGGCTGTGTTCCACTTAAAATGGCGTTTTCTGCATCTAAAAACAACTTTTTAACCTCCTGAAGAAGCACATTAATACCTAAAGCTCTTAGATAGCTCATGCGATCTGCAGTCGAGGGCAGTAGTTTGAATTTGTTGTAATCCACGACTTTTTCTGTTATTGATAGAAGAATTTCTTGTGCTACAGACTCTGGTATAAAGCCCAAATTTACCGCGTCTTCAAAGTCGATAAGTGTATAGCATATATCATCGGCAGCCTCTACCAAATACACCAGAGGGTGACGGTAAAAACTGTCCGTTGAAGAAGGATTTTCTAGCAATTCTAATTCTCTTGCTAATTCGAGAAAAAAGTCTTTTTCAGATTGAAAGTAGCCGAATTTTTTGTCTGCAATATGTGGGCTAGGTCGGTGTGGAATGCTCGCTTTAGGATATTTGATAAAGGCCCCTAATGTGGCATAACTCAACCTAAGCGAACCTGGGACTCCTAGTCGAGAAGCACTCAGCAATTTAAATCCATTGGCATTACCCTCGAATCGAGTGAGGTCATTGTATTGGGCCTCACTTAGCTTAGACTTATAATGGCGACCTTCTTCTTCAAGAAAAAAATGACCAATAGCCTTTTCACCGCTGTGTCCAAATGGAGGGTTTCCGATATCATGAGCTAAGGCTGCTGCAGCCACAATAGCACCAAAATCATTAAAGCGATACCCTTGTTTTTGCAAATCCGGATGTCGTTGTAGTATAACGGCTCCAACCGATCGACCCAAACTCCTAGCTACAACCGAAACTTCTAAAGAGTGGGTGAGACGAGTATGAGCGAACGATTTATGGTGCGTTCCACTAACCACAAGTGGCATGACCTGAGTTTTGTCTTGAAGCGATCTAAAGTATTTTGAGAATATAATTCTATCGTAATCTACTTCAAAACCCAAACGTGTTTCATCTTGTTGACTTCTGAGTCGACTAGATTGATCACCAAATCGTTTTAAAGATAAAAGCGCGGGCCAATTCATTTGCGATAGAAATTCATTTCGTCTATATATTTAAATACTTCAGGTGGCACTAATGAGCGGTATTCTTTTGATTCTTTGATTTGTTTGCGCACATAAGAAGAAGACAATTCTAAAATAGGTCCGTCTGTCCAAATGATTTTGGGGTGGTCGGTGTATTTTTCTTGAATTTCAGTCTTTTGAACCCTTGGATAAACCATAATATAATAATGCGCTAAAATGACATCTGCATTTTTCCATTTGTGAAAATGTGCCAAATTATCCTCGCCCATAATCAAGTAAAATTCGAGATTCGGGTATTTTTCTTCAAGTCGAACTAAGGTGTCAATGGTGTAGTTGGGTTGAGGAAGGTCGAACTCAATGGTATTCACCTTAAATTTGGGATATTCAGCAATAGCCTCGTAAACCATTTGATACCTGTGGTTGTTCGAAAGCATTTGTTGCTTTAATTTAAAAGGACTTCTCGGACTGATAACAAACCAAAGTTCATCGATTAATGAATTTTCTACCAGATGATTTGCCAAAATTAGATGCGCCTGATGAATAGGGTTAAAGGTGCCAAAAAACAATCCTACCTTTTTCATGCTTAAGCCTTTAAAAATTGGGAGACCAAATCTTCGGCTTCTTTCAATGCCGTTGGTAAGTCATCGTTTTTTAAAATAACATCAAACCTTGAAGCTGTCAGTAATTCTTCCTTGGCTTTTGCAACGCGCATTTGTATGATTTCTTCTTGGTCAGTATTGCGCATACGAAGTCTTCGCTCGAGTTCTTCGACAGAAGGCGGTTGAATAAATACCGACAGGCTTTCTTTTGGAAATTTAGATTTTAAGGCGATACCTCCGGCGACATCGATATCGAAAACAACAGCTTGTTTGGAATCCCAAATTCGCTTGATTTCACTTTTGTAGGTGCCGTAAAATAAATCGGGATAAACTTCTTCGTATTCGATAAATTTTTCCGCTGCAATGTCCTCTTTAAAGTTCGTGCTGTTCAAAAAATAATAGTGGATGCCATCTTTTTCGTGATCCCTAGGCGATCGTGTGGTCGCTGAAATTGAAAAAGCTAAGGGCAAATCTGTTTTAGACAGCAAGTGATTGACAATAGTACTTTTACCACTTCCAGATGGGGCAGAGAAAATGATAAGTTTTTCGGTGTTAAAGGACATTTAACAATTGTTCTTTGATTTTCTCTAAATCGTCTTTCATGATCACCACTACTTTTTGCAGTGCCGCGTGATACGATTTAGAACCTATAGTGTTAATTTCTCGTCCGATTTCTTGAGCGATAAAGCCAAGCTTTTTTCCCGAAGACTGTGCGTTGTTCAAGGTTTCTACAAAATAAGACAGGTGGTTGTGGAGCCTTACTTTTTCTTCAGTAATATCGTATTTCTCCAGGTAGTAAATGAGTTCTTGTTCAAATCGATTTTCATCTACTGTTTCTTTGATTTCAGCAACTGCCTTTTCCATGCGAGAACGAATTTCTTCTTTGCGAACCACATCAATTTTTTCGACTTCTTCAAGAGAGGTTGAAATGGCTTCAATTCGATAAATAAGATCTGCTGCTAGAGCTTCTCCTTCTTGAGCTCTAAATTCGTTGAGGTGCTTAGCTGCATTCCTAAGACCCTCTAAAACAAAGTTTTTTTCTGCCTCCTCAATTTCTTCTCGACTGCT
Source organism: Flavobacteriaceae bacterium (assembly GCA_002691645.1). Lineage (GTDB taxonomy): Bacteria > Bacteroidota > Bacteroidia > Flavobacteriales > Flavobacteriaceae > UBA3478. The sequence continues at coordinate 49,523 of NZIP01000029.1, forward strand.
TTGCATGACATCAGGGAGTCGCATCGCGATTTGAAGAGCACTTTGCTCGTCGGTAGAAACTATATCAGCTAACTGCTCCATATAGCTCTTAACTAAGGTCTTATTGATATTCGTTGCACTATGACCTGAGTTGTTTTCAACGTGTATAAAGACCTCGACTTTACCTCGATTGAGTTCAGTTGACAACATCTTTCTCATGTCTAACTCAATTTCTTTATAGACCTGAGGATGGCGAATCATCAAATCTAGATTTTTGCCATTAAGCGCCTTTATCTCAATGCTGATTTTTTTGTGTTCGATTTGGCCTTGGAATTTTCCATAGCCGGTCATGGAATGTATCATACACTAATTTGAAGGCAAAATTAAGGGTTAAACCAATGGCTTTAATCTAAGGGTCTGATCCAAATGTTTCTATAACTCACTCGGGACTCATCTGCATGGTCTTGTAAAATCAGTGGACCATCCCCATGTGCATTGTTTTTAGGCCATCCGATGTATTCGGTAGTTCCCAATATTTCAAAATGATCTTGAACTAAGACTCCGTTGTGAAGTACCGTTATTGTTGCCGATTTTATTTTTTCACCTTGGTCACTAAACTCAGGCTTGTGATAAACAATATCATAGGAATTCCACTCACCAGAAGGCACAGAAGCCATGGCTAGAGGCACAGACTGTTTATAAACAGAGGCCACTTGACCATTGACATAAGTCGGGTTATCGTTGTTGTCAAGAACCTGAACTTCATAAAGACCTTGAAGAAAGACACCGCTGTTCCCTCTGGATTGATTAGAGCCTTGGATTTCACTTGGCGACCTCCATTCGAGGTGTAATTGAACACTCCCAAAGTGTTCTTTAGTCTCGATATCACCAGATTTGTCTTTTACGGTCATACTGCCGTCATCGTTAAGTATCCATTCAGCTGGCCCTCGGGTCACTGAACTCTGCCACTGCTCTAAATCACTTCCGTCAAATAAAACGATGGCATCCGATGGCGGAAGACCCATCTCTCCCGGACGCACTCTTGGAGGAACAGGCTCATAAAACTCCGTTTTACCTGGAGTCGTAGGTTCCTCACCTTCAAACAATCCAAAAGGGTTTGAGGTATTGACATTACTATTAGCTTCTTCCTCTTGTGCTGTTCCACAAGAGGTAAAAAATAATCCTAAGCCTATGCTCAGCACTACAAAACCTTTTTTCATTACAATTTTGCGATTTTAATGTTTCTATAAGCCACTCGATCTCCGTGATCTTGCACACCGATGTGTCCATCAGGATAAGCGCCAAAACCTTCCCAAGTTGCAAATTTTGAATTGGCGACCATTTCGTCCCACTCGCTTCCGTCTACAGCGAAACTCACAATTACGGTTCCGTTTAAAGTGACTTCACCAATATTATTTACGTGGTCAATTTTTATGGTACACGTGTTCCATTCACCGGCAGGTTTAGTGACGTCCTCACTTGGTTCTACCATGTCGTAAAGGGCTCCTGCATGTCTATTGAGACCATTTTTTGAATCTGGATGTCTCTCATTGTCGAGAACTTGAATTTCAGGACCCGTTTGATAGGGAGCAAAGAAGTCTTTAGATTCGTGAATCCCCCAAAATATTCCGCTATTCCCACCTTCGGCAATCATCCATTCCATTGAGAGTACAAAATTGGTGTAGGTATTTTTTGAAATCAAGTTATAGGTTACTCCTTGTGGACGTTCAGCGGGAGGGTTAAATACCATTGCACCTTCTTCAATACTCCATGGCTCAACCACTTCACCTCCATTGTAAACTTTCCAGTTGTCAAATGAAGTTCCGTCAAACAAGGTTTCCCATTCTAAAGAGGTTGTTTCTTTCTCAGCGTCCATTGATTTGTCTTCTTCTGTTTGTTTTGCGTTGTTCTTGCATCCTAGCAGCATTAAAGCGGCCAATGTGCTTAATACTATCGTTCTCATATACCTAAAATGTTATTTAATTTTTGTTGATCTAAATCGCCTCCAGCAAAATCGTCGAATGTTTTTTCTGTGGCTTCTATAATGTGTTTTGCAATAAATTGTGCGCCTTCACGGGCTCCCTGTTCAGGACTTTTAATGCAGCATTCCCATTCCATTACTGCCCAAACATCGCACCCGTACTGTGTAAGTTTCGAAAAGATGGTGGCAAAATCAATTTGACCATCCCCTAGCGAACGGTAGCGACCCGCTCGATCTTGCCAGTCGTTATAACCTCCGAATGCTCCTTTTTTTCCAGTAGGATTGAACTCTGAATCTTTCACGTGAAAAGATTTGATAAATTCGTGATAGTGGTCGATATAGGTGATGTAGTCTAATTGTTGGAGTATAAAATGACTTGGGTCATAAAGAATGTTTACTCTTTTGTGATTTCCTGTCGCCTCTAAAAATCGCTCAAAAGTATCTCCATCATGAATGTCTTCACCGGGATGAACTTCATAGCACACGTCTACACCTTCCTGGTCAAAATGATTCAAAATAGGCATCCATCTCTTCGCCAGTTCCGCAAATCCGGTTTCAACTAAACCAGGTGGTCGTTGAGGCCAAGGGTGTGCGGTATGCCACAACAAAGCTCCAGAGAAGGTAGCATGTGCTTTAATGCCGAGTCTTCGAGAAGCCGTTGCTGCTTTTTTCACGGTTTCAACAGCCCATTCTGTTCTCGCCTTAGGATTGTTTTTTACTGCATCAGGTGCAAAATTATCAAACATGATATCGTATGCGGGATGCACCGCAACCAATTGCCCCTGAAGGTGTGTAGAAAGTTCTGTGATTTCAAGTCCATAGGAATTGATTTTTCCCTTTAGGTCATCACAATAGGTTTGGCTTTCGGCGGCCAAATCTAAATCGATTAAAAAGTGCTCCCATGTCGGGATTTGAATTCCTTTATAGCCCAAATCTGCCGCCCACTTGCACATTCCGTCCAAGGTGTTAAAGGGCACTTTACTGTCGACAAATTGCGCCAGAAAGACTGCAGGTCCTTTAATTGTTTTCATATTTTATATTTAGTCGTCTAGTTTAATCCAAACATTACCTTGGCCGTGTGATGCAACGGTTGCTTCTATAAAATTCAATCCACGAACACCATCGTGAACCCCGGGATAAGCTCCTGAATCTACTTCTTCGCCTCTAATTGCTTTGGCCATTCCTCTGTAGATATTACCCATGGCATCAAAAATACCTTCTGGATGTCCAGGAGGAATCTTAGACGCTTCTAAAGATTGTTCAAAATTGTACTGATGGCCAGGTTTCAGCACTTGAAGAGGTTTACCTTCTTGCAAGAAGTAGAGGTAATTGGGATTTTCTTGTTCCCATTTTAAAGCTCCTGTTTTACCGTAAATAGCCACAGTGAAATTGTTTTCTTCGGCGGTTGCTATTTGCGAAGCACGGATAACTCCTTTGACATGCTCTTCAACACGTATGAGAATGGTTCCGTCTACGTCCATTTCATTGTCTCCGTATACATGGTTAAAGTCAGCTAAAATACTTTTAATCTTAAGGCCAGAAGTGTATTCAAGCATTTGAAAAGCGTGCGTACCAATATCACCGATACAACAGCTGATGCCTGATTTTGTTGGGTCTAGCCTCCAAGTAGCCTTACGTTTTTCTTCATCGTGGATGATAGGGTTGATCCAGCCTTGATAGTATTGTGCATCCAGTTTTTGTACCTTACCGATAAGACCAGCTTTGATCATTTGCCTCATCTGCCTAACCATGGGATATCCCGTGTAGGTATGCGTAAGAGCAAAAAGGACATTTTTTTCTTGCTGAATCGCTAAAAGTTCTTTTGCCTCGTCGTGAGTCATTGTCATCGGCTTTTCACAGATGACATTTATTCCCGCTTGCATAATGGTCTTAGCCATTGGATAGTGCAGAAAGTTGGGCGTCAAAATACTCACCACTTCAACGCGATCTCCTTCGGGAAGTTTTAATTCTTCTTCTACAAGCTCTTCAACAGTGGCATAGATGCGATTCGTTGGAATATCAATCTCTTTTGCAAATTCAAGACTGATGGCTTTATCTGGATTAAAAACACCACCAATGATTTCGTAATCATCGTGCATGTATGCGGCAATTCTATGGACGATACCAATAAGGGAATCTCCACCGCCTCCAAGTATTCCTAATTTTATTCTTTTGGGCATGTTTAGTTTATTAAGAGTTATAGTCTATTTTTTCATCTTTAAAAGTAAGGCTGAATAGCACAAACACCAAAATAGCAAATAGTGCAGGTGCCTGCCATATGCTTTTCCAATCGTGTATTTCATCTACAAGATAGTAATCAGCTATACCTCCAGCGATCTCAAATCCTATGAGCATTCCAACTCCATAAGTAGCCAGGGTGATAAGACCTTGAGCAGCGCTTTTGTTTTCTTCACAAGCCTTTGCATCGGTATAAATTTGTCCCGAAACAAAAAAGAAGTCATAACAAATGCCGTGCAGTGCAATACCAATAAGAAGCATATAGGCTTTTTCATCGACATCTCCATAGGCAAAAAGCATATAGCGAATTCCCCATGCGAGCATACCGATCAAAATGGTTTTTTTGAAACCAAATCTTTTGAAAAAAACAGGAAGCGCTAAAATGAATAGGGCCTCTGAAATTTGACCGATAGACATTTTAGCCGCGGGATTAGCCATGCCAATTTCACTTAAAAAAGGAGCTGCGTTTTGATAGTAAAATGCTAGCGGAATACAGATTAAAACAGAGGCAACAAAAAAGAATAAAAAGTTACGCTCTTTTAATAGACTCAAGGCATCTAATCCTAATATTTTCACTAAACTGACATTTTCTTTCTGTGTAGATGGCGGCGTTTTGGGAAGGGTAAAACTAAAAATACCTAAAACAGCTGAGGCAGTAGCCGTCATTAAAAAAGTGTTTTTCATTGCTCCTTGAGCGATTGCTTCTTGACTATCCCATTGAAATAGATACGAAATAGCCATTCCAGATAAAATCCAACCTACAGTTCCAAAAACTCGAATGCTTGAGAACTCCTTAGCAGTATCGTTCATTTGGTGAAATGAAATCGAATTTACTAAAGCCAGAGTAGGCATATAGGCAATCATATAACCGAGAACATAAGGGTAAAACACTTCAAATGAAGTGATTTGTGACATTTGATACATCAAAAAAGCCCCCATTAAATGAAGTACGCCTAATATACGTTCGGCGTTAAAAAAGCGATCTGCAATAAGGCCTATAATAAATGGGGCAATAATGGCACCCCAAGATTGGGTAGAAAAAGCTTTCGCAGCTTCTGCACCACTAGCACTTAAATTTTCACTGAGAAAAATACCGAAGGTTACAAACCATCCGCCCCAGATGAAAAATTCTAAAAACATCATCAGGGACAATTGTAATCGCGTGCTGTTTTTCATTTAAGCAAGGTTTTTTCAATAAGGGCTTTACTTGCCATGATGCCTTCTTCTTCGGATAATTCATCACCTTCGAATTCAACACCAATGAAACCTTGGTAATCAGAATTTTTGACGATTTCCATCATTTTGGCATAGTCAATATTACGCTCGTTACCTTGCTCATCAAAGGTGTATGTTTTAGCGCTTACCGCTTTTGCATAAGGCATTAATTCTTTAACACCAAGGTACTTGTCATACTCGTCAGTACATGTGCGTTCTCCTGTACTTCCGTATTCTGAGGCCATACAAAAGTTTCCGAAATCAGGCAGTGAACCGCAGTTAGGCATATTTACGGCTTTTAGGACTTCTGAGAGTTTTGCCGCATTTGAAGAAAGTCCACCGTGATTCTCTACAATGACATTGATGTTTTTTTCTAGGGCATAAGATCCAAGTGCTTTCATGCCAATCACCGAAGTTTCTATCCATGTTTCCGGATCTGAACTTCCGTGTAGATTAACGCGAATAGAGTGACACCCTAAAGCTGCAGCAGCATCAACCCATCTTTTGTGGTTTTCCACAGCTTCATTGCGTTCTGCTTCATCCTCAGCTGAAAGGTTACCTTCTTCATCAATCATGATTAATACGTTGCGAATATTATGAGCCTGACTGGCTGCAAGTGATTTTTCTATAAAAGATTGCATACCTGCTTCAGGGCTTTCTGCATTTTCAAAATGTGGTCTGTAGAGCTGATTTACATATTCAATACCTTCAAAACCCATTTCACTGGCTCTTTTAGCAAAGTCAAAGGGATCCATACTGCCGTTTCGGATTTGTTTGTTCATTGACCACTGCGCAAGTGATAGTTGATATTTTGGAGCGGTCTCCTCAGGTGAGACTGTTGTTTCTTTTTGTTTACAGGCAGTAAAGCATATAAGCGCTGCAATGAGCGCATATTTTGAGGTAAGATTAATGTTTAGCATCGGTTTAAATTATTGATTTTTACAGTTGTTATTTTTGAAATTAGCCTTGAAAATTATAAGGTTTTCAATTGTAAGGACAGATTTCTAAATAAATGTAGAAAATTTAAGCAAGAATTTATACATTTAATATTCTAAACCGAAGATTAAGCATGAATAAATTCTATTACAACGAACCTCGCGACTCTTATGACGCTATTGTAGTCGGAACTGGAATCAGTGGAGGATGGGCCGCTAAAGAGCTCTGCGAGAAAGGATTAAAAACCTTGGTACTTGAAAGAGGGCCTATGGTAAAACACAGAGAAGATTATCCAACTGCCAATAATGATCCTTGGGATTATCCACATGGAGAGACACCTACTCAGGAAATGCTTCAAAGGCAACCCAAACAATCACGTACGGGATACACCACTAGAATGTCTTCTGCACATTGGTTTGTAGATGATATTGATCATCCTTACAACGAAATCAAACAATTTGATTGGATGCGTGGTTATCATGTAGGTGGTCGTTCAATTATGTGGGGTAGACAATCCTATAGACACAGTGATATAGATTTTACTGCAAATAAACGAGAAGGTATTGCAGTTGATTGGCCGATTCGATACAAAGACATTAAGCCGTGGTACGATAAAGTAGAGGCTTACATTGGAGTCTCTGGTGAAAATCGTGGACTAAAGCAATTGCCTGATGGTGTTTTTGAGCCTGCCTTTGAATACAATTGTGTTGAAAAGGTTTTTCGTGAAAAAGTAGAATCAGGATTTGAGGATGGCCGAGTAGTGACTATGGGTCGCACAGCGCACATCAATAGTGATAAAAAATTTGATGGAGACGGACGTATTCGCTGTCAAACTCGTAACCGTTGTATTAGAGGATGTCCTTTTGGAGCCTATTTTAGTAGTAACAGTTCTACTCTACCTGTAGCAGAAGCTACAGGGAATATGACATTGCGTCCAGATTCAATAGTACATGAAATCATGTACGATGCCGATACTCAAAAAGCAACGGGTGTAAAAGTAATAGACAGAGAGACCAAAGAGACTTTTGAATTTAAAGCTAAGGTCGTTTTCTTATGTGCATCATCAGTGGCCTCAACTGCCATTTTAATGCAATCAAAATCAGATCGTTTTCCTAACGGAATGGGTAATGATTCTGGCGAATTAGGGCACAACATCATGGATCACCACTTTAAAGCAGGTGCGATGGGCCGCTTTGATGGTTTTGAAGATCAATATTACAAGGGTAGAAGACCTACAGGTTTGTACATTCCTCGTTTTAGAAACATTGGCGGCGGTACTGATATGAAAGAATTTAAAAGAGGTTATGGATATCAAGGAGGAGGATCTAGAGGCAATTTCACTGAGTTAATTGCAGAAACCAAGGGATTTGGAGCCGAATTGAAAGATGCCATTTTCCAACCTGGAGATTGGAATATCGGAATGACTGCTTTTGGTGAAATATTGCCATACCACGATAACAAAATGATGTTAGATTACGATCGTCTTGATCAATGGGGGCTTCCAACAGTGACCTTTGACGCTGAAATTAGAGACAACGAACTTGCCATGCGTAAGGATATGCAAGAACAAGGTGTCGAAATGTTGAAAAAAGCTGGAGCCAAGGAGGTGATGGGTTATGATGCGCATTACGGATTTGGAAATGGAATTCATGAAATGGGTACTGCTCGTATGGGTAGAGACGCCAAAACATCAGTTGTTAATGGACATAATCAATTGCATGCTGTGAAGAACGTATATGTAACCGACGGAGCATTCATGACTTCAGGAGCATGTGTCAACCCTTCACTAACCTACATGGCATTTACAGCAAGAGCTGCTGATCATGCCGTAAATGAACTCAAAAAAGGAAACATTTAATTATGGAAAGAAGAACCGCACTTAAAAATATGGGTAAAGTTTTTGGCTTTGCCGTGGCTACTCCAACTTTCTTAAGTATTCTCGAAAGTTGTCAAAACAGCCAGTTTGCAGATTGGACACCTAAATTCTTTACTCAAGATCAGGGAGAATTTGTGGGTAGGATGTTAGACGTCTTATTGCCAAAGACAGATACACCTAGTGCAACAGAACTCAATGTTCACGTTTTTATCGATGAGTTGGCCAATGCCACTTTTGACGATGCCCGAAAGGCAGATGTTCAAATGTTACTCAATGCATGCATGAATCAGACATTATCTATGTCTGAGGTTGATAGCGCAAATGACTTAAGCGATGAAATGATCGCTAATGCGTTGACTTCGTTCTACAGAGAGCTAGATGAAGAAACCACCCAAAAGCATGCTGAAGCGTCAAAAGCCTATCAAATGGCAAAGATGAATGGCGAAACAGCGTCTTTAGAAGAGGAGGTTGCAGTTCGAAGTTTTGCGAATGAAATTCGAAACCTTGCGATCAGCGCATATAAAAACACAGAATACATAGGTGAAGAAGTATTGGCTTATCTGCCAGTACCAGGTCCTTACGTAGGCTGTGCAGATGTTCAGGAATTGACTCAAGGACGAGCCTGGTCATTGTAGAAAGAAAGTATTTCAATTGTAAACCCGAATCATGAATGATTCGGGTTTTTTTGTACTAAATGGTATTTACATGTAAAGTGTAAATGGATTAGCTCATATTTTTATACCAATTAGTTTAATTTGGGAATACGAAATCCTCCTCCAAACACGGTTTTGTCATACATCGATAAAAGGTGTATTTCATAATTAATGAGCCAATTATCTTACAAAACCGTGTGAGAATTTTTTCTTGAACTTTACCATTATTAACAATTCTTAGATTTTTTTTTTCACCTAAAAACCCTTGTAAATACTGCTTGTTCAAGCACTTTATAAACATGCGGTGAAAAAAATATTTTGAAACAGCATCTAAAAGCTTTTTAGCTCCTACTTATTGTTTGTTTCTTGTTGACCATAAACCTTTAATTAAAACTTAAAATGAAAAATTTAATGACTTATGTATTTGTGCTTGCGGCTGGTTTCGCTTTTGCACAAAGTAATGATTCTGACGTCAATCTTATCGGTAGTGATAATGATGTTAGTGTGCTTCAAACCGGTGCGTTTAATTCCTCTAACGTAGAGTCAATCGCCGACGGTAATATAGTTGGAGTGGGACAAACAGGAACTTTGAATGGATCAGCAGTAGGTGCTTACCTAGGTTCTGATGATAATGAAGTGACAATTACTCAAAATTTAGCTGGGAATGGTTCAGTGGTTCTTTTAAACCTCAATTCGGATGGTAATGAAGTTACAGTTGATCAATTCGGCGGAGCCAATGGATCTGGTGTAGAAATTACAATGAATTCAAACGATAACGTTGTTGACGTTACGCAAATAGGTCTTGGAAATGGTTCAACAGTTGGAGTTGCGCGACATTCTGATGATAACTTAGTAACTGTTGATCAAACAGGTATTGGATCTTTTGCAAATTCTGTTGCTAGAAGAGGTTCAGATATAAACTGGTTACAAACTTTGCAATCGGGAGATTTAAATATAAGCTCAATTAGACTTACAAGATCAGACAACAACTGGGCTTCTCAGTTTCAAATAGGTAATTCGAATGTGAGTTATATGGAAGTACGTCGTTCAGATAATAACACTATTTGGGCTGATGTCGTTGGAGGTAATTTTAACTTTTCTCTAACAGCATTCACAGGATCAGACAATAACGGTAGTTATCTTGCACAAAGCGGAATAGGTAATGCAAGTTATGTTTCTTTAACCGATTCAGACATGAACTATGTTGGTATGGATCAAGTTGGTACTGGAAATGAATTAGATTTAGAACTTTACAATTCAGATTTAAATTCTGTAGTTAGCGAACAAGGTTTGTCCTTTGCCCCATCGAGCGCCACATATTCGTTTATAGGAATGTATGGATCTGATTCCAATTCAGTTTACAGTAGTGCTTGGGATGCAATATCAACTATTCAGGCAACAGTACTTCTAAATTCAGACAACAATGCAGTAGATAACTGGTCAGATTCTTTTAATACTATTAATTTAGTTGGTTTAGCTAATTCGAATAATAACCTTGTAAGGTCATTACAATACTTTGATTCTGGATCTTCAGCGGCAACAGGTCTTTTAAATTCTGATAATAATGTTGTAATTCATAGTTCATTTTTTACCTTTGGATCTAGTTCCTTAACAATACTGGCTAATTCAGATAGCAATGTAGTTTCAAAGCTTCAAGGTCTCGATTTGGGCTCAACGTCTAATACAGTTCTCGCAGGATCAGATGGAAATGAAGTTACTGTAACTCAGTCAGGTGCTTCTGAATATTCTGGAATACTTATTGCAAATTCAGATGACAACGTAGTTGAAGTAGCGCAATTTGGTGCAGATAACGCTTCAGGAGTAGTTATTGCTGGAGCTTCTGACGAAAATGATGTCTACGTTGAACAAACAGGAATAGAAAATGATTCTCGTGTATGGGTTTTAGGTGATTCAGACATGAATAAAGTAACTGTACTTCAATCAGGAGACTACAACCAATCATACATTGCTCCTTTAGCAAATTCTGATATGAATAATATCAAACACAACCAAACTGGTGATGATAATTTAGCAGTTTCTGTTGTTGCTCCAGGAAGTGATAGAAACAGAGTTAGAGTAAGACAAGCTGGTGAATTTAGTGCAGCTGTTACATTACAAGCAGGTGATAGAAACAGAGCGAAAATCGTTCAAAAAAGACAGTCTGACACATCATTTGCAATAGTTGCACAAGTAGGTGATAAAAACAGAGGTAGAATCCAACAAAACGGTCCTGTTAATTTCTCAGCAATCGCTCAAGCTGGTGTAGAAAATGATGCAGCTACTCTTCAAGATGGGGCATTAAACCTTTCTGTTTCACGTCAAGCAGGTGAAGGAAATGTAGCATACAGTTTACAACAAGGGACACTTAATGCTGGATTTATAGCGCAGTTAGGTGAAGATAACGTTGCTCAAGCACAACAATTCGGTGCTGGAAACTTAAGCGTTGTCGCTCAAGCAGGAATGGAAAACTTTACTCAGGTTTCTCAAATGGGAACTGGTAATTCAAGTATAGTTACTATCGCTGGAATGGGTAACTCTGTAAGTGTAATGCAAATAGGAATGTAATAGAATTTTAGATTATTACTTTATAACAAAAGCCCCTCTTCAGTAGGGGCTTTTTTATTTGAGACCGATGCCTTGCCCACGGGGTAAGAATAATCTCAAAACACAATTACTGTCTCAACACTGTTGACCTCTTCTCGAAAAGCCTTGTTTTTAATGGGATTAAAAAAATACAGTAATCTGTGTTGATAATTCTCTTACAACTTACTCGTAAATATCTGCACATCAAGAGATTGATTCTATATATTTAACAGGATTATGAGGCGTACATTTCTTTTAATACTTTTCTGTTTTGCAGGGGCTTTCGCTCAAGAGAATAAGTCAAATGTTGTATTACTGAGTTCAAGTAGTAACGACATTACAGTTTCTCAAAAGGGAACAGCTAACCAATCAAATGCTTCAGTTAAAGAAAGTGGATTCAATCTTGTATCTAGTTTTCAAGAGGGTTTTGAAAATCAATTAGATTTATTCTTCATTGATAATTCAGATAACAATAGTTTTAAGTTTAGACAATTAGGTCAGCGTAACAACCTATACGCCTTGGCTTTCAAAGGAACCGACTTTTCACGGTTTAAAAGCGTTCAAAAAGGAGATAACAATTTTGGCATTCAAATTATTTCATTTTCTGATTTTGCTAAAATACTCAGTGTGCAAAGAGGAACGGCTAACGGAGTAACAAGTTTAATAACAGGGAGTTCAGATGGGAGTATTGTAATCTCTAAGCAATTAGGGAGCTTTAATTCTAGTGGAACTCTAATTGATCGCAATTCGAATGATAATAGAAATCAAAGCATTCAATTTGGGCGATTAAACAGGGTCGTAAATTCTATATTCAACTCTGAGGCGAATTCTCAACTTACTACACAGTATGGAAGAATCAATAGAGCTTTCTCAACATTAGAGGGAAATTCAAACCAAAATAAACTCTGGTTCAATCAAACGGGCTATTTTAATGCTTCATTCAATGGCCTCTTTTTGAGCAATGAGAATGTGTTTCAATCAATTCAAAAAGGGTACTTGAATCGTATGACTTCTATTTGGGCCTTGTCAAATTTAAATCGAATACGCTTATTTCAAGAGGGAAATCAAAATACTCTTAGAATAAATGGGCTCTACAGCGATCTGAACAGAATATTAGTTTTGCAATACGGTCTAGCAAATAGAAGTTATATTTCGGCTAGAGAGGCTTTGGCGAATCAGTATACCAATAAACAAAGCAATCGAGGAAATATTTCTTTACTCTCTGTGATGATGAGCGATAAGAATAAAATTCGTGCATTTCAAAGTGGTAATGCAAACACTATTGTGCAACAATTTCGAAATTCAAGTTCGAACGATATTACCCAACATCAAAAGAAATCAGTTAATGCCTTTAGCGGTACCTCTTTAATTGAATCTGAAAATAATGCGATTGGAATGACACAAAACCGCAGCAAAAGGTCTTATGGTGTGGTTAAACTCGCAGAGTCCGACGATAATAATATCTATACAGAGCAATATAATGGGTATCAAAACAATTTAAATATTGAACTGGTATCTTATTCAGATGATAACTTTATGACTGTCTATCAGTCAGGAAATCACCAGAAATTCGATGCGTATGTAGAAAACTCTAAGGGTAATCAACTTTATAGTTTACAAGAATCTGAAGACAACAAAAGTGTTGTGAAACTGAATAACTCGGATAGTAACACATTAGTTTCGACTCAACAGGGTGATAGCAATACTGTTGTTGTAGCACTTGACGAAAGTGATAAGAATACTATTTACACCAATCAAACAGGTGATGAGAATACAGCTTATTATTTTGTTATTGCAGATTCTGATTCAAATACTGCTAAAATTGATCAATTAGGAGATGAATCTACAGCCATTGTAGAAATAGAAGGAGATCAGAACGTGGTTTGGATTTTTCAAGACGATTCAAGTAAAGAGTCTATTGCAATTGTGAGTATTGAAGGTGATTTAAATGAAGCGACCATAGATCAAAATGACGATGCTTCTGGGGGTTATATTGAAATTAAAGGAACAGCTAATATTGCCTCACTCATGCAAGATGGAAATAGCCAGTTCAGTATTCAAAAGCAAGCAGGGTCCTCAAATTTAGTGCTGTCCGTTCAAAATGGAGATGACAATTACAATTATACGCTTCAACAAGGAGACGCTAACACTATTTTTTCGACTCAGACAGGAACATTGAATTCTAATGGAATAATACAAATCGGCAGCGCCAATATCGCAATCGTTAATCAAAATGGATTACTACACACAAGTAGTATTAGGGAAATAGGTTCAAATAATTCAGCTACAGTTACTCAGTTGAATGGATCAAAATAAAGTGATGTTTCATATATTAGGTTCAAAAAAAACCTCGCTTTTGCGAGGTCTTTTCTTATTAAGATCCACACATTAGGCAATCTTCATCATTGTCTTCACTTTCTTTAGCTTTTTGAATCATCTCTTTTAATTCCAAAGCAGTTAGTGGTTGTGTGTTAATTTCTTGACTCCTAGCAGAAGATTCCTCTTTTTTGACTGCTACTGCTGCTTCTGCCACTTTCACTGGCTCTGGGGCTTTGTTTTTCGTATTATCTAGAGTGAATTTAATTGCATCTGTGGCTGCTTTAGTTCTCAAGTAATACATTCCAGTTTTCAGGCCGCTCTTCCATGCGTAGAAGTGCATTGAGGTCAATTTGGAGAAGTTTGCATCCTCCATGAATAGATTCAATGATTGGCTTTGGTCGATAAAGTAACCACGCTGTCTACTCATATCGATAATATCTTTCATACTTAATTCCCAAGCTGTCTTATACAACTCTTTTAAGTCTTCTGGAATACCGTCAATGTGTTGGATAGAACCGTTGGCTCTCATGAGTTCTTGTTTTAAATCCTCATTCCACAATCCTAACTCAACCAAATCTTCTAATAGATGTTTATTCACTACAATAAACTCTCCTGAAAGTACACGTCTAGTGTACAAATTCGAAGTATAAGGCTCAAAACATTCATTATTACCTAGTATTTGTGAAGTGGAAGCCGTTGGCATTGGCGCGACTAATAAAGAGTTTCGCACTCCAGATTTTTTAACTTCCTTTCTGAGTTTATTCCAATCCCATCTACCAGATAAATCCTCATCATTTACACCCCATAGGTTGTATTGGAATTTTCCTTCAGAAATTGGAGAACCTTTATATGAACTGTATACGCCTTCTTCTTTAGCCATTTCCATGGAGGCTTCAACAGCTGCGAAATATATAGTTTCAAATATGTCTTGGTTCAGTTCTTTAGCCTGATCTGAAGTAAATGCCAAACGGAGTTTTATGAAGGTATCCGCCAAGCCCTGCACCCCAAGACCAATAGGTCTATGTCTCATGTTGGAGTTTTCTGCTTCGATGACAGGGTAGTAATTACGATCTATAACTCGGTTGAGGTTTTTAGTCACGCGTTTGGTCACACGATACAATTCTTCGTGGTTGAAGCTGTTGTTTTCAACGAACATAGGTAGGGCAATCGAAGCCAAATTACATACAGCTACTTCGTCCGGCGAAGTGAATTCTAATATTTCTGTACAGAGATTTGACGAGCGTATGGTTCCTAAATTAGATTGGTTTGATTTTCTGTTCGCAGCGTCTTTGTAGAGCATGTAAGGAGTTCCAGTCTCGATTTGTGACTCGAGGATTTTTTCCCACAACTCTCTAGCTTTTATTGTTTTTCTGCCCTTTTTCTCAGATTCGTATTTGAGGTAGAGTTTGTCGAATTCATCACTATAAGAATCTGCTAAACCTGGGCACTCGTTTGGACACATCAAGGTCCAGTGTTCGTTAGCCTCCACGCGCTTCATAAACAAGTCTGGAATCCACATTGCATAGAACAGGTCGCGAGCCCTCATTTCTTCTTTACCGTGGTTCTTTTTCAGGTTTAAGAAATCAAAAATATCAGCATGCCAAGGTTCTAAGTAAATCGCAAAACTTCCTTTTCGCTTTCCGCCACCTTGATCTACATAGCGAGCGGTGTCATTAAAAACTCGGAGCATAGGAACGATACCATTAGAGGTGCCGTTGGTTCCTGAAATGTAGGAGCCTGTCGCTCTGATATTGTGAATAGATAAACCTATTCCACCAGCAGATTGCGAAATTTTAGCTGTTTGCTTGAGGGTGTCATAAATCCCATCAATACTATCTTCTTTGGTAGTCAAAAGAAAACAAGATGACATTTGTGGCTTAGGTGTCCCTGAGTTAAATAGAGTAGGTGTTGCATGTGTGAAATACTTCTTTGACATGAGCTCGTAGGTCTCAATAGCAGCATCAAGGTCGTTCATGTGAATTCCAATAGAAACGCGCATTAGCATGTGTTGGGGGCGTTCAGCTATCGTTCCATTTAATTTTAATAAATACGAGCGCTCAAGGGTTTTGAAGCCGAAATAATCATAACTGAAATCGCGATTGTAAATAATCGCAGAGTCGAGTTTATCGGCATTCTCTTGAATGACATCGTGGACCTCTTTCGAAAGAAGTGGTGCTGGTTTACCTGTTCTTGGGTTCATGTATTCATAAAGCTCCTTCATCGTTTCAGAAAAGGATTTTTTTGTGTTTTTATGAAGGTTAGAAACAGATATACGAGCTGCTAGTTTTGCGTAATCAGGGTGAGTGGTAGTTAAGGTAGCGGCAATTTCAGCTGCTAAATTGTCTAATTCTGAAGTAGTCACTCCATCGTAAAGGCCGTCAATGACGCGCATCGCAACTTTTACAGGATCGACCAAGTCGTTTAGTCCGTAACAAAGTTTACGAACTCGAGCTGTTATTTTGTCGAACATTACAGGCTCTTTTCTACCGTCTCTTTTGATTACATGCATATCTCAGGGGGTGTTAAAGTAGGTTAAGTTAATTGTTGGTTTATTAAAAGTCGGCATCAAAAGAGAAGGACTCTTCTGTGCTTGGCTTAGTTGCTGAATTTTTCACTCCAGCTTTTTGGTATTCACTCACTTTCTTTTCAAAGAAGTTTGTTTTTCCTTGAAGCGAAATCATATCCATAAAGTCGAAAGGGTTACTCACATTATACATCTTCTCGCATTCGAGCTCAACTAATAGTCGGTCAGTTACAAACTCTAAATACTGTGTCATTAATTTGGCATTCATTCCAATCAAACTTACAGGAAGAGATTCAGTAATAAACTCTCTTTCAATGTTGAGTGCGTCTACAATGATTTCTTTGATTCGCTCTTTTGGTACTTTGTTTACCAAGTGTTTGTTGTGAAGGTGAACCGCGTAATCACAGTGTAATCCTTCGTCTCTAGAAATCAATTCGTTGGAGAAGGTAAGTCCTGGCATTAGTCCTCTTTTCTTCAACCAGAAAATAGAGCAAAATGCACCAGAGAAGAAAATTCCTTCAACAGCAGCGAAAGCGATAAGACGTTCTGCGAAACTTGGAGATTCTATCCAGCGCAAGGCCCAGTCCGCTTTCTTCTTTATAGCAGGAAAATTCTCAATTGCTTTAAACAATACGTCTTTTTCTTTTTCGTCATCGACATAGGTGTCGATCAAAAGTGAATAGGTTTCTGAGTGGATATTTTCCATCATGATTTGAAATCCGTAGAAAAATTTGGCTTCTGAATACTGCACTTCATTTACAAAATTTTCAGCTAGATTTTCATTCACGATACCATCAGAGGCTGCAAAGAAAGCCAAGATGTGTTTGATAAAGTAACGCTCGTCATCGGTGAGTTTGTTACTCCAGTCATGTGGGTCTTGAGATAAGTCAATTTCTTCTGCAGTCCAAAATGAGGCCTCAGCCGTTTTATACCACTGCCACAGGTCGTGATGCTGGATTGGAAAAATTACGAAACGGTCTTTGTTGTCTTCTAAAATGGGTTCAATTGCTGTTGACATATTCTTATTCTTTTAGTATTTCATATTTGTCAGGACTAACAAAGATGATAAAAGACATGCATTGATTTTCGACTGTTTAACGAGAATTACTCCGAAGTTTTTAACAGAAATTGTTGAAATGTACTCTTAGGTCAACGACAGTAAGAATTTAATAAAGTTGACAAAGTTGGAGCNAAATTTATTTGCGCGAACTATGATGGGTTTTGTTTAACTTTTGAAGCGGCTTCAAGCTTGGAGTACCATTGTGCACCAAATTTGCGAATGATGGCTTCTTTCAAAAACTCAAAGATTTTTAATTTTTGAGTTTTCCCCAAATCACAGGCAGGGCTGCAGATATGCCACTGATGGTAATTCACTGCAGTGAATGAGTTGTAGCGAGTGAGTCGAATCGGATAGAGGTGACAACTTATAGGTTTTTTGAAATCGATTTTTCCTGCATTATAGGCGGCCTCTATACCGCACTTTGCGATTTTATACTTGTCGTAAACCACATATGCACAATCTCTTCCTTGAATTAAGGGAGTTTCCCACTCTCCGTCTTCTCCTTTGACAAAGGTTCCTTTTTGGGCTATGGTTTCAAGCCCCTCTTCTCTTAAAAAAGGTTTGATTTCAGGTAGATTTCTTTCAAGGATTGAAAGTTCTTCGTCTTCAAGAGGAGCACCGTATTCTCCTTCGACACAGCAGGCTCCTTTACAAGCTTTTAAATCACATAGAAAGTGTTCTTCAAGCAGGTCTTGGGATATTATTTTATCATCGATTTGAATCAACTTGAAAAGGGCTAAGGGTTCTTAGATTTGAAACCGTGTACGAATTGTTTTCCAAATCCTTCAGGAACATGTTCATCTCCAGGAAAGCCCAATTCAATACTGCCGTTTTGATCAGGGATGTAATTCGTTCCAAAAAGATAGTCCCATACACTCAAACTGATTCCATAATTTACGCCACGGTTTTTTTCTTTAGGTAGGTGATAGGCGTGGTGGTAAAGGTGCATTATAGGATTGTTAAATACGTACCTTAAAATTCCGTAGTCCAATTTTACATTGGCGTGATTGAGGTGCCCGATGGAAATAGCCACAAAGTGAACGATATAGGCTTGTTCAGGTTCAAATCCACCCAAAAGCATAACCCCAATTGTCTTTAAGGGCTTGTATAAGATATTTTCCATCCAGTGATAACGCATATGTGCGGCAAAGCCCATTTCTTTTACGCTGTGGTGAATCTGATGAAATTTCCATAAAGCTTCAAAGCGATGCAAAGCGATATGTGTAAGCCATTGTACAAAATCCAGTAAGACAAAGAAAATGAGAAGGCTCCATAAAACACCTACACCGTTGAGATCAATGAGTTGAGTACTATTGTATTGTATTCCAATGGTACTAAAGAATTCTCCTAATAGACTGTAAATTCCACTGATTGCAATGCTAAAGGCGAAGAAGTTGAAAAACATGTAGAAGAGGTCTAACCAAAAATCTTTTCGAATGGGTTTTTGATTTTTTCTCCAAGGAAAAAGCAACTCAAGGCTGTAAACCAACGCTGAGATGAGAATCAGTCCCCAAAAAAAGTTTTGATACCAAGGCACGTCAAAGGTTACCGAGCGCATAAACCAGTTTGCACTTCCTTTGATACTAGACCAAATGATTTCCATAGCAGTGATCATATGTCAAAATTACAACTATGATTTAAAAATCTAAGTAACAGAGGTTACTTAATTCGCCGTAACCCCCATATTACTGGTCATAATAGACATCATTTTTTCAAAGTCTATCTTGGGTTGGTAGTTCCAGTCATAGCTCGCCTCTTTATAAGAAAGGCTATCAGGCCAACTCTCGGCAATATCATACCTAAAATCTCTTCGATACTCAGGTCTAAAATGTGGGTATTGCTCTTGTAGCGCCAAGGCCAATTCCTTAGGTGAAAAAGACATACCTCCTATGTTATACGAATCTCTAATGGTTATTTTTGAGGACTCTGCATGCATCAATTGTATAGTCGCCTCAACAGCGTCTGATATATAAAGCATGGGGAGCGCCTTCTCGGGATTGATGGCACAATGCATTTGTATTTCTGCAGTAGCTGCTCGAAACATATCCATGACATAATCGGTAGTGCCCCCACCAGGTGGACTCTTAAAACTGACCAGGCCAGGGTACCGAATGCTTCGAACATCAAAATTGTATTTCTGGTGATAGTACTGGCACCAGTGCTCTCCAGTGAGCTTACTGATTCCATATACGGTAATGGGTTTATGAATTCCGTTTTGTGGGCATTGTTCACGTTGACTTTCGTAACCAAAAATGGCAATACTCGAAGGCCAGAACAGTTTTTGAATAACTCCTTCTCTGCCCAATTCAAGTAAATTCAAAAGTCCTTGAATGTTGACCTTCCACGCTTGCTTTATATTTTTTTCTGCCGAAGCGCTCAACAGTGCAGCCAAAAGATAAACCTCTGTGATTTGGTGTTTATCGATAAGTGCTCTAATAGCATCGGCATCGGTCACATCTAAAAACTCAAAAGGCGTATTTGAAGAATGCGTGCTTGAACGAATATCTGCTCTTATGATGGTCTCGTCTGGATAGTACTTTTGAAGAGCCTCACAGAGTTCAATGCCCAATTGACCTTCACTACCGATAATTAAAATTCGATTATCGTTCATGGGGATTTAGTTAGTTTAGTAATGCTAAAATTAATTCAAATTCTGTCAGTACATTTGGTATATGAGAAAATTTTTGATTTTCAACATGGCTCTTTTGTTTTTTGGATGCAAAACAAAAACCAATAACACTGAGTTTAGCCTAAGCTCGGCAGTTTCAGAAATAGTAGAAACTGAAAATCAAGTTTCTACTTGGAAGCTTGAGCGTAACGCCCTTAGCCTTTTAGATGAAGAAACCTTTAGTTTAGTCGAAAACTGGGGGGCTTTTATGAAATTTCAACTCGGGCTAGAAAACCTAGTAAGAGCGACAAATGAATCTGAGATGCTTTTGGCAATTGAAGATTTAATCGTTCAGGAGACTGAACTATCCAATTCAACCTACCCTGAGGTTTTCAATCANCAAATGATCAAAAGTCGTCAAAAACTCGTTCGAACTTTTTTACTTCAACTTAAAGCTGATTTATTAGATAAAACACCTATCACCAATTCGGGATCTAATTTCTTAGATAGTTATAATCAATGGATTGAATTTATGAATTCCCTTAGCACTCAATTAAAATACCAACTTAAAGATGAAAATAAATCTTAATAAAAGTCGATTACTGTTAGTACTCCTNGTTCCAATTTTTATCCAGGCNCAGCAAANTCCGGTCGTAAAAGAGNAAATTACCTCGGTACTTGATCAGTGGCATAAAGCCGCGTCAGATGCCAATTTCGATGCTTATTTTAAATTGATGGACCAGCAGTCCATCTTTATAGGCACAGACCCTGAAGAACTTTGGAATAAACAGGAATTCATGGATTTTGCTAAACCTTACTTCGATAGAGGTAAGGCTTGGAGTTTCACCTCAGTTGAACGCAATATTTACATTGACCAAAACCAAAAATACGCTTGGTTCGATGAATTGTTGAGCACACAAATGGAGCTGTGTCGAGGCTCTGGAATTCTCATGTTAACCGACCAAGGTTGGAAAATTAGACACTATGTGTTGTCTATTGCAGTACCTAATGAAGATGTTGATCAGCTTGTCGCAATCAAAAAAGAACACGATCAAAGTCTTATTGATGCGCTGCGCAAAAAGTAATTATTGCCCTTGGTTTTGTTCTTTACGCTCTAAAAGTGCTTGACGACTTAAGCTCGCTAAATTAAAATTAGGGGCCATTTTGATTGCTTCATCAAAAATTGCTACTGCCTCGTCTATATTTTCGTTGTCACCGTTAAATGTAATTAAAGCCTTTAAGTGCATAAATGCTGCTTTAAGCGGAACCTGATAGGGCTGTTGTCTTTCAAAAAAAGCATAATTCATTTCATCTGTAGCATTCGATAAACCAAACTCCACGTCTTCCATCGCTACCTGAGTATTACCGGTTAATATTTTGAGATCGGCCACCTCGTAAGCGGTAAAAGGGCTTTTATTATTGTCAAATAAAAGTTGAAAAGCATTTAAAGCTCTTTGGTTATCTCCAAGATTTTTAAGAGATATAGCTCTTGCGGACAAAGCGACATCTGAGTCTTCTGCACTTGAGTTTAACCCCAGTATACTTATCGCTTGTACGTGCTGTTCGCTATTCATATATATGTAAGCTAAGGTGTCTCTGCGTTCTACAGATGGGCTGAGAACATTCAAATGGGTTAATGCATTGATCATACCGCCAACATCATTTTGCAATTGCATTTGTCGATAAAACTTTTCATAGTGAGAAAGTAAGGCTGCATTGTCCTGAGCTTGTAACCACCCAAAGTTTAAGCTGGTTAAGAAGAAACATCCAAAAATGATCGCTTTTTTCATATTTAATAATTAGGGATTGAAAGTAATAAACAATTTTGAGATTAAAGAAAATTATAGTCTTTGATTAGAATTGAAATGATTTTTGTTGAATTATAGCATCATTAATTACAAAAGGCGTTGGTATTGTTTCTGCAGGTCGATCCGAAATATTGAATTCTGGGTGCGTTAAAAGGTCGTTTGATATTTCGTTAATCGTTAGATTTAAAGATTCGTCTTTATCGAATTGCAATAATATTTTAGTGCTAGCTCCATCGCTGACATAGTGCGTAAATAAGCGTTTACCCCTGTAGGCTAAAAATAGTGGAGATAATGGGCTTTCATTCACCTCTACATAATTGACCAAAGCACCTTCAGCAAAAACTTCGACACGATGAACCTTTCTATGATTTTTGATTTCGAATTCAAGTTGTCGAACATCTTCTATAATGCTGTTTTTACTGATGTGTAATTCGAAATCTGCTATGGCTTTTTCAGGTGCTGAATTAACGCGTTGAAATCGAGAATCGTACTTGCTTGCAAATTGTGGTGTAGCTTCAGACGTATTCTCAGCATTGAAGTAGGAAGCATTCCAAGGGTGAAGCACATGATCATAGGTAGCCCAATACGCTTCATTGTCATTTTTTAAATAAACAAGACTTGTAGGTTTAGGACGCACCTCATTATAGCTTGAATTAAGGTGTGCATTGCCCACTAAAAGTCCAAACAAAACAAATGCCAATAGACTCCATTTTTTGTGAGAGCCCATTTGAAATACAACAGTGATACAAGCAAAAAACAAAAGGCTCACCAACAGACTCACGCTTACCAACATAGAAAGACCAAGACCAACAGGAAACATTTCAATCATTGGAGTCAAAATCAGTACAGCTGGAATGCTGAGTAGTTGTGCTATCCATTTACGCTCTTGATAGTAGTGAGTGAGAAGTAAGGTCAAACTCATAAAAAAGGGAATCCAAATAAAGAAGCTAGCCCCTGCCAAATAATACTGAAGAAGTCCAGCAATAAAAACCCAAAACAATGTCATTACGCTGAGTAAAACATCTAAATTTTTAAATTCAAATTTAAATCGCCCTAAAATCAGCAATTGAATTCCTAAACTTAAGGCAACAACAGCTGCGATATACAATTTACCGTTATAGGTAAACCCGTGAAGGATATCCTGGTAAGAGGGATAAAAGATTTGCAGTACATCGTAGAAAAAATACCCAATTATCCCATTTATGAGAATACTCAGGATTACATAAAGGGAAGCTTTGCCCAAAATAGCCTTGCTCCACTTTCCAGTTGTAAATTTTTTGAAAACCGCCCAGCAGAAAAGTCCAAGAACAATCAGAAATAAGGGCCAAATCATGGCATTGTCGTAGTGTACGAATCCGATTACAGGTAAATTGAAATAAACCCGATCTTGGTTAGACTTTAAATCAGATAAATCAGCATTGCCAAAATATTGTAATAAGGACATTAAATAACTTTTTTGATGGGCTAAACTCTCCACATCCAAACGGTCAGCGCGATCGAGGGCGGTGTGGTAATCAAAATGATCATCGATAAACGCAAAGTTGAATCCGTCTATGTCTTTATCTTCTCTAAAAACGGTGAGGTCGGTATCGTTAGGTAGGAGTTTATAAATACTATAGGCTAGGGAATTGGCCACGGGATGCGAAATACCTGCCTTGGCAAAATGTTTGATCAGCTTGCTGTTTCCTTGGTTGGTTTCGATTAGCATATAACTTGGACCTCCACTACCTCTAGCTTCAAAATTTAAAACCAAGCCAACCTCTTCTGCCCAAGGGTGTTTATTCACGAATAAATCTGCCCCATTTAAACCCAATTCTTCAGCGTCTGTAAAGACAATAATGATATCATTTTTAGGGGCTTCATTTGAGGTGAGAAGCGTTCGAACACCTTCTAAAATGGTCGCCACTCCGCTTGCAGCATCACTAGCTCCAAAAGAGGAGTGTGGTGAACTGTCGTAATGCGAGAGTAGTAATAAGGCATGTACTGAAACCTCAGAACTTCCTTTAATTCGGGTAATTACATTGATAGGCTCTGACACATTAGCCCAGTCACCTGAGGTATATCCTTTTTGTAGAAGGACTTCCAAACCTAATTTTTCAAGTTCTTTAATCAGATACTCCCGAACATCAGAATGTGCATCGAAACCCAAACCGTGCGTGCTTTGACTCATTTGTTCGACGTGTGTAAACGCACGTTTTAGCGAATAGGTGTCGGCAGCAACCTCTTCGTTGAGATCTGCTGATGGTGTTAAGGTGTTTAGGCTTATAAATGCAGCCAAAAAAATAAGGAGAACACCTAAATTTTCTTTGAGTAATTTGAAGAGCATAGATGCGATTTAGTCAGTGATGTTTTTTCAAATTCAATTTGATTTTTATCAGATATACGGTAGGTCAAATCGTAGAGTTCAAATGTTATTTTTCCCGTCTTTGCAAGCTTAACCCCAGTAACCTTTTTTGTATCAAAGCCCAGTAACCACAATTCTCTGAGGTGCACTTGGCTTTGTTCTTTTCTTGCGAACATTTCTAAGATAGCATAATTCCTTTTAAGCTGGCGATGAACATAGTTGAAGCGCCGGTTTCTTGTTCTATTTGCTTCATTGTGATATTGAGTTCGACAACTGTCAGAACAAAAACGCTTATCAATTCGACCTCTCAGTTCTTGTTGACATTGCATGCAAAATTGAATCATTTTTTTGGACAAAAGAAAACATCCCTCTCTGCAACTTTAAAACAGAAAGGGATGTGCTTTTTACTCTTCTGAGCTCAAGGGTTGTACAGCTGATTTTAAGTAAGCGGCATTAAACTTAGCAATAGCTTCATCAATGTTCTTTTTCTCATCGACTATGGCATTCCACTGATCGCTGAGGTCATCAAATCGTTCCTGTGCACCCTGTGTTGGTTCAGGATCGTCAGAGTCGATGTAAGACTTCAAATAAATCATGTCTGCCCCAAGTTTATTGTGAAAATTGATGACATCTTGAAAGGTTTTTTGTTTGGGCTGGATGATTTTTTCTTCCCAAACCACCATTTTATCCATGAGGTCTTGTGCTTCAGACGATAATTCGTCATCTTCATCTAAACGCTTTTGAGCCCACTTGAGTTCTTTTTTTACGGTTCGAACGTAATTGACATCATCATGCATTTGGGTTAGCATTTGATCAAGTGCCGTGAGCATAGCCTCCTGCGATTGGTATGCGGCCAGTGGAGCTTCAACTCTTGGGTCTGCTTGAAGATCCAAAGTTGTACTTTGCATTTCATCACCGATATAGAGCTTTAGCGTATAGGTTCCAGGTGCAGCATTTGCACCGCTAAGACCACCAAAAACAAAAATATTTTCTAAGCTCGGGAGGGGTTCATGTCTCAAATCCCAATGAAAACGATGAAAACCTTCGGTATTCTTAAGGCTTAAAGGTTTGCTTGGGCCTCCTGGCCAAGTTTTGAAATTTTCAGGAGCTTCACTGATGTAACTTCTAATTAGATCTCCTTTTTTGTTGAGCACTTCAACTCTAATTTCTTTTTCAGCATCTGCAGCGCTGAGGTAGTAATCGATAATTGCGCCTGGAAGCGGATTTGTTCCTTGGGTAGTTGACCTGCTTTGACCCCCCATAATTCGATAGGTCGTCTTCGGACTGAAAAGTTGACTTACAGAAGTATCGTCAGCACCTTGAAGAAATCCGAGGTCATCTAAGATCCAAAAAGATCTTCCTGCAGTGGCGGCGACTAGATCATTATCAGCAATTGTTAAGTCGTTTATCGGAACCACAGGTAGATTTAATTGAAATGAATTCCATTGTGCTCCTCCGTCTGTACTAATAAACAATCCTGTTTCAGTTCCGGCATAAAGTAAATCTTTACGTATAGGGTCTTCTCTCACTACTCTAACAAAAGTGTGCTCGCCTTCAATTCCGTCGGTGATACGTTTCCATTTTTTTCCGTAATCAGTGGTTTTAAAAATATGAGGTGTGAGATCCATATTTTTATATCCCATAACCGCGATGTAAGCGGTTGCGGCATCGTGAGGGGATACTTCTATGCTGTTGATGATATAATTTGAAATACCTTTTGGAGTCACATTATTCCATGTTTTTCCTCCATCCTGTGTCAGGTGCACTAGGCCGTCGTCTGATCCAGCCCACATTACGCCCTGTTCATGAGGAGAAGCAGTTAAAGACATCAAGGTATTGTAGTTTTCTCCTCCAGCACCTTCATTGGTGAATGGACCTCCTCCTTCATTGTGCTTGTCTTTTTCATTCCTAGTAAGGTCTGGACTGATTACGGTCCAAGATTGTCCTTTGTCTGTACTTTTGAAAACTACGTTACCTGCATGATAAATTACACTTGCATCAAAAGGGTCAACCAAAAGAGGTGCATTCCAATTGAAGCGGTATTTAAAGGTGCTCGGATATTTTCCTAATCCTAATTCGGGATATTCTTTAATTTCTTTATGTGTGGATGAATTTACATTAAATCGTTCGAGTATACCTTGATAACAGCCTCCGTAGAGTATCTCAGGATTATCAGGATCAAATGCGATAAAAGCGCTCTCACAACCAGGTCCCGAAAACCAATCTTTGTGATCTATTCCTCGATCATCAGTGCGACTTGCAATAGCTACAGAACTGTTGTCCTGTTGCCCTCCATAAACGTAATAGGGCATTTTACGATCTGCAATAACTCTGTAAAATTGTGCAGTTGGTTGATTGGATTGTGTACTCCAACTCATCCCTCCATTATTGGAAATATTAGCCCCACCATCATTGGAGTTAATCATTACTGAATTATTATCAGGGTGAATCCACAAGTGATGGTTGTCTCCGTGAGGAGTTCCCACAGGTTTAAAGGTCTTTCCGCCATCAATGGATTTAAGCATTGGTGCATTCAGTACATAAACGGTGTTTTCGTCTTGAGTGTCTGCAAAAATTTCCATGTAGTACCATGATCTTGTAATCAGAATACGATCTTTACTTGTTTGCGTCCATGATTTTCCCTGGTTGTCAGAACGGTATACTCCTCCTTTTTCGCCCTCGGCTTCGATCACTGCAAAGATTCGATTTGAGTTAGCTCTAGAAACGGAGATGCCAGATTTACCCATCATTTCCGGAAGACCCGTGCTCATTTTAGTCCAATTCATTCCGCCGTCTACAGACTTGTAGAGGCCAGAACCAGCTCCCCCAGATTCCATTTTCCATGGATATCTTCGATGGTCCCACATAGATGCGTAGAGGACTAAGGGATTATTCATATCCATGGTTAAAGAAGAAGCCCCAGTGCGCTCATCGATATAGAGAACTTTTGACCAACTATTTCCACCGTCTAGGCTTTTATAGATGCCTCGGTCTTCGGAATCTCCGTATTGCGCTCCCTGAACAGCGACATAAACCACATCAGGGTTGCTCGGATGAATGATAACATCAGAAATGTGTCTACTGTAATCTAGTCCAATATGAGACCAGCTTTGACCGGCATCCATAGATTTGTACATACCGTCTCCCATAGAGGTCATAACACCTCGAGCTGGGTGTTCTCCCATTCCGACATAAACCACATTGGGGTCTGATTCAGAAACTGCAATAGCTCCCACGGTACCTGTTTTTAGAAATCCATCGGAGATGTTTTTCCAGTTTAAACCATCGTCAGTAGTTTTCCAAATACCACCTCCGGTAGACCCCATGAAATAGGTGTGAGCCTGTTTGAGCACCCCAGTTGAAGCGACGCTTCGTCCTCCTCTAAAAGGTCCAATATTTCTCCAGCTCATTCCTTTAAATGATGCATTGCTAAGGGATTCACTAGTGACTTCTTGACCGAAAGTAAAACTCGCGATTAAGCTTAGTGTCAATGTAAGTAAGCCTCTTGATTTCATAGTATTTATCTTGTTTAGTAGTTATTGCATTAGATTTTTAAATATATAAAAACGTTTGTACATGTTTAAATGACGGATAAACCTATATCCAATTCAGACCTTTCGAAAAAATAGTTTATACATGAATGCATTAAAAAACAAAGTACAGTTGATTGGCTACGTGGGTAACGATCCCGAAGTATCAGAATTAAAAAGCGGTAAAAAAAAGGCGAAGTTTTCTATGGCCACCAATGAATCGTACACCAATTCAGAAGGCGAACTAATTACCGATACACAATGGCACTATGTGGTTGCATGGGAAAAACTCGCGCAAATTGTAGAAAAGTACGTTCGCAAAGGAAAGGAGATTGCAGTTGAAGGAAAGCTTCAAACACGTTCGTATGAAGATGTTAAGGGTGAGCGAAAGTTCATCACTGAAGTTAAGTGCAGCGAAGTTTTATTGTTGGGTAAACCCTTAGAAAAAGAATTGGTAGAAGATTAGTTATGTAAAAATACGGTGTGCCTCTCTGAAGGTATTGGTATGAGCGTCAACAATTGTCCTGAGTTGAGGTGAGTAACCCCCTCCCATGGATATTTGAATTGGAATTTGATAGTGTTTTGCGTAAGAAAGTACTATTGCGTCTCGTCTTTTACAGGCTTGAATACTGAGATTGAGTTTGCCAAGTTTATCTGACTTGAGTATATCAACTCCGCTGAGGTAAAAGATAAACTGAGGTTCAAATTTCTGATGAATTTCCTTGAGGTGTTGTTCAAGTAATTGAAGATAGACGTCATCGGTAATTGAACTTTCGAGTTCAACATCTAAATCAGATTGTTCTTTTTTAAAAGGATAATTGGCCTTACCGTGCATCGAAAAGGTAAAAACTTCAGGCACTGTTGAAAATATTTCGGCAGTGCCATTTCCTTGATGAACGTCTAAATCTATTATGGCTATTCTCCGAGCTATTCCTTGGTCTAAGATATACTGAGCAGCAATGGCCTGATCGTTGAAGAAGCAAAAGGCCTCTGCACGATCACTGAAAGCGTGATGTGTTCCGCCTGCAATATTCATAGAGACACCACTTTCGATAGCGTAATGCACATTGTTTAAAGTTCCTTGTGCAATGATTTGTTCGCGATCGACGAGTGCTTGACTTAAGGGAAATCCAGATTTGCGAATTTCTTGTTTAGACAATTGTAGCGATAGCAATTTGTCAATATACGCCTGGGTATGCACTCTGGAGATTTTTTCTAGCGCAATTTTTTCTGGTGCAAAAAAGTTCTCCTGTTGAAATAATCCCTCGTATAAAAGTTGCTCGGGAAGCAGGCGATATTTGTCCATAGGAAATCTATGGCCATCAGGAAGATCGAGGTAGTAGCAGGGGTGATACGCTATACGTATCATTAGGTAATGTCGCTACCGGCAGGAATGCCGTCTTGATCAGGATTCACAAAAACAAGCTCACCTTTTGCGTTCTCTGTCATAAGTATCATTCCTTGACTCTCTACTCCTCGTAATTTTCGGGGAGCTAGATTGGCTACAAGGGTTACTTGTTTACCGATAATTTCACTTGGTTCAAATTGCATGGCTATGCCAGAGACTACTGTCCTTTTTTCAATACCTAGGTCAACTTGAAGGACTAATAGTTTATCTGCTTTTGGCATTTTTTCAGCACTAATGATATGACCTACGCGTAAATCTAATTTTGAGAAGTCATCAAAATTAATTGTAGGTTTTATTTCAGCTATNGCTGNTTGATTTTGTTCANAGGCGTTTTCCAATTTTGTATTNTTTAGTTTTTCCAATTGCTTTTCNATTTCACTGTCTTCTATTTTTCGAAATAAGAGTTGATTTTCATTGAGNCTTGTNCCACTNTTAATCAANTGTGATTCTTGAGCGATTTCATTCCAATGAATTTGANTGAGCTCTANACCTAAAATNCCNTTTAGTTTGGCTGANGTAAAAGGCAAGAAGGGTTCGCTGAGTACNGCNAGGGCACCGACTATNTGNATAGCNGTATACATAATNTGAGCCACNTGATCNGGNTCTGTTTTAATGCGTTTCCAAGGTTCNGCNTCGGCCAANTACTTATTNCCAAANCGCGCAAGATTCATNAGTTCNCCTAAGGCTTCTCTAAATCGGTAACGATTCAAAGAAGATTCTATTTTTGNAGGNAANNTNTTGAGNTGNGNCAAAATTTCTANNTCGTGCGCATTTAATTCTTGAACTTCAGGNANTTCTCCTTGNTAATATTTNTGCATGAGGACCACGACGCGATTCACGAAGTTTCCNAAAATGGCNACTAGTTCATTGTTGTTACGCGCTTGAAAATCNTTCCAAGTGAAATCATTGTCTTTNGTTTCAGGTGCGTTCGCGGTNAGTGCATAACGCAANACGTCTTGCATGCCTTCAAACTCTTNTAGGTATTCATGCAACCATACGGCCCAATTTTTTGAAGTCGACAACTTTTGGCCNTCAAGATTTAANAATTCATTGGCNGGAACTTGNGNGGGTAANATATAATCNCCNTTTGCTTTTAAAATACTGGGGAAGATNATGCAATGAAAGACNATATTGTCTTTACCTATAAAGTGNACNAATTCTGTTTGTTCATCCTTCCAANANGGTTNCCAATCTTTACCTTCACGTTCNGCCCATTCTTTGGTAGAGGANATATAACCTATTGGNGCTTCAAACCAAACATANAGNACTTTTTGAGCNCCTTCATANGCNGCTGGAACAGGNATTCCCCAATCTAAATCNCGAGTCACNGCTCTNGGNTTGAGNCCGTCATCNATCCANGATTTACACTGACCGTAAACGTTGGGTTTCCAGTCTTCTTTGTGATCATTGAGAATCCAGTCNTTTAAAAATCCNTCAAAATTATTGAGAGGCAAGAACCAATGNTTTGTTTTTTTCAAACTNGGTTTACTNCCNCTNAGNGTAGAGATTGGATTGATNAGNTCTGTGGCGTTTAANGAAGTNCCACATTTTTCACACTGGTCTCCATAAGCTTCGTGNTGCCCACATTTTGGACAAGTACCNGTNACAAAACGATCTGCTAAAAACTGCTNCGCCTGATCATCGTAAAGTTGCTCGGAAACTTGNTCTTCGAAGACTCCTTTTTCATGGAGCTCTTTAAAAAACGCTGAGGCTGTTTCGTGATGAATTGCNCTTGANGTTCTAGAATAATTGTCAAAAGTTATTCCAAAGTCCTCAAAAGATTCACGAATCATCTTGTCATAAGTGTCGATAATATCTTGAGGCTCCTTTCCTTCTTTTTTAGCACGCATCGGAATGGCCACTCCGTGTTCATCACTTCCACAAATGAAAGCGACATCTTTATCTTTTTGTCTTAGATAACGACTAAAAATATCTGCAGGCACGTAGACTCCAGCCAAATGTCCAATATGTATGGGGCCGTTGGTGTATGGTAGTGCAGCGGTTATGGTGTATCTGTTCTTCAGTTTCATAGAAGTGTCCTTCATCATCTTAGATTGGCAATTCAAAAATAGACAATTCTGATGCTTTTTAAGAGGCTTAGAGGTTATCGGCACAACTTCCTTGTTCATAAGACAGAATTCCAAATGCTGTTGCTGTGCATGCATTGCCATAAGTAACTCCATTGCAGCTGCAGACAGAATCAAAAATAGCAGGACAAGGGAGATCAAAGTGGGGACTGCCTAGACATCCGTTTTTATCTTTACCACAGGCAAACAAAGAAAACAATAAGAGCGCTAAAGTTTTTTTCATGCGGTATTGTGATGTTCGACATACAATGATNCTCAAATAGGNAGAAAAGCAAATTTTAGGACTAATTAAACGTTTATAGATGTTTAGTATACGAATAGTATTGCTCTAGCGAGCGAACTTTAGCTTGTGCAAAAAAATATAANTGGACTCGAAGGCGAAGAAATTGCCAAAGCTTATTTGCAACAGAATAATGTACAGATTCTGGCTGTTGACTATCGGTTTTTAAGATGCCAGGTCGATCTCATTGGGCTCTTTAAAAATCAGCTTATTGCTTACGAAGTGAAAACGACAACGAAAGGCGCCTATGCAAATCATATGATTTATAGATTGTCGACAAGACAACTTCAGCGTATTCTAAAAGCGACATTTCACTTTATGAAAATCAATGGAATCCATAAGCAAATGCAAGTTGATTTTATTGCTGTTGTCATTACAGATGGAAAGATTGATATTCAACACACTAGGGATATACAGTACTTTATCGGATAGTTGTTATTTTTGTAACAATTTCTAGAAAATAACACAAACTGTATGAAAACTATATCTTCTGTTGTAGAAAGTTATATTCGACGTAAACCTTTTCTGCAAACAGCCTTGTCTGAAGGTATTATAAATCTCACTTCACTCTCGCGTTATATCAAACCAGAGGTGGAAGAAGTATTGCGAAAAGAAGTACGAGATGGGGCAATTGTAATGGCACTAAAACGACTTTCTGAGAATCTGGAATTCTTAGCTACGCATAAAATCGTAAAAGTTCTCAAAGATATTGGTGAGATTACAGTGCGTTCTTCGTTGACGGATTACACTTTTCAACTGACCCCTTCGATCTTGTCGAGTCAGCTTGATCTTATGCGTGAGATTGAAAATATGCCAGATATTTTTTACACTTCTTCAAGAGGAGTAAATGAAATCAATATCGTCGTGTCAAATCGATTGNAGAAGACTGTTGAGCGTATTTTTAAAAATGAAATATGCACGCAGAAGGCTGAGCAACTNGCTTCAGTAAGTGTAAAGTTACCCTCAGAGAATGTTACCGTTCCTGGAATCTATTATTTCATTTTTCAACGCTTAGCATGGGAAGGAATTGTGTTGTACGAAGTGATATCTACTACAAATGAATTTACTATTTTGGTAGATGACATACAGGCAGATAAGGCCTTTAGTATCNTCAAAGCGTTGAAGAACTTATGAAAAAATCCAGAATAAAGTGGATACTCATTCCACTTCTCATCTTTGTTTTACTTGTAGGAATATCCATCATGTACATCATTCTTCCTNCAAAACAAGAACAGAATAATCCTTTAGCATTAATTCCAAATAATGCAATNGTAATCGCAGAGACCAATAATCCTTGGAATAATTGGCAAGAGGTTCGAAACTCTGAGCCTTGGCAGTACATTCAGACCCATCCCTATCTACAAGAAATGATGGAAGGAATATCTGACTTCGACACTCTTTTTCAAAAAAATGAAAACCTTATGGAGTTGCTNAACGATAGAACGGTTTATTTCTCAATGCATTTGATGCCCAATTTAGAATTGGGTTATCTCTATGCAATTGATTTAAAGAGCTTATCTCGTTTAGCGCTATTTAAAACACAACTAAAAAACTGGCTAGAACCAGATTATTTAGTGACCGAGTCAAGTATCAATAATCATGAGGTTATTGAAATCTACGAACGTGATTCTGCAGAACGTTTTTTTGTGGCCATCATTGATCNTCAATTGGTGGTCAGTTATGAACGTAAACTTCTTCAAGAAGCCTTAGACGGTTACAAAGTTCGAGACTGGTATAAGGCTGATAATTTTGAAGAATTACACCTTGAACTTGAAGAAGATCAAGTGCGATTTCTAATTCAATTTTCAGAATTAGAAGATTTTTTAAATAGATACGCTGCTGAAGATTCTGGCTTTACAGCACAGTTGGGTCAAAATTTCACCTTCAGTGGTTTAAATTTTAGNATAGACAAAGACAATGTGCTTCAAGCAGAAGGAAGTACACTCATCGCCCAAAATTCTAAATCGTATATAGAAGCCCTGCACAACTCTGGTTCTTCAGAGCGAACGGCATATACTATAGCACCAATAAGAACTGGACTTTATCTGAGTTATACTTTTGACAATTTAGAATTGTTTATCGAAAACCTAAAGGCTTCTTCTGTGGTAGATGAAAAAGAGGTCAATTCGTACGAAGAAAACATCGAAAAATTGAGCAAATTTTTGGATTTTGATTTAATGCAAAGTTTAATTGACTGGGTTGACTCTGAGGTTTCCATTTTTCAATTTGAATCTGCTTTTGAAGTCAACAAAATTGAAATGGTATTGGGGCTTCGAGTAAAAGATAAAAAAATAGCAGCGCAGGAATTAGGCCGGTTTGAGCGTCAAATCAGACGAAAAACACCAATCAAATTTGAAACCATCAATTATTACAATCACGAAATCAGATACCTTGCCCTCAAAGGATTTTTTAAGGTGTTCTTTGGAAAACTGTTTCAAAATTTTGAAAAGCCTTATTACACCTTAATTAATGATGTAGTAGTCTTTGCAGATAATCCTAATGCTTTAAAGACAATGATAAAAGCCCATGTGGAAGAAACTACAATGGACTATTCACAAAGCTTTACCAAGTTTAATAGGCGTTTTAATGATCAGGTGCCCGTTTTTGCCTATGTCAACACGCCTGTTCTATATGAAACGCTGCTCTCGTATNCTGATTATGAAATGCGACAAAGCCTCATTAAAAACAAAAACTACCTCATGAGTTTTCCTCAAATTGCAGTGGAATTAAATACGAAAGAGGTGGGGTTTGAAAGTGAAATGAAAGCCTCATATATTCCTTTTGAAGATCTNGAAGAAATACAAGATTTCGAGACTTATCACTTTGAAGATATTTACGATTGGCCCGAAAATGAAGAAGACGTTTTTTATGTAGGAGATTTGCATCCATCAGACATGGAAGCCAAGAAATACGAGCTCTTTTACAGCAATGGTGCAATTAGAATCAAAGTAGAACTCAAAAACGGCGAACTTAATGGTGATTACGTGAGTTACTACCCCAACGGTAAAAAGAAAATCGAAGGAAAATTTAGAAAAGGAAAACAACAAGGATTATGGAGATACTACAGCGCAGAAAACAAAATTTTAGAGCGAAAAAGATTTTAATAGCCGTATTAACGATTTGTATTTGTACTACCGCTAATCATTTGGTTTTTGGACAGGATACCTATTATCCACCAAAACACCAGTGGGAAATCAATAGTTCATTTGCAAAAAAGCATCAAAAAGAATTGCAACAGCTAGTCGATTTTGCACAAGCCAATGAATATTCTGGAGACAAAGATTTAAGAATTGCTATTTTGAAAGGATTCGCTCGTGAACCTTTTCACNAAATTTTGGGTCCGACCAAAAAACGTGGTGGCCCTGCAGGAATGATTATTAAGTCAGGAAAAATCGTCGCAAAGTGGGGAGCGACTGATCATGTCGATATGACCTTTAGTGTCACTAAGAGCTTCTTGGCAACTACTGCTGGATTGGCATATGACCAAGGCTTATTACCCAATTTCGATCATCAGGTGAAAGACTACATTTGGGATGGTACTTTTAGAGGTGCCCACAACGAGCAAATCACTTGGAAGCATTTACTACATCAAACTTCTGACTGGTCAGGTAGCCTATGGGGTATTCGTGATTGGGCCGACCGGCCACCTCGAGAAGGTGGTATAGACGATTGGAAGTATCGCGAGTTACGAACCCCTGGAACGGTGATGGAATACAATGATGTTCGCGTTAATGTACTAGCCTACGCACTCACGCATCTACACAGAAAGCCACTGCCTCAAGTTTTAAAGCCTTTGATGGATCAAATTGGTGCAAGTGATACTTGGCGATGGTTTGGTTATGAAAAGGCCTATACCCTTATNGACGGTATGCAAATGCAATCGGTCACAGGAGGAGGACATTCTGGTGGAGGACTATTCATAAGCGCTGAAGATTTGGCTCGACTAGGGCTACTCTATGCCAACAATGGAGTCTGGAACTCTACTCAAGTGTTGAGCAGTTCTTTTATTGAAAAGGCGATTACACCATCAGAACCCAATCCGAATTACGGATTCATGTGGTGGTTGAACCAAGAAGGTGGACGCTATTGGGAAGGCGTGCCAAAACACGTTTTTTACGCAGCTGGTTTTGGAGGTAATTTCATCATTGTAGACCAAGAAGAAGAATTAGTAGTTGTACTCAGATGGCTTGAACCCAGAAAAGTATCAGACTTTATGAAGTTGCTCTATCAGCAATTGTTCCCAAAGCGCTAATACGAGAAAGGGCGGTTTGTATATCACTGACCTGGTCAATTCTCAAAAAGAGACGAAGCCCGTTTTTGGTCTGCTTTTCTTTGAGTTCACATTTGAAATTCACCTGTGTCGTTTGCTTGAGTACATGGTGAAAGGCTTCACTTTGGAAAAATTCAGAGTCGTGATCAGCTACGAAATAGGCCAGTAAGGTGTCTTTTTTCAAAACGATTCGCTCAATGGCAAGCGCTTTAAGCATCCACTTTAAAGGAAGGGTCAGTAACAAGTTTTCAGCCTCCAACGGAAGTGGGCCAAATCTATCGATCAGAGTATTTTTGTAGTCATCGAGTTCTTCTTGATTTTTAAGGCTGTTGAGTTCTTGATAGAGTCTTAAACGCTCGGCAANTACATTGATGTAGTGATCGGGAAATAAGAGTTGAAGATCGGTGTCAATTTGAATTTCTTTGACAAAGTCTTTGTTGGTTTTTTCTTCATCTTGATAAAGCTCAGAGAACTCATTTTCTTTTAATTCTTCAATGGCCTCATTCAGAATTTTTTGATAGGTATTAAATCCCATTTCATTGATGAATCCGCTTTGTTC
Organism: Flavobacteriaceae bacterium; assembly: GCA_002691645.1. GTDB lineage: Bacteria > Bacteroidota > Bacteroidia > Flavobacteriales > Flavobacteriaceae > UBA3478. The sequence continues at coordinate 85,781 of NZIP01000029.1, forward strand.
TCCGCCCAATAAATCTCCTGCACCGCGTATTTCTAAATCCTTCATGGCGATGTGAAAACCACTTCCGAGTTCAGTGTATTGTGATAGGGCTTCCATGCGTTTACGCGCATCCGCGGTCATACTTTCAGTTCCCGGAGTAATGAAATAGCAAAAAGCCTTTTTGTTGGTTCTACCCACACGTCCGCGCATTTGGTGTAGATCGCTGAGTCCAAAATTATTTGCGTTGTTGATCAAAATGGTATTGGCATTAGGTATGTCTAATCCACTTTCAATAATGGTGGTCGAAACCAGTACATCGAATTCATTATTCATAAAAGCGAGCATCAGGGCTTCAAGCTTTTTTCCTTCCATTTGACCATGGCCTACTCGAATTCGTGCATCTGGCACCAAGCGCTGAATCATACCCGCAACTTCTTTGATNTTTTCGATACGGTTGTGGATGAAAAACACCTGTCCATTCCGTTGAATTTCGTAAGAAATACTATCTCGAATCAGTTCTTGATCAAATCGCACTACACGACTCTCAATAGGATAGCGATTCGGAGGTGGAGTATTGATGATGGATAAATCGCGAGCAGCCATCAAACTGAATTGAAGTGTTCGCGGAATTGGCGTAGCTGTTAGGGTGAGAATATCTACCTTTTCTTTGATGGATTTGAGTTTTTCTTTGACCGAAACCCCAAACTTTTGTTCTTCATCAACAATGAGTAATCCCAAATCTTTGAATTTGATTTTGTCATTGACCAGTTGATGGGTTCCAATCAAAATATCAATTTTTCCTTCACCTAATTCATCGATAATTTCACGTTTTTCTTTGGCGGATCTAAATCGATTTAAATAATCGATACGTACCGGAAAATTCTCCAATCGTTTCTTAAAGGTATTATCATGTTGAAAGGCAAGCACCGTGGTAGGTACTAGCACAGCCACCTGTTTTCCGTTATCCACAGCTTTAAAAGCGGCCCGAATGGCAACCTCGGTTTTTCCAAATCCTACATCACCGCAAACTAATCGATCCATGGGTCTGCTGCTCTCCATGTCTTGTTTGACTTCTTTGGTGGCCTTTTCTTGGTCAGGGGTGTCTTCAAAGAGAAANGAAGCTTCGAGTTCGTGTTGTAAATAACTGTCTTCATTACAGGCAAAGCCCTTATCAAGTCTTCGTTTAGCGTAAACTTGAATGAGATTAAAGGCAATCTTTTTAACTCTTGCTTTGGTCTTTTGCTTGACTTTATTCCAAGCCCCTGATCCTAANTTATAGATGCGGGGTACCTGGCCGTCCTTGCCGTTAAATTTTGAGATTTTATGCAGGGAATGTATACTGACATAAAGGATGTCGCGATCTCCATAAACCAATTTAATCGCTTCTTGCTTTTGTCCTTCTACATCTATTTTTTGCAGTCCGCCAAATTTACCAATCCCGTGATCGATGTGGGTGACGTAATCACCAACGGCCAGTTTAGTAAGTTCTTTTAGACTGATAGCTTGTTTTTGTGCGCGATTTNCTTTGAGCTTGAACTTGTGATAGCGCTGAAATATTTGGTGGTCGGTGTAACAACTGATTTTTAAATCANGATCTAAAAACCCTTGATAGAGATTTTCACTTATAGCATTGTAAGAAACTTTGGTCTCTAATTCTTGGAAAATATCATAAAAGCGCTGTTTTTGCTTGTCACCAGCACACAGTAAATAATGGTTGTACTCCTTTTCACTGTGCTCTTCAAGGTGTTCTAATAAAAGGTCAAATCTTCGGTTAAAGGCGGGTTGAGGAANTTGTCCAAAATCAAGATCCACAGTATTAAAGCGATTGATTTGAAGGTGCTTTTTCTTCTGATATTGACTTTTAAAGCTAGAGGCATTGAGGTATAATTCGTTCGGCTTTTGTCTTTGGATAGGACTTTCAATCTTTTCAAAGTTTTCAATGGCTTTGAGGTAAAGTTGATCGAGTTTGGCCTCAATTTGATCTGCTTGGTTGAGCAGTACAAGTACCGGGTCTTCAATGAAATCAAAAAAACCTATACGCTCTTCTAAATCCGTTTTATGATCGAGGTTGGGAAGGATGTTCATCTGCTCTTCANTACGTATTGAAGTTTGCGTTTCGATATCAAATAAGCGAATACTCTCGATTTCGTCACCCATAAATTCAATGCGGTAGGGGTGCTCTTTCGAAAATGAAAAGACATCGACAATTCCTCCGCGAACAGAAAACTCTCCAGCTTCGGTGACAAAGTCTACACGTTGAAACTCGTATTCAAAAAGCACTTCGTTTAAAAAGTCCAAGCTCATCTTCATGCCCGTTTTAAGCGCTAGGGTGTTCTTTTGAATTTCTTGACGGGTCACTACTTTTTCGAGTAGTGCATCGGTGTAGGTCACTAAAATNAAGGGTTCACTCTTTTGTTTGAGGCGATTGAGTACTTCAGCTCGAAGTAATACATTGGCGTTATCGAGGGTAGCCACTTCATAAGGCCTTCTGTAGCTGGCTGGATAAAATAACACATGGCGCTCTCCTTTGATTTTTTCAAGATCATTGAGAAGGTGGGCTGCTTCTTCTTTGTCGTTTACAACTACTACAGTATGCTGTTTTATTTGTTGATATATGGCCGCAGCAATAAAAGACAATCCACTGCCTACAAGGCCATTCAGCTTAATTTCTTCTTTTTGGGCAATAAGAGATTTCAACCTTTTGAAGTTTTCAGAGGTCTCGAATCGCTTTAGTATGTCGTTAAAACCGGCGTTCAAATCAAAAAGATAGATGTGCTGTTTCGGAGTACAAAAGTACGGCAAATAAGCAGTTTTTCTCATGCTTTTAAAAGTAGACTTTTGCGGATTGGTCATGAAGAAGCAAAGATTAATCGATAATTTTCGGTCAAGTTTTGAATGTGTTCTTTTGAATCCTATTTTTAGGGTAATTCCTGAGCAATTATGATAAAAAGCAACTGGATTACTAAAATCAAATATGCCNTAGGAGAAATATTAATTATTTCAATTGGCCTTCTCATTGCCTTACAGACTAATAATTGGAATGAAGAACGAAAAAATGCAAACAAAGAAAAGGTTCTAATCGGTCATATTATTGAAGATTTGAATCTCGACACCATTCATATCAATAAGTCCTTATCCGAAGTGAAGCGCCAAAAACAACTGATTGACGATTTGATTGCCAAGGTTTTTGATTCAAGCTATCCTTTAGATGAGAAAAATATTGGTCTTTTGCGCTATTCATCGGATTTTAGACCCATCACACAACGAAATCACAGCATTGCCGTAAGCAGTTTAAAAGACGATTTGACACGCCAACAAATTCAAAACTATTTTCTGCAAGAAGATGAGGTTTTAGACATTTTCTTGGAGTACGTCGATATCGTGCACAACAAAGTCAGGCCTTATTTGAGTAGTGTAGGTATGCACAATTTGAGTGCATTGAGAACAGATAAAAAAAGCAGTAACGAGGCTTCTTTGCACATAGAGGTTTTAGAAGAGCAACTCTCGGTAGAGCGTTTTCAACAATTGCTCTATGAAAGACGCCTTAAAACAGATGCGCTCGAAAACTTACTTGAAGAAATTTTAGTCAAAAATCAAAATCTAGTCAACTACCTCAAAGAGATTCAAGACTAAGACAGCTTAACTTATGAAGAAATCCAAGTATTTAAAGAAATATGTGATTTGGTTGATTATTGAAATTGTACTCGTACTTACAGGTCTTTGGCTCTATGACCAGTATTATTCCTGAGTAAAAACTTATAATGTTTTGTTTAAACGGGCACTACAGATTCTCCTGCTATGAGATAGATGTATTCAAAATCCTCNACAGAAATGGTGAATTTCCCTGTAAAAGTACCAAAGGCAGGCATGATAATTTGATGCTGAGAAACGCAAAAACAGGNAAGTCTTAATTTTTGCCCTCCTTTTCCTTTCATGAGTGCTGCGGGATGCACATGCCCACAGATGTGATTGATGTTTTGTTCTTGCGGATGGTGGAAGAGAAAAAGATCCTCCTCCAATTCAAAATCGAGTTGGGTTTCTATACCTAGTTTTTGGTAAATCTCATCTGAGATGCTGTCGTGATTTCCACGTACGAGATAAAATTGGCTAGGCACACCTGCAATCCAATTCGAAAATAAGTCGAACTCTCTGTTTTTATCGCTGTGAAATAAATCACCCATAAAACAGATTTGAAAAGGATTAAAAGTCTCAATAACCTCATCCATATTTTTAAAGTTTTGAAAAACGGCATTTTGAGGAACTGCCGCCCCGTGTTTTCTAAAGTGGGTCACTTTTCCTAAATGCACATCACTGATTAAGAGCATNGAGTATTTTTCAATGAAAATAGCCCCTGAGTGGTGAAGATTTAGTTTTAAATTTTGCCAATTGATTTCAATCATCCTACTGCCAAGTTTACGAAATATCCTCAATCATTTTGGCGATGCGGTCCTCAAGAGATTCTGTAGACATACTCGCGCGTAATCGATCTGTAATTATCGGAAAGGAGAGTGGAGTAGGATGCTCGCAATAAACAATACACGGGTGTTGTTTTGAAATTCGATCTAATGCCAATCGCAGTCGCCCTTCTTCGAGGTGGTGTTCAAAGGTTTCGGTATGTGCCTGTTGGTAGAGTAAATTATCAGGTTCAAAGTCTTTAAAAACTTTGTAAAGTAGTTGAGAACTACTTTGTAGGTGTTTGGTTTTTGCAGCGGCAGGATGACTGCTTAACACAAGCCCACTAATAACCGCAATATCTCTAAAACAGCGTTTGGCCATTTCATTAATATTGAGACTCTGCCTAAGGTCAGAAACCAAATCGACAGGACTCAATAAATTTTGTTCAAAGACATCGTCTAAGTCAATTTTTTGATCAGAAAGCAGTTCAAAGCCGTAATCGTTATAAGCGATAGAACAACTTATAGGCTGTAATAGACCCACTCTATAGCTCAATAAACTGGCAAAAGCCTCGTGCACAAAACGCCCTTCAAAAGGATAGAATACGTGATGAAAGCCTTCTTTAGTTTCAAAACATTCTACAAGAAATTCGTCTGTTTTGGGAATGATACTTTCTTTGAGCTGTTGGATTACAACTGGCTTTAAGGTCTGTATTTCGACAGTCTGTTCATTGGATTCAGCGTGCAGTGAATACAGTTCTTGCCGCAGTAATTCAGATAGATGTGCGGTAAGTGACAAGCGCCCTCCCATCCATGCGGGTACACGTGAGGTTTTGCGTTTTGAATTACGCACTTTTGCCTTCATCTGACGCAGGCGGATGAGTTCTAAGGTTCTTCCGGCAAAAATAAAAACATCTCCCTCTTTGAGCTGAGAGATAAACCACTCTTCAACAGTTCCAATAAATTGGCCGTTTTGATAATGCACGTTTACCATAGCATCAGAAACAATAGTCCCGATTTGCAGACTATGTCTCATGGCAATACCCCTATTTTCGACTACAATTTTTCCGTCTTCAAGTCGGATTGCTTTTTTGTATTCGTCATAACTGCTTAGTGATTGACTTCCTACTGTGATAAAATTCAGCACCCAATTCCACTGCTCATCACTTATAGCTTGAAAGCAAAAGGTAGATTTTACCTCTTTGTAAATTTCATTAGGATAGAAGCCTGGGCCAATAGCCAAAGTCAAAAGGTATTGAATCAATACATCAAAGCTGTTTAAGTAGGGTATACGCTCTTCAATATGCTGCTGCTGTGTCGCTTTCTTTAGCGCTGAAGCTTCAACGAGTTCGATAGCGTGAGTGGGTACAAAATTGATTTTTGAGACCGCTCCCGGACGGTGACCACTTCGACCTGCACGTTGTAAAAATCGAGCAACTCCTTTAGGACCTCCGATTTGAATCACAGATTCTACGGGGCTAAAATCTACACCTAAGTCAAGACTAGATGTACAGACAACCGCTTTTAGATTGCCATTTCGGATGGCCTGTTCTACCCAAAGTCGTGTTTTTTTCTCAATACTCCCGTGGTGCATGGCGAGTTCCCCTGCAAATTCAGGAACGCGTTGTAGTAATTTTTGAAACCAGATTTCACATTGAGATCTGGTATTGGTGAAGATTAAGGTGCTTTCACTGTTATTGATGATTTCAACGACATTGTCGATTTGCTGCAGACCCATATGCCCCCTCCACGGAAAGCGATCCATCTTTTCGGGAAAAATACTTTGCACCTCAATCTTTTTATCGAGTGCAGATTTGACCAAGACAGCCTTTTCGATATATGCACCTTCAGGGCCTAAAAGCACTTCTTTTGCCTGATCTATATTTCCTATGGTTGCACTGATTCCCCAAATTCTCAATTGCGAACAGCAGTTTTTGAGTCTAGATAAGGCGAGTTCTATTTGAACTCCTCTTTTAGAACCCATAAGTTCATGCCACTCGTCAATTACAATAGCGCAGCAGTCTTTAAATTGTTGCTGCATTTGCTTGGAGCTCATCAAAAGGTGAAGGCTCTCAGGAGTAGTTATCAGTAAATTAGGCATTTTTTTGCGCTGTTTGGCCCGCACAGCATTAGGCGTATCTCCAGTTCGAATGCCAATACTGATATCGAGTTTTAAATCGTCAACCACCTCTTGAGTTGAGAGTTCAATTTCTTGAGCTAGTGCTTTTAAGGGCGTAATCCACAAGGCTTTTAAGCCGGATTTTTTGGATGGCTGTTGACTGATTTGCTTGCAAATGGGCATCCAAAGTGCAAGGGTTTTACCGCTTCCTGTGGGGGCGTTAAGCAATCCGTGTTTACCGTTTTCAAAATGACTCCACACCTCTTCTTGAAAGGGGTGTATCTTCCAAGACTTTGCCTCAAACCAATGTTTTATGTCTTTAGTCTGCAGCATTATTTTGAGAATTGAGTTCTAGAAGTAGGGCATTTAAATCTTCAATAGAATTGGCTTCGTTTATGTTTTTGTCTTCTCGCCAGCGACTGATTCGCGGAAAGCGAGTGGCAAATCCACTTTTGTGTCGACTTGATTTACTAATGCCTTCAAACGAAATTTCAAAAACGTGATGTGGAGTCACCTCGCGCACGGGTCCAAAACGTTGAAGTGTATTTTTTTTGATCCACTGGTCAAGGGCCTTTATTTCGGTATCGGTTAGGCCGGAGTAGGCTTTGGCGAAGGTGACCAGATAGCGCTCTCCATCTTCGTTTTCTTGCCATAGGGCAAAGGTGTAGTCGGTGTATAGATTAGACCTGCGACCGTGACCCCGCATAGCGTAGGTGAGTACGGCATCGACTTGCAGTGGTTCTACCTTGTGTTTATACCAAATACCTTTTTTACGACCAACTCCATATGGGGCATCCATCTTTTTAAGCATCAAACCTTCAGATCGTTGCGCTCGAGCATCAGATCGAAGGGCTTCTACTTCGTCCCAAGAGGAGGCTTCAAGTCGCTTTGAAAACAAGAGCGGCATTTTAAAGTCTAAAGATTCTAACAAGGCTCTTCGCTCTGCATATGAATTTTGACGGATGTCTTTGCCTTGATATTCTAACAAGTCGTAGGCCATGAGTACCACGGGATATTCATTTAAGGTTTTTTGGCTCACCTTTTTGCGACCGATGCGTTTTTGAAGGCTACCGAATTCTTGAATCCCCTCTTCATTATAGCACAACAATTCGCCGTCAATGACTAAATATTCTTCTGGATAGCGTTCTTTTAAAGATTCTAATTCTGGAAATTGATCGGTAATTAACTCTTCTCCCCTTGACCAGATAAAAAGATTTCCTCCCCTTAAAATGAGTTGAGCACGTATGCCGTCCCATTTGTATTCAATAGCCCAAACCTTAAGCTTACCGAGTTCTTCAAGAGGAGATTCTACGGAATAGGCCAAAAAGAAAGGGTAGGGTTTAGAGGTGTCTTCACCTTCTTTGGGGTCGAGAATAAGCTCTTGAAAACTGCTGTTTTGTGGGCTCCAATTCCCCATTAATTTATAGGCGAGTTGGTCTACGGGAATACCGGTAGCTTTTTCAAGTGCTCTTGTCATTAACTTTTGACTCACACCGATGCGAAATCCGCCAGTGAGCAGTTTGTTAAATACGAAGCATTCATAAAAGTCCAATTCTTTCCACTGTTTAATCAGGTAGGCTCTTTTTTCATCATCTGTTTTTTCTTTAAGTGTGATGAGTTCATGAATCACTTCGTGCAGTTTTTGCTCGTGTGTCGCCTTTTGTTTTTGAAAAAACAGAGCGATGGTTTCAGCCAGGTCTCCTACAATGTGATAGGTCTCATCGAATAGCCAAGTGGGTACGCCTGTTTCTTCTGCGGCCCAGCTTCGCATGAGTGTTGTGCTGAGTGGTCTTTTTGGCCTGCGATGTGAAAGCAGCGCAACAGTCCAAATCTTATCCAAATCATCAGCAGAGTTGAAGTAAGCTGCAAGAGCCTCAATCTTTGGATTGATTTTGGTGGTTTGATCCAGTTCTCTTATGAGTGCGGCAAATGCTTTCATTACTCGTTATCGGTTTCTTCAAATTGGGTTTTTTCCGTGCGGGCATCATAACCTTGTTCGCTGAGGTATTTTGCAAAAAGATCAGTGTAACCATGGGTGCAAATCACCTTTTCTGCGCCTGTAGCTTCGATGGATTGCAAAAGCTCATCCCAATCACAGTGATCGCTAATTACAAATCCACGGTCGATTGAACGTCGACGTTTGTTCCCGCGAATGGCCATCCAACCACTCGCACTAGCATCGGTATAGGGCTGGCATTTTTTAAGCCAACTCCCATTTTGAACCGCTGCAGGAGTAATGATAAGGGCGCCTTGAATGTCTTCTTTTTTGATTTCTCTGGTCAATATGGTATAGGGCGGAAGGGTTTTAAATTCAGCAATGATATCGTTCATGGCACCCACGGCAGGATGCACAAAAATTTTACCGATCTCAGGATTTAAGTGTTTGAGTATACGTTGTGCCTTACCTAGACTATAGGCGAAAACCACAGAATTCAATCCGTTTTGTTGATTGTCGAACCACCACCTATTGATTTCATCGTGAATTTCTTTGGGGTCTGGCCATTTAAAAGCGGGAATCCCGAAGGTACACTCTGTAATAATTGCATGGCATTTTTGGGGTGTAAAGGCATCAGAAATCCCATCGTAATGTGCTTTGTAATCGCCTGTAAAAACCCAGCGTTCTCCTTTGTGACTCACCAAAATTTGTGAAGAACCCACGATATGACCTGCAGGATGTAATTTAAAATCAACCCCATTGACCGAAAATCGCTCGCCCCAGCCTACACTGCTGGCATTGATGGCTCCAAGCCTTTTTTTAATGATGGGCAGATTGTAGTGGTGGGTGATGTATTTCTGGTGTCCGTATCTAGAGTGATCGGCATGACCATGCGAAATAATAGCGTGGTCTACCGGTCTCCACGGGTCGAGATAAACCCCGGCCTGAGCACAGTAAATCCCCTTAGAAGTAAATTGAAGCAAAGGAGTTTTCATAGCGAGTTGAAGTTACAACAAATCTCTATAATCGCTTGGGATTAGACGACTTCTAAAAGCAGTGCTCTAACATTTTATGACCAATATGTGAGTTCTGTTTAATACCTTTCGTATTTCATTTATATCTAGATATTTTTGCGTGTGGAATTTAAAATTGAAAATGCTGTAGTCTCTGATGTTTCCCAAATTCTAGGTCTAATCAAAGAATTAGCTGAATTTGAGAATGAACCTGAGCAAGTAGAAATTACCGAAGAAGAACTGCGCAATGATGGTTTTGGAAGCAATCCACTCTACCATTGTTTTGTAGCGAGAGACCCGAAAACGGCTGACTTATTGGGTATGGCCTTGGTTTACTTTCGGTATTCCACTTGGAAAGGAAAGAGTATTCATCTCGAAGACCTCATCGTAAAAAAAGAGGTTAGGGGAAATGGAATTGGCACTGCACTCCTCGATCACGTTACTGTCTACGCACATCAAATGGGCGTTAGACGTCTCTGTTGGGAGGTGCTCGACTGGAATACACCAGCCATTGAGTTATACGAATCCAAAGGGGCACAATTCTTGAAGAACTGGCACATTGTTCAAATGGATCAACAAACTATAGCGCAAAATGCCCAAAAGGCAAATGAGTAAATGAGAATATTTAAGTTCGGGGGAGCTTCAGTCAAAGATGCAGTTGGCGTTCAAAACCTCGTTAAAGTTTTAAGGCATCAAGGAATCGAAAACACCACATTGGTCGTTTCTGCAATGGGCAAAACCACAAATGCCATGGAAGAGGTGGTCTCTTCGTATTTAAAAGCCAAGACCTCAAAGCAACCTACCCAAGAAGTACTTACCAAAGCACTGGCAACATCAAGGGCTTTTCACCAGCAAATTGTCAAAGAACTCTTCAACGGAGAATCCTCTGATGTTATGGTTCAGGTCAACCTTTTATTCGACGAAATCAGTGGATTTTTGGCCTGGAATAAATCCTTGAAAAAGGCCTTTGTATACGATCAAATTGTGGGTTACGGCGAATTGCTATCTACCACTATAATCAGTGCCTATCTCACCAAAGAAAAGATTGATAATCAATGGATTGATGTTCGAGAGCTCATCAAAACAGATCAAAATTACAGAGATGCAAAAGTAAATTGGACACTGACTGAACAACAGATTCAGCATCATATAGGTCAAAATCAAAACACCCTTTTTATCACTCAAGGATTTTTGGGGAGTGACCAACATAATTTTACTACAACCTTGGGTAGAGAAGGTTCAGATTATACAGCAGCTATTTTAGCCTATGCCTTAAATGCAGATGCTGTTAGTATTTGGAAAGATGTTCCTGGTGTACTCAATGCCGACCCTAGGTATTTTCAACAAACTGAACTCTTAAATCAGATTTCTTACCGAGAAGCCATTGAATTGGCTTTTTATGGAGCTACAGTCATTCACCCAAAAACACTTCAACCACTGCAGCGAAAGTCTATTCCGCTAATTGTTCGAAGTTTCTCAGATTTAGAAAATCCAGGGACTCAAGTATCTCACGGGCTGACCTTAGACCCCATGATACCTTGCTACATTTTAAAGCGCAATCAGGTGCTTTTACAACTTGCAACCCAGGATTTTTCATTTATGGTTGAAGAACACTTTAGCGCCTTGTTTAAACTCTTTGCCAAATACCGACTCAAGGTGGATTTAATTCAAAATTCAGCCATCAGTTTTAGTGTTTGTCTCGACAATAGGTTTGAAGGTTTTCAGCAACTTTTACCTGATTTAGAGCAAGAGTTTAAGGTGCAATATCATAAAGATGTCTCGCTTTACACCATTCGACATGCCAATGAAGATTCGACTAAAACAGTACTTCAAAAAAACGATAAGGTTTTGGTAGAACAGCGCAATGGAGAAACTTTACAATTGGTGGTTAAGCAAGAGGCTTAATATGTACTTTTGTCGGTGAAAAATCGATAGGAGATGAACCTTATTACTGCCAGAGAAGTAGCTCAAGTACTTCAGCTCTCAAAATGTGGTTATATCGGTATTGGCATCGCTTGGTGTTTTATGCGAATCACCAAACTAAGCGGGATTAATAGGGTCTATCGAAAGACAAAACATCTCGACACTACTTCTTTTTTAGAGGCCTTATTGCTTCATTACAACATCAAATTTGAGTATGATGCCCAAGAGCTAAAGCGCATTCCTGCCAAAGGGCCTTTTATCAGTATTTCCAATCATCCCTTAGGAGGAATAGACGGCATTTTACTCATGAAATTAGTTTTAGACCGCAGAAGTGATTACAAGATTATCGCTAATTTTCTTTTGCAGCGAATTCGTCCGTTACGCTCATACATCATGGCGGTCAATCCATTTGATCAACATCGAGATGCCAAAAGCAGTGTTATCGGCTTTAAACAAGCTTTACTACACCTCAAAGAAGGCAAGCCTTTAGGTGTGTTTCCCGCCGGAGAAGTATCTACCTATAAAGAAGATAAATTGCTGGTTGACAAGCCCTGGGAAGAGGCGGTAATCAAATTAATTCGAAGGGCAGAAGTCCCGGTCATTCCCATCTATTTTCACGCGCGAAATAGTCGATTTTTTTACCGATTATCTAAGATTAGCCCTTTACTGCGAACGGCTAAATTACCTTCGGAACTCTACAGTCAGAGACGACGTCCAATCATTGTTCGCATTGGAGCGCCTATAAGTGTGTCTGCTCAAAAAGAAGCGGAATCACTTGAGCAGTATACAGAATTACTCAGACGTAAAACCTATTTGTTGTCGAATGTCTATCAAAAAGGGAGATTACTTGACAAGGTGCCAAAGACACTTAAAATACCCCGCCCGCAAAAAAAGATAATAGATGCGGTGCCGCAAGAACTTCTTCAAAAAGAAATCGAACAATTGAGAGCAGCACAAAAAATGTTGCTTGAACACAGACATTTTCAAGTGTACTTGGCTCAAGAAGCCGAAATGCCTAATATGTTGCTAGAAATTGGCCGACAACGAGAAGTGACTTTTAGAGCTGTAGGAGAGGGAACCAATAGGGCACTAGATTTAGATGTTTTTGACAGCTACTACCATCATCTCTTTTTGTGGGATGATCACGAAAAAACCATAGTTGGCGCATATCGTATGGGTCTAGGCGCAGACATTTACGCCTCATACGGCATGCAAGGTTTTTACCTTTCTGATTTATTTCGATTTGAACCGGAATTACATCAAATGATGTCTGAAACTATAGAGATGGGTAGAGCCTATATTGCTCAAGCCTATCAGCAAAAACCAATGCCTTTATTTCTATTGTGGAAGGGGATTATTCATACCACTTTACTATATCCGAATCACAAATACCTCATGGGTGGAGTCAGTATAAGCAATCAGTTTTCAAACTTTTCGAAGTCTTTGATGATTGAATTCATGCGATCTCATTACTGGGATGCCTTTGTAGCCCAGTACATCCGTCCGAAAAAAGAATTTAAGGTACGGTTGAAAACTGAGGATAAGGAATTCATTTTTGACAGTACCAAGTCCGACCTCAATAAATTTGATCGTTTAATCTCGGAGGTAGAACCAGGAAATCTCCGCTTACCTGTTTTGATCAAAAAGTACATCAAACAGAATGCGAGGGTAGTGGCCTTCAATGTAGATCCTTTATTTAACAATGCTGTAGACGGATTGATGTACATCAAAGTGTCTGATATTCCTGAAGAAACGGTTCGCCCCGTGATGGAAGAGTTTCAGAAAAAGGTTGAGGAGCTCACTAAAGAACTAGCAACATCCTGAACCCGGAGCACAACTCTCTTGAACTACGCTAGCTTGAATTTCAACCCCACACACATCTTTGGCCTTGCAATCAGAAGCCACTTCTCCCAATTGCAGTATCAGTTTTTGGTCTGTTGCAACCATCGCTGAAATTTTTTGAATAGCGGTGTGAAAACGAGCATTTCCGTATTCTATTTTTAATGTGGCCTGTGGATCAAAATACTGCACTTCTTGAACCCTTTTCATAATCTGTATGGCTTTAGTCACGCGCATTATTCGTTTTTCTCGGTTGGGATTTGGATCTTCCCAAAGTTGAATGATAATCTCGGTCCACTGGTGTTTTTTGCCTCCGCAGTCTACACTTTCAACCTTGCAGTTTTTGACCTCGGTGATGTGAAAATCAATTTCTGCATAAGCGTTTGGATAATATTCCACGCCTAATATCTTTCCTCTATTGAGCTCTAATTGAGCTAAAAAATGTTCTAAAGTCATCTCGTTAAAAATTCATCGTAAAATTACGATGAATAGCTTAATTTTCAAAAGTGTAAATTCGTAATTCCTAATCAATATTTGATGTTTTACGCCTTTGTAAAATATTTTAATACACTAACCCTTTTTTGTTATTACAAAAAGATCCAAAGGGTGAACTACAAACCAAAGCCGAAAGGTAAAGGGGTATTGTTTTTGGCCAATCACCAAAATGCGCTTTTAGATGTTTTAATTATAGCTACACGAATAAAAGAACCCATCTATTTTTTAACAAGGGCGGATGTTTTTGCAAATGCATTATTGAGAAGGATTTTTGAAACCCTCAATATGATTCCAATTTATCGCGTTCGCGACGGAAGAAATCAATTGGCTTTGAACGACGCTATTTTTGAAAAAACAGCCCAATTGTTATATGAAGGTAAATCAGTACTTATTTTTCCAGAAGCTAGTCACAGTTTAGATAAACGAATTCGAAACATCAGTAGAGGATTCACTCGTATTTTAAATGCACACGCTAAGCTAGAGCAAGGTAAACCTATAGCTGCCTGTTTAATAGGAGTCAATTATCACGCACCTCAAGAGTTAGGTGATCAAATGAGTCTTCATTTTTCAGACTATATCGATTTGCCGCACAAGGTATTAAGTGCTGAGCAAACTCAAGAACTGGTTCAAGGCTTTACAGATGTCTTTAAAACCTTATCTCTGCATTTAGAGCCCAAAACCTATGTGCGAGATTTACAGTATTTACAAGAGGTGCAAGTCGATATGTCCGATCTTGAACAGGTTCGAAATGTATTAAATAAAACATCGGAAAGACCAAAAGGAAAGTCAAATTCGCTGTTAAAAAAAGGAATTCATCAACTGTGGTTTGTCTTGCCTATGTCACTCTATAAGTTGACATTCGCTAAGCTTGTCGATGAAGCCGAATTCGAAGGAACCTTTCGTTATGGTTTCAGTGTACTTTTCTTTAGCCTTCTTTTTGTTCTGAGTGCATGCCTTCACAACACCTATGTGCTTATAGGGTTAACACTTTACGCAATTTTAGGTGTAATACTGATCAAAAAGTGGAGCCTTTTTCCTTAAAAATTAGAACCAGGGTTTGTGCCCCACTACATAGGTGTTGTGAAATTCCTCATCAGATTTTGTAAGGTAGACAATCCCTTCGATAAAGCCTATTACGGATGGAATCCATACAAAAGCTACTCCGATTACAATGCAAGATAGAATTGATCCTGCAAGGGTAATTCCCAATAAGATGAGGCCCTCCCGAGTGTAATTCAAAACGAATTTATGAATGCCTAATCCTCCAAAAAAGATTCCGGTGATTCCTGCGATGATTCTTTTACCATCCATAAGAGTGTAAGATTAAAGGTTAAGTTAAGTACAAAGTTATAAGATTCTCAGAGAAACTATGGGACGTAAAACGCTCGAACTTTTTCGGTAATGGTTTGGGCAAGTTTTTTGTGACTCTCTAGAGTCCATCCTGCCACATGAGGGCTTAAAATAACCCGATCAGACTGCAGAAGTGCACTAAAGGCTTCGGGAAGATTTTCTTGTTCAAAAAAGTTTTCAAAGGATTTTTTTTCAAATTCCAATACATCTAATCCTGCACCTAAAACCTTGTTTGAATGCAAAGCACTAACTACATCTGCTGTAACCACCGCCGAGCCTCTACCGGTATTGATAAGCCAAATGGAGTGTTTAAACTGCTCGATAAAGCTTAAATTACAAAGGCCTTGAGTGAGCGCTGTATGCGGTAAATGCAAACTGACAATTTCAACTTTCTCAAAAAACTCAGCCATATCTACTTGTCTTGCACAGGCGTCTCCAACATTAGCCTTGATATCATAGCATAACACTTCTACATCAAAACCCTTTAGTTTACGGGCAAACTGCTTACCCATATGGCCGTAACCAATAATACCCACTGTTTTACCATCGAGTTCAACGCCGCGGTTACCTTCGCGATTCCAGCGACCACTTCTGATTTCGTTATCGGCCTTATTGAGTTTATTCAATACATTCAACAAAAGACCTAGTGCATGCTCACCCACGGCGTTTCGATTTCCTTCGGGGGCCGCAATGCAATGTATACCCTGTTTTTTGGCGAAGATGAGGTCGATATTTTCTAATCCTGCACCTACACGTCCGATGAATTCAAGATTGCTAGCGGCAGTCAATACGCTTTGGTCAATAGGTATTCGACTTCGAACAATCAACCCGTGAAAGCTTGAAATTTTATCGATTAATTCTTGTTTTGTACAGTGAAAATCAAAGTGGTTTTCAAATCCCTGGACGGCTAAATCTTCGTGAAGAACGGGATGATTTTCATCGATATGCAATACTTTTTTACTCAAATTCCCAAAATGAGTTTTGCAATCCAGAAGTAGATTAAAATGCCAAAGATATCGTTACAGGTGGTGATAAAAGGTCCTGTGGCAAGAGCAGGATCTATTTTGTTTTTGTGCAAAAACATTGGCGTAAAGGTTCCGATAATCCCTGCAATAATAATAACGGCAATAAGTGAAATCGAAATTGCAAAAGCACTGGCAAGACTCCCTTTCCAAATCCAAGTGCACGCAAAAAGTAAAACAGCTAGAATGATACCATTAAAAAGTGCAAGCAACATTTCTTTGAAGACACGAGGAAGAATACCTCCTTTGATGTCATCATTGGCCAAACCTTGAACGATGATCGCACTGGATTGAACACCAACATTTCCTGCCATTGCAGCAATTAATGGGGTAAAGAAAAAGAGTAAGGCGTGTTTTGAGAGGATATCTTCAAAGCCACCCATAATTACCGCTGCACCCAGACCTCCTATCAGCCCTACGATTAACCAAGGTAATCGCGCTTTGGTGAGCTCTAAAATACTATCACTAGCCTCAACGTCTTGTGTTATACCTGCCATTTGCTGATAATCTTTATCCGCTTCTTCTTTGATAACATCTACGATATCATCGATAGTTATACGACCTACAAGTCTGCGCATTTCATCAACCACGGGTATGGCCTCTAAATCGTATTTAGCCATGATTTTTGCAACTTCCTCTGAATTTTCATTAACCTCTACGTAATCTACTTTTTTAATATAAACATCTTTAATGTGCGCCTTGTCTGGAGCCATCAATAAATCTTTTAAAGATAGACGCCCCTTCAGGGTATTATCGTCATCAACCACGTAAATGGAATGTACTCGAGTAACCTGACTGGCTTGTGCTCTCATCTCTCGAACACAGTTATTTATGCTCCAATTTTCATTGACGCGAATTAATTCTTTTGCCATTAATCCGCCGGCAGTATCTTCATCGTATCTAAGAAGCTCAACAATTTCAGCAGCATGCTCTCTATCATTCAGATTTGAGATGACTTCTTTGGCAATCTCCTCGTCGAGTTCTGTTATGATATCTACTGCATCATCGGTATCGAGTTCAGCAATTTCCGCAGCAATCTCTTCTGAGGTCAATTTAGCCAGAATTTGTTCTCTTAAATCTTCATCGAGTTCTGTAAAAACATCTGCCGTTTTTTCCGAAGGGAAAAGCTTAACGAAATAGGTGGCTTCTATCGGGTTGAGCTCGTTGATGACCTCTGCTAGATCAGCATAATGCAAATCAGAGGTGCGCTTCAATAACATTTTTTTGTTTTTGGAGCTTATGGCCGATTGAATCTCGGTTAGAAATTCAGATGTTAGTTTAAACGGTGTCATTTGCAATGGCTTGGGTCAATTCCACAAACTCACTAACGCTGAGTTGTTCAGGTCTTGAAGCAAAGATACATTCTTCTGCTAGAATTGGACTTATGCCAAAGGATTTGAGGCTGTTTCGCAGGGTTTTACGCCTTTGATTAAAGGCTGTTTTGACTACAGAGAAGAACAATTTTTCATCCACTCCAAGCGCATAATTTTCTTTGCGTTTCAGACGAATAACTCCTGACTGCACCTTAGGGGGCGGGTCAAAAACCTGAGGATGCACCGTAAATAAATATTCACAGTCGTAAAAGGCCTGGGTCAAAACACTGAGAATACCATAGGTTTTACTGCCGGGCTTCTCACAAATGCGCTTGGCCACCTCTTTTTGAAACATACCACTGAATTCAGGAATATTAGCTCTAAGTTCTAATACCTTAAAGACGATTTGAGTGGAGATGTTGTAGGGAAAATTTCCGGTAATCGCCCAGGGTTTTTCTCCGAACAATTCCTTTAAATTGAGCTTTAAAAAATCACCTTCTAAAATACAAAGGTTCTTTGCCTGCATGTTTTTTTGAAGGTATGCGATAGACTCCTTGTCGATGTCTAAGGCCACAATTTTTTGCTCGCGTTCAATAAGGTATTTGGTGAGCACTCCCATACCTGGACCAATTTCTAGTATATGTTCATAAGTGTTTACTCTTAAGGTCTCAGCAATTTTTTGAGCGATGTTTTCATCTTTTAAAAAGTGCTGTCCATAGTGTTTTTTAGCACTGACCTTATCACTTTTTTTGTCGAAACGCTTCATGATGAGCTCAAGTGTTCAATTTCTTCTAAAGTCGTTTTGAAAAGAAGTACCTGATCGCCGAAGGCTTCTGCTACCATCTGGTCAAAATCTTGAGCGTGCTCTTCTAAAAACGAGAGCAATCTTTCTTGTGAGCTGGTCGTGCACTGAATCGAAAATGAAGGTGCCTCGTTTGAAGGGGTATATATCTTACAATATTTGACGGCTGTAAAAAAGTTTGTTTTCATCAAACCCTTTAAAAAAGACGAGGTGAATGCTTGCCAAGAATTGAGCTGACTAGGCTCTACGACTGCTGTTATATTGTAGATGATCATTTTTAAATGAAGAATTAATCGATGCGATCAAAGCCAGTATACGACTGAAGTATTTTAGGAATAGCAATCCCATCTGCACTTTGATTGTTTTCTAAAAGCGCTGCTAAAACGCGGGGTAGAGCCAATGCACTTCCGTTTAAAGTATGGCACAGCTGTTTTTTACCTTCTTTGTTTTTGTATCTCAACTTTAAACGATTTGCTTGAAAAGTTTCAAAGTTTGAGACCGAAGAAATTTCTAACCAGCGCTGCTGGGCTGCTGACCAAACCTCAAAATCATAGGTCAGGGCAGAGGTGAATCCTAAATCTCCACCACAAAGCCTGAGTATGCGATAAGGGAGTTCAAGTTCAGCCAAAATACCTTTGACGTGTTCAACCATTTCTTCTAAAGCTTGATAGGAGTTTTCTTGGGTTTCTACGCGAACGATTTCCACCTTGTCGAATTGATGCAATCGGTTGAGCCCTCTAACATGAGCACCATAACTACCTGCCTCTCTTCTAAAACAAGGGGTGTAACCCGTGTACTTGATAGGCAGCTGTTCTGCGTTTAACAATTCGTCTCTAAGTAGGTTGGTAATCGGCACTTCAGCGGTTGGAATGAGATATAAATCATCATTGCCAACGTGGTACATTTGACCTTCCTTGTCAGGTAGTTGACCAGTACCATATCCAGAGGCTTCATTGACCAAATGTGGCACCTGTGTTTCTCGATATCCTGCAGCAGTATTTTTATCTAAAAAATAGCTGATCAGCGCGCGTTGTAATCGGGCTCCTTTACCAGTATAGACCGGGAATCCAGCTCCAGAAATTTTTACGCCTAATTCAAAATCAATAAGGTCATATTTTTTAGCAAGGTCCCAGTGTGGCTCTGCTTTGTCGTCAAGTGTTGCAGGTTTACCCTCTTCGAAAACAACTTCATTATCGCTATCGTCTTGTCCTTTAGAAACCTCCTTATGGGGGATATTTGGAATTTGATACAATAACTCTTGAAGGGCAATTTGTTTTTCGTTCAATTGCTCTTGGAGTTGCTTACTCGATTCTTTGAGAGTTGCGGTTTCTGCTTTAAGCGTATTGGCTTCTTCAGCCTTACCACTTTTAAAAAGCATTCCAATTTCTTTAGCAAGTTGATTGGATTTGGCCAAACATTCATCGAGCTGAGTTTGAATACCTCTTCTACTTGCATCAAGTGATACAATGGCATCAAGTTGTTCTTGTGCATCAATGCCTCTTTTTTGAAGGGCATCAACATAATGTTCTTTGTGTTGTCTTATGTTTTGAAGTTCTAACATGCCACAGAAATTTTTACAAAAGTAAAACCTTAATTTTAGTTTGAAAGGGGTTTAGGCAAAATCCATGGGTTATGCCTAAAATAATACCATTCTGTATCGGCCAAATCTACATTTGGGTCGATGAATTCGGCATAAGGTCCTCTATTGACACTGACCTTTGATTTCACGTGAATCGCTACTTGCTTGCCTTTTTCGTTGTACTCTTTTTTGAGTCGCTGACTGAACTGCCAAATATAATCGGGTAGGGTACTCAATCGACTGATTTGTTTTGCAGTCAGATATTGATTTAAATCGACTGTTTCTCTTCTGCCGGTTTTGACATCAGTGACAAAAAATTGAATGCTGCCCTGTCTTGTTCTAAGCATCATACGCCAACTAAGGCGATGACCTTCTTCAGTCCAAAGCACATCACCTTGAATAAAATGATGTCTCAGCGGTAGCGCTAGTTGAACCACAAAGTGAACTAGTAATAAAAGGCTAACAACTAAGGTGTTCTTATGTTGAAGGTTTTGATATTGCTCATTAAAGCGATGATACAGCCCTTGAGATTTTGACTTTAGCCAAGCGGGATCAATAAAAAACAGCATAAAAGCCAATGACATATAGGGAAAGATGCCAATTTGAAAAACGATGCTATTAAAGAGGTGAAAGAAAAACGAAAGCGCAATTGCTATTTTTTGTGTGGGCTTGTACAATAGCGCAGGAATAATAAGTGCATCATAAATAATTCCGAAATAGGCCACACTGTATTTGGCCACTGGATATTGAAGTAGAGGACCAATAATCGGCATGTTCTTTTTGCTCCCCAGTAAGAGGTCTATAAAACTGAGGTCTAACCAGTCGTTGTAGAGTTTGGCGATAGAGGCAAATTCATAAACAATTAGTAATTGAATAATAACAAATAGTTTTATGTAAGTAGGCATTTGATTGATTCTTGCTGTTCTGTTTTGTTTGACGTCTAAAGAGAGGTCGCCATGTGCATTGCTGAGTGACATGGCAAAGGCAAGAATCATCAGTAAGTAGTAATGATTGTTGTAGGATGTCTTCTGCATCAAATAAACAGCACTCCACATGAGAGCGAACAAAAAGCTACTCAATCGAAATCGATAGCCGAGTAAAATCCCCCATCCACAAAGGCCCATTACAAAGAAGTAGAGGTACATGCCATTGCCCGGAAGGGGCTGTAAAAAATCAAACCCTATAAAATTAAAGGTGAATTCTGGGGTTATAAATGTGCTTTTTACCCATCCTGTAATAAGCGCTCCCCAAGCTTCAGCGACGACTAAAAATCCAAAACAAATTCTAAAAAGAACAAGGCTGATGTTGTCAATGGGCCGAAATAAGTAGTCGTTAATGCTTTTCAAAATGAGATTGAATCTGTTGTTGGTCAGTGATAATCTGTTGTTTTAAGGCTTCGACACTCTCGAATTTATGTTCGTCTCTTATGAATTTTGACAGGCTTACCATTACCTGTTTTCCGTAAATATCGCGATTGAAATTAAAGAGATGAATTTCAATTTTAAGCTTAGACAAATCTGACTCTAAAATGGTTGGGTTCACCCCGATATTCATCATGCCTTCATACCACTGCTTATCTATAAATACGCGAGCGGCGTATACGCCGTTTTTTGGAACGAGTTTAAAGGGATTTTCTAATTTCAGATTAGCCGTTGGAAAGCCGATTTGCTTGCCCAAAGCCTTTCCTTTGACTACTGTGCCGCTAAAGTGAAAGTCATAACCCAAAAATCGATTGGCCTCTTCAATCTGTCCATCGATTAAGGCTGTTCTAATTTTAGTAGAACTCACTGTTATTTCTTCAATGGCCTGAGCTGAAATTTCGATTACCTCAAAATCAAATTCTTGGGCATAGGCTCTTAAGTCATTGATATCTGCCGCTCTGTTTTTACCAAATCGGTGGTCGTAACCAATGATGATTTTTTTGGTTTGTAGTTTTTTGACTAAAATTTCCTCGATATAGGTCTGTGCAGTAAGCCTCGAAAACTCCTTGGAGAACGGATGAATTACTAAATAGTCAAGACCTATTTCTCGAAGTTTTTCAATTTTTTCTTCTATGCTCTGTATCATTTTGATACCGCTATCCTTTTGTAAAACCATTCGAGGATGAGGATAGAAGGTCAGCAAACAAGAGCGCAGTTCATTGGCTTTAGCCGTCTCGATAAGATGCTTTAAGATTTGTTGATGGCCGATGTGAACCCCGTCAAAAGTACCTATGGTTAGCACTGTCGGTTTATCACTTTTAAACTCATAAACTCCTTGGATAATTTCCACAGTTTTGCTTTAAAGGGTATCTTTAGAATTAAAAATTGTTTAGTGCGCACTAAAATACATACTGTTGGTTTAATTTTCCTACTTTTTACAAGCTTTTGTAGTTATTCACAGCAGGATTATTGGCAACCCAAAGTCGCACCTCAGAAGTGGTTTAATAAGATCAGTGCAGCCCCCCAATTTTATGAATTAGAACTTCAGCCTTTTACAAGTGAACTCCGCAGTAAATCAACTGTGGTACTCCCTTCACCAACTACTAATTCTTTTCTTCGTTTTACTTTAGAAGAGGCGTCCAATTTTCATCCTAACCTACAAAAGAAATATCCCAATATTAGAGCGTATAAGGGCCTTTCTAGTGATGGTAAATATAGACTCGTATTGAGTTCTTCCGATGAAAAAATATCAGTCATGTACACTGCTGTGGGAAGTAAACAGCGCTTTTTTCTAGAAGAGGTCGGTGCTACCCCATTAAGTTCAAAAAGCAGCAAATCCCAACAGCAGTGGTACGCAGTTTATTCTATCGGTGATTTTGAATTGCCAGAGTGGGCCTGTGAATTGCAAGAACCAAGTAAAACACCGACAAACTTTGAATTTACAGCTCCAGCAAATCTTAAAACCTTTCGAATTGCCATCTCTACAACAGGTCAATACACGGGCTATCACGGTCAAAACATCAGTGGAGCTCTTGCTGCGATCAACGCGACCTTGACCCGAGTAAATGGCATTTATGAAAATGAAATTGGCGTGCATTTTGAACTTATTGAACAGGTCGAACAGCTCATTTACCTCAATCGATTTTCAGATCCCTACTTTGAAAATTTAGGAGGGGATTTACAAGAAGTTTTAGACGATGTAGTTGGAGATGAGCACTACGATATAGGACACCTTTTTCACCAAGATCGAAACAGTGGAAATGCCGGATTTGTTGGCGCCACCTGTCAAACAGGTAAAAAAGGAAGTGCGTATTCTGCAGGAGAAAATCCCGAAGGAGCGCTCTTTGATATCGACTATGTGTGTCACGAGATTGGTCACCAAATGGGGGCCAATCACACCTGGTCTTTTCAATCTGAAAATACAGGAGTGCAATTTGAACCTGGTTCAGGATCTACCATTATGGCTTATGCAGGAATCGTCGAAGGGGAGAATTTACAAGAAATGGGTGATGCCTATTTTCACATAGGAAGTTTGGTGCAGATGCAGAACTATATGCAAAATTACAGCTGCTATTCCGATAAGATCATCTCTAATAACCCACCTGAGGTAGCCAGGGTTGAAGACAGTTATATTCCGGCTTTAACGCCATTTGTTTTGAGTGCAGATGCATTTGACACTGACGGTGATGGGCTTCAATACAGCATAGAACAAATCGATAACGGAATTGTGAATGCAGCTCGCTTTGGACCCCTTTCTATGAGTGGTGCTAACTTTAGAGCTCAAGCTCCCAGAGCTGATTCTACTCGATATTTTCCGAACATTACCCGGGTTTTTGCACAAGAATTGACTCAGACCAGTCCAGGAATCAATGACGATTGGGAGAGTTTGACAACAATAAATAAAGCAATGCATTTTGCATTAGTAGTGCGAGACGAAAATCCAGAGCAATCCCTTCAACAATCTGTCGAAACGACTATAACCGTAGATGCTGAAAAAGGTCCCTTTAGAGTTTTATCACAAAGCGCATCACAAACTTTTGCAGCAGGGGAGTGGATTACCCTTTTGTGGGACGTAGCCCAAACTAATTTACCACCCATAAATACCCAAGAATTAGAATGGTATCTCATTGATGCTAATGGAACACGAATAGCTACTGCCGTCTCAAATGTAATGCCAAATACGGGTAAGGCAGAAGTTCAACTACCTAATGAAGATTGCACGAATTGTCGAATTATGCTCAAGGCGGCCAATAGTGTTTACTATAATGTGAACACAGCAGACATTACCGTGCAACCTCAGTCTGCAATCCTTAGTCTACCTAAAAAAGAATACAAGAGTTGCGAGGATGAGTTGATCATAGATGCTTATATTTCAATTGAAGATGCCAGTATTGCACCTTATGAGCTTAGTGTAATTCTTGAGAATAGTGCGGTGAGTCTAAGCGAATCTTCTTTTAGTCAAAGTGGGTTAACGACCTTGAGTTTTGACCTTTTTGCTTTGGATTTGAATGAAACCGAATCAGTGCAACTTTCCTTAGTCGATTCCAATACCAACACTGTATTTAATACGAGTGTTCAGCTTGAAAAGGCGGAATTAACTCCGGAGGCTACCTTGCTTAATACTCCTTCAAACTTATCAGAAAATTTAGGTACTCGAGTTGCCTTGGCCTGGCAAGAAAATCAATCTGCAGAGCGCTATCTTTTAGAATGGTCTCAGAGCTCTTCTTTTGAAAACTCCACAACTGTAGCATTGTATGATAACGTTTACGAACTTGAAAATTTAACCGCAGATTCAACTTACTATTGGAGGGTTAGCGCCTCTAATTCGTGCGGTAATACTTCGGTAAGTGAGGTGTTTTCATTTACTACTGAAGCGGTAGATTGTAAGACCCAATACGCTACGGATTTACCTCAGAGCATAGTTGCTCAAGCGCCAAATACAGTTAGTTCTGAAATTAGTATTAATGACGAATTAGCTATTGAATCAATAGAGGTAGGGGTACGCCTAACTCATACCTATGTAGGTGACTTGCAAATGCGACTGTTCACACCTTCAGGAACTGTAATACAGCTCTTGTACAATTCTTGTGCCGAGCGAAATAATGTCAATGTGCGCTTTTCTGATAACGGACAAAGTTTAGATTGTTTAGGTACTACAGGAATAGCAGGAGTCATTCGCCCTGCAGTTTCATTCTCAAGGCTCTACGGAGAATCAACCCAGGGAATTTGGAGACTCGAAGTCGAAGACGGCTCTATTGGTGATGCCGGAGTATTACAAGAGTTTTCTATTAAATTCTGCGCAAAAGGAGCCTTTCAGCCAGACCAAGATTTAGATGGTGTTTTTGATGCCAACGATTTATGTCCTGATACCTCTCAAGCTCAAGAAGTAGATGCTGATGGCTGTCCGGTATACCGATTTTCCCCTGAGTTTTTTGCCTTTTCATCAAGGGCTGAAACCTGCGATAATTTAGCAGGGGGCGTCATTCAAATCGCAGCTGAATTCTCAGCGATTAATTTCAGTTATACCCTTAGTGATCAGAATCAAAACACGGTTCGCCAAGGCACGTTTTCAGGAAGTCTTTTTGAGATAGATGGCTTAGCTGCCGGAATTTATAATTTGTGTATTACAGGACAGTCAGGAGACATAAACTATGAGCCCTCGTGTTTTGAATTTGATTTGAGTGCTCCGCCTCCTTTGGAATTGACTTATAACTACAACAGAGACCTCAATAGAATCACATTGTTTATGGAAGGTGAGGCGCCTTATCGCATCATACTAAATGGTAATGAGCAAATCACGAACTCAAGACAAATAAGTTTGAATTTAGACGAAGGACTCAATCAAATTCAAGTGTTTTCTGCAATTGATTGCTTAGAACCCTATGCCTTAAATATTATTACCTCAGGAGAATCTCGATTGAGTAAAAACCCCATTCAAGACCACGCAAAAGTCATTTTATCGAAAGAAGTCAATTTCCCTATTCTTGTTAAAATCTTCAATTTGGAAGGACGTCTTTTACGCTCTAGTTTAATCAATCAGTTTTCTCCAGAATTAGACATTGATTTTAGCGGTTTTCCACCTAATATGTACTTATTGAACCTGAGATCTTCAAATGCAGAGCTTAATTTTAAGGTGATTAAGACCTTTAACTAGGTTTTGAATGATGTATCGAGTGTGACGCTTTTAGAATAGGCCATAATTTCGGTTAAAACCTATAGTTAAAACGCTTAATATTAGGTATTGTTATATGCATTCATGGTTTGTTGTATCCCAGTAAATACGTATGAACAAATCAAATCTGCTGCTCGGCTCAATCGCTCATCAAGAGCCTTTAATTCTTCGGGTTTCCACTTACCCAAAACATAGTCAACTTGTCGGCCTTTATTATAAGTGCTTCCTATCCCAAAACGAAGTCGAGCATAGGCGGCAGTTTGTAATTTATCTTGCAGGTCTTTAAGACCGTTGTGGCCACCATCACTTCCTTTAGTCTTAAGCCGTAGGGTGCCAAAGTCAAGATGTAAATCATCAGTAACCACCAGTAATTGTGCGATGTCAATTTTTTCTTCTCGCATCCAAAACCGAACAGCTTTACCACTGAGGTTCATATAAGTGCTTGGTTTTAAACAAATCAGAGTTTTGCCTTTGTACTTTACCTTGGCGATATCTCCAAGTTTTTGAGTTTCAAAAGTTCCGCCTAAATCGTTTACGAGTTGGTCGAGTATATCAAAGCCAATGTTATGACGGGTTCCGCTATATTCGGATCCTATATTTCCTAGACCTGCGATTAAAAACTTTTTCATGAGCTGCAAATTAGCCAAAAAAAAGCACCTCTAAATACTTTCAGAGGTGCTTTATATAAAATGTAAAATGATTTACTCTGCTGCTGGCGCTGCTGTTGCTTCAGTACCTTCAGCACCTTCAGCACCTTCTTCTTCTTCTTCTTCAAGAATATTTCTAGATGTTTTTACTTGAACGATAGAAGTATCGTCAGGGTGTAAAAAGGTATATTCTTCAGTTTTGACGTCTCCCACAGAAATGGTACCTCCAATTTTCAGTTTAGAGATGTCTACCATGATGGCATCAGGTAGATTGGCAGGTAATGCTCTAACAGTGAGTTTTCTTTTTCTAAAAAGCATTCGTCCACCGTTTCGAACCCCAGGTGAATTTCCTTCTAAACGAACAGGAATATTCATACTCACCGGCTTGTCTTCAAATAATTGATAGAAGTCGATGTGTATAATTCGGTCAGTTACAGGGTGAAACTGAATGTCTTGTAGTACGGCTTCGTAAGCTTGGTGACCTTCCATTTCAATTACGACAGTATGCGCATTTGAAGTGTAAACCAATCCTTTGAAACTAATTTCATCAGCTGAAAAGTGTATTGGTTTTTCCCCTCCGTAAAGTACGCAAGGGACCTTTTCAGCATTACGTAAGGCTTTAGTTGATGTCTTGCCCACGCTTTCTCTTTCGGATCCTTTGATTGTAATTGCTTGCATGTATAAAAATTAAATTATAAACTTTGATGCTATCGATGTATTCGAGTGTACGCGTTGCATCACATCTGCAAATAGATTGGCACAGCTCAACACATTAATCTTGTCGCTTTTATGTTCTTTATGAATAGAATCAGTGATAATCAATTCTTCAAGTGCAGAGTTCTCAATGCGCTCATAAGCANTCCCTGATAAAATTCCGTGTGTAGTAATGGCACGCACACTTTTGGCGCCTCTTTCGATCATAAGGTCAGCAGCCTTGGTTAAGGTTCCTGCCGTATCAACCATGTCATCCACTAAAACTACATTCTTGCCTTCAACTTCTCCAATAAGTTCCATATGGGTCACGATATTGGCCTTTTCTCTTTGCTTGTAACAGATGACTACGTCAGATTGAAGCGCTTTTGAATAACTGTACGCACGTTTTGAACCTCCCATATCAGGAGATGCGATACAGAGATTATCCAGATTTAAATTGCGCAAATAGGGTAAAAATATAGTTGAGGCAAAAAGATGATCCACAGGTCTTTCGAAAAAACCTTGAATCTGATCGGCATGCAAATCCATTGTAATGATTCGAGTAGCACCTGCAGATTCGAGCATTTTAGCGATTAGTTTGGCCGCAATTGGAACTCTTGGCTTGTCTTTTCGATCTTGTCTAGCCCAACCAAAATATGGCATTACTGCCGTAATATGTCTCGCTGAGGCTCTCTTAGCTGCATCAATCATCAGCAGCATTTCTATTAAGTTTCTCGAACTTGGGTTGGTAGAACCAATGATAAAAATTCTTGCTCCGCGAATCGATTCCTCGTAACTCGGCTGAAACTCTCCATCGGCATACTCTGAAAAAATGACATTACCTAGTTTAGCGCCAAAAGATTGCGCAATTTTTTCCCCTAAGACTTGGCTTTGTCTACAGGCAAAAATTTTCGGTTCTGGAACTTGATAAGACATATGTGTGATACTCAGTATATTCTAAGGAGCGCAAATTTAATTAAATTTTAGTCTTAACCGCGAAATTTACCCTTTTTTGTGTGCTGTAAATTGAAAAAGTTTACTTTTGCAATCCAATTTTATACCTCCGAGCCTTGGTGGCGGAATTGGTAGACGCGCTGGATTCAAAATCCAGTTTCTTCGGAAGTGTGGGTTCGATTCCCACCCAAGGTACAGCCCTAAACCTCGTAAATTTCGAGGTTTTTTTATTTTCGTGACATAGGCTTATTGCTCAACGCGTTATAAAAAATGCTTAATTCTCATTGAGTATTCGAATTAATTTTTTTGGGGATAAATACTCAAAGAATCTTCTTTCAACTTCAAATCTTTCATTGAGGATAACAATAGCCGGTAAAGAAAAAGGTTCATTTTCTCTTGAAGCCAAAATCAAGGCAATTTGGTGTGTAGGGTTTCGTTTTTTCCCAACCTCTTGATTGATGTAGACTTGATTTCCAAAGTATATACTGTCTTTGTGTTCTGCATCCATTTTCACCGCATAGAATTGATTGTTTAGCTTAGATATAATAGCAGGATCGCGAAAAGCAACCCTTTCCATTTTTTTACAATATTCACACCAATGCGCGTAGAAACTAATTAAGGTTTTTTTTGGCTTGATGGACAATGAATCATCTAATTGCTTAAAAGTCAGCCATCGAATACTGTTTTTTTCTTGTGCCTTCAAATGAGAGGTCGTCATTACCATTAAAAGGCCTATGAGTGCTGTTCTAATAATTTTCTTGAAGATGCGATTAATAGATTCAGACATATTTTTAGTTGCTTCAACTACACGAATATAGAAAGGTTAATGAACTAATGAAACTTACCAAATTTCAAACCGACAAAAATAGTTCTCGGAAGATTAGGCCCGTAAATGTAATCAGAGTCTCTACCTGCACCAGTATCAAAATCATTTTGGTAGCTGTCAAATACATTTTTGACACCTCCAGTTAATGTGCACATAAATTCATCAGTAAAGTCGAAATGGTGCTCAAGTTTGATGTTTAGATCAAAAAATGAAGGTGTTTTATTCAATCTCAAAAATCCTGTATCGCTTATTACAAAAGGCACGGTCATTTCTCCGGTGTAGGTTCCAGTTAGATCTAAATTGAAACGTTCATTTGGAATCCAACTTGCATTTAAATAACCATATAAGTTGGGGACTCTTACAAATTCGTCTATGAGGATATCACCTTCACCANATNTTNCGTTATTTTCAAATAATACTTGAGGTTCCTTGTATTCTGTNCCTTGGATAGTACCTCCAAGTTGAAATCGCCATCGTGGATNAGGAGATAAACCGAATTCAAAATTCGAACCATAAACAGCTACATTCTCACCATTTTTTACTTCGTTCAAAAGGGAGCCCGTTTCGGCAATTACCCCTGTACCTATTGTTGTAAAAGGGTCTTGAATAGCCGTGTAAAAACCCTCTAAGAGAAAATCAATTTGCAGAAGGTCTACTGTTTTAGCAAAATTTACAGAGCTTGTAAATGCATTTGAAAATTCAGCCTTTAAATCTTCAGATAGAATTACGAATTGCTGTTCACCAGATACGCTAGAAATATGTAAGTC
Source organism: Flavobacteriaceae bacterium (assembly GCA_002691645.1). Classification (GTDB taxonomy): domain Bacteria; phylum Bacteroidota; class Bacteroidia; order Flavobacteriales; family Flavobacteriaceae; genus UBA3478. Next base: position 115,525 of record NZIP01000029.1, read on the forward strand.
CTCATTAAAGGCTTGAGGTGCTCTAAAGCCTCGAGCAAATCCTGCTCTAAAACGCCAGTCGTTGTTTATAGCATAGGACAAAGTTATTCTCGGAGAAAATGCTGTTTGCTTGACGTCGTTTTTTCTTGTGATATTACCAATGCTATAGTTTCCGTCAATTTTAATATTATCGTAACGAGTTCCTACAAGAGCTGTAAAACTTTCAGTAGGTTTCCATTCATATTGGATGTATGTGCCTAATGAATTTACGCTTTGATCTACTAAACGGTTGTAACCCTTTATTTCATCCTCAGTCCTTGTTATGTTATATTCAGTGCCCGCCGTCAAAACGTCGTTATTTTTAAAGTTTTTAGTAAACTGTACTCCGTTTACCCAGGCCAAATCTTTTGCAAATCCATATGCGTTGTTCGCAGTAATACTGTCTTGTCGGGTCCTTTCACCACCAAGACCTCCGTAGTAACTATCTCTATCGGTGAATGATGCAGAAGTATACCACTGGAGTTTTTCGGTTCGTTCTGAATTATATACTTCATATTCAGCACCTCCGAGAAAAGTATCGTGATTAAGTTCTTCTGTAACATCTGTAAATTGGGGTGCTAAATCTAGGCGATCACCTCCCCTTCTGTATTCGTTAATAATGTTTAAGTTAATTGCAACTCTAGATTTATCATTCGTTCGTAAAAAAGCTTTAGCACCTAGGGTTTTGTTTCGCAGTTCAGTGATTTCTGTGAAGCCATCATTATTTGCGTCATAAGCATCTCGAGAACGGGAGGCAGCAAAAATAGTAACACCACTATTGAGATCATCCGCAACCGAAGATGAATTGAATGTTAAATTCTTGTCTTGAGCATCCTGTTTAATAATGGCTAGATTCGAGCCTATTTCCCATGTATTTAAAATGGGGTCTTTTGTAATAATATTGACAGTTCCAGCTATGGCATTAGATCCAAATAGCGCAGAACCACCACTGCGAACAATTTCAATCCGTTCAATTGTATTTGTTGGAATCTGTTCCAAGCCATAAACTCCTAATAAAGAAGTGAATACAGGGCGACTATTCAATAAAATCTGAGAGTAACTTCCGTCTAATCCATTCAATCTTACTTGTGTAAAGCCACAATTTTGACAATTAGTTTCAACGCGAACTCCAGGAGCAAAGTTCAACACATCTGCTAAACTTAGCGATTGTGTCGCAGTCAATAATCTTGGTTTTATGGAGGAGACCACCACAGGAGTTGTTTTTCGGTCTACTCTATTTCTTGTTGCACTGACAACAACTTCTTCCAATCCAAGAGCATCTTCTATCAAATTGAAATTTAGTGTAAGGGTTGAAGAAGAGGATATAGATATATTTTCTTCATAAGTTCTATACCCTTGAGATTGCACGACTACATTAAATTCACCACTTGGAACTTTAAGGATATAATTTCCGTCTGCATCAGAAGTTGTGCCATTTGGGCTGTTCTGTATAAAAATGCTCGCAAAAGGTACGGGTCTATTTCCTGATTGGACTTTTCCAGAAATTAATGCCTGTAGATTCTGAGCGTTCAAGTTTGGACTAAAACACAAAAGCCAATAAGCCAATATTAGAGTGCTAGGGCATTGAATTTTTTTAAACATTCGTTTAAAAGAGTTACGTTTTTTTCTATTCACAATGCAATCAGGCGCGAAGCTATTTCAATTCTTCCGAAATGACAAAAAATAACAGCACTTAAATGCTACTTAGTTGCATTTAAGTGCTGAAAAGTTGAATTTTTATTTTAAGAAAAATAGTATTTGTGGTATTTCAAACTAAAAAAATGATATAAATTGATGAGATTCACTGAACAATCAAATTTATTCTATGAACCAACAACCGAAATCATTTTATGTCATTGCATCAATTGCCCTTATTTGGAATTTAATTGGTGTTTTTCAGTATTTGAGCATGGCTTATATGTCTGCTGAAACTTTTAACAGCTTAGAGGAATCAATGCAAAACTATATCAGTAACGAACCCGTATGGGTAACAGCAGCCTTTGCTTTGGCCATATTTTCAGCAAGCATTGCAAGTATTGGGCTTTTACTGCGTAAAGCTTGGTCTCATCCTGTTTTTGTATTCTCAGCTGTTTGCGTTATCGCACAGAACATCTACAGTTTCTTTATACAAAAAGACTTAGAGCTTAAATCTCAAAATTCAATAGGCTCCCTTTTTATCTTAGGAGTCGCTTTGTTTTTGATTTTTTACAGCAAACGATTAAGAACAATAAACTAGTCTTTTAAGGCTTGTCAGCTACAATACTGTCTGTAACTTTTCCGCATCTGAGCATCATGTCTCCGTAATACGGATTAGCTATTAGTCGCTCTGTACTGAGCCAATTTGCTCCCTTGTTATTATTGGCCATTGGACAGTACTGTACGTAATAGTTGGCGTCAGTATCTTTAATTCCTTTAGCTAGAGAAATGACCTCTTCAGAAACTAAGCGAAATACATCGCGTTGCTTTTCTAAATCAGTTTGGGATTTAATTTGAGCCAATTGTTCACTCAAACCTTCAAAATAGGCCTTGTTCTGTTGATCTAAGCCCTGCTTTCTAACTGCTTTTTGCATGCTGTTTTGGGCCCTGTCGGCTGCACCTTGCGCTAAATCTCTATTGGAGGCGACTAGCGCATCCTTTAAATCAAAATAAGCATCAAAGAAGGGATGGAAATAAGCATCAAATCCATCACTTAAATCTATGCGCTGACTGATGTTTTCTTCTTTTAAACTCATCATAGATGGCTTGGCTTGAAGTTGAGCTGCAGCATCCACAGTAAATGAGCCATTAATCACAATTTCTTCTCCCAAACGCAGTCCGCCATAAACTTCGTATTGACCGTTATTTAGTGTTCCAATTATGATTTCTCTCAGCTCAAATACAGCTTCTTCACTGGGTTTTACGTAGACAATAGAGCGCTTTCCTGTCCATAAGACCGCAGATTCTGGAATTTTGAGTGTTTCAGTATCTTCAGTCATTCCCTCAATAGCGGCCATAGCGAACATTCCTGGTTTAAGCATTCCATTGGTATTTCGAATTTCCGCTCGTACTTCAAGCGTTCGACTTTGCTGATCAAAGATGGGATCGATAAAACTCACTTTGGCCATAAATGTCTCACGAGGAAAAGCTTGTGTTTTGACCTCAATATTTTGACCGAGCTCAAAAGCGCCAACTTGGTTTTCATAAGCATCAAAAACGGCCCAAACAGTGCTCAAGTCTGAGACTTCAAATAAGGATTGCCCTTTTTTGACGTAATCTCCTGTTTTGGCATTGATTTTTGTAACAATACCACTGACATCAGCATAAACAGTAAAGGTTTCGATCAGCGTTTGAGAAGATTCAATGGCGTCGATTTGTACATCGCTCAACTTCCAATTTTTCAATTTGGTTCGTACCGCATTGTACAGCTCAGGTTGCAGCTCTTTCAGACTTGAAGCGGTGAGTAATTCTTGCTGTGCGGCAATCAATTCAGGAGCGTATAGACTGGCCAATTTTTGATTTTTAACAACACGTTCTCCAAGGGTATTGATATAAATCTGTTCGATACGCGCATCAATGTGCGCCGCTTGTGTTAGCTTGTTTTTTGAATTGATTTCAATACTACCGGAGAGCTCTATGACTCCTTTCTCGTTTTCAGCATCGGTCGAACTTACCACATAAGTTTGAATGTCTGCCAACTGCATGGCGTTTTCGCTCAACTTGATTTGAGTGTTGCTCATTGCTCCGTCGCCATCAGCTTTGATAAGGTCCATTCCGCATATGGGACAGCTGCCAGCTTCAGTGGCCATAATTTGAGGATGCATTGAGCAAGTCCAAGAGGCCTCATGTGAATCGTGAAGGTGATCTGCACTTGATTCTCCACTGCTAGTTTCGGCCAATAAATAGCCGATACCTAAACCTATAATTACCGAAGCAATTGCGATAAGAAGATTTTTATTTTTCATAACTGCGTTATTTTTTTCGATCAAAAATTTTGCGAATAGAAGGCGATGAGGTAAACCACAAACTAAATCCGCTCATTACTGTAATTAATCCCAACAGTGAGAACGCTCTGAGTACTGTGGTATTGAAATCATCTCTTCCTTCATAGTCCATGGTATGTGTCATCCATAAAAAATCAAACCATCTCCAATCGCGGTGTCTAACGGTTTGAAAAGAGCCATCTGCTACAGAGACGTAAGCCTTTATCTGTTCCGAGGAATCGTACGAAATAACATAGGCCGGTAATCGTCGTCCTCTGTACTCATGGTGAGCGTCAGCCTCATTGATCAGTTCAACTGTACTCACTTGCAGTTCGGCAGCCATTTGATTCTTGGCAACCGCTACAGCTTCTTGCTGGTCAACACCCATTTTCAGACTTCCGTCATAGGCGTTCACTAGATGCTTGTCATTAATCCAGAAATAAGGATTACCTGCAATTTCTTTTAATTCGAGCTCATAGATTTTTTCATCCAATTCAATAGCTGATAAACCGATTAAATTTTCAAACGATTTTGGCTGAAAGTCGAGATTTCTGAAATGATCACCGT
>NZIP01000030.1 GCA_002691645.1 Flavobacteriaceae bacterium
GCTTATCTCCATATCTGCAGCCGCTGGGCTTCAAATGAAAATAAAAGAAAAAGTTTCTGCCTTTAAGGGTCATTATCAGTTGTATCATTTTGATAATGCAAACTCTGATATTAGTATCACGCCAATGGATGCTTCTGAAATTGATTGGCGACGGCTTCAAGAGAATGTGCCTTCCCTTGAAAGATATTACCCTGTAATTCAAAAGGCTGGAATCATAAGAACAGAAATCACATTTGAAGGAATAATTGCCAAAGGTGTTGATAGTGAATACAATTTTAGTGCATTTGAAGAATTCATAAGGTCGGGTCGAATACCGAATTATCAGACTGACAAACCTTCAAAAGAGGTTCTTATATCTGCTCAAAAGGCAAAATTGTTGAACTTAAGAGTAGGTGACTCTTTCAATGCTTACTTTCTCAAAGAAAATGATCCTTCAGGAATACCAAATACTCGAAAATTTGAAGTTGCTGGAATTTATAACAGTGGCTTTGATGAGTTTGACGAGTTATTCGTATTTGTTGATCAACGTCATTTACAAATGATCAATAGATGGAGCGATGAGGAGTTTGGTCATTATGAATTATTTATTTCTGATTTTGACGAAATAGATACCTACACTGAAACAATATACAATGAAACACCTTCTACAATTGATGTAGCCACTATTAAACAGTCGTATTACACTGTTTTTGAATGGATAAAATTATTTGATTTTAATGTAGTCATTATCATTATTATCATGCTTTTAGTGGGAGGCATTAATATGATTACGGCCTTGTTGGTTTTAATTATTGAGAGAACACAATCTATTGGTTTACTCAAGGCGCTAGGTGCAACGAGTAGTGCAATTCGAAAGTTGTTTTTGATTAAAGCGCTGAATTTAATTGTCAAAGGAGTTTTAATTGGTAATGCTGCTTTTCTGAGCTTGTATTTCGCTCAAAAACAATGGGGCTTTTTAAAGTTTCCCAACCCTGAGCAATACTATGTCGAAGTTATACCGCTGCACCTTGAATGGAGTCATTTGCTCGCTGTGAATACGGGTGTAATTATTTCTTGTATTCTAATGCTTATTATTCCTACTATTGCTATTGCAAATATTGCTCCTTCGAAAGTGATGAAATTTAATTAAACATATATGAGTATACAGGTTTTAAGACATGTTTATGGAGATCAGCATTTTGAAATGAAGTCTGACAGAGGAGAATTGATTTCGTTTATGGTGGATGGTTTTGAATACATGCATCAAAAAGGAAGTCCTGGCTGGAAAAATGCGGATACGGAAATGTTTCCGACTATTGGCCCTTTGAAGGAGGCCAATTATAGGATTAGTACGCCTAAAGATGAAGCTGTCTTAGATCAACACGGTTTATTGAGAGAATTTGAATACGATTTGGTTTCAGAAAGTTCAAAGTCTTTAGTTTATATTAAAGACTACAGAGCCTTTACTGAACTCAGTAATTCAAAATATCCTGAAAATTCACCAGAAACTGTTCAAAAATGGCCTTATGATTTTAGATTTTTGAAGAAGTTTAGTTTTTCTAAATCGTCATTGCGAATAGATTTTGAAATTATTTCTGAGGCCAATATGCCTTTTATGTTAGGATATCATCCTGCATTTAAATTGCGCAGTACTTCTGCAGTCGTTTATTCAAAAGATGTAGAGGTATCTCTGAATGAAATCTTAGAAGTTGGTTCAAGAGCTTATTTGATTGAAAATACCAATAGGGTTGTTTTGAGTGATGAGAAAAAGTTACAATTGACCACAGAAGGGTTTAATCACTTCATGTGCTGGACAGAGGTAAATAATATGCTTTGTATTGAACCGATTACCTTTTATCCATACGCGGTAAAGCAAACTGACTTACATCTTGGTTTCGAATCTATACCTATGGGAACAGCCAAACAATTTTCGTTACAACTAAAACCGCTTTCAAGTGATTAAATTTTTTATTCAAGGATGGATCATCTTAATTGTTGCCATTGCCGCTAATGCATTGGTAGACGTAATTGGTCTTAAAGGATGGTATGAATTCTTATCAGAGAACAGTATGAGAAAAACACGATTTGTTGATTATTTATGGTTATTTGTGCTCTATCCTTGTATTTTAGGAGGTGGAGTTTGGCTGGCCAACACTATTATTAAATATTTTAGTCTTTAAATTATCATCCCATGAAAAGAAGAAGTTTTATACAACAGTCTGCACAAGTTTCATTAGCACTACCACTTTTGAGTGTGATGAGCTGTGAAGCGGAGCACAAATCCAATTATAAAATGGGCTTGCAATTGTTTACCGTAAGAGATGCAATGGAAAAAGATCCTCTAGCGACCTTAAAAGCATTAAAACAAATGGGATATGAAGACTTTGAGTCCTATGGATNCGATGCTAAAAATAAGTTGTACTACGGGTTTAGTCCCAAGGAATTCAAAACGATATTAGATGACTTAAACCTTTCTACGTCGAGTGGACATTATGGGGTAAACGGATTGATGGAAGTATCAGAAGATGAATTAAATGCATATGTCGATAGCTGTATTGAAGGAGCTCTTGAGCTGGGAGACAGTTACATAGTATACCCCTCACTCGCTGAGATATATCACAGTTTGGAAGGATATCAGTTACTGGTTCAAAAATTGAATCAAATCGGTCGACGAATTCATGAAGCTGGCNTTGAGATTTGCCTACCACAATTTNGGAGGTGATTTTGTGCANTACGGAGANAAAATGGGTATTGATTGGATNATTCAAGAAACNAATCCCGACTGGGTTAAATTAGAAGTTGATTTTTATTGGGTAATGCACGCTGGTGTTATTACGCCTAAAGAATTCATCGCAAAAGCTATGCACAGAACACCGCTTTGGCATATTAAAGACATGGACAAAGTTTCTCGAGATTATACAGAAATGGGTCAGGGATCTATCGACTATACCACTATGTTACCCAGTGCTAGTGATTCAGGATTAGAATATTTCTATATTGAACAAGGCGGAAATTTTGCCGTTAATTCAATGCAAAGTGTAAAAACGAGTATCGATTACGTTAAATCAAACATTACAATCCCTTTATAAAAAGGTTTATTCATCTTTAACGACCTTGCCATTTTTCATTATAAAGTTGACATGCTGTAAAAGATTGATGTAACGCAGTACATCTCCTTTAACGGCAATAATATCAGCCTTTTTACCAGGGCTTAAGGTGCCCACTTTATCTGAAACACCCATAAAGTGAGAAGGCCAGTAGGTTGCTGATTTAATCGCGTCTAAGGCCGGAACTCCCATCACTCTCACCCAAATGTCTAGTTCATTCCAAGTACTTTGCGAATGAAATTTTGCAGGAATTCCACTGTCTGTGCCAATGAGCATGACCACTCCTGATTTTCGAAGTTGATTGAATTTTGTTTTTAAGGTTGGTTTTCGAATTGGAGTCAGTTGAAAATAAGGAAGTTCTCCAGGTTTTTGAATGGAGTTTTTAATGTCGGTAATCACGGTGTCAGGAAGACCCAAATGCCAGGAGTCATTGTCAATTTTTTCAGGATTTCTGACCAGGTAGTCAAAGTTGTAAAGACCTTCTATAGTTGGAGTCCAATAAAGAGGTCCTTTATTCATTTGAGCCGTTCGTTCGGTAATTAAATCAAAGACATCGTCTGGATAGGCTGGGGCAGATGAGAGTCCTGTATGTTCGAAATTATCAATACCTGCTTTCAAGCCTAATCTTATTTCTTCGGGTCGATGTGAATGTGCAACGACTTTGAGATTGTGTTTGTGTGCCTCATCAACCACTGCTGAGAGCTCCTCCCAAGTCATTTGATCCTGGTCTATGAGTTTAATACAGTCTACTCCGGCTTTAGCCAATTTTCTCACCTTGGCTCTGGCGTCTTTTTCTCCGTTGACGCCCCATCTAAAGGCTTCTGTACCCGGATAGGGCTTTTTTTGAATAAAAGGTCCGCTCATATACATGGTTGGACCAGGTATGTCTCCTCGGTTTATAGCGTCTCTAACCTCTAAACTCTCTTCCAAGGGACCGCCTAAATCTCTTGCACTAGTCACTCCAGCCATTAAGAGTTGATGCGCAGATGAAGGCATAATGACGTCTTTAAATAATGGGGGATAGGTTTCATCCCAATAACTGTAATCGGCATGCCCATTAATCATCAAGTGCACATGCATATCCCAAAGTCCCGGTAAAACACTCATTCCTTCTGTAGAAATAATTTCTGCATTTTCGGGAATGGTAATTTCTGCTTGTGTCCCCACGGCTGTGATGATATCACCTTCGATTAGAATTACACTATCTGGTATAGGGGTGTTTCCATAACCATCAATGGCTGTTCCTCCAACCAAGGCCTTAACTTGTCCTTGAACTAAAGCGCTTACCAGAAAAAGAAATAGAAAGCTTCGAAGTTTATGAATGTGATCTGACATGATTTTGTAATGACTTTGGTTACACCCCAACTAAATTAATTAAAAGCAACTGTACCGTAAAACAAAGTATAAACGGAATGACCAAATACCCCATAACATCGCGGGCTTGGAGATTGGTGCCTTCGGACATAACAGGGAGTACCATCAAAATGAAAAAGGGCTGTAAAAGATTGGTCAAACTCTCTCCATAGGTTATGGCTAGGATTGTTTTTGAAATGAGTGCCTGTTGAAATTCGGGCTCGTAATCTTGTACTAAACTAAGGGTAGCTTCTAAAATACTGGGTCCAATTACGGCAAATTCACCTCCACCTGAGGGAATGGCAAAATTTACAATACCTCCGATGATAAAGGCCAAACTCGGTAAGGTTTCGACCTCTGCAATCTCTATGAGTACTTCGGCTAAATAATTGGCTAGACCTGTGTGAATCATAATTCCCATAATACCTGCATAAAACGGAAACTGATATAATATTGCTGCCATATTACTGCTCCCTTTTTGCACGGCTTTTCCATAGGCAAAAGGAGTGCGATGTAAAATGAGACCTATCATCAAAAAGATGAAAATCATCAGATTTAGATTCAGCTCAAATCCACGCTGACTAAAATGTTGAAAAACATAAAAGCCTCCTGCCATTACAATAATGTAAATCAAAAGCTTACTGTGGTTGAGTCGGTCTGAGAGCGATTTAGAAATGGGAGTGTTTGTTTTGATTTGCGTTTGTTCTGAGGCTTTAATAAGCAAATCACTTAGACTTTCGTTTTTGGCTTTTTTTGGTTTGAGTAAAAAGATGAGTAGCGGCGTTATACTCAAATAAAAAAGAATCATCGCAAAATTTAAGTTCGATCCTAATGTTTGTGTGGTTGATATGGTTTCTGAGAGTATACCTGCTTCGATGAGATAGTTATTTTCTGTATTGACCAGAAGCGGAATAGAACTTGATAGTCCAGTAGACCATATGTTGTTCGAAAAATAAGTAATGGCAATAAGAAAGGGATAGTTAATCCCTGAGACTTTAAGTGCCAATTTTCTTCCGAATACAGCGGCGATGACTACCCATCCCCAACTCACAAAAGAAAGTAAGAGTCCAAAAATGGCAACGCTCAAATAAACCTGGTTTGGTGATTTGATATGCGCCGACCAGCTTTCAATTTTTTGATCGATAAATGGAGAGAGTGCAATGGCATATCCCGTAACGATAAGAAGACTCATCTGCATTCCAAACTCCAGTAATACCCAAAACCCTTTATACCAAGAATCGATGAGCTCAATGGGTGAAGCCTCTACAAATAGTGTGGCTAGAAGAGCGACTATCAGTGTTAAAACCAGTGCGAAGACAAATGCGTCTGGCATTATTTTTTTGAACTGAGCAGTAAAATAGTCTCCGAGATTTTTCAGCATGTTTTCAAGGTACTATTTTTCAGCAAATGTTGTTTTTAATGACCTGAATCAAATTTTATCTCGCCTATTTCTTAAGAAAGCAATTATCTTGTAGGTAAAATTCAGCAATTCAAAGCTCTTTTTTTTAATAATCAATGAGATGTTAAGAATTTAGAGTGGCTTAAACGAACTAAAAATATGCATAGCGTTGTAACCTTTGGAGAAATCATGCTTCGATTATCCCCTCCGGGATTCATGCGTTTTTCACAAACCAACAATTTTGATGTGGTTTATGGAGGAGGAGAATCCAATGTAGCCGTATCCCTTGCTAATTATGGGGTAAAAGTTGATTTTGTCACCCGATTGCCCGATAACGATTTAGGTCAGTGTGCGCTGATGGAACTCCGAAAAAGGGGAGTTGGGACCGAAAAAATTGTTTTTGGAGGGCAACGTTTAGGCGTGTATTTTCTTGAGACGGGCGCTGTGAGCAGAGGAAGTAAAGTGATCTACGACCGTGCTCATTCTGCCATGGCTGAAATTAGACCAGGAATGATTGATTGGCATAGCGCTTTAGATAAGGCGACTTGGTTTCACTGGACAGGTATCACTCCAGCAATTTCAAAAAGTGCTGCAGATAGCCTTCTGGAAGCCTTAAAGATCGCCAAAGAAAAGGGATTGACGATTTCTACAGATTTGAACTTTAGGGCAAAGCTTTGGACTTATTGCGATTCAAAGGAGCGAGAGCAAATCATGACTGAATTGACTTCTTTTTGTGATATTATCTTAGGAAATGAAGAAGACGCCGAAAAACATTTTGATATAAAGCCCGAAGGATTAGATATTACTACTCAGGGTGAACAAGTCAAGGCAGATGCATTTTTGTCTGTTTGTAAGCAGATGAGAACTAAATTTCCACATGCCAAGAAAATCATTACGACACTGAGGGGTTCACTTTCAGCTTCGCACAACTCTTGGTCTGGAGTTCTTTATGATGGATCGCATATGTATAAATCAAAAGAGTATCAAATCACCCATATTGTCGACCGCGTGGGTGGAGGTGATTCCTTTATGAGCGGATTGATTTACGGTCTTATCCGTTATCCCGAAGACGATCAATACGCTTTGGATTTTGCAGTGGCAGCCTCTTGTTTAAAACATACTATAAAAGGTGACGCCAACTTAGTTAGCGTAGATGAAGTATTGAAGCTGATGTCTGGTGACGCTTCAGGAAGGGTTGCTCGATAATTTATATTTCTTAAATTCAATTAATCATTCATACAGAATAGAAAGCCTAATGACTAAAAATTCCAAAATAGAAGTTTTACAACTCATGAGAGAAATGGGAATGGTTCCCTTGTTCTATCATTCGGATATTAGTGTAGCAAAGCAAGTACTACAAGCCTGTTATGATGCAGGTGCAAGATTGTTAGAATTTACGGCAAGAGGTGATTTCGCCTTTGATGTTTTTGCAGAACTAAGTGCCTATGCTAAAGAGAACTTGGAAGGTATGATTTTAGGGGTTGGATCTATTACGGATGCTGCTGCGGCTTCGCTTTACATGCAAATGGGAGCTCGATTTGTGGTAACACCTTCTCTGCGTGAAGACATTGTGAAAATCTGTAACCGAAGAAGGGTGCTCTGTGCTCCTGGTTGTGGTTCTTTGACAGAGATCAATCGCGCTGAAGAATTGGGCTGTGATGTTGTCAAGTTATTTCCAGCTTCGATTTATGGTCCTAAGTTTATCAAGGCGGTAAGGGGTCCACAACCATGGACGTGTATAATGCCAACTGGAGGTGTTCAAACCGATAAAGAAAGTTTGAAATCTTGGATTGATGCGGGTTCATTTTGTGTGGGATTGGGTTCGCAACTCATCGATTCACATTCTGTAAATAGCGGAGACTTCAAGGGTATCGAAAAAAAGGTAGCACAGACCTTAAAAACAATACGTGAGCTTAAATAAAAAGCCCAAAGCTGTATGAATTCAGATTCAATTCTCATACGTGATGCTGTGATAGATGATCTGTCACAACTGCTCGAATTTGAACAAAAATTAATCGCTTATGAGCGGGATTTTGATCCAAACCTAAAAGTAGGAAAAATTCATTATTACGACATCAAAAAATACATTTTAGACCCAGAAATAAAGGTTGTCGTGGCCGAACACGAACAGCTTGTTATTGGGTCGGGTTACGGGCTCATAAAATCAAGTGTGTCTTATAAAAATCCTGAGACTTTTGTTTACTTAGGTTTTATGTATGTCGAAGATGATTTTCGCGGTAGAGGCGTGAATCATGCCATCATACAATCAATTTTCGATTGGGGTAAAGAAAAAGGTCATGACGAATTTCAGCTCGATGTGTACAGTGAGAATGAAAGTGCACTCTTAGCTTACGAAAAGTCAGGTTTTAAACCCTATTTGCAAAAAATGAGAATTAAGAGACCTCTAAATAATTCTTAGAAGACTATTGTACCATGTCAATTCGTATATGCTTCTATATTCTTTTCGTGATAGCATTAATTTTTTGAACTAAATTGTGTTCTAAAACATTCTTATGAGAAGCGTAAATCACCTTGCCAATTTATGTCTTAGCTTATTTTTAGCTTCTTGCGCGATTACCCCCAAGGTTTCTTTTGAAAACTATGTGGATACGCGATCTAAACCCATAAGATTTCAAGAAAAAAAAACCTATTCATTTGAGAGTGCAGGCGTTTATTTCTCCAATGACTTTAATGGTGCACGTCTGAATTCAGTTCAACAGCTTAATGATAGTACCTATCGACTTGGAATTTGGCCAGAAAACACTCCAATCAATCCAAGTCCATTTTACGCATTTAAGGTTTGGAGCGACATTCAACAATCTTTAACCTTGCAATTTGATTATCCTGAGGCATACAAGCATCGTTATTTTCCCAAAATAAAAGAAGATCGTTCTTGGGTTGCCGCTGATTCTATTTCTTTTCAGCAGATCGAAAATCAAACGATATTAAAGATCAATGTGAATTCATCGCCAAAGTTGATTTCAGCCCAGGAATTACATAGCAGTGATGAGGTTTATGCTTGGGTAGATCATTTGTTAGAAGGCAAAGAGTCCTATATTCAATTCAAAGAAATTGGTAAAACAGCATTAAAGAGACCTTTTAAGGTTATTGATATCTGTAAAGGAAGTACTGAGCGCAAACCTGTTGTGGTATTTATAACAAGGCAGCATCCACCAGAAGTTACTGGTTATTTTGCCTTCCAATCCTTTATTTCAACCTTATTAGAATCTGGACAACAATCTGCGGATTTTTTAGATAAATATCGTGTTTTGGCATTTCCACTAATGAATCCGGATGGTGTGGATTTGGGACATTGGAGGCACAATTCTGGTGGTGTCGATCTCAATAGAGATTGGTCTAAGTACCACCAAAAAGAAATTAAAACTACCGTTGATTATATCTCGAAAACCTTAAAGGCTAGTAATTCTAAATTAGTACTTGGTTTGGATTTTCACTCCACCTATTATGACGTTTTTTATACCAACGAAGAGCGTGCTGCTACTCATATGCCCAATTTTTTAGAGAGGTGGTTTAGTGGCTTAGAAGCTAATATATCTGATTATGAGGTTAATGAGAAGCCAAGCAAGAGCACTCAGCCTGTTTCGAAAGGTTGGTTTTTGAACAAACACA
>NZIP01000031.1 GCA_002691645.1 Flavobacteriaceae bacterium
GGCTCTTGTTGCCCAGCAGATTCACGAGAACAATCAACTAGGGATTGCCGCGATTGCCCCCGGATTGGCGGCAAATCTATATGAACTTGAAACCCTAGCCACTGATATCCAAAATTTAAAAACCAATTCTACGCGCTTTTTAATCGTTACTAAGGAGCAAGGTGAACTTGATACAGAAAATACAAACAAAGCCTCTTTGCGATTTTTAACCGAACACAAAAGAGGAAGCCTTGCTGCGATTTTAAATATGATGAGTGATTGTCGGTTGAATTTAACCAAGATACAATCCTTGCCGGTTATAGATACCCCATGGAAATACGCTTTTTTTGTGGATGTTACCTTTGACGACTACGCTTATTTTCAAAAGGCTTTAGCACTTATAGAGCTCATGGCAGAAGACGCTCAAGTTCTTGGAGTTTATTCGGATCACTTAAAACAAATCCAAGATTAGGCATGAATACAGCGCAGCGTTTACAAAGTGTCAAGGAATACTATTTCTCGAGCAAACTTAGAGAAGTAAAGCAATTAATCACTGCAGGAAAACCCATTATCAACATGGGTATAGGAAGCCCTGACTTACGTCCAAACCAAGAAGTTTTGCAAGCCCTGGTTTCGAGTCTAGAAGATCAATCTGCTCATCAATATCAGAGTTATCAAGGTATTCCAGAATTGAGAACTGCCATTTCAGCATTTTACCAGAGACATTATCAAGTTTCTCTAGACGCTGATAAAGAAATTCTTCCGCTGATGGGATCTAAAGAAGGCATCATGCATATCTCTATGGCCTATTTAAATAAAGGCGATAAAGTGCTCGTGCCCAATCCAGGTTATCCAACCTACAGTTCAGTTTCAAAATTGTTAGAGGCTGAAATCATGGCCTATCCATTGGATGAAAAAAAGAATTGGTGTGTTGATTTTGAATGGTTAGAGCAACAAGATATGAGTGAGGTGAAATTGATGTGGGTAAATTATCCCAATATGCCCACTGGAGCTAAACTAAGTGCAGATGACTATAAGCGTTTAGTAGATTTCGCTAAATCTCATGGTATTCTTTTGGTCAATGACAATCCCTATTCATTTATCGCTAACGATGAGCCAACTTCTATCATGAAGTACGTGCAACCTACAGATCCAGTTTTAGAACTGAATTCTATTTCAAAAACCTTTAATATGGCAGGGTGGCGTGTTGGAATGCTCGTCGGTGCTGCGGATACCTTACAAGAAGTGTTAAAGGTCAAATCAAATATGGATTCTGGTATGTTTTATGGAATTCAAAAAGGCGCTGCAAAAGCCTTAGCCCTTAGTACAAATTGGTTTGAGGAACAAAACACGGTCTACAATAAACGAAAAGATCTCGTGTGCAAAATAGCAGATCACCTGAGCTTAACTTACAACAAAGACAGTACTGGTATGTTTATTTGGTGTAAAATCCCCTCGGATAAAACCGCTGACCAAATTGTGGACCAGCTACTTTATGAGTTTGATATATTTATTGCACCTGGTCATATTTTTGGTTCACAAGGCGATCGCTTTGTTCGTTTTTCATTATGCGTGCCAGAGCCTAAAATAGAAGAAGCCTTAAAACGTGTTCAATCGAGATGAAAAAAGTCGGAGTCATAGGGTTAGGTTTGATAGGAGGTTCTTTCGCCATCAGTATTCGAGGGCAATATGAAGGTGTGGAGCTCATCGGTTTAGATGTAATTGAAGCGCACAGAAATCAAGCGCTCACTTTAGGATGGATAGATGCTGTTTATGACATAAAAGAACTCAATGTGCTTAAGTCTTGCGATTTGGTTTTTTTAGCTGTTCCTGTAACGGTTATTTGTAAACTATTAAGCGTGGTGCTCGATACTGTAGATGAGCATACACTTGTCGTCGATGCAGGATCGACCAAACAAGAAATATGTAGATCGGTCAAAGATCATCCTAAGAGATCTCAGTTTTTGGCGTGTCATCCCATTGCAGGTACTGAGTTTTCGGGACCAAAAGCAGCAATAAAAGATTTGTTTACTCAAAAAATTCAGATACTGTGTGAATTCGATAAAACCAGAGCTGATTTGGCTAAGAATGCATTGGCGGTTTTTGCGGGTATGCAAATGGAAATTCGGTATATGGATCCAGTTATGCATGATAAGCATTTAGCCTATGTTTCACATTTATCGCATATTTCTTCTTTTATGTTGGGTAAGACAGTGATGCAACTTGAACCAGATGAAAAAAATATTTTTGACATGGCCGGTTCTGGTTTTGAGAGCACAGTTCGCCTAGCTAAAAGTTCACCTGAGATGTGGGCGCCTATATTTCTTCAAAACAAAGAAAATGTTATCGATTCTTTGGAACGCTATATTGACAATTTACAGCAGTTTAAAGAGAGTCTAATCGAAGAAAACGAAGCTTTTATACACTCAGAAATGAAAGATATAAATTCAATAAAATCAATACTTAAGAGAATACCAACAAATAATAAATCACAGTAATGGAAAACAAGAAAGAACTCAGAAATTGGTTAAACGATATGCAATTGTCACATCCTTTAGTCATTGCAGGACCTTGTAGTGCAGAGACCGAAGATCAGGTCTTAAAAATAGCTCACGAATTAAAAGATACAGATGTCAATTACTATCGTGCGGGGATATGGAAGCCAAGAACTCGGCCAGGTAATTTTGAAGGTGTAGGTGCTATTGGGTTGAATTGGCTTAAAAAAGTAAAGGAAGAAACAGGTCTTAAAACAGCAACCGAGGTCGCGAACAAGGCTCATGTTGATTTGGCCTTAGAAAATGATGTTGACCTATTATGGATTGGAGCTAGAACGACAGTAAGTCCATTCAATGTTCAAGAATTAGCAGATGCCCTAAAGGGAACAGATAAAATTGTTTTAATCAAAAATCCAGTAAATCCAGATTTATCTTTGTGGTTAGGAGCAGTTGAACGTTTTTATAATGCAGGGATTACCAAACTCGGAGTTATCCACAGGGGGTTTTCGACTTATAAAAAAACCAAGTACAGAAATATACCAGAATGGCAAATGGGTATTGAATTACAGAGTAAATTTCCCGATTTACCTATCATTAATGATCCAAGCCATATTGGAGGTAAGCGCGATTTGATTTTTGATATTTCTCAGACGGCTTTAGATTTAAATTTTGACGGCTTGATGATTGAAAGTCATTGTGACCCTGACAATGCTTGGTCTGATGCAGCACAACAAGTAACTCCAGATCGCTTAGTTGAAATCATGAAGGACTTACGTATTCGCAAGGTTGATGACGACGAGTCAAAGTACGCTTCTAAATTAGGTGCTTTAAGATCTAATATAGACGTACTCGATCAAGCTTTGCTCGAAACGCTTTCTGAACGAATGGGTGTTGCTCAACAAATTGGTCAGCTTAAAAAGGAGCGCAATGTAGCCGTATTACAATCCAATCGATGGAATGAGATTTTGGGTAAGATGATTTTAGAAGGAGAGCAAAAAGGATTAAGCGAAGAATTTGTATTGAAAATGTTCAAGGCAATCCATCAAGAGTCGATCAATCACCAGGAAAGAATCCTGAATAAATCTTAAGTATTACCAAACGATTAAGTGCGCGGTCAAGTATATAAATCTACGGGAAGTTGGTATCAGGTTAAAGCTGAGAATGGCGAATTCTATTCCTGCAGAATTAAAGGAAAATTCAGGATGGATGGAATCAGGTCAACCAATCCTGTTGCTGTAGGAGACTGGGTGCATTTTGAATTAGAAGCTCAGACTGACGATCTTTCTGGGATTATTCACAACATTGAAAAACGCAAAAATGTCATCGTTAGAAAATCGGTAAATCTCTCGAAACAGCAGCACATTATAGCGGCTAATATCGATACAGTTTTTTTATTGATCACTTTGAATAATCCTGTGACTTCAACGGTTTTTATTGATCGTTTTTTGGTCTCTACAGAAGCCTTTGACGTGAATACAGTTCTTGTATTTAATAAAATTGACACCTATGATACACAAGAATTGGTAGCGCTCGAAGAGTTGATTGCAGTTTATGAGAAAATAGGGTATACCTGTTTGAAACTTTCTGCCAAAGAACTTTCAAGTTGTCAAGAACTCATAGCACTTATGAAGAATAAGACCACCTCGTTTTCGGGGCATTCAGGTGTTGGAAAGTCAACCCTAGTCAATACTATTGAACCAGGACTTAGGCTCAAGACCTCTGAAATATCAACCCAACACCTACAAGGACAACATACCACTACTTTTGCACAGATGCACGATTTATCTTTTGGTGGTAGTATAGTTGATACTCCTGGTATCAGAGGATTTGGATTAGTCGATATTGAAAAAGAGGAAATCTCTTCTTTCTTTCGAGAGTTTTTTGAGTTGAAAGCAGAGTGTAAATTCAATAATTGTCTTCATGTTGACGAGCCTAAATGCGCCGTTTTAGAAGCCTATGCATCCGGTGAAATTGCGATGAGTCGATACAAGAGTTATTTGCAAATTCTCAATGATGATGAGGCCTTAAATTACAGATAATGAGAGTAGTAATTCAAAGAGTGAAAAACGCTTCAGTGCGTGTAGATGAACAAGTGGTTGGCGCTATTGATCACGGATTGCTGCTTTTGCTTGGAATTACTCAAGAAGACAGCACTGAGGATATCGAATGGCTCTGTAGAAAAATTGTACAAATGCGCATATTCGGAGATGAAAATGATTTGATGAATAAATCGCTTCTAGACATAGATGGAGAAGTCTTGGTCATCAGTCAATTTACCTTACACGCTTCCACTAAAAAAGGAAATCGTCCATCTTTTATCGCAGCGGCAAGACCTGAACAGGCTATTCCGCTATATGAACAATTTATAACGGCAATACAGAATTATATCCCTCAAAAAGTACAAACCGGTATTTTTGGGGCAGATATGAAAGTAAACTTGCTAAATGACGGTCCAGTGACCATTACAATGGATTCAAAAAACAGAGAATAAGTATGAATATAGAAGATGCACAAAAACAAGTAGATCAGTGGATTCAATCGCACGGAGTTCGTTACTTCAATGAGCTGACCAATATGGCGCAACTCACAGAAGAAGTTGGGGAGGTGGCTCGAATTATTGCCAGACGATATGGAGAGCAGAGTGAAAAAGAATCCGATAAAGAAAAAGATTTAGGAGAAGAACTTGCTGACGTCTTATTTGTAGTGCTTTGTTTGGCCAATCAAACAGGAGTGAACCTCAAAGTAGCCTTTGACAAAAAACTTGACCTAAAAACCAAGAGAGATCATGAGCGGCATCACAACAATCCTAAATTAAACGATTAATGCACGCAGTGAAAATATACAAAGACCAAAATCAAACGCTTAATGATTCGGTACGCCTTACAGGTAGTAAAAGCGAATCCAATCGCCTGTTAATTCTACAAGCACTCTTTGAACGTTTTTCAATTGATAACCTGTCTAATGCTGATGATGTTAAGGTTATGAAAAAAGGACTGCAGACCAAATCAGGAACGGTGGATATACATCACGCAGGAACAGCCATGCGATTTTTGACTGCGTATTTTGCCACCCAAAAAGGGTCGAAAGTGGAGTTGACAGGGTCTTCAAGAATGAAAGAAAGACCTATCGAAATATTAGTCAATGGCTTAAGGCATCTTGGAGCTAAGATTGAATACCTTGAAAAGGAAGGTTTTCCGCCGCTTCAAATTCAAGGAACTGAATTAACTGAGTACAGAGTTTCATTACCGGCTGATATCAGTAGTCAGTACATCTCTGCTTTAATGCTTATTGCTCCCTCATTACCTAAGGGATTAGAAATTGATTTGGTTGGAAAGGTTACCTCTGTTCCTTACATTAAAATGACTCAAGGTTTATTGCAGTCTTTGGGTATTGAAGTTTTATTTCAAAACAATCTTATTCGCATTGAGCCTTTGAATCTCGAAGATTTAATGGTAGATAAAATGGTCGTAGAAAGCGATTGGAGTGCTGCGAGTTATTACTATTCGATTGTTGCACTGAGTTCTTTAGGTTCTTCTATAGAATTGTCTGTTCTAAAGGAGTCTTCTCTACAGGGCGATTGCGTTTTAGCTACCATTTACGAAAGCTTTGGAGTTCGTACTCAATTTTTAAAAGATAAGGTCCGCTTAGAGAAAATCGATACAGCAGATACTTCAGCTCCATTGACCTTGGATTTGGCTGATGCTCCAGATATTGCTCAAACAATTGCCGTTACTGCTTTAGGGCTAGGGGTATGCTGTGATTTGTACGGTCTACACACTTTACCTATCAAAGAAACTGACCGTCTGAATGCGATGAAAATTGAATTGGAAAAATGCGGAGCTAAAGTTCGTATTACTGCAGATAGTTTGCATTTAGAACTGGCTCAAATCTCATCTAATGAGGCAGAAATTGACACTTATCAAGATCACCGAATGGCCATGGCTTTTGCGCCATTATCGCTTCGAATACCTCTGCAGATAAATCAAGCAGATGTTGTATCTAAGAGTTATCCCGATTTTTGGGAAGACCTAAAGCGCATAGGCTTTCAGTTGAGTCATTAAACTATTCTTACGAATCTCTTGACAAGCCCCCTTTCAATATTGTATCTTTGCGCGCCTAATACGTCATTATGAAACTATCCAATTTTGATTTTGAACTTCCGAAGGAGTTATTGGCCGAATATCCTGCTGAAAATAGAGATGAATCACGCTTAATGGTGATTCACAGAGAATCAGGCAAAATAGAGCACAAGATGTTTAAAGATCTTCTTGATTATTTCGATGAAGGAGACGTTATGGTGCTCAACAATACCAAAGTTTTTCCTGCTCGTCTGTATGGAAATAAAGAGAAGACCGGAGCGAGAATTGAGGTATTTTTATTGAGAGAACTTAATCAAGAGCAGCGCTTATGGGATGTTCTAGTCGATCCAGCGCGTAAAATAAGAATTGGAAATAAATTGTACTTCGGAGAGGACGACAGTCTTGTGGCCGAAGTCATTGACAATACAACATCAAGAGGTAGAACACTTCGTTTTTTATTTGACGGATCTTATACTGATTTTCGCAGAAAGTTAAGAGAGTTAGGAGAAACTCCACTACCTAAATACATCAAAAGAGATGTAGAACCAGAAGATGAGGAGCGTTATCAAACTATATACGCAAAATATGACGGTGCTGTAGCTGCGCCTACTGCCGGGCTGCACTTTTCAAAACATTTACTCAAGCGCTTAGAAATAAAAGGAGTAGACTTTGCTGAAGTCACACTCCATGTTGGTTTGGGTACTTTCAATCCTGTAGAGGTCGAAGACTTGTCCAAGCATAAAATGGACAGTGAAGAGTTAATCATTGACGAACGAGCTACTGATGTAGTAAATAATGCAAAAAATAGTAAGAGAAGAGTTTGTGCCGTAGGTACTACAGTGATGCGTTCATTGGAGAGTTCAGTTTCTTCGAATCACAATTTGAATCCTTACGAAGGTTGGACCAATAAGTTTATCTTTCCTCCATATGATTTTAGTATTGCCAATTGTATGGTGACGAATTTTCATTTACCTAAATCTACGCTTCTGATGATGGTGTCTGCCTTTATGGGACATGAGCTAATGGAAAAAACTTATAAACAAGCTGTATTAGAAGGGTATAGATTCTATTCCTACGGAGATGCCATGTTGATTTTATAAGAGGAGAATGTCTGATACGAATTCAAAAATAGACATCAGAACCTTTTCTAAATCAGAGCTTCAAGCGTATTTCAAATCAAAAAATCATCCGAGTTACAGAGCTGATCAAGTATATCAATGGCTTTGGAATAAAGGAGTGTCTTCTTTTGAACAGATGACTAATCTCTCACTTGAGTTAAGAGCCTTTCTTAAAGCACATTTTGAAATTCGCAATGTGACTAATCTTCACGCGCAAAAGAGCGACGATGGTACGTTAAAAAATGCGGTCAAGCTTCATGACGAATTAGTGGTGGAGTCTGTTCTTATTCCAACAGAAAAAAGAATGACAGCCTGCGTTTCTAGTCAGGTTGGTTGTAGTCTAGATTGCAAATTCTGTGCTACCGCACAGCTTAAAAGAATGCGTAACCTCAATGCGGATGAAATCTTTGATCAGGTCAAATTGATTGATCGCCAATCGAGAACAATCTACAATCGACCACTGAGCAATATTGTTTTTATGGGAATGGGAGAACCTCTTATGAATTACAACAATGTCTTAAAGTCAATAAAGATCATTACCTCAAAAGAAGGTCTGCACATGTCTCCCAAACGCATTACACTATCCACCTCGGGAATCCCTAAACTCATCAAAAAGCTCGCCGATGAAAATGCCAAAATTAACTTGGCGCTGAGCTTACATTCGGCAAGACAAGAGGTTCGAGCCGTGATCATGCCTTTTGCCAAAAAGTTTCCCATTGAAGATCTAATTGAAGCCTTGCAATATTGGTACTCTCAGACCAAAAGTAGAGTCACCCTAGAATACTTAGTTTGGAAGGGTGTTAATGATACCCAAGATGACATTAAAGCACTCATTAATTTTTGCAAAAAAACGGTGTGTAAGGTGAATATCATTGAATACAATTCGATTGACGATGATAAGTTTAAACAGGCAGACAATGAGACCATCGATGCTTATGTACGTGCCTTAGAAGCGCAAAATATTACGGTGACCGTCAGACGATCAAGAGGAAAGGATATCGATGCCGCCTGTGGGCAACTCGCCAATAAATCAGTAAATTTATAACCAATTAAGTATACCCGCGATTGAGTGAAGTAGCCAAAATTAGAACTGAGATTGAAACCGAAATGGATCTCTTTGAAGATAAATTCAAAGAAGCCATGTCTTCACAAGTGAGTTTGCTCAACCGAATAACCTTTTACATCGCCACGCGAAAAGGAAAACAAATGCGACCGATGTTTGTTTTTTTGGTCGCTAAACTGCTCGCTGAAAACAATCAGGTCAATGAGCGAACCTATAGAGGTGCTTCGATTATAGAACTCATTCACACCGCTTCCCTAGTTCATGATGATATTGTTGATGACTCTTCTAAGCGTCGAGGTTTTTTTTCAATAAATGCCCTTTGGAAAAATAAAATCGCTGTATTGGTTGGAGATTACTTTTTTTCAAAAGGGTTGTTACTTTCATTAGATCATGAAGATTTCGATCTCTTAAAGATTGTATCCGTTGCTGTTCGAGAAATGAGTCAAGGTGAGTTGCTGCAATTAGAAAAGGCGCGAAACTTAAATTTAGATGAAAAGGTGTATTACGACATCATTCGTCAAAAGACTGCAACACTCATAGCAGCTTGCTGTGCCATGGGTGCCGCCTCGATAAAACCAGGCTCAAAAGAAGTTGAGGTCTTTCGAAAATTTGGTGAATATGCCGGAATGGCATTTCAAATCAAAGACGATTTATTCGACTATTCAGAGAATCGTGTGGGTAAACCTACGGGGATAGACATTAGAGAGCGAAAGATGACCTTACCTTTTTTGCACGTGCTTGAAAAGGCTTCAGCTTCACAAAAAAAATGGCTTATTGACGGCATAAAAAAGCACAACAAAAATAAAAAGAGAGTTAAAGAAATCATTGCTTTTGTCATCGAGCAAGGAGGATTAGACTACGCCCAAATCCAAATGAATCAGTTTAGAGATAAGGCCTTGGAAATGTTAAAAGCTTATCCCGACACCGTTTATAGTATTGCGCTGAGTAATTTGGTGAACTACGTAGTAGATCGAAAAATTTAGTGCTGATTTAAGGAATGTAACTCCTGATCTGTATAATATTTTTTACAGTGCCCACATTGCCCGTGCTCATGAGACTTAATTCTAAAAACAGGAATCCAAAAAAGATGGAAGTATTCGGATTGACTGTACTGCTGTATTTGTCCTTTGATATTGCAATAGGAGCAAGTTAAGTCTAATCTTCGTGTTGACTTTTGATCAAGTGTTCGCGTACCGAAAAATAAAAATATCATCTTTTAAAATGTTCCACTAAATTAGCAAATCATCTAATAAT
This sequence comes from Flavobacteriaceae bacterium, assembly GCA_002691645.1. GTDB lineage: Bacteria > Bacteroidota > Bacteroidia > Flavobacteriales > Flavobacteriaceae > UBA3478. The sequence continues at coordinate 9,989 of NZIP01000031.1, forward strand.
CCAAATTTTGATTTCTAAAGAAAGTATTGATAAGGTTTACGAAGCGATTAGAGTCGAGGAAGTTATTCAAGATTACGTTCAACTGAAAAAATCTGGAGCAAATTTCAAAGGCTTAAGTCCATTTACTGAAGAGCGTACTCCTAGCTTTATGGTCTCTCCTGTCAAGCAAATTTGGAAAGATTTCTCAAGTGGTAAGGGGGGGAATGCCATTGCCTTTTTAATGGAAATCGAGCACTACACCTATCCTGAAGCTATACGCCATCTAGCTAATAAATACGGTATTGAAATTGAAGAAACAGCCCAAACAGATGAGCAGAAAATAGCCGCGGACCAAATGGAGAGTTTGTATCTCGTTTCGGAATTTGCAAAAAACTATTTCGAAGAAGCCTTGTGGGATTCAGAAAATGGCAAAGCCATTGGTTTGAGTTATTTCAAAGAACGAGGTTTTAAAGACCACACCATTAAGAAATTTCAATTGGGTTACTGCTCTAATCAATGGGACGCTATGACTAAAGCGGGTCTGAAAAAAGGTTATGAATTACAGTATCTAGAGCAATCGGGTCTAAGCATTGTCAAAGATCAAGACGGCCAAAAGAAATCCTTTGATCGCTTTAAGGGAAGAGTGATGTTTCCTATTCATTCAAACAGTGGAAGAGTGTTAGGCTTTGGTGGGAGAACCCTAGAAAGCGATAAAAAAATTGCTAAATACGTCAATTCTCCAGAAAGTCTAATTTACAATAAGAGTAAGGTTCTTTACGGGATATACTTTGCAAAGTCGGCTATTGCAAAAAATGATAATTGCATTATTGTAGAAGGTTATACCGATGTGATTCAAATGCACCAAAGGGGAATAGAGAATGTAGTGGCCTCCAGTGGTACAGCGCTTACGGAGCAGCAAATTCGTATTATCCAAAGACTTACTTCGAATATTACGGTATTATTCGATTCCGATGCAGCAGGTGTAAGAGCTGCTATAAGAGGTATTGATTTAATATTGACTCAAGGATTGAATGTCAAAGTTTGTATCGTTCCGGAAGGGGAGGATCCAGATAGTTTTGCTAAGAATAATTCCAAAGAAAACGTACTTGATTATCTAGAATCGAATCAGAAAGATTTTATTTCATTCAAGAGTGAATTATTGCTGGACGAGGTTAAAAACGATCCAATTAAAAAATCAAATACTGTACGTGCTGTTCTCGAAAGTATCGCTGTTATTCCCGATAGTATTAAAAAAGAATTGTACATCAAACAGACCGCTGTACAATTTGATTTGAATGAAGCTACCTTATTTAGCTCACTAGCTCAAATTGAAAAAAAGAACAGTCAAAATCAGCAAAAACAGACTAGAGATAAGCCTCAAAACCTTGAGATTGTGTCTAATCAACCTAAGAAACATACCGACAAACAATGGGTGTTAGAAAAAAATCTCATTCAAATCTTATTGTTGCATGGAGATCGAACCGAGTTATTCGTTGATGAGGTCTATGTTGAAGATAATGATACGGGTCAATTGATTTTAACTCAAAAACCACAGTATTATAAGGTCATAGATAAGATTTATGTCGAATTACAGCAAGACGAAATGAATCTAGCTCATGCGGAATTTCAAGAGTTGTACGGTCAATTAATAAGTTATTATTCAGCAGAAAACCGATTTGACAGTGCAAGTTTTTTTCAATATCTCAATTCGAATCAACGAGTTGATTTGATTGATATTGCCTCTGGAGCCATTTTAGATTCTGATAAACATCAGATTCACAATTGGGAAAAACGAATGATTTTTGTGAAAGAAAGGGAAACAGAAATTGTACAATGGTTGCAAGAGACAGTTTTGAGTTTGAGATGTGTGTGGGTTCAAAAACACATCGAGAATATTCAAAAGAAAACCAAAGACCAAAGTGACCCCAAATTACTTGAGGAGGTAATCAATTATATCTCTTTAAATAAATTATTGAATGAAAGGTTGAATAGAGTGCTATACTACTGATTTAGTATAGTTCTAAAGCTTCGGCCTGTTTTAATAAGTCTACCATATTTGACACGTTCAATTTACGCATCAACCTGGCTTTGTAAGTACTGACTGTTTTCTCATTCAAATTTAGTCCTTCGGCAACTTCTTTATTTCGTTTTCCACTAGCCAACATTTTCAGTACTTCTACTTCACGAGTAGAGAGCTTTCTGAAGTACTTTCTGCTGTTTTCAGTATTGCTTTCTAAGGCTAATTTCTGAGCGAGTTCGTTAGTGATGAACATACCTCCAGCACTTATTTTGAGAACAGCGTGTTCTAAAATTTCTAGTTCGCCAGTTTTACAAATATACCCTGATGCCCCAGCTCTAATCATAGAAAGTGCGTAGACATCTTCTGATTGCGAACTAAAAATCAGTGATTTAATATGTGGAAACTCAGATTTGAGTCTTCTAAGTGAACTGATTCCATGACTATCTGGAAGATCAAGTTCCATGATAACAATCTCAACCATTTTTTTATTGATGGTCTCAAATAATTCTTCAGTATTAGTAACGGTACCCACGATATTGATGCTAGAAGAGGTGCTTAAAAGTTCTTTAAGGCCGTACTGTATAATTGGATGTGGATCAGCTATTACAACATTTATCACAATATTACTTTTAGGTTCTTGAAAATAAATGTGGTATTAATATTACATAAAATGGAGAAGTTTCGGTAGAATGTATAAAAAAAGGATGTATTGCAGATTGTGCAATCCTATTTGAGTTCGTCAGGAATTTCACAGACAGGAATAGGCAGCATTTTGTGTTTGTTGGAGTTGTGAAATCTGGTATATATTTCGTAAACCTCTCGTTGTCTGCCTTCAAAGTCAGAACTAACTTTATTTTCTTCATGCATTTGCATCGCCCATTCTAATTCAGGATATGTTGCGCCAATTTGGTCTTCATCCGTTCGGTGGTCACCCCATAATCCGTCTGTGGGAGGGGCCTCTAGGATACTCTTTTGAACCCCTAATGAAGCAGCGAGTTCATATATTTCGGTTTTGAGCAGGTCAGCTATTGGACTTAAATCTACTCCACCATCTCCATATTTGGTATAAAAACCCACGCCAAAGTCTTCCACTTTATTTCCTGTTCCCGCAACAAGATAATTGTTTAGCCCAGCAAAGTAGTACAGCGTTGACATTCTAAAACGTGCTCGCGTATTAGCCAAGGCTAGATTTTGACGGTCCTTTTCTAATGCTTCTGGCAAGAGATTTACAAAATTGTCATATAAATCGGTTAGCGGAACTTCAATTCGAGATACATTGGGAAATTCGCTTTGAAGCCAATCAATGTGTTCACTAGCTCTACTAACCTGATTTTTACCTTGGTGAATGGGCATTTCTAAACAGAGTACAGATGCTTGAGTATGTGCACAGAGTGTTGAAGTTAGCGCTGAATCTATACCTCCAGATACTCCAATTACAAAGCCTTTAGCATTTGCATTGGTTAAATAACTTTGAAGCCAGTTTTGAATATGTTCGAAGACTGCGGTTGTTTTCATAGCTTTTAAAATACCTTTGTAAAATTAAAGGAGACATGTCTTAATTAAAAGTAAACGCCAAAAAAATGAAGTACTTAGGCTTAAGTTTTGCCGTTTTCGCAATACTAATTACCCAAAGTTGTCGAGAAAATAATAATACGGTAAAGAATTATGAATATTTGTCAAATCTTGAACTCATTCGATTTGACTCTTTGTTTGCGCAAACCAAAGCAGAAGACTTAGATGATATTAAGCGAGCTTTCCCGTTTATGTTTCCAGTTGAAGTTGAAGATCGTATCTGGCTGGATAAGATTGAAAATGATCCGCTTCAGAAGGAACTTGAACAAGAGGTAGCTAAAATTTATGACGGAAATATTACTTTTAAGAATGAATTAGGACGCCTTTTCTACAACTTCGAAAAATACTTTGATGCCGCTGCTCCCAAGGTAATGACTGTTGTATCTAAGGTAGATTACAAGAATAGAATTCTTTACGCTGACAGTCTACTTTTTATCGGTTTGGATTCTTATTTGGGTAAAGACCACTATTTCTACGAAGGAATACCGGTTTATCAAAGAGAGCTTTTGGATCGAAGATATCTTACTTCTGATGTGAGTGCTGTTTTGGTTAAATCTAGATTACCCTTTACAACCAACAGACAATTCTTGTACAAAATGGTACAATATGGAAAAGAGGTTTATATCAAGACATTGTTAAATCCTGAGGCTTCTGTTGCAGTTAATTTAGGCTATACCGAAGAATCGTATCAGTGGTCGAAAGCCAATGAAAAACAAATTTGGAGTTATTTTTTAGAAAATGACTTTATTTACAGCACAGATAAAGAATTGGAAAAGCGGTTTTTAGATCTCGCACCCTTTTCTAAATTTGGTCTTCAAATAGACCTTGAATCGCCCTCGAGAATTGGCAGGTTCATAGGTTATAGAATTGTTGAGCATTACATGTATAAGAATAATAGTACAAGCGTCAGTGCCTTGGCTGAGCTAGATGCAATAACGCTCCTAAAAGAATCAAATTACAAACCCAAAAGATAAAAGCATGGCAGTACAACACAAATCAAAAATTTCTGTGGAAGTAGAATTAGATGAAAATAAAGTTCCAGAGGCTTTGAACTGGTCTGCAGAAGATGGTGGAGTATCCAATCAGTCTGCTAAAGCTATGATGTTATCTGTTTGGGATCACAATGCTCAGGAATCTTTGCGAATTGATTTATGGACGAAAGACATGCCTGTAGATCAAATGAAAGTTTTTTTTCATCAAACCTTAGTCAGTATGAGCGACACCTACTACAGAGCGACACAAGACGAAAAAATGAGCGAGACAATGAAAGACTTTTGCGCCTATTTTGCTGAAAAATTAAACTTGAATCAATAGGATTACTATTGAGACTTGAATACGTCTTGGTTCAATCGTTCTATTTCATTTAAGAGTTCTTCTTTTCCCATGTATTTTGTGGACGAGGTGATAAAAGATTTCGGGTTTTCTAGCCAACCGTACTCTTCAAGATCTTTATTGTACTGATCAACCGTTGCCTTTATTTGATCTTCTTTTAATTTGTCGGACTTAGTGAAGATAATGTAAAAAGCAACACCTAATTCGTTTAGCCAGGCCATAAATTCTAAATCATTTTTTTGAGCACTGTGTCTAATATCTATGAGCACGAAGGCACATATGAGTTGTTTTCTTTTTGTAAAATAAGCCTTGATAAGTTTTGCGAATTCTCTGCGGTTTGATTTGGAAACCTTTGCGTATCCATATCCAGGAAGATCCACTAAAAACCAATTATTATTGATAAGAAAATGATTGATAAGTTGAGTCTTACCTGGTCTACCCGAAGTTTTAGCAAGATTTTTTTGATTGGCAATCATGTTGATCAATGATGATTTCCCCACATTTGATCTTCCAATAAAAGCGTATTCCGGAAATGGATTTTTCGGGCATTGGTCAACTTGACTGTTGCTCACTACAAATTTTGCAGAATTAATTTTCAATGGTATCTCTTAAATATTTCTAGAGTTTAGCCAGTTGTAAAGAATTTCATTGAACAATTGAGGATGTTCCATCATAGGAGCGTGTCCACATTTTTCTACCCAAAATAAATCAGAATTTGGAAGAAGTTCATTGAATTCTTCTGCGACTTTTGGAGGCGTTACAATATCGTTTTCACCCCAAATTATACAAGTTGGTGTTTGGATATTAGGAAGATCTTTAGCCATGTTATGGCGGATTGCACTTTTTGCGATAGCCAGTGTTTTAACCAACTTCATTCTGTCATTTACGGTGGCAAACACCTCGTCTACAATTTCTTTCGTGGCCACTTTAGGATCATAGAAAACTTCTTCTGCTTTAGCTCTAATGAAATTGTAATCTCCTCTTTTAGGATAACCATCCCCCATACTGTTTTCGTATAATCCAGAGCTTCCAGTAATGACCAGGGCCTTTACAGGATCAGGGAAGAGTTTAGTGTATAAAAGACCTATATGGCCTCCAAGAGAGTTTCCCAGTAAAATAACTGAATCGAATTTTTTGTATTCTAAAAAAGATTTGAGGTAGTGCGCAAACTCCTTTACCGTTGTTTTGGTCAGGGGCATGTCATAAATAGGTAGTTCAGGAATGACTACTTTATAATTGTGAGTTGGATAAAAATCTACTATCGCCTCAAAATTGCTCAATCCTCCCATCAATCCGTGTAGCACAACAATTGGAGTGCCCTCGCCAACTTCTAAGTATTGGAACTGCCCTTCTTTCTTGAATAGCCCTTCTGTGGTCATAGTCTTCATTTGAGGAATTTCAAATATAGGTAATTCGTTCTAATTAAATTTTTTTTAATCAAAAATCAAAAAAACTTCAAATTGTGGATAAATGTGTAAAAAAGTGTAAAAATGTGTAGATAAATAAAGTATATTTGACGTATAAGAACGACGCTAAATAAATGCTTCATATCATTGGACAATACGACTGTAAGGCTGACGCCAAAGGGAGAGTGACACTGCCTGTTTCACTCAAATCTCAGTTATTGCCAATTCTTGAAAAAGGATTTGTGATTAAGCGATCGGTTTTTCAAAACTGTTTAGAGCTCTATCCTAAGGAAGCTTACGATGAATTAATGGAAAAGATTTTGAAGAAAAATAGATTTTCAAGATCCTATGATACGTTCTTAAGAAATTTTCTCGCAGGAACTCAGCCTCTTCAAATCGAGGAGCACGGTAGAATTCAAATACCTAAGTCACTTGTCGCTTTTGCAGGACTCAAAAAGGAAGTCGTACTTAGTGCGGTTATCGATCGGATTGAGATATGGGATAAGGATATGTATGAGGAAGTTCTAGAGCAAGGTCAAAATAATTACGCCGACTTGGCAGAAGATATTTTCTCAGATGACGATTAACACCTATCATATACCTGTAATGCTAAAAGAAGCCGTAGATGGTTTGGCGATAAAAGCTTCAGGTGTTTATGTCGATGCTACTTTTGGAGGAGGGGGCCATTCTAGAGAAATACTTAAGCATCTCAATAAAGACGGTAGGCTTTTTGTCTTTGATCAAGATTTAGATGCTCAAAAAAATACTATAGATGATCCCCGTTTGACTTTTATCGCTTCTAATTTTGCCTTTACCTCGAATTTCTTAAAGCTCTACGGTGTGACCAAAGTAGATGGTGTTTTGGCTGATCTCGGTGTTTCTTCTCATCAATTTGATTTTGGTGCTAGAGGTTTTTCTATTCGCTTTGATGCGCCTCTTGACATGAGAATGGATCAAGCTTCGGATGTGACGGCTCATAGCGTAGTGAATTCATATAGTGCTCAAGACCTGACTCAATTGTTCTATAGCTATGCAGAACTCAGTAATGCGCCCCAATGGACAGAGGCTATAATTTCAAGACGTGAAAAAGCCGAAATCAATACGACTTTTGAGCTCATTGATGCGGTAGCGCATCTGACACCAGAATCTAAGAAGAGCAAGTTGTTAGCACAACTCTTCCAAGGCATCCGTGTAGAGGTCAATCAAGAACTCGCTTCTTTAGAGGCCTTTTTGCTTCAATTGAATGACCTCATTCAAACCAACGGCCGCTTAGTGGTCATTTCATATCATTCTCTAGAAGATCGATTAGTGAAACGATTTATAAGGTCTGGTCATATTGATGGTCAAATCCGAAAAGACTTTTATGGGAATCCAGACCTCTATTTTAAACGTATAGGAAAAATGCTCAAACCAAATTCTTCAGAATTAGAGCAAAATAACCGCGCTAGAAGCGCTAAAATGAGAATAGCAGAAAAATTATAATGAAAGCAAAGCTAATAGACATCTTAAACTTGAAATTGTTCTTGGGTAAAAACTCCAAAATGACCATCCAAATATTTGTCATGTTAATTGCTATTAGCATTATCGGAATCACCCTATCTAATCAAAGTGATTTTAAGGCTTTTAAAATAAAGCAACTCAACGATGAAATTAATGTACTGCAAAGCGATTATATCGTCTTGAAACAAGAAGTTCAGAAAAGCAGGCTCTCTTCTCAACTCGAGAAAGATCTGGAGTCACTTGGACTAAAGCCTATTCATAAACCTGTTGAGAAAATCGTTGTAGTCAAATAATGAAAGAATCAGAGAGAAATATAAATACAAGATTACTGCTATTAATGGCGGTTTTGATTTTGTCTGGTCTTGCTATTGTTTACAAGTTGGTGCGTTTTCAGTTTGTAGAAACCGGTGAGCTCGAAAGAACAGCTAGATATACACCTGTACAGACCAAGCCTATAAAGGCGAGAAGAGGTCGCGTTTATTCTCAAGATGGCGCGTTACTAGCCGTTAGTGTATCACACTACAATATGTCGTTCGACCCTTTAGTAGCTAATGAAAGGCTTTTTAATCGTCATAAATATGCCCTTGCAGATTCCTTATCAAAAATCACAAGTTTAAACAAAGGACAGTGGTTGTCAAAAATAGAAACTGCTCGAAAAAATGGAAATCAACATATTGCTATTGCTCAAAATCTAACGCATGCTGAATTTAAGCGAGTAAAAAACTTTCCGCTATTCAATTTAGAGCGCTTAGCCGGAGGGTTTATATGGAAGCGTGAGACGCATAGAGTTTATCCATTTAATCAAATGGCACGCAGACTTATAGGGCGCTATGAAATTCGTGATAATGAGGAATATATGTTGGGTATTGAAGGCGCATTTCACCACGATATTTTAGCTGGAAAAGACGGGTCTCAAAAGGTACATTCCCTACAAACAAATATTACGAAAACCATTGAAGTTATTTCAAATTCTACTGACGGACTTGATTTGATTAGTACTATCAATAGCAACATTCAAGATGCCACGCATCAAGCCTTGTTAAATGCCGTTGAAAAACATCAAGCAGAACGAGGTGTGGCTATTGTGATGGAAGTAAAAACAGGTGCAGTTCGGGCAATGTCGAATTTGAATCTTCAAAAAGACGATAGGTACAAAGAAGATTTCAATTATGCTATCAATTCCAGATATGAACCGGGGTCTACCTTTAAATTAATCAGTCTTCTCGCTGCACTTGAAGACAGAATAGCTGATACTTCAAAAGTGTTTCATGCACCTTATGGAAAGTATACTGTTTATGGTAAGCATGTCAATGACTCTAAGCTAGGAGGTTATGGGCCTATAAGTTTAGCTAAAGCTTTTACTGTTTCTTCAAACACGGCTTTTGCTGAAATGATTCATCAGGGATATAAAAATCGTCCTGAGCAATTCGTAAATCGTTTGTATAGCATGCAAATGAATCAGAAGTTAGGCATTGATATCAAGGGTGAAACAAAACCCATTGTGCGTTATCCTGGTGATGTTGGATGGTCCGGACTATCACTGCCTTGGATGTCTTTTGGCTATGAGATTCAGTTAACACCACTACAAATGCTTTCGTATTATAACGCAGTAGCCAATGATGGAGAATTAGTACGTCCATTATTTGCGGAGGCTGTTCAAAAGGCAGGTCAGATCGTAAAGTCGTTTGAAAAAGAGATTATACATCCATCTATAGCTTCAAAAAAATCAATTCGCATTGCCCAGCAATTATTGAGAGATGTGGTTGAAAAAAGTTATGGAACAGCCAATAAATTAAGTGATAGCCGATTGACCTTTGCCGGTAAAACAGGAACATCACAAATAAATTACAGTGTTGATGATGAACTGAATTACGTTTCTTCTTTTGCAGGATATTTTCCTGCTGAAAACCCAAAATATTCGTGTATTGTAGTTATAGATAAACCCGATAAATCTCGGCAGATATATGGTGCTGATGTAGCTGGACCAGTATTTAAATCCATCGCACAAAATGTGCTCACAGAAACGCCATATATCTCTGAGATTTCTATTGCACAAATTGAAAATGTACTGAGTCCAACAGAGGCTGATCAGCTTAAGTTACCCAGTTTTATCGGAATGAAAAAGTCCGATGTTAGCGCTGTATTGAACCATTTAGACATTGAGTTTCAAATTCAAGGACAAGGAATAGTTACTGAGCAATCTCAAAAGGCAGGAACCCCTATTGCTCAAATTGATAATCTTCAACTAATCATGTCATGAAAGAGCTAAAAGAGTTACTTTATGGTGTCTCTATTGAAGCTGTTCAAGGAAGTACAGCTGTTCAGGTCAATGAAGTAACAGCTGATTCTCGAAACGTAAAAAATCAAGATTTATTTATAGCTGTTGAAGGCACTGCCTTTGACGGTCATCTGTTCATAGAAAAGGCAATAGAAAAAGGGGCTAAATCTATAATATGTCAGTACATTCCAAGCTCATTATCAGATTATACTAAGGTTACTTTTATCAGAGTAGATAATAGCAGGAAAGCATATGGAATTATTGCTTCAAACTTTTTTGACAAACCTTCTAGTGCATTTAAAGTTGTCGCCATAACAGGAACTAATGGTAAAACTAGCGTTAGTTCGATGTTATTTACCCTTTATCAAAAGTTAGGTCATAAATGTGGATTGATATCGACTATTGATATCCGAGTGGGTAAGGAAGTTTTAAATACAACTCATACCACACCTGACGCTATGCAGTTACAACACGTTTTTCAACAAATGAAATCAAAAGGGGTTACTTGTTGTTTTATGGAAGCGAGTTCGCATGGTATCCACCAGTCTCGTTTATCAGGTGTTGATGTGGATGCAGCTGTATTCACCAACTTGACTCAAGATCACCTTGATTATCACAAAACGTTTTCGCAATATAGAGATGCTAAAAAGACACTTTTTGATGAATTAGCTCCTTCTGCTTTTGCGCTCACAAATCTTGATGATAAAAATGGTATGTACATGTTGCAAAATTCCAAAGCAGCTAAACATACCTATGGACTAAAAAATCATGCAGACGTAAAAGTGCATATCCTAGAACAGCAATTTTCAGGTACATTATTGAGAATTGAAAACCATGAGATATGGGTCAAATTGGTGGGCGAATTTAATGCGTACAACCTCGCTGCAGTCTANGGAGTGGCNGTAGAGTTAGGTGCTNANAAAGAAGANNTACTAAAAGAANTAAGTTTATTGGAACCGGTAAAAGGAAGATTTGAATTCATTACTTCNAGCAATGGTATNAAAGCGGTAATTGATTANGCGCACACNCCAGATGCCATCGAAAACGTTTTGACCACTATTAAAACACTTAAAGACAGAGNTAATCGTGTCATTACNNTAATGGGATGCGGNGGTAATAGAGATNAANGNAAAAGACCNTTAATGGGAAAGATTGCAGCGACTTTAAGTGATGANGTTTTNTTTACTTCTGACAATCCTAGAGATGAAGATCCAGAACAAATTATTGAACAAATTATNAGTGGNGTNCGAACANCAGATCGTCANAAATATGNCGTAGTAATCGATCGTAAAGAAGCNATNCAAANAGCGGTAAAAATTGCTCAACCTGGNGATGTCATTTTAATTGCCGGTAAAGGNCATGAGACCTACCAAGAAATTAANGGTGAAAAACAACANTTTGACGATTTAGAAATAACCAAGAACGAATTTGCAAAACTGAANTAAATGCTCTATTACCTATTNGATTTTTTAGAAAAACAATACCAGCTTACTGGAGCCTCTGTNTTTCAATATTTGTCCTTTAGGGCTTCATTAGCTACACTTTTGAGTCTTTTTATNGCGATGGTCTTGGGTAAAAGAATCATTGCTTTTATTCGGCNAAAGCAAATAGGAGAAGAAATACGAGATCTTGGTTTNGAGGGTCAGTCTGAGAAGGCAGGAACCCCNACNATGGGAGGTTTNATTATCATTCTATCGTTATTGNCCCCNGTGATTTTNTTTGCAGATATCNGTAACGTTTANATCCAACTGCTAATTGTTTCAACNCTTTGGATGGGTGTTATNGGATTTGTAGACGATTANATCAAAGTATTNCGAAANGATAANGAGGGNTTAAAATCAAGGTTTAAACTCATNGGTCAAAGTNTTTTAGGACTAATNGTAGGTNTAGTATTGTATACNCACCCAGAGATTACAATAAAGCAAAAAGANGCAGCACANACNGNNATNAACTTTTCAGAAATAAAAGAAGTGAAAAGTTTACAAACCAATATACCTTTTTTCAAAGGCAATGAATTTGATTACGCTNATATNATAAAGACCTTNAATGAAGANTGGGCTGATTANGCCTGGCTTNTNTTTATTCCNATAGTTATTTTNATCGTGACTGCGGTATCCAATGGNGCNAATCTAACCGATGGTATTGATGGTTTAGCAGCNGGTTCTTCNGTGATAATTGTCTTGGTNCTNATGATATTCGCTTGGGTNTCTGGAAATGTGCTTTTTTCCGATTACCTAAACATNATNTANATCCCAAGAGTAGGTGAACTCGTTATTTTTTGTGGATCCTTTGTCGGNGCACTCATTGGTTTTATGTGGTACAANACCTATCCNGCTCAAGTATTTATGGGTGATACTGGGAGTTTAACTATTGGNGGATTGATAGCGGTTATCGCNCTTATNGTGNGAAAAGAATTNTTGATACCCTTATTGTGTGGAATATTTTTNGCNGAGACGCTTTCGGTNNTGATTCAAGTGGTTTATTTCAAAAGAACCAAAAAGAAATATGGTGTAGGNAAAAGAATNTTTTTAATGGCTCCNTTACACCACCATTACCAAAAANTTGGAATGCATGAAAGNAAGATNGTNAATCGGTTTTTAATTGTNGGTGTAATTCTAGCNGTTTTAACTATTGTAACATTAAAAGTCAGATAATTCAATGGAGTTAGGAAAGAAGAAAATAGTANTTTTAGGAGGAGGNGAAAGNGGNACAGGNGCAGCTATACTAGCTCAAAAGTTGAANTTTGAAANTTTTGTTTCTGACTTTTCAACCATTCCTTTAAAGTATAGAACGCTNCTTGANGAGCNTGGAATNGCCTTTGAGATGAACGGTCATTCCGANGANCAGATTTTAGATGCTGATTTAGTTATAAAAAGTCCAGGAATCCCTGATGATAGTTTTTTAATCAAACGAATCAAGCANAACGGTATTGAAATTATCGATGANGTTGAGTTNGCTTTTTTGCANTCNAAAGCTCCCGTAATTGCAATCACCGGAAGTAANGGTAAAACAACTACATCAACNCTNATNCATCATATNTTAAAAAGTTCTGGTCTNAAATCNGTCCTAGTGGGTAATATTGGCCGTAGTTATGCTCGTGCTGTNGCTGAAGCAGAGTTCGANTATGCGGTAATCGAAGTCAGTAGTTTTCAATTGGACTATTGTAAATTTTTTAAACCTCAAATTGCNGTATTAACCAATATCACTCCAGATCACTTAGATCGATATCAATACAAATTTGAAAATTANAAGCAGTCAAAATTTCGAATTACGGCTCAGCAAGATCAAGACGACATTTTGATTTACAATTCCGAAGATGAACACATTAAAGATTTGATTACTTCAAAGACTTCCAAGGCTCAATTATTACCTTTTGGAATGGGTGTTATTTCAAACAATTCAGGAGCTTATTACTCGAATTCAGCTTTGAAATTTAAATACAACGGAAAGAGAATGACGATTAGAGAAGAAGAATTGGCTTTAAAGGGAAATCACAATATTCAAAATACAATGGCTGCTGGTTTAGCAAGTATGGCCACCCATTTAAAAAGTAAAAAGATAAAACAGAGTATAACCACATTTACTGCTGTTGAACATCGCCTAGAAATGGTCAATAGAATTGAGGGCGTGGTTTACATCAATGATTCAAAGGCGACTAACGTAAATTCAGCGTATTATGCGCTACAAACGGTTCAAAAACCAATCATTTGGATTGCAGGAGGTGTTGATAAAGGGAATGACTATAAAGCTCTTCTGCCATTGGTTCGAGAAAAGGTTAAAGCCATTATATGTCTTGGAAAAGACAATGAAAAACTATTCGAAACTTTCTCCAATGTAGTTGATAATATGATTTGTTTAGAGAGTATGACAGAGGCTGTTGGAAAAGCTTATGAAATTTCAAATACGGGAGACACCGTATTGCTTTCTCCCGCGTGTGCAAGTTTTGATTTATTTAAAAATTATGAAGATCGAGGTGATCAATTTAAAACCCAAGTCAAGCGATTAGCTCTATGAAAACGATGTCAAAACTTATTACAGGAGATAGGCGAATTTGGATTATTGTTTTTTTGTTGTTCATGTATTCTTTTTTTCTAGCCTATAGTGCTGGAACAGAACACACTTTAAGCGACAACGGAATTCAAAAAAAGATGCTGATTATGAAAAATCTACGCATTTTTTTGGGAGGAATACTCATCATGTATGCGGTTCATCTCATATCCATTAAAAAATTAGTCAAGTTGTCATTTTTGAGGTTTGCATTGCAAATTATGATTGTGCTATTGGGTTTAGTATTAATGCAAGACAATGGTTATGCGGCAAAGAGATGGTTAGTTTTATTCGGTTTTAGTTTTCAACCCTCGACTTTGGCCTTACCTGTCATGATGTTCTATATCAGTACCTACTGCGCTAAATACTACGATAAACCCTTAGATTTTTACGAGAGTATTAGAACATTGTGGTCTTATGTTTTCATCATTACAATACTGATTGGGTTACAAAATTTATCCACAGCATTTTTGTTTTTGACGCTCTGCTTTATTTTGTTGTTTATTGGAGGATACCCTTTTACGCATTATCTACGTATACTTTCGTTTTGCGGACTATTAATGGGTGGATTTTTCTTAGTGCTCATGACTACTCCAGAGCTTCTCCCGACAGACAGAGCAGTGACCTGGAAGAATCGAATTGAAACTTATTTAAATCCAGATTCAGCCTCAAAGGACGCGACCCATCAAATCAGTCTATCTAAATTGGCTGTTGCTAGAGGAGGTGTATTTGGCAAAGGTCCAGGAAATAGCTTGGTTAAAAATAAAATTTCTCAAGGGACCTCTGATTTTGCTTATGCTATTCTTGTGGAAGAGTTTGGAATTTTAATGGGAGGGTTTTTGATTCTCTTTACTTATCTCTATTTGGGCTATTTGATTTTTGTGAATTGTTATCAGGCGAAATCCTTATACAAGCAGTTGTTGATTGTAGGCCTCGGTTTACCTCTTGTAATTCAAGCTATACTCAATATGGCAGTGGCCACAGGGCTATTACCAGTTACAGGACAGCCTCTACCTTTTATATCTGATGGGGGAACCGGAACTTTAGTGAATTGTGTTTGTATCGGTTTGGTCATTGGGATGAGTCGAGACCGGATAAAAACAAAAAAGAACAAGATTACAAAACAAGAATTGTCAAAAATTAAATTCATTTGAAAACGCATAGATTCGTCATATCTGGAGGTGGTACAGGAGGTCATATTTATCCTGCCATAGCCATTGCTGATGAGTTAAAAAAACAATTTCCAAATGCAGAATTTTTGTTCATCGGAGCTAAAGATCGCATGGAAATGCAGCGTGTTCCAGAAGCTGGATATAAGATAAAGGGATTGTGGATTAGTGGTTTGCAACGCAAGTTGACTTTAAAAAATTTGAGTTTCCCTTTTAAGTTGATATTTTCTGTGTTTAAGTCTTATCTAATTCTCAAAAGGTTTAAACCTACTATCGCTATTGGTACGGGAGGATTTGCTAGTGGTCCATTACTTTTGACTGCTTCAAAGTTGAGAATTCCTTACGTCTTGCAAGAGCAAAATGCTTTTCCAGGGATTACGAACAAATGGTTGGCTTCTAAAGCTAAAACGATTTTTGTGGCTTACACAGATATGCAGCGATTTTTTGGAAATACGCCTATAAAACTTACAGGTAATCCGGTGCGTAGTACATTAGTTGATAGTGCCGTATCAAAAAAAGAGGCTTGTCGCTTCTTTGATTTAAATCCAAACAATCCAGTTGTTGTAATGCTAGGAGGTTCTCTAGGTTCTCAACGAATGAATGAATGGCTAGCAGCGCATAAAACCGAATTTAATAATCGAAATATTCAGCTTATATGGCAATGCGGTTCACGTTATATCGATAGGTATAAAACACAGGTCAATGATGTCATAAAAGTATTTGATTTTATTACAAAAATGGACTTGTTGTTTGCCTGTGCTGATGGATTTATTAGCAGAGCAGGTGCGGGTGCAATATCAGAATTGAGTTTAATAGGTAAACCTACATTATTCATCCCGTCTCCTAATGTAGCTGAGGATCATCAAACTAAGAATGCTGAAGCAGTGGTCAATCAGAATGCAGCACTTATGCTTAAAGAATCGGAATTTGAAAATGATTCTCTTATCAAAATTGAACTTTTGATTGAACATGTGACAAATGTCAATAGTCCTATGGCTATGAATTTTAAGAATATAGCCAAACCAGAGGCGACAAAAAACATTGTTAATTACATATCTGATTTGATTTGAGTAGTTCCTTAGACATATCAGCGGTTTTTTTTATCGGTATCGGTGGAAGTGGAATGTCTTCGCTGGCTCGGTATTGTTTACACAACAATGTAACTATTAGTGGTTACGACAAAACTAGAAATGCAGAGTGTATTGATTTAGAAACTCNAGGAGTTGTTATTCATTACAATTTGAATTGTACTACTGAAATTGCACAACTAAGCAGGCAAACTATTGTAGTGTATTCGGCAGCTGTAGGAGTAGAACATCCGCTACTGAAAAGTGCGATAAAAAAAGGTTTAAAAATTTGTAAGCGTGCCGTTTTCTTGGGACAACTCGTTAACCAAACCAAATGTTTTGCAATTGCTGGAACACACGGAAAAACGACCACAACAGCCCTTCTCAGTCATATTTTTGCAGCGAATAAACTCCCGTTTACTGCTTTTATTGGGGGATATAGTCGAGATTTAAAAAGTAATTTTTACCAAGCTGGTAACGATTACACTATAGTCGAGGCAGATGAATACGACAAATCCTTTCTTCACCTAAAACCATATGCTGCCGCAATAACTTCAGTGGATGCGGATCACTTAGATTGCTATGCAGATCACCAAGATCTGATTTCTCATTATCGTCGGTTTTATAACTCTGTTACGCAATTCAAAATTGTACATAACGATATTCCTTTTGGTGAATTGTGCTATGGGATGAATTCAGATGCTGACTTTCAAATTGGTGAGCTTCACATTAAACCGGAGGGCTTCTCGTTTGAGTTATGCGTTAATCAAAACCAGTCGTTAGATGTAGAATTTAACAAACCAGGTCTTCACAATATTGAAAATACAGTAGCGGCAATTGCTCTGGCGAACCAAGTATTGCCTTTTGAAAAGATTATACCTCACATCAAATCGTTTGAAGGAGTTCGCAGAAGATTCGATATAATTATTCAATCGAAGCAATTATTGTTTATTGATGACTATGGTCATCATCCTACTGCAATTGAGGCGGTACATCAGACAATTTGCGAGTTTTATCCAAATCGCAAAAAAACGATATTATTTCAGCCTCATTTGTTTTCTAGAACGTCTGATTTTATGGACGAATTTGCCTTGGCCCTATCCCTGTTTGATGAGATTTACTTACTTCCAATCTACGCGGCACGTGAATTGCCCTTAGCCGAAGTAAGCTCAGAAGTTTTGGCGAAAAAAATATCCAAATGCAATAGTGTAATTTGTGCCACTGAGGCTTTGGAAGTGCTCCCATCACAAGATTTAGAATTGTTGATTACTATGGGAGCTGGAGATATATCAGAATTAGTGGAACCCTTAAAAAATAAATTATGTCAGACCGTATACGTTTAGTCATTAGAGGAATATTACTTCTTGGAGTAGTGTTTTTTGTCTATGATTTTGCTCAAATCAAGCAGAGCAAGCGCTCTTATGAAAGAGAAATAANTATAGTCGATTCTGTCAGCACCTTAAGTAAAGATATCGTTGATAAATTGTTAATANAAAAACTAGATCATTCGAAAAATGACAACAAACTTAAGGTAGATTTGAGAGTATTAGAAGAGTTGTTGTTGTCACATGCACTCATCTCAAATGCCCAAGTTTATAAAACGATTGATGGTAAGCTTGTTACAGAGATAAGACAGAGATTTCCTGTCGCTCTAGTACAATCTGATGAAGACTTTTATTTAGACGAAATGGGTGTGAGAATTGAAAAAAATGATTTTAAAAGTATAGCCTTGAAAGCTGATTTAAATAACTTGCCTGTCATCGTTGGTAAATTCGGTGCAGATAATTACGTCGAATTGATGGATTTGTTAAAATCCATTCAAGATNATGGATTTTTTGCTTCTAAAATCAAACTATTAAAGAAACGACAAGATGGATATTACGAGCTTGAAATTCGCAATTCCAATCTTATTATAGAACTAGGTAATAATTCGAATATCAACCAAAAACTTAAGAAATTCAAAGCATTTTTTGCGAAAGCCACACACGACCAAATCCTTGACGATTTTAGCCGCGTAAACTTGGCTTTTGACAATCAAGTGGTTTGTACTAAAAGAATTTAAGCAGTATGGAAAAAAAAGAATACGCAGTAGGTTTAGATATTGGAACNACCAAAATCGTCGCTATTATTGGTTGCAAAAATGAATACGGAAAGATTCAGGTAATCGGTGTTGGTAAATCACAGTCTCTTGGAGTTAAAAGAGGTGTAGTGAATAATATTACTCAAACCATAGATTCTATTCGCAGAGCTGTAGAAGAAGCTGAAGTTGATTCAGGTTTGAAAATAAGTAATGTCGTAGCTGGAATTGCGGGTCAACACATCAAGAGTCTCCATCATTCAGATTACATCACTCGGGAGCGAATAGAGGAGGTGATTTCTGATGACGATATCGAGAGATTAAAAGATCAAGTAAAGAATCTACACATGTTGCCTGGTGAAGAAATTATACATGTCATTCCACAGGATTACAAGGTAGATACACAGGCAGAAATTACAGAGCCAATGGGCATGTACGGATCAAGATTAGAGGCGAATTTTCATGTTGTTGTCGGTGAAATTGCATCCATAAAAAATATCAGTAGATGTATTCGCGATGCGAATCTAAAAATGACCTCTATCTCTCTAGAACCTATAGCCTCATCAGAAGCTGTTTTAAGTGTTGAAGAAAAAGAGGCAGGTGTAGCCTTAATTGATATTGGAGGTGGAACTACAGACTTAGCTATTTTTAAAGACGGTATTATTCGTCATACAGCTGTCATTCCTTTTGGAGGCAATGTTATAACAGAAGATATCAAAGAAGGTTGTTCTATTATTGAAAGACAGGCCGAGCTTTTAAAAGTAAGATTTGGTTCGGCATGGCCGGGGGAAAACAGAGATAACGAAGTAGTATCAATTCCTGGATTAAGAGGAAGAGANCCCAAAGAAATTACCCTNAAAAATCTCTCTAAAATTATCAATGCACGAGTGGTTGAAATTATAGACCAAGTGTATGTGGAAATTAAGAATTACGGTCATGATGATCAAAAGAAGAAACTTATCGCAGGAATTGTATTGACCGGAGGAGGGAGCCAGCTCAAGCACTTGAAGCAGTTAGCAGAATACATTACTGGTATGGACACACGTATAGGTTATCCTAACGAGCACCTCGCGGGTAATTCAGATCCAAAAATAGCAAGTCCGTTATACGCGACTTCCGTGGGACTGCTTATGCAAGCTATTGAGTTGGAGACCACCGATNTAGAAGAGCCTCGAAAAGAAGAGGCCAAAAAATCAAATATTAAAAACATCAAACTTTGGAAAAGTATTTCCAAGGGCATTGAAAAATTTATAACCGAAGCAGAAGAATAAATATACCCACCCCAAACAATTATTACTTATGGAAGAAGGATTCAGCAATCTCAATTTTGATTTACCAAAACACCAAAGCAATGTCATTAAAGTCATAGGCGTTGGTGGAGGTGGAGGTAATGCTATAAATCATATGTTTAGAGAAGGAATTAACGGCGTTGATTTTGTATTGTGCAATACAGATCGTCAGGCTTTGGCAAACAGTCCTGTGCCTATTAAAATTCAACTCGGCGTATCCTTGACCGAGGGGTTAGGTGCTGGTGCAAATCCAGAAATTGGGGAACAAGCTGCTCTTGAGAGTTTGACCGATATCAAAGCGTTTTTAGAAGAAAACACTAAAATGATATTTATCACCGCAGGCATGGGTGGGGGAACTGGAACAGGAGCTGCACCTATCATTGCAAATCTAGCTAGAGAATTGGGTATTCTCACAGTGGGAATCGTAACTACTCCCTTTAAGTTTGAAGGTAATATGAGAACTGTTCAGGCTCAAAAAGGTATAGAGACTTTGCGCAAAAGCGTAGATTCTCTTATTGTTATAAACAATAATAAACTCAGAGATATCTATGGAAATCTGGGATTTAAAACTGGATTTGCGAAAGCCGACGAGGTATTAGCTACTGCAGCAAAAGGTATTGCAGAGGTTATAACCCATCACTACGTCCAAAATATTGATTTAAGAGATGCTAAAACAGTCTTGTCCAATAGTGGTAGTGCAATAATGGGATCAGCTACAGCCTCAGGTGCTACTAGAGCTCATGAAGCTATTGCCAAAGCTCTCGATTCACCTCTTTTAGATGATAACAAAATCAATGGTGCTAAAAACGTATTGTTGCTAATTGTATCTGGTGCTCAAGAAATCACCCTTGATGAAATAGGAGAAATTAACGATTTTATTCAGCAAGAAGCTGGATACAATGCAGACATCATTATGGGGGTTGGAGAAGACGAAAATTTGGGTGAATCTATATGTGTTACAGTAATTGCAACTGGCTTCAATGCGGAACACCAGCAGCTTTTAACGAATACTATTCAAGAGCCTATCACTCATGTTTTAGATGACCTAGAAGAGCCAAAAGCAATAGCTGAACCAACTGTTGAACACGAGCTTGTTGCAGAAATTACAAAAGAAGATATGGAGCTCACAGAACAACAAGAGTTAAGAGAAATCGAAGTCGTGAAACATGAGCTAGTAGAAGCAGATACGAACGTACACGAGATTGAGGTTCATTTAAAGGAAGATGCAATCGTAGGAGAAGAGCCTATAGATACAAAGCCTGCTGAGGAATCTAAAAAAGAAGTGAAACAATTTGAAGGTTATATTCCTACTACTTTCTTTATAAAAGAGATAGATGTTGTTTACGAGGAGGTGGTCACACAAGAAATTGAAGAAAAACAAAGCGTTGACTTTGGAAATTTAATTGAAACGACCGACTTGATTCGAGAAATTGAAGTGAATGCATTTGAAGAGGTAAAGGTTGAAGTTACAAGCATGACTCAGACTGAATTGAGTTTTGATTTAAATGATTCTCAAGAAGACGAAGAGGCTATCACCTTTGATTTTGATATAGATGCTACTGAGTTGCCTCAAACTTCGAAAAATCATTCTGATAGCAGCGATTATCAAAGTTTTGAAAAAGCTCTTACCACTGCTAAGGCAGGTGATGAGACACAAATGAATTACAAGAAAATTGATATTGAAGAGAGTGAATCCGTGATTACTGGTTTTACATCCAAAGATGCCCCTCCAGAACTTCAGCTCAAAGAGGTTAATCCTTATGATCAGTCGATTGAAGATACCATGAAATCTCTCGCCGAGAATAAGGATAGACGAATTGCAGTTTTCAAAAATTTCAATCACAAGTTTAATGCGAGTAATAAAAAGTTAGAAGAGCTTGAAAATATTCCAGCATTTAAAAGAGCTGGAGTGGAACTCGAAGATCCTGATTTAGATGCAAAATTATCACGATCTAGTATAGGAGAAGATGCCAATGAAGATCTTCAAATTCGATCGAACAATTCTTTCTTACACGACAATGTAGATTAAACGAAAAGACTATGGGTTTACAGCAAAAAGTAATGGAAGATATGAAAGCAGCAATGCGAGCAAAAGACGCAGTCGCACTAGAGGCATTAAGAGCTATAAAATCAGCTATATTGCTTGCGCAGACTGAGTCTTCTTCAAAAGAATTGTCTGAAAAAGACGAACTTAAAATTTTACAAAAGCTCGTAAAGCAACGCCGCGACAGTGCTCAAATTTTCAATGAACAAAACAGATCTGATTTAGCTGAGCCTGAGATAAATCAGGCTAAAATCATTGAAAAATTTTTGCCAGAACAATTGTCAGAACAAGAAATCGCTAATATTGTTAAGCAAATAATTACGGACACAGGAGCTGCTTCGATGAGTGATATGGGTAAAGTTATGGGTGTTGCTAATGCAAAATTAGCGGGACGTGCAGACGGAAAAACGATTTCTACAATCGTTAAAAGAGAACTAAGTTCTTAGACGTATTTAATCACCATAGATACGGTGTAAAACCAAAACGCAAATAGAAAGGTGCGAATAATCCACTTTGAAAAGATGTTTGAGATTCTCATGACTTCTGATTTTTATATCAATTTAGAAAAGCTTTAATAAAGATGATTTCTTTATCTATAAAGCGCATGTTAATTAGATATAGTAATGCTGTATCTGAATTATGAGGATCTTTTTGAGCGCTTCAATTTATTTTATGTATTCAGAATAAGTTTTTCAAAAAATTTCCAAATTTCTTGGGATGCACTGATATCTTGATTTCCTGAACCTCCCCATCCGGGCCATTGGTGACCACCTCCATCAATCTGATAAAACCAGACTTGTCTATTGTCAAATTCTGTGGTGTATTTATAAACCGAGGCAGTCGAGTTGTCTGAAGTCACAATATTTGGGAAATCTATGGTTTCGGTTAGTGTGCATTCGTTTACTTCCGCCCATAAGTCGATTACTTGAAATATATGTGGAGCTCCTCCCCAACCTCCTTGAGTTGACATGCTTCCGTCCCAAGGGACTACTCTGTCTTGAGTTCCTGACATTTGCATCACAGACATTCCCTGCTGAGGATTGCAATTATTCCAATCATAACCACTCATTGTCCCTGTAATTGAGGCAATACCTTTAAATATATCGGGTCTTTCGCACGCTAGAGTATAAGACATAAAACCACCATTAGACATTCCAGCAACGAATGTGTGTTTTGGATTTGTATTGAATTCTTCCTGAATAGCAATTGCTAATTCACTTAAGAATCCTGTATCATCTACCGAACTAAAAGTAAGGTTGGCATTCCAATGCGTTTGATTTGTATTTTCGTTTACAGTACCTTGTGGATAACATACCATAAAGCCATTCGCCTCTGCCAAATCATTCATTTTTGAATAATTCATGATGTTATCCTTATTGCTGGTATAACCGTGTAAAAGCATGACAAGAGGAGCATTTGACTTAAAACCATTTGGTTTGTACAAAGTGTATTCTCTTACCTTACCATCGTGCAACAAACTAAAGTCTTTGATCGTCCAAGAATTATTTTCTGGAATATTGATCTGCTGTTCTTCGGATACAGATTCACTTTTCTCACAAGATTGATTGATAAAAAGTAATACAAATAGCGGAATTAAAGGGACGTGTAGTAGTTTCATTTTTTGAAGAATGATATTTAAATACGACCTATCAGCAACCTCATTTTAATCTAAAAATAATCAAATGAATTGAGGTTTTAGGTATTTTCATTGCTTATATTTGCCACTTATCGGCCCAGTAGTTCAACTGGATAGAATATCAGATTTCGGCTCTGAGGGTTGGGGGTTCGAATCCTCCCTGGGTCACTTTTCTTTTGGCAACAACCACTTCTCATCCTGTTCTTCATAAAGTTGGAAACTTGAATTGACCATTTCAATAATTTGAACTCCCTTATCAGCCATATTTTCAAAGTTGTCGATTCCATTATTTTCGAAACCTTGTCTAGTGCGATGTATATTAAATTGATTTGAAAAATCTACTCCAAAATCCGATGTTAGCTTTTCAGCCCCATACATAAATCCGAGTAAGCCACCCCAAGTAGCTGTTGGATTGTCTGAATCCCAGCCACAAAGCGCTCCAATTTTGATGGTTTCTTTAAAATCACCTTCACCATAAAAATAGCTAATCATTCCTGCGCCAAAGTTGATGCCAGCTGCAAAACAACCTTGACATATAGTATCGGTAGTGGCCATTTTGTAATTATCCTCTTGGTTAATTTGATATTTTATGTGAAGATCGTCTCTAGTTTCTTCCCAAGTTTTACCTTCGAGATAATTCGATTTTACGAAGTCATACATTTTTGCAGGATACCCCTGATCATCCATTTTGGAACGAGCTTTTTCGGCCATTTCAAAAACTCGGTCTTTAGGAGTTTGATTCGAAGGAACAGCTCCAAGCGCATATAGACGTACATAAAATTCTGAGATTTCAGCAGCCTCATCTCGTGCAGTAGTTCGTATGGGTAAATGCGCTAAATCGACGGCAACTTCAGGATATCCCGGCGCATAAAACCCAAAAATTTCAGTGGTTAATTGGGCGTCAATCATATTGAAATTCGAATTTAGTTCTGGTTTTGATGTCATAGGAGGCACTACGCCTTCACCCATTAAATCAAAAGCGGTTTGATTAGAAACCCATAGATAGTTTTCTTCTTCGGCTTTAATGTGTTTTAGCCATCCGTTTTTAATTTGTTCACCACTTAATTTGGGTGTTTTATTTTCCAAAAGCAATTCTTGATATATGTATTCGATGTCTGTATCGTCATCTGCTCCCCAAAGACTATCTCCTACAGCGTAAATGAAATCAATATTTTGAGAATAATTGTTCGAACCCCATAAATTGGGTAAATCTTGAGCTCCCCAATTTTCACGTGTATAAAATTCTGAAGAGGTATTGGGTGTGTCAAAACCTATCTTGTCCATTTCAGTGATGAGTCCAGTCCAGTTGGCGATACATTGCCCTAACCAAAACCCGTGGAGTTGATTTTTATATTCGCTTTTAGAAATTTCGATGTAATCATTTGAGCTTGGTGAACAGGAGTTTAGTACTACTAAGACACAGCAAATGAAAAAGGTGTTTATAGTTTTCATGATTAGTTCTTTTAGAACAAATTACAAACTATTTCCTGAAAAGAATCACTTCTATTTTATAACTTTAAGCAGCTAACTAAATTTAAACCTAACTAATGTGAAAAACGCTAAGTTTCTTTTTGCGTTTGCCCTGTGTTTTATGATAACTAGTTTTAGGCCTAGTCTATTTGCACAGCGAGATAAAACTAAAGTGTTCTTAATAACTCTTGATGGATTGCGATGGCAGGAGCTCTTTACGGGAGTTGATTCTGTTTTAGCTCACTCCAAATCTTTCACCTCAAACCCTAAACAACTTGAAAGATTTATGAACCACACAACCGTTCAAGAAAAAAGAGCCTCCTTAATGCCTTTTGTGTGGAATAGAGTGACAAAAATGGGTGCAATCTATGGAAATCGACACTTTAAAAACAAGGTAAATTTGACCAACAAAATGTGGTTTTCCTATCCGGGTTACAATGAAATACTAACTGGTAAAGCAGATGATGAGCATATCACCTCAAACGCTAAAATTAATAATCGCAATATCACCGTCTTAGAGGAATATCAGAGAATTGCTAAAAGAAAATATGCAAGTGGTGCCTTTGCAAGTTGGGATGTATTTCCTTTCATAATTAACAAGGAACGTTCCGGGGTATATGTCAATGCTGGTTTTGATTCTGCGTACAATGAACCGCTAAGCAGAGAAGAAAAGCTTTTAAATGATTTACAACGACAAGTTCCTAGCCCATGGTCTAGTGTTCGTTTAGATGGATTTACACATCAATACGCCAAGGCATTTATCAAAAAAAACCATCCAGATTTGGTGTACATCGCTTACGGAGAAACTGATGATTTTGCTCATGATGGTGATTATGAAGCCTACATAAAGGCGACTCACAACACAGATGCCTTACTAAAAGAGTTATGGGAACTTACACAAGTTGATGAATTTTATCGCGATCAAACAGTTTTTATAGTTACAACAGACCACGGAAGAGGAACTGTTCCGATTGAGAGCTGGAAATCGCATGGAGCATCCGTTAAAGGTGCGGATCAAACATGGATATTAGTATATGGTTTCGGAATAAAACCTCAGGGAGAACTTCAAGAAGAAGGACAGTATTATGCTAATCAAATCGCTCCTACTATTCGAAAAATTATGGCTTTAGAAAGCAAAGACGTAGCTCAAGGTTACGGAAAAGCCTTAGATGTTCAACTAAATCGTGTAATTCAACAGTAGTATGGAAAAGTATTTTTTGGGATTGGATATAGGGAGTTCTTCGGTAAAGGCTGCCTTGGTTGAAGTTAATTCGGGAGAATGCAAGGCATCCATTTCAAAACCAGAACAAGAAATGCAAATCATCGCAGCGCATCAAATGTGGGCAGAACAAGATCCCGAGCTGTGGTGGAGTTTATGCTGTGATTGTATTAAAGAATTAAAGAATCAAAATCATTTAAGTGCAGATCAAATTATTGGAGTAGGTATTTCGTATCAGATGCATGGTTTGGTCACCCTAGACAACTATGGTAATCTTCTCAGACCGGCTATAATATGGTGTGATGGTAGAGCAGTTAGCCATGGTAATCAGGCATTCGAAGAATTAGGGGAGGTTTATTGTGCCACACATTTGTTTAATGCTCCAGGAAATTTCACGGCTGCAAAACTTAAATGGGTAAAAGAAAATGAACCTCAAGTCTTTGATAAGATAGACAAGATCATGCTTCCGGGTGATTATATTGCTTATCGATTCACTGAAGTTGTCAACACGACAATAAGCGGGCTTTCCGAGGGCATTTTTTGGGATTTCGAAGGGCATAGAGTAGCAGATGCTCTCTTAGAAAATCTCGGTATCCCAAATCAGTATATGCCAGAGCTTGTAGACACCTTTAGTGAGCAGTCTAAAGTAAGTGCCAAAGGAGCTCGTGAATCCACCTTACTTGAAGGAACTCCTGTTTTGTATCGATCAGGTGATCAGCCAAATAACGCATTGTCTTTAAATGTAATGAACTCAGGAGATATTGCAGCTACGGCAGGCACCTCTGGAGTAGTCTACGCCCTTACTGATCAAAAGAAGACCAATGAGTTAAAGCGTATTAACAATTTCGCCCATGTAAATCACAGTGCTGAAAAGACCAGTATCGGTAAGTTGTTATGCATTAATGGTTGTGGGATATTGTACAAGTGGATCAAAGAGAATTTAGATGTATACTCTTATGAGCATATGAATGAATTAGCCGCTAAAGTTCCTCAAGGGTCCGATGGTCTTTTAGTATTTCCATTTGGAAATGGTCCAGAGCGTATGTTTGAGAACAGACCTTTGAGTTTTGAGCTGAGAGGTATGCAATTTAATCGGCACGATAAAGCTACAATTTGTAGAGCTGCACTCGAGGGAATTGCTTTTTCGTTCTATTACGGAATCAAAATTCTATTGGAAGACGGTATCCCAGATGGTATAATCAGAGCAGGAAATGACAACTTATTTCAGGCAGAAATTTTTGGTCAAACATTGGCAGATTTAACGCAGCTTGAAATCCATATTTATGACACCACAGGAGCTATAGGGGCTGCTCGTGCTTGTCAAATAACCACTTTTGGGCAAGTTCAATTCTCACAAAGTATAGAAAAAAATGATTTTGTTCGTAGCTTTCACCCTAATGCCGAATCCGAAGACATTATGAAGGTCTACAACAATTGGGAGTTCATTATAAAACATCAACTTAATAACTAAATAAATTATGGCTTTAATAGGTGATAAAGAATATTTTAAAGAAGTAAAGGAAATCAAATTCGAGGGGAAAGATTCAGACAATCCCCTTGCCTATAAGTATTACGACCCAGATCGCATCATAGCGGGTAAATCACTTCGAGAGCATTTTAAATTTGCGGTGGCTTATTGGCATTCGTTCTGTGGTACTGGGGCCGATCCTTTTGGGCCTGGCACTCAAATTTATGAATGGGACGCTCCCTCCGACCCTGTAATAGCGGCCAAAGAAAAGGCAAATGCAGCCTTTGAGTTTATCACCAAGCTGGGGTTTGATTATTTCTGTTTTCACGATTATGATTTAATTCGAGAAGGTTCTTCTTGGGGTGAATCTGAGTCGAGATTAAATACTATTGTAGATTATATCAACCAAAAAAAGAAGGCCTCTGGGGTAAATGTGTTGTGGGGAACAGCGAATTGCTTTTCGAATCCACGATACATGAATGGTGCCGCAACCAATCCAGATTTTAAGGTTGTAGCCAATGCTGGTGCACAGGTTAAATTAGCCTTAGATGCAACAATAGCTTTGGGTGGAGAGAACTATGTCTTTTGGGGCGGACGTGAGGGATATATGTCACTGCTCAATACAGATATCAAAAGAGAACTAGACCATATGGCACAATTCTTGTCAATGGCAAGAGATTATGCTAGAGGACAAGGCTTTAAAGGAACTTTCTTTATCGAACCTAAGCCTATGGAGCCAATGAAGCATCAATATGATTTCGACGCAGCTACGGTTCTTGGATTTCTAAATCAATACGGATTGGCTGATGATTTTAAAATCAATTTGGAATTTAATCATGCTACCCTCGCTAGTCACACCATGCAACATGAAATGGCGGTGGCGGGATCTAATGGGATGCTTGGCAGTATTGACGCAAACCGCGGAGATTACCAAAACGGTTGGGATACCGATCAATTTCCAAATAATCTCGTGGAGGTTACTGAAGCCATGCTTGTCTTTTTGCAATATGGAGGTCTGCAAGGTGGAGGAATTAATTTTGACGCAAAAATTCGCAGGAATTCAACAGATCAAAAAGATATTTTTTATGCGCATATTGGTGGGGTAGATACAATTGCTCGTAGTATTATCGCTGCCGATAAAATCATTTCTTCTTCTGATTATCAAAAACTAAGAGATGATCGCTATCAATCATTTGACAACGCTTCTGGAAAGGATTTTGAACAAGGTCGATTACAGCTTAAAGATTTATTTGATATTGCCGCAGCTCATGGCGAGCCTCAACGAATCTCGGGTCGACAAGAATACTTTGAAAATATTGTAAACCAGTATATTTAAGCGGAGTTAAAACTATACAGGTAAGGAGCTTTATGTGCTTTGCCTGTGTATTTTTTTTCATGTCGAACCAAAATATCTTTTGCCAATATTTTGCGCTGAAAGGCTGTTCTAACCAATTTTTTTTGAAGAATACTCTCGTAGACAGTTTGAAGATCTTTCATGGTAAATTTTTCTGGTAATAAATTCATGCCTACTAACTTTTCGTCTAGATTTTTTTGAAGTACTTCAAGGGCTTTGGACACCATTTCTTTATGATCTAGTATCAATTCAGGTAACTCATCAAGACTATACCAACCAATAGAGTCAGAGAGTCCATCTGATTGAAGAGTGACTTCTTCAAAGTTGAGAAGGGCATAATAACAGACACTTATGAAACGATCCAAGAGCCAGTGATCATCATTGATTTGGTGGTCATGCACTTTACAAATATCTTTTAGTACTTTTTTATTTCTCCTTTTTTGATTTCCAAACGTATGGCATTGTTCTAATTGAATGTCCGTTAAGCCTGTTCGGTTTTTAACACTTTGATATACAGCGTCGTCCAAATTTTGATTGTATTGAACAAACCCACCGGGCAAGGCAAAATGATGAGTTTTTTGATATTCTAAAACGACTATCTTCAACTCCGTACCATTAAACCCAAAAATAACGGCGTCATAAGCTAGATGCGGAATGAAATCCTCTTTCTTGGGTAGTACTATTTTTTTCATCGTCGTAAATATAAACTAAATCACAAATTTCATATTATTGTATCTAACCGATACAATAGAAAATGGAAATACCCTCCTTGCCTTTTTTGCAGGATTATTTATACGGATTTTGAGCCTGAAACCAAAGCTGGTGTTTATCACTTAATTTTTGAGGTTACGGACAGTGGTATCCCATCCTTAAGCTCATATTCACACTTACTTATTGAACTTTAATAAGCAACGATTTTTCGCTCGAAAATCACAGAAAAAAATAATGTATACTATTTTATCAAATAATGAAAAAATAATTTCATTCGATTTTTTCATGTAATTTTTTCATTCTTTTTATTAAATGTAAAATACTTAATATCAATATATTACACTCATTTCAATTAAGATACGTTTAAGGGTGTAAATAGTGTAACATTTTTACAAATGACCTACAGTTAAATATAATGTTGTGAAATTGTTAACAAAATTTTCAATTCAAGAATCATTTTGTTATACTTGTTCTATGCCTTTATCAGAAAAGGTTTAACTAACTATTAATTCAAACAAATTATGAACCGACACAGAATTTTGATTTTGAGTAAGAAGAGTGTTCAGTCAGCACTGACGAGTCTCTTTTTATTGATGTTCGTCTTTGGTTCGAGTGCCTATTCATGGGCGAACTCCAACCCAGAGATTAAGAATGACACAGGTTTAAGTCCTGTACAAATGACCGTTTCAGGTACAGTAACAGATTCGGCTGGTGAACCATTACCGGGTGCAAACGTTATTGTGCAAGGAACCACAAACGGAACCCAAACTGATTTCGATGGTAACTATTCCATCAATGCTGCATCTGATGCCGTACTTGTTGTTTCTTACTTAGGTTTCCAAACCCAAGAAGTTTCAGTAAACGGTAGATCTTCAATTGATGTAATGTTAGCTGAAGATGCTTCTGCACTTGAAGAAGTAATCGTTACGGGTTACCAAACATTTACTAAAAAGGAGTCTACGGCTGCGGTATCTGTGGTACAAGCAGATGAATTAGCTGGAATTCCTTCTGGTAACATTGAGCAGCAATTACAAGGACGTGTTCCTGGGGTTACTGTAATTACAAACGGACAGCCTGGTACAACTTCTCAAGTTCGTGTGCGTGGTTTCAACGCCTTCGGTGGAAATAATCCGTTATACATTGTTGACGGGGTACCTACACAAGACATTTCGTTTATCAATCCAGATGACATTGCGACAGCAACAGTACTTAAAGATGCAGCTTCTGCTTCTATCTATGGTGCAAGAGCGGCGAATGGTGTAATCGTTTATACCACTAAATCAGGATCTAAAACGAAAAGAGAAACAAGTATTTCACTTAATGTATCTACAGGATTCACTGATCCAAACGTAAACGGGTCTATTGAAATGTTAAATCCAACAGATATGGCGCGCTACACGCACATCGCATACGAAAACAATGCGGCGGCGAATGGTACGCCTGTAGCCTACACCCATCCACAGTACGGTTCGGCTGCTACACCTGTACTTCCAGATTATTTATTTGCTACTGGAATAGGATCAGCTAATATTTCTCAAGCTCAAGTAGATGCTAATTTCACAGCGATTCAAGCGGCTTACGACGCAGATCCTCTGAATACTTTCTTAATTCGCTCAAACAAAGAAGGTACTAACTGGTATGATGAGATTACAAGACAAGCACCTATTCGAAGAGTAACTTTAGGATTTGACGGTGGTAATGAAAATTCTCGTTTCTACATTGGATTATCTGGACAAGACCAAAGCGGTATTGTTTTAGGACAAGAATTCCAGCGTTTCGCGCTTCGTGTAAACTCAGAATTTGATGTAACACCTTGGTTAACCATTGGTGAAAATTTCCAAACTACATACCGTTCTGCTGTAGGTATCTTCGGTGGAGGTGGTGGAGTAGAAGTTGCTGATGATGAATCAGAAGTTCTTTCCGCATACAGAATGCCAACCATTATTCCTGTATTTGATGAATTTGGAAGTTATGCTTCTACCAAAGCAGCTGGTTTCAATAACCCACGTAACCCAGTACGTCGTTTAGTAAATAATCAAGGAAGCGATAAGAACTATAGCATTGGAGGATTTGGTAACGTTTATGCTACAATCAAACCAATCGAAGGTCTTACCTTGAGAACAAGCTTAGGTGGACAGTTCAGTAACTATCACTATGTAGACTATGGTTTCAGATATTTTGGAGATTCAGAGCCACAGGCGTCTGATAACTTCGGTGAAGGAAGTGGATACTCGTATGCATGGACATTCACTAATACTGCAGAATATCAAAGAGATTTCGGAAAGCACGGAATTAGAGTACTTGGAGGTATTGAAGCATTAAATACTGGTGCTGGAAGAAATATCAGCGGTTCTGGTATCAATCCTTTCTCTACAGATTTAGACTTCCAATCTTTAAGTGTTGTACAATCGCCAGTTGTAAACTCAAACCTATTTAAAGGAGTTAATTTCTTCTCAGTTTTCGGAAAACTGGATTACAACTATGACGAGAAGTACTTATTAACAGGTATCCTTCGTCGTGATGGATCTTCAAGATTCGGTGCCAATTCAAGATACGGGGTATTCCCAGCGGTATCTGGTGCATGGAGAATTTCTAATGAAGATTTCATGTCGAACAACGATAACATCAACGAACTTGTTGTTAGAGCAGGTTGGGGTGAAATGGGTAACTCTGAAAATGTAGACCCTAACAACCAATATTCTCTTTACAACGCAAATAGAGGAAGAACATTCTATCCAATTGGAGGTCAGAACTCTGGAGCAGACGAAGGTTTTGCTGCAAGTAGAATTGGTAACCCTGATGCAAAATGGGAAACCTCTACTACGATCAACGTAGGTTTTGATTTAGGATTATGGAATGATAAACTTAGATTAGAGTTAGACTGGTGGGATAAAACTACCGATGACTTATTATACACTGTACCTTTAGCAGCCGTTACTGGTAACTACGCTGCTGCTCCATCTGTGAATATTGCAAGTATGGCTAACACGGGTCTTGACTTTGCGATTTCAACTCGAGGAGATATCGGTGATAAAATGCAGTTTAACTTAGTGATGAATAACGCGTTCTTGAGTAATGAGATTACAGCTCTTGCTCCGGGTATTGATTTCTTCGATACAGGTAGCTATAGAGGTATTCAGCCAGTTCGTAACGCAGTTGGACAGTCTATTTCTTCTTTCTTCGGATACGAAGTAATTGGATACTTCAACTCTCAAGCTGAGGTTGATTCAGCTCCTGCTCAGGTAGGAGCTGGAATCGGTAGATTCCGTTATGCTGATGTAAACGGAGACGGTGCAATTACTCCAGATGATAGAACATTCATTGGAAGTCCAGTTCCAGATTACACAGGAGGTTTAACTTTTGATTTATATGCTGGAAACTTTGAAATGACAATGATGTGGTACTGGTCAATTGGTAATGATATCTTCAACCAAAGAAAGTGGTTTACTGATTTCTTTGGATCGTTTGAAGGTTCTGCCAAAGGTGCTGCTGCATTCAATTCATGGACTCCTGAGTTAGGTAACAATGCTGCTGCTCCAATTTGGGAATCAGCGTCTAACCTTTCTACAAACGGAGCTTCTAACTCTTGGTATGTTGAGGATGGTTCATTTGCAAGATTACAAATGCTATCTTTGGCTTATAATTTTGATAGAGATAAAATCGAGCAATTCGGATTATCTAAGTTAAAATTAGGAGTTTCGGCAAATAACATTTGGACAATTACAGGTTATGAAGGATTAGATCCTATGGTAGCTGGTCCAGATACGAACTTTGGTATTGATGTTGGTAACTTCCCTGTTACTCCATCTTACTTATTCAATTTAGAATTAGGAATATTAGGATTATAAAAACTTTAAAAGAATTACAAAATGAAACAATTTAATACTATGAAGAAGTATTTTGCTGTTGGTGTTACCGCACTTATGTTAGTCGTTTCTTGTAGCGACGACTTTCTAGAAGTGGCACCTACGGGTTCTCTTGCCGATGCGCAAGTGGGAACCAAAGCCGGTATTGAAGGACTTTTAATTGGTACTTATTCTGCTCTAAATGGAGTATTTGGAAGTCGATTTGAAGGTCCAAACCACTGGGTAACAGGATCTGTTGTTGGTGGTGAAGCAAACAAGGGTACAGATGCGGGAGATTATTCTGCTATCAACCCTATACAACGCTATGAAGTAGACCCTACTTCAGGTGATTTATTTAACCTATGGAGAGGTCGATACGAAGGTGTCGCTCGTGCTAATGGTGTGTTACGCGCCCTAGCTAATGCCACTGACGTATCCGGAGCTGACGCTGCTCGAATTGAAGGAGAGGCAAGAATGCTCAGAGGGCATTTCTACTTTGATTTGAAAAAGCACTTTAACAGCATTCCTGTTTTTGACGAAACAGTTTCTGCCACTGATGTTATTTTAGTTCCTAACACTACTGACGTTTGGGGCCAAATTGAAGCAGATTTCCAGTCAGCTTACGACAACCTACCTGTAAACAATGGACCAGGTCGCGTGAGTAAAATGGCTGCTGCTGCTTACATGGGTAAAGCTAAATTGTAC
The DNA here is from genome assembly GCA_002691645.1 of Flavobacteriaceae bacterium. Classification (GTDB taxonomy): domain Bacteria; phylum Bacteroidota; class Bacteroidia; order Flavobacteriales; family Flavobacteriaceae; genus UBA3478. The sequence continues at coordinate 44,177 of NZIP01000031.1, forward strand.
CAAGGTAAGTGGTCTGAAGCTAAGCAATGGTTCGATATCGTAATTGGTAGTGGACAGTACATGCTTTTAGATGATTACATGCAAATCTTTAATGCTGAAAACGATAACCACGCGGAGTCAGTAATGGATGTAGAATCTGCCAACAATACTGGTAGTACGCAAAATGCTAACTATTTTGATGATTTGAATTATCCATACAACACAGGACCTGACGGACCTGGTAACTGCTGTGGATTCTTCCAGCCTTCATTTGAATTAGGAAATTCGTTCAGAACTTCTGGTGGATTACCGCTATTAGACGGTTCATACAATGATCCAGCGAATGAAATCGCAACTGATTACAACGTTGAATCTTCTGATTCATTTACAGAAGATGCTGGTGAATTAGATCCAAGAATTGATTTTTCAATCGGTCGTAGAGGTATTCCTTACCTAGATTGGATAGAGCACCCAGGTAAAGCTTGGATTCGTTCTCAGCCTTATGCTGGTCCATATTCACCAAAGAAATTTATCTACTATAAATCTCAAGAAGGGTCTTTTACAGATGCATCTTCTTGGACTCGTGGATATTCACTTATGAACTACAACATTATTCGTTATGCTGATGTATTGTTAATGCAAGCAGAAGCTGAAGTAGAATTGGGTAATCTAGAGGCTGCAAGAGCGCTAGTGAACCAAGTTCGTGCAAGAGCTGCAAATTCTGCTTATTGGGTAATGGAGTATGACGGTTCTGCACCAGCGGCAAACTATGTTATCTCTGAGTATACTGACCCATGGACTGATGCTAACACGGCTAGAGCTGCTGTTAGAATGGAGCGTAAATTAGAGTTATCAGGTGAAGGACACCGTTTCTTTGACCTTGTACGTTGGGGAATAGCTGCCTCAACTCTTAATGATTATTTAGCTTACGAGTCTCAGTACTTAGTGACTAAGTTTGGTGGTGCATCATTTAATACTGGTAAAAATGAGTACTATCCAATTCCACAATCACAGATTGATATTCAAGGATCTGATGTATTAACTCAGAACCCAGGATACTAAGAAATACAATTCTTAGCATAAAATTAAAGCTGCCTAGATTTAGGCAGCTTTTTTTATTAAGTTTAATGTACGATTTAGACCAATGATGAACATGAGATATTTAGTACTGTTACTGCTAGGGGCTTTTACTTTTTCTTGTACAAACCATACCGAGCCACCATTATTCAAAGTTTTAAATGCGGAGGCCTCAGGAATAGACTTCAATAACCGGTTAGTAGAAGATGATACCGTTAACATTTTAGACAATGAATTTGTCTATAACGGAAGTGGAGTAGCTATTGCAGATCTTAACAACGATGAACTACCTGACCTTATTTTTACCGGAAATCAGGTTGCGAACAAAATATACCTCAATAGGGGAGAACTTCAATTCTTAGATGTCTCAAATCAGGCCGGATTTATAAAACCTGATTCATTAATGTGGTCTTCAGGGGTGAGTGTTGTAGATGTCAATGCAGATGGATTAAATGATATCTACGTCTGTAATACGTTTAGAAAGCAAAGTACACTTCGTAAAAACTTATTGTACATCAATCAAGGTCTAAATGAGCAGGGACTACCAGTTTTCGTTGAAAAAGCCGCTGAATACGGCCTAGACAATGATTCATATTCTTCAAATGCTCAATTTTTTGATGTGGACAATGACGGAGATTTGGATGTTTTTATAGGTGTCAATCAAATCGATGGAATTAACCCGAATGAATTTAGACCCAAACAAGACGATGGAACCTCACCAAGTCGAGATCGACTATTACTCAACTCAACAGCAGAGGGGCAAATCAAATATCAAGACGTCTCTGCATCAGCTGGTATCAAATTCCACGGATATACGCATTCGGCATTAACCTACGATTTTAATGCAGATGGATTTTTAGATATTTTCGTGGCCAATGACTTTTTAAGCAATGACCTTTTGTATATTAACAATCAAGACGGGACTTTTAGCAATCAAATAAGTGATAGTTTTAAACACCTTAGTCTTTCTTCAATGGGAAGTGACATTGGTGACATCAATAGCGATGGAAGGGCAGATTTATATGTCACAGAAATGCAACCCTTCTACAACAAAAGAAAAAAATTATTTCAGGGCCCGAGCAATTATCAAAAAGAGATTTTCACCAAGCGCTACGGATTTGAAAAGCAGTATGCTCGTAATGTGTTGCACGTAAACCAAGGTGTTTCTTCGGCTGATGGACTCCCTATTTTTAGTGACTTAGGAATGATGGCGAAGGTTCAGGAAACCGATTGGAGCTGGACACCTCTTTTTATGGATGCAGACAACGACGGCTTACAAGATTTATTTGTGACCAACGGTTTTCCTAAAGACGTTACAGATCGTGACTTTGGAGACTTTCGAGTAACAGCAAGTCGTCTGGAAACAAAAGAACGACTCTTAGCAGCCATACCTGAGATTAAAATCTCCAATTTTATTTTTAAAAATAAGGGGGCTTATGATTTTGAAGATTACACCCAAAAGTGGGGTCTTGATTTTGGCACCTATTCTCATGGTGCGGCATACGGTGATTTAGACAAAGACGGAGATTTAGACTTGGTGGTCAATAATATGAATGATACTGCAAGCGTTCTGGTCAATCAGCTCAATACAATCGAATCTGAGACACATTGGGCGACATTTAAGCTGCAGGGTCCAGCTTCGAATAAAAATGGTATAGGGGCTGAATTAAGGCTTTACACTAATAATGGTATTCAGTCTCGTTATCAACTGACCAATAGAGGCTACCTATCTCAATCTGATTTAAAACTTCATTTCGGACTGGGAACAACAAATCAAATCGATAGTGTAGTAGTGAACTGGCCGGGTAATCAAAGTCAAGTATTTCATGATTTAGCAATAGATGCATTAAATACACTGACCTATAATGCTGATCAAATTGAAGAGCGCACTCTTAAGACTATAATTAGCCCACAATTTGTTAATGCAAATCAAAAATTAGGCTTGGATTATTTGTCAAGAGACATCGACTTCATCGATTTTAATTTTCAGAGAACTATACCACATAAATTTTCATCTTATGGGCCGTCAATCGCGGTAGGAGATATTAATGCTGATGGTATTGAAGACTTTTTTCTGTCGGCCAGTCGAAATTTTAAAGAAGTTTGGTTTATGGGGAAGGCTGACGGAAGTTATGCCAAACAAGAAGTCAATTATAAGGCCAATATAGAATTAGAAGAAGAAGACTCTTCGAGTTTACTTTTTGACGCAGATCAAGACGGAGATTTAGACCTCTACATCGCAAGAGGATGTGCACAATATCCAGAAAATCACCCCTACTACAAAGATGAGTTATGGATGAACGATGGAATTGGAAACTTCACTCTTTCTAAAGATGTGCTTCCAGAATTTTTATCAAATACCTCCGCAGTCAAGGCAGCTGATTTTGATCGCGATGGTGATTTAGACCTCATCGTAAGTGCCTCTGTTAAGCCATTTACTTATCCCTATGGCGATTCGCATTACATTCTCATCAATGAACTCGATTCAGGATCATTAAAGTTCAGTCTTGCTGATGAGTCAATCGAACCAGAATTGATGGATATAGGTATGTTGAGTGACGTTTTATGGACCGATTACAACAATGATGGCTGGGTAGATTTACTGCTCGCAGGGGACTTTATGCCCATTACTTTTTTAGAAAATCGCAAAGGGAAATTTAAACGTCTCAAAAACTCAGGCTTAGAAGAACATTTAGGATGGTGGAGCAGTTTAAGTGCGGCAGATTTCGATCGTGACGGAGATATGGATTACGTCGTCGGAAATATTGGGCGAAACATCAACACACAAGCAAAGGCAGATGAACCCATAAGAATCTACGCCAAAGATTTAGATCAAAATGGAACCATAGATCCTTTAGTTTCTTATTTTTTAAGAGATAGTTTAGGCGTAAAGAAAGAATACCTCTATCATCCTTGGGATGATATATCCAAGCAATTTGTAGGCATTAGAAAACGTTTTAATTCTTATGGACAATTCGGTGAATTGTCTGTGCCTGATATGTTTGAGGATGGCTTATTAGCAGATGCTGATGTATATACCTTGAATGAAATGAATTCGGTTTGGATTGAAAACCTTTCCAATGGAAAATTTAAAATCCATTATCTCGATGTAGAAGCGCAAATTGCACCCATATTCGGCACGCTTGCCACGGATATTGACGCTGATGGATATACCGATATTTTACTTGTAGGAAATGACTTCGGCATGGAGGTACAGCAAGGTCCTGCAGACGCCTTTAATGGCTTGGTTTTGCGTAACAATCAGCAAGGTTCTTTCGCAGTAATTCCCAAAGAGGAGACGGCTTTTTATGTGCCAGGTAATGCGCGTGCCCTAGCTGCTGTTTATAGAGAAAAAGACCCTGTTGTATTGGCTTCTGTAAATAATGATAGTCTTCAAAGCTTTGTATGGAACAATGCGAATCAAAAAAGCCAATACCTGCAATTAGGTGCTAATGAGATAACAGCTTTGGTGAGTTATAGCGAAGGAAGTACTCAAAAAATAGAACAATTTTACGGTGATGGCTTTATGTCACAATCCAGTCGCTTTTTGACACTTTCAAAAGAAGTCATTCAGGTAGAGACCTTTGATGCTGAGCAACAACAAATTCGATTGCTCAAATTCTAAAAATGAATTTTGATTAATTCTCAGTTTATTCTTGTTTTGCTCTCTTACGCAAATTCAGGTACAAGGTGATACAGGGGTACTTTCTTTAGGAAGTTTAAAGACAGATTACTTAAACGAACCCTAGGGAATTGACGTAGCCTCACCGCGATTCTCTTGGCAATTAGAGAAGGACATTTCTAGAAGAAACATTTCAAAAAAAGATATCTAATCACCGTCTTTCTTTAGGGGTTTCGGTTGTAGAATTCTACGATAACGAGTTTGAGCCGGTAAAAGATTGGCAAGTGTCTTCAGGTGAGAGCTGGCAAGACTGGTAAGAATCGACCTATGGCTCTGATATTTACCAAGTTCAAGCTCCAGTATTAAAAAGTAAAGCCTAATCTTTCTTTGTGGCAATGTGCTGAGCGATGAGGTCGGCATGCACAATAGAATTTTCGATGAACCATTTGTGCGTCTTCATTCCACCTACAATAACACCAGCGAGATAGACTCCAGGAATATTACTTTGCATACTGTTCTCGTCATAGGAAGGTGCTTTATGTTCATCCTCACTTAAGCTTACACCTAATTCATTGAGGAATTGAAAATTGGGATGATAACCCGTCATGGCTAACACAAAATCGTTTTCTAATCGAACTGTCTCATCAGGGGTTTGAACGACCACTTCACTAGGGGTAATTTCAAGGAGCTCACTATGGTAAAAGGCCTTTATACTGCCTTCTTCAATACGGTTTATGATATCAGGTCTAACCCAATATTTTACGCGTTGACCTACTTCAGCTCCTCTGACGACTAAAGTGACATCAGCACCTTTTCGATGGCACTCTAGAGCAGCATCAATGGCAGAGTTACTCGCACCTACAACAACCAGTTTTTGATTGACGTAATAAAATCCATCATCAAAATAATGGCTGACTTTTGGCAGCCCTTCACCTTTGATATTCAATGCTTTGGGAATGTCAAAAAATCCAGTGGCCAAAATTACTTGATGGGCACTGTAGGAGTTTTTATCCGTGTGAACGATAAATTTTGTTTGTGTCTCGACACTTTGATTTTCAATTCGTTCTACTTTCTCAAATAGGTGGAGATTTAGCTGGTGCTGTTGGGCAACTCTTCGGTAATATTCAAGAGCTTGGTCTCTTGTGGGTTTAGTTTGATCACAAACGAAAGGAATCTCATCGATTTCTAATTTTTTGGAGGATGAAAAAAAACGCATGTTTTTGGGATAGTTGAACAGTGAATTAACAAGCGTCCCTTTTTCGATAATGGTATAATCTATACCTCTTTTTTGCAGGGCAATTCCACAGGCAATGCCTATGGGACCTCCACCAACTATAACAACCTCAGTAGATTTCATGAGCCTTTTTTAAGGTCTAAAATCACCTGCTTTGGAGTTGCACTTTTAAATACAGCGCTTCCTGCGACTAAAACGTCTGCACCTGCTTGGTGAATTGTGTGTGCGTTGCTTAAATCTACTCCTCCGTCGATTTCAATGAGTGCATTGGAATTATTTTGATCGAGAAGACTTCTTAAGTGCTTTATTTTATCTATGGTTCTGGGAATAAATTTTTGACCTCCAAATCCTGGATTTACACCCATCAAACAGATAATATCTATGTCCTCTATACAATCCTCAATTAAATCAATACGACTGTGAGGATTTAGAGCTACACCCGATTTTAATCCGAGTTGAAGAATGTGATTGAGGGTTCTGTGTAAATGATTGCAAGCTTCAAGATGAACTGTAATGTGGTCTGCGCCTAAATCCGCGAAGGTATCGAGGTAGCGATCGGGATCAACAATCATTAAATGAACATCTAGTGGTTTTTTCGCTATGGGTTTGAGTTGTTTGATAATAGGCATTCCAAAAGATATATTTGGAACAAATACCCCGTCCATAACATCGACATGAATCCAATCTGCATCTGATTCTTCGATCATTCTAATTTCTTTTTCTAGGTTCATAAAATCAGAAGCTAGAATAGAGGGTGCAATTAAGGGTTGTTTCATGTTGTAAAATTACGACAAAGCAAAAAAAAACTCCGACATAAGTCGGAGTTTAAATCATCAATCAAAAAACGAACAGTTATAACTGTCGACTGCAAAATAATCATTTTTTTTTAACCGAGATAGGTTTTGAGAATTTTGCTTCTTGATGTGTGTTTTAGTCTTCGGATTGCCTTTTCTTTAATTTGTCGAACGCGTTCGCGGGTCAAATCAAAGGTTTCTCCTATTTCTTCAAGTGTCATAGAGTGCTGTCCAGCAAGGCCAAAATACAATCTTACCACGTCGGCTTCACGAGGTGTTAAGGTGTCTAAGGCACGCTCGATTTCTGTTCTCAAAGATTCGTGTAATAATTCTTTATCTGGATTAGGTGATTCGCCAGAACGCAATACATCGTATAGATTAGAGTCCTCCCCGTCTATTAAAGGAGCATCCATAGAAACATGACGTCCAGAATTTTTAAGGGATTGCTTTACGTCCTCTACTGTCATATCAAGTTCTTTTGCTATTTCTTCTGCCGAGGGAATACGCTCATGGGCCTGTTCCAAGTGGGCAAAAGTCTTGTTGATTTTATTGATAGAACCAATTTTATTTAGTGGAAGTCTCACAATTCTCGATTGTTCAGCTAGTGCTTGTAGAATCGATTGTCTAATCCACCAAACGGCATAGGAAATAAACTTGAATCCTCTAGTTTCATCAAAACGTTGAGCTGCTTTAATGAGTCCAAGATTTCCTTCGTTGATAAGATCAGGAAGAGTTAAGCCTTGATTTTGGTATTGCTTTGCAACAGATACTACGAATCTTAAGTTGGCTTTTGTCAGTTTTTCAAGGGCAATTTGGTCACCTGCTTTTATTTTTTGTGCGAGTTCGACTTCTTCTTCTGCAGTGATTAAGTCTACCTTACCAATTTCTTGTAAATACTTGTCAAGTGATGCGGTCTCTCTGTTGGTGACCTGTTTTGTAATCTTGAGCTGTCTCATAGTTGTGAATTAATTCTTACCGTGTAACCTTTATACGTAGAAAAACGCAAAAGGTTACACTAGTAGAATAATTTAACGTGAATTCGCTAAAAATGGTATGTTAATCTCTTCTTCTGTGGTCTCTTCTTTGACTTGATCTAGGTTTACCGCCACGATCTGATCTTGGAGGACGCTCTTGATATCCTTCAGGTTTTTCTAAAAGAGCTTTTCGAGAAACTTTTTCTTTCTTGGTTCTAGGGTCAAAACCAAAATATTTTACTTCTATGATATCACCTAAGTTCACCACGTCAGTAACATTTTCTGTTCTTTCCCACGCCAATTCAGAAACGTGAAGTAAGACTTCGTTTCCAGGTGCTTCTGTGTATTCGACAACTGCACCAAAATCTAGGAGTTTAATTACTTTAACCTCATAGCGTTCTCCAACTTCAGGTTTAAACTGCAAAGATTCGATTGCTTTAAGAACCTTGTCGATTCCTTCTTGGTCTGTTCCTAATATTTCAACAACACCCTCACCATCTTCATTTTCATTAATAACGATAGTGGTGTTCGTGTCTGCTTGAAGATCTTGAATATTCTTACCACCACTTCCAATGAAGGCTCCGATTAAATCACCCGGTAAAATAGTCGTCACGATTTTCGGTGCATGTGACTTAACCTCTGTATTTGGTGTATCTATAGTTTCGACAAGTTTATCTAGGATGTGAAGTCTACCATCTTTTGCTTGCACTAAGGCTTTGGTTAAGATTTCATACGACAATCCTTTTACTTTAATGTCCATCTGGCAAGCTGTGATACCATCAGCTGTTCCAGTAACTTTAAAATCCATGTCACCTAAATGGTCTTCGTCTCCTAAAATGTCTGAAAGAACAGCATACTTACCACTTTCAGCATCAGTAATGAGTCCCATTGCAATACCAGAGACCGGTTTTTTGATTTGTACCCCAGCATCCATAAGAGCCAGTGTTCCAGAACATACCGTAGCCATTGATGAAGAACCGTTTGATTCTAATACTTCAGAAACCACACGAACAGTGTAAGGGCAGTCTTCAGGAATCATTCCTTTTAGGGCGCGTTGGGCTAAATTTCCGTGTCCAACTTCTCTTCGTGATGTTCCTCTTAAAGGTCGAGCTTCACCCGTTGAGAAAGGTGGAAAATTGTAGTGTAAATAGAAACGCTCTTCGCCTTCAAGTGAGGGCATGTCAATGATATTAGCATCTCTAGAGGTGCCTAAAGTTACTGTTGATAATACCTGTGTTTCTCCACGAGTAAAAATGCCAGAACCGTGTGTAGATGGCAAGTAATCAATCTCACACCAAATTGGTCGAATTTCATCTGTCTTTCTACCGTCTAATCTAAGGCCTTCTTCTAAGGTTAAATTTCGAACTGCATTTTTCTCAGTTTTACTGTAATACTTTGAAATCAAATCTTTCTTTTCTTCCAATTCTTTTTCTGAGAATTCGGCCATTAAAGCTTCTTTTATTTCTGAAAAAGCGCTTCCTCTTTCTTTCTTAGAAGAACCTTGTTTAGCCACTTCATATACCTTGTCATAAACCATTGAATTTACTTTTTCTTCTAATTCAAGGTCCTGAGGTTCAGGTTCGTACTCGCGTTGTTCTTTCTTACCAACTTGAGCAACGAGTTTCTTTTGAGCCTGACATTGCACTTTAATCGCTTCGTGAGCGAATTTGATGGCTTCTACCATTTCTTCTTCTGAAATTTCTTTCATTTCTCCTTCTACCATCATAACTGAATCTTCAGAAGCACCGATGATCATATCGATATCAGATTCTTTCAATTGAGCAAGTGAAGGATTGAGAACGAGCTCTCCATCTATTCTTCCCACTCTTACCTCAGAAATTGGGCATTCGAATGGTATATCAGAAAGCTGAATTGCTGTTGAGGCAGCTATTCCCACTAGAGCATCAGGTGTAATGCTGTCGTCATAAGACATCATTTGAATCATCAATTGTGTCTCTGAGTGATAATCTTTCGGGAATAATGGACGTAATACACGGTCCACAATTCGCATGGTTAAAACTTCTCCGTCACTTGGTCGAGCTTCACGCTTAAAAAATCCACCGGGAAAACGTCCTGCGGATGCAAATTTTTCGCGGTAGTCTACAGTTAGGGGAAGAAAGTCTACGTCTGCCGCTTTGTAGTTCGATACTATAGTACATAAGAGCATGCAATTACCCGACTGTACGACAACCGAGCCATGAGATTGTTTGGCTAATTTGCCAGTTTCAATAGAGATGCTTCTGCCATCTCCGAGGTCGATGACCTCATTGTAAGTTTTTGGAATCATAAAATTTTCGCATATGCGATGTTTTGGAGTTTAGCACTCCGTTGTTAAATTGATCGTACGTCGTCCTGACGTTAAGGGTTGTGTTGTGGTGATCAATAAAAGACTGAGGCAAAAAAAGGTGTATTTTGACAAAAAACACACCTTTTCAGGATTATTTTCGAATACCGAGCTCTTTAATTAGCTCACGATATTTTTGAATGTCTTTGTTTTTCAAATAGTCTAACAGCGCTCTTCGCTTTCCTACCAGTTTAACAAGCGATCTTTCTGTATTGAAATCTTTGTGATTCTTTTTAAGATGTTCTGTTAAGTGGTTAATTCTGAATGTGAATAAGGCGATTTGACCTTCTGTAGACCCAGTGTTACCCGCATCTCCACCGAAATTTGAAAATATTTCGCGTTTTTTGTCTTTAGATAAATACATGCTAATATTATTTAAATGATTTTTATGTATTTCATTGACTATCAATGAGAGCGCAAAGGTAATACATAAATTCTAATCTGCAAGGTTCTATGAGCGAATTGGCAGGTTGAGAATCAAATCAATATAAAGGTTGATTTTTGTTTTTAACTCTTTTCGATGTACGATAAAGTCTAAAAATCCATGCTCTTTTAAGAATTCAGAGGTTTGAAAGCCATCTGGCAGCTCTTGACCTGTTGTATCTTTTACTACTCTTGGACCGGCAAATCCAATCAATGCTCCAGGTTCAGCAATATTCACATCACCGAGCATAGCATAAGAAGCGGTAGTTCCACCTGTTGTAGGATCTGTGCAAAGAGAAATATAAGGAATTTTAGCCTCCGCTAGCTGAGCCAACTTTGCAGAGGTTTTAGCCATTTGCATAAGAGATAAGGCAGCTTCCATCATTCGCGCTCCACCAGATTTGGAAATCATAACAAATGGAACTTTCTTTTTTCGAGCAACATCGATTGCTCTAGAGATTTTCTCACCTACGACACTACCCATGGATCCTCCAATAAAACTGAAATCCATACAAGCAATAACAACGTCTCTTCCATTGGATTTACCAATGGCAGTTCGTACTGCATCCTGTAGACCTGATTTTATTTTGGCGGCTTTGAGTCGGTCACTGTACTTTTTAGTATCCTCAAACTGAAGGGGGTCTTCAGAACTTATTTGTTCGTTGAGTTCTTTGTATTCCCCATCAAATAAAATCTCAAAGTATTCCTTAGATCCAATACGAACGTGATAATCGTCTTCAGGACTTACAAAGTCATTCTTTGCAAGTTCTTCAGATTCAACAATTTTTCCCGTTGGTGATTTGTACCAAAGACCTTTGGGGGTGTCTTTTTTTTCTTCGGTTAAGGTTTGGATACCTTTTTCTTTTCTTTTGAACCAAGCAGATGACATAGTCCTATAAATTTAGGGTTACAATGTATCAATATTGTTTAAATCCTCAAAGGCTTTTTTCAATCTGTTTCTAAAGGTATCTTCTCCTTTTCTCAACCAAACTCTTGGATCGTAGAATTTTTTGTTCGGTACATCGTCTCCTTCTGGGTTACCAATTTGTGCTTTGAGGTAGGCTGCCTTTTCACCCATATAGTCTCTGATACCTTCTGTGAAAGCGTATTGTAAATCAGTGTCAATGTTCATCTTGATAACTCCGTAACCTATTGATTCACGAATTTCATTTAGGCTTGATCCAGATCCGCCGTGAAAGACAAAATCGATATGATTGTGCGGAACACTGTATTTGTTACTGATGTATTCTTGTGAGTTTTTCAAAATTTCAGGAGTAAGTTTAACGTTTCCTGGTTTGTATACGCCATGCACATTTCCAAAGGCAGCAGCTACGGTAAAGCGAGGGCTAATTTTAGAAAGTTCTTCATAAGCATAAGCTACCTCTTCAGGTTGAGTATAGAGTTTTGAGCTGTCAATATCAGTATTGTCTACACCATCTTCTTCACCACCTGTTACACCCAATTCGATTTCTAGGGTCATACCCATTTTGTGCATTCGTGCCAAATATTGCTTACAAATTTCGATGTTCTCTTCTATGGGTTCTTCAGATAAATCAATCATATGCGAACTGAAAAGCGGCTTTCCTGTGAGTTCGAAATGTGCTTCAGAGGCATCGAGAAGTCCGTCGATCCAAGGCAATAGTTTTTTAGCGCAGTGGTCCGTATGCAAGATAACAGACGCTCCATAGGCTTCAGCCAAATCATGTACATGTTTTGCTCCGGCAACGGCACCTAGGATGGCTGCTTTTTGTCCTTCATTAGAAAGTCCTTTTCCTGCGTTGAAAATTGATCCTCCGTTCGAAAATTGAACAATAACAGGTGCATTTAATTCTGCAGCTGTTTCCAAAACGGCATTAATCGAATTAGATCCAACAACATTTACTGCTGGAAGCGCGAACGCTTTTTGTTTTGCAAGTGAAAAAATGGCTTGAACTTCATCTCCGGTAGCTACTCCGGCCTTGATTTGAATTGACATTTGATTATAATTTGGTTTGTTCTGCCGGCAAATGTACTAATAAATAAAGATTAGAAGGGGTAGTTAATACCAATATTAAAAACAGCTTCTTTCCAATTTAAATCTCGAAACCATCTTTCAGTTCTAGGTCTTATAGGATTGTAGGTTTTAAATCCTGTATCAAATCGAAAAATGAAGTAAGAAAAGTCAAATCGAAGCCCTAATCCAGACCCAATTGCGGTATCTCTCAAGGATGAAAAGCCTCTGAAAATAGCAGCCTCATCCTGTTGATTATCTAAGACATTCCATATGTTTCCCGCGTCGACAAAAAGTGCCCCTCTTAAATTAGCAAACAGCGGAAAACGGTATTCTACATTTAGGTTAAGTTTAAAATTTGCTTCATTGAATTCGTTAGTACTTTGGGTCGTACCGGGACCAAGACCATAGGCATTCCAGGCTCTGTTATCATTAGAACCTCCGGCGAAATAGGAGCGAACGAAGGGAATGTTTTGTGCATTACCCAAAGGGATGGCAACCCCGCCAAAAAAACGAAAAGCCAGGTGGTTGTTCTCACTAAAACGAAAATGTTTGATGTAATCCAATTCGCCCTTAACATATTGGGAGTAGGCTACACCAAATAAACGCTGTCGCACTTCTGGCTTGTTGATCGAGAAATTATTAAGCAAATTTCCCGCGGCCTCTAATTTGAATCTAAACTGTCTAAAGTTGTCACTTGAGGTGGTGCCATTAACTGCCGAAACAAAAGTGTAGGCCGTTGAAACAATTAGATTATTCTCTGTGAGTCTACTTCTTCTTTCTTCTATGCGATTGACTTCTGTAACAGCCTGATTGTCCAACTTAATACTGCTGTTTTGAACACCTTCTATAAATAAATTTGCCCCCGAGGGTATTGAAAGAACGAGCTGATTACCTTGCAAATCGAAAAGATTTTGGTATTCACTTTGATCTTCAATTTGGTTAGCTATTTCGTCTAAAGCTTCGAATGTATTAGAGTATACCCTGAAAAAATTGTCTGGATTTAAGTTTCTGACATATTCAATTTTAGCCAATTCGAAGTTTTTTCGATTTGTTCTTTTTTGCCAGTTGTAACTAAAAATAGTGTTAAAACGCTGTCGGTCTAACCCAATATTATTTTGAAAGTTTGTACCTATTGAAAAAAGTGTTTTTGGCAATTTCTCAGATGAAACCAGTGACTTTTTAGTAAATGGAATCCAAAATCGCGGAAAGGTTAAATTGATGTCTGCACCAAATTCTGAAGTGTTCGTTTGCGTCGGCCCACTATCTCCTAATACACCGACTGATCCTCGAATGGATAAACCTAAATTTGCCATTTGACCAAACACATTACGAGAGAGAATAGAACTGCTAAATGCCGTACTGATCGGTCTGATATTTGAATGCGTGATGTCAAAATCTAAGCTCAAGGCATACTTTGATTTTGGTCGAAGATAAATATTGGTATTGAGCTCTTTGGTCTGGTCGTTTGGAATAAATTCAATTGAAGGATAGGAAAAAATATTCAAACTGCTGAGCTGTCTACTGGTCAAGGTTCGATTCAGTTCTTGATAAACCTCACCTTTTCTAAGAAATATAAATGGCGACAACAACTCTGGTTTGTATTTCATCTTTTTAATGTAAAAGAAGTTAGAGCCCTCTTGCGCTATGGAAGCGTAATTTTGATTTTCAGCCGCCGGTTGAAAATCAGTATAAACATTGATGTCACCTATGGTATAGGCATTGTATTCTTCACTTGAAATTCCTCTTGGGTTATCAATATTCAAAAGTACTTTGACCCTTGGCTTAGTATCAGAAGCAATTGCCGTGGTGTCACCCAATATATCAAACGAAATAGAACTCTCTTGAAAGTTATAGACGCCTTTATTTCTAAACAATGCAGTTAGGCGCTTGCGCTCATCACTAAAGTTTTTAACCAAAAAAGGCGACCCTATTTGAATGACTGAGGTGCTGTCTCCTTCTTTTGCATAGATTTCACTGATTACGCTTGAAGCAATATTGGTGTCAAATTCTTCAATTGTATATTGGTCGCCTGTATCTACCTTATAAACTATTTGACTTTTTTGTTCTCCTTTAGTGTTTTTGTCATACCTGATATTCGCATTAAAATAGCCTCTGTTTTTGTGATATAACTTTAATCGGTTCACATTGGTTTTTATAGCGGAGGAATCTAGTAATACAGGCGCTTCGCCAATATTTTGTAAAAATTGATGGATACCGCTTACAAAAAAAGACTCTGAAAGCCTTTCGAACTGTTTTTGTGATAATAAGCGCTTTAATCGGTCGCTTCGATTTGGTTTTTTATTCAACCATTTCTCATAATTACCTTGAATGTCACTGCTGCTGAGATTGTACAGGTGCAAACGAAGTGGGATACCTAAAATTTTGCTATTAGTGCTCTGAGTGAGGAGTTCTTTGAGCTGGCTTTGGTCTTTTGTTTTTCCGTTGAGTTCAATTTTTTGTTTGACTAATAGTTCTTCGTTTGGAAGAACTTTTTTTGTGGTTTTACAGCTTGTAGTAAGAATTAAAAAAAGAATCCAATATTTTGGCCAAATGGCGAAAGCTTTTGATATATTTAGGCTTCTAGGCATAAGCTTTAAAATTAGTTATTTAATGCTTACTTCAAAGGAATTAAAGCGCTTCAAAAAGCTACATCAAAAAAAACATCGAATACTTGAGCAACTATTTATTGCAGAAGGGGTAAAGGTGGTGGAAGAATTTATTGTAGAGGGCTTTAAACCAATTAATGTATTTGCAGACCACACTTATGAGGGAAAAGTATCGACATCCGTTTACAGAGTTGGGAGCAAACAAATGGAGCAATTAAGTGCATTTAAAAAAAGTCCAGGCCTTTTAGCTGTTTTTGAAATGCCAATCAAAAAAAAGTTAAATTTTAATGGTTGGACAGTAGCCTTGGATAGCATTAATGATCCCGGAAACTTAGGTACAATTATCAGAACCTGTGATTGGTTTGGAATAGATCAAATCCTTTGCTCATCGGACACTGTTGATTGCTATAATCCAAAAGTTGTTCAAGCATCGATGGGTTCATTGGCCAGAGTGAACTGCTATTATGGTGATTTAGGTCTTGAGCTAAAATCAAGTGGACAAGTTGTATATGCGGCTGATGTTAAGGGAGAATATTATCACGAAGTTGAATGGCCTGTATCAGGAATTTTATTGATGGGTAGCGAATCTCATGGAATATCACCTAGTTTAAAAAATACGATTCATCGTTTTGTGCACATACCAAAGTCTCAAAATTCTAGAGCCGAGAGTTTAAATGTGGGTGTGTCAGCATCAATTCTACTCAGTGCATTGCAGAAATAACTACTCAAAGGTCAATACAAAGAAAACACCTCTGTTTTTAAGACCTCTTCTTGTAACACCCTCTTCCACAATTCTCTGACTCCAATGTAGGCCGTCACTATCATCGATCAATAGTTCATTTTCTCTACCGTAAATTGCTCTAATTGCAGGAGTGAACTTAAAGTAAGGTAAGTACAAGTCTATGCCTATACCAATCTCCAGTTGATTTATATTTGATCTTAGGTCAATGATGCCTTGTCTAACCTCATCGTTTTTCGCTCCTAGTCTCACCGACTTAGAGATTCCAGCCACTACAAAAGGTCTAAAGTTCTCAAAACGCGCACTGCTCAATTTAATGAGAAGGGGTAAGTAGAGCATGCTTTGTTTTAATTGAAGAGTAACATCCTGGCCTTGATATAACGAGCTTACTACAATTGAATTGAAATCGATATTGGTTCTGCCATAGAGGTAACCTGGTTCAAATCGCAAATCAATGAAGTTGGCAAGTCTTAATTCTGTAATAAAACCAACTCCAAATCCTGTTTGAGGCTCAAAAATAATCTCCTTAACATCGTATGCCGCCGGATTAGTTCCTGAGCTTGATTTGCTACCTAATAATTCATTGTAATTTAATTTATAATTCAACTGGTAAGCCCCAAAATAATATCCAAAGTTGAAGTCTTTTAAATCTGCATTTTGAAGAAACATGGGTTTGTCACCTCTATAGTTATAATCAGAATATCTAATTCGATTTAAAAGCTTTTTAATTCCTCGTTCTTGGCTGAAAGAATTAAAACTAAAACACAAAACGATTAGGGTAAAAAAGAGCTTTTTAATCATAATTTGGAACCAAAATACAAACAAGCAACACCCAGTGTTTGAGATTCATACTTGCAATTTAAAAATCCTACAGATTCTAAAATACTGATAAAATCAGCGCGATATGGAAATTTGGCAGCAGATTTCGACAAATAGCTATAGGCATTGTTATCTTTCGAAAATAGTCTACCGACTCCGGGAAGTAAAAGATTCGAGTGTAATGCATAACCCAGTTTTACAATGGGGTTTGAAGGAACTGAAGTCTCAAGAATGCCTAAGATTCCTCCGGGTTTTAATACTCTTAAAATTTCTTTTAGTCCCAATTCTAGGTTTTCGAAGTTTCGTACCCCAAAAGCAACGGTTACAGCATCGAAGGTATTGTCCTTGAAAGGTAATTGTTCTGAATCACCGATAAGCATATCAATGTGCTTGCCTAATCCTTGCTTCTTTATTTTATCTTTGCCAATTTCAAGCATTCCAGGAGATAGGTCTAAGCCTGTAATTTCAGGAACGCCTCTTTGCGCCAATTCAATGGCTAAGTCACCTGTTCCCGTTGCGACATCTAATACTCGATTTGGATTGGATTGTACAATTTGTTCTATTAAATTTCTTCTCCATTTCAAGTCAATACCGAAAGTGATCACACGATTTAAGTCATCGTACTCTCCAGAAATTCCATCAAACATTTTCTGCACTTGCTGCTTTTTGGATGCTTCTGAATTATTGTAAGGAACAACAGGTTTTGGCATAAATGGTATTTTGTGCAAAGATAAGGGTGTATTCTTAGCAAAACTAGGTTTTAACATAAGCTTCAAAAAGACATCTTTAATAGCACTTCATATTTGCTCGCATTTTGAAAGGAATCTTTCGAATAGTTATAAAAATTGTACTTTTATTCTTCGATTGACTGTCAGAAAAAGAAGCACATTGACAGTTTACTGAACGAAACCAATGAAAATTATTATATCTGGAGCAGGGGAGGTTGGTACCCATCTTGCTAAACTCCTTTCCTTTGAAGCACAAGATATTACACTGATTGATCATGATCGAGAGCGATTGAACGTCATCGAATCACAGCTCGATATTCGAACTATTCACGGAAATGCCACTTCTATTGAAACCCTTCTCGAAGCTCAGGTTGATACTGCTGATTTGATGATTGGAGTGACCTCTAGCGAAGCAGCCAATTTTACGCTATGTGTTTTGGCAAAGCAATTGGGTTGTCATAAGGCAGTTGCGCGTATTAGAGACACATCTTTTATAAAACATAAAGAAAGAGTTAATTATCAAAGCTTAGGAATTGATGAGCTGATCTCACCTGAAGAACTTGCTGCAGACGAAATTAAAGAATTACTGAACCAATCAGCCTTTAACGATGCACATGATTTTGAAGGTGGTTTATTGAGAATGATTGGCTTGACCTTACCTCCCAATTCAAAGTTCAATGCCAAGTCAATTAAGCAAACGGCTGAAGAATATCCTAATTTACACTTCATGCCAGTGGCAATGAAGCGCTGTGATGATGAACAAACAATCATACCTCGAGGAGATACTATTTTAAATGAAGGAGATACCGTAAACTTTATTACAAATTCAGAAGGTATCAATGAAATCAACAAGCTGATTGGTAATATTAAAACGAATATTAAAACGGTAATGATACTGGGAGGAGGAAGTGTTGGTGTCAACACGGCAAAAGATCTAGCCGAGCAGCATTTTAACGTAAAACTAATTGAACGAAAAAAAGAGAAGGCTGAGCTGCTCACGGATTTGCTTCCCAATACTTTGATTATACATGGAGATGGTCGAAACGTAGAATTATTAGATGATGAAGCTTTAGATTCTATGGATGCTTTCATCGCCGTCACTGGAGATAGTGAAACCAATATCATCTCCTGCTTATTGGCGAAAACAAAAGGTGTCAAAAAGACAATAGCTTTAGTTGAAAACATGGATTATTTTCAGCTTTCACAATCTATAGGAATAGATACCCTAATTAATAAAAAACTCATTGCTGCAAACGCGATTTTTAGATACGTCAGAGAAGGAACGGTGTTGGCAGTGGCCATGTTAAATAACTTGGAAGCTGAAATTTTGGAATTTGAAGTGCAGGCAAATACATTAATTGAAAATAGATTTATCAAAGACTTAGATTTTCCTAGACAAGCTGTGATTGGAGGGGTTATAAGACAAGGAACAGGAAGAATTGCCCTGGGTAATTTTAAAATTATTGAAGGAGATAAGGTGCTGGTTTGCGCTACTTCGAACGCCATTAAAAAAGTTGAACGCTTGTTTAGATAAGAGATGAACAGCAGAATCATCATGTATATTATGGGGCTCTTGCTCGTCTGTAATGCGAGCTTCATGTTATTTGCCAGTATTATCAGCTTTGCTATGGGGGATTATGTGGCTACAGACATACTCATGGCCGCCTTGATGACTTTGTCTTTGGGTGGTTTAGGGATGTATGCTTTTCGCAATCACAAAAAAGAGCTTCGTAAACGCGAAGGTTTTTTTATTGTAGGTGCAGGATGGCTTTTACTCGTTTTCTCAGGAGTATTACCATATGTCTTTAGTGGCAGCGTAAAGGGTTTTGAAAATGCCTTTTTTGAAACCATGTCAGGTTATACCACTACCGGTGCCACCGTGATTGATCAAATTGAAATCCTACCCAAGGGAATATTGCTTTGGAGAAGTTTAACGCATTGGATTGGAGGAATGGGAATCATTGTTCTGGCCATTGCGATTATACCGCTATTGGGAATTGGAGGAATGCAATTGTTCGCTGCAGAGGCTCCAGGTCCTGGAGGAGATAAATTACATCCTCGAATTACAGATACTGCAAAGCGACTTTGGTACATTTATGTAGGCTATACCTTAGTAGAAACTATTTTGTTGTGGGGTGCTGGAATGAGCCTTTTCGATGCGCTCAATCATTCACTCTCTACTATGTCTACTGGTGGTTTCTCCACCAAAAATAGCAGCATCGCCTTTTGGAATGATCAGCCTTTGATTCAATACATCATCATTGTATTTATGTTTTTAGCGGGTACAAATTTTGTGTTGTCTTATTATGCGCTCACTGGTAAAGTGCAAAAAGTACTTCAAGATGACGAGTTTAGATTTTACTTTAAACTGGTTATAGCTTTTGCCATCATCACTGCCTTAGGAATACGTTACTACAGCGATTTATCTGCCGCTCAAACAGGATGGGATTCCATAGAAACCGCATTTAGACACGGACTATTTCAAGTGGTTGCCGTAATAACCACAACGGGTTTTGTTACCTCTGATTTTACGGCATGGAATTCATTTTTAACAGTTCTTTTCTTTGGGTTAATGTTCGCTGGAGGATCTTCAGGCTCAACCAGCGGAGGTGTTAAAATTGTTCGTCATTTATTGATCATCAAAAACAGTCTTTTGGAGTTTAAACGTAGTCTACATCAAAATGCAATTATTCCAGTTCGTTTTAACTCTAGAGCTGTAGATAAGCAAATCGTTGACAATGTCATCGGATTTTTTGTGCTCTATATGCTATTGTTTATCGCAGGGTCTGCTATTCTTGCCCTCTGCGGATTGGATTTTGAAACATCGATAGGTGGCGCAGCATCCGCTTTAGGAAATGTCGGACCGGCCTTAGGAGAAATTAATCCCGTAAGCACTTATGCCGCACTTCCAGTTGCCGCCAAAATCTGCCTTAGTGTTCTTATGCTATTGGGAAGACTAGAACTCTTTACTATTTTGATACTGGTCAGCCCTTCTTTTTGGAGAAAATTTTAGCTTACCGCTTCTTCAATTCTTCTCAATGCTTCTAGCAATTCTTTTTCTGATGCAGCATAAGAGATTCGTATGCAATCTGGATTTCCAAAAGCCTCACCGGTAACAGTAGCCACATGTGCTTCTTCTAATAAGTACAAGGCGAAATCAGAGGCGTTTGCAATTTTCTTGTTTTTTAGTGTTTTTCCAAAAAAGTATGAGATATCAGGAAATACATAGAAGGCTCCTTCAGGTACATTGACCTTGAATCCTTGTATGTCATTTAATTTTTGTAGAACTAAGTCTCTTCGCTGTTTAAATTCATCTACCATGTACTGAATTTTACTCGGAGATTCCTGAAGTGCAGTAATAACAGCGCGCTGAGCGATAGCATTGGCTCCACTAGTCACCTGACCTTGTAGTTTGTTACAGGCTCTTGCAATCCATTCAGGGGCTCCGATATATCCGATTCGCCATCCTGTCATGGCAAAGGCCTTAGAGACTCCATTAACCGTTATCGTTCGTTCTTGCATACCTTCAATAGTTGCAAAACTGGTATGACCTCCACTGCTAAAATTGATGTGTTCGTAGATTTCATCAGAAACCACGATAATGTCTGGATACTTTTTTAACACCTGAGCTAAGGATTCTAATTCTTCTTTGCTGTAAAAGGATCCGCTTGGATTACATGGTGAACTAAACCACAGCATTCGAGTCTTATCATTAATAGCGGTTTCTAATTGCTCAGCCGTCATTTTAAAATCGTTTTCAATTGAAGTTGAAACTTCAACAGGAACACCTTCGGCTAGTTTGACAATATCACTATAACTCACCCAATACGGTGCGGGTAAAATAACTTCGTCACCCTTATTGAGCACCACCATAGCTACATTGTAAAGCGATTGCTTTGCTCCAGTAGAGACCACAATTGAATTAGCGGTATAATCGATATTGTTATCTCTCTTAAATTTATTTATGATGGCTTCTTTTAAATCGGCATAACCATCTACAGGGGTGTAGGAGCTGTAATTGTCGTCTATTGCTTGTTTGGCGGCTTCTTTGATAAAGTCTGGAATATCGAAATCGGGTTCTCCCAGAGACAGTCCAATGACATCGACGCCATCATTTTTTAAGCTTCTCGCTTTGGCAGCCATAGCAAGTGTGGCTGAGGTTGACATTTTTTGTAATCTTTCGGATACTTGATTGTTCATTTTTGAGTGATTAAACTGCTACAGCAGGTCTGTTTCCTAAATGTTTAAGGTGATTAAAATGTGATTCTATGGCTACCCAAATCGAACTGTATTCGTGATAAGGTAGATTAAATTCTTTCGCCGTTGATTTGACAATTTCTGCAATCTTAGAATAATGTACGTGACTAATATTTGGAAATATATGGTGTTCGATTTGATGGTTTAATCCGCCGCTAAACCAGTTTAAAAATTTACTTCTTGTACCAAAATTTGCCGTGGTAAACAACTGGTGAATAGCCCATGTGTTTTTCATGAATCCAGATTCGTTTGGAGTCGGTGTTTCTGCTTTTTCCACAATATGTGCCAATTGGAATATCATACTTAATATGAGTCCAGCGATGTAATGCATCACAAAAAATCCAATAAAGACTTGATACCAAGCAATGTCAAAAACAACAATAGGTAACACAAGCCAGATGATGAAGTACAATATCTTGGTCAAGATCAACATGCTCCACATATAGGTGTCACTTTTCTCAGCTCCAACCGATAGTTTTCGTTTTCTGTATCTAATCATTTGGGTGAAATCACTGGTTAGTGACCAGTTGATTGTAAGTAAACCGTAGAGAAGAATCGAATAGAGGTGTTGATATCGGTGATGCTTTTTCCAAGGTGTATGTTTTGAAAATCTCAAAATTCTACCAGCCTCTAAATCTTCGTCATGCTCGTGAATATTGGTAAAGGTGTGGTGCAGTAAATTGTGCTGCACTTTCCAATTGTAGACATTTCCCGCTAATAGGTAAATACTACTTCCCATAATTTTATTCACCCATTTTTTTGATGAGAATGAACCGTGATTTGCATCGTGCATAACATTCATGCCGACTCCAGCGACTCCAATTCCCATGATAATACAAAGCGCGAAATCTAAGGCGAAGTGAAAATCAAAAATGGTAATTAGAAAATAAGGGGTCACAAGAAGTAAAAACATGATAAGTGTTTTAAAATACAACTTGAAATTTCCCGTCTTTTTCAATGATTTTTGTCTGAAATAATCGTTTACTCTTTTGTTTAGGGTGGTAAAGAACTTGCGTTGGTCCGATCGTTCAAATCGAATATTTTTCTTTTTCATAACTCGGTTAATTAGCCTGTTTAGAATGATTAATTTAGCGCAAAATCCTTTTAATGTCCACAGAAAAAGTCTTTAAATACTTCAATAAACTCAATTCAAAACAGATAGCGCAAATTAGCGATTTAGAACGATTATACAATGACTGGAATCTTAAAATAAATGTAGTTTCTAGAAAAGATATAGAGCAGATTTACCTTAGACACGTACTACATTCAATGTGTATTGCGAAGTTCATTTCATTTAAAGAAAATTCAAAGGTCATTGATGTTGGCACCGGAGGTGGATTTCCAGGGATTCCTCTTGCCATTCTATTTCCGGAGGTGAATTTTACCCTTGTTGATTCCATTGGAAAAAAGTTAAAAGTTGTTGAAGAAGTAGTTGCAGGTTTGAACCTCTCCAATGTAAAAACCATTCACAGTAGGGTAGAGGATTTATCATCAGGTCAATTTGACTTTGTAGTCTCTAGAGCAGTTGCCTATATGCCAACATTTGTGCATTGGACGCAGCACTTACTTTCAAAAAAGGATGTTCACCCTATTGCTAATGGAATTCTATATCTCAAAGGCGGAGACCTAGAAGAAGAGCTTTCAACCTATCCACAAAGTCAAATCTATAAGCTCTACGATTGGATTCCTGAAGAAGAATTCCAAACGAAGAAATTAGTGTATCTACCCTTTTAACTTTCTAAGAAAGGATAAGTGTAATCCTCAGGGCTTACAAAGGTCTCTTTAATTAATCGTGGAGAAACCCATCTGAGTAGATTAAGTGCAGATCCTGCTTTGTCATTTGTTCCAGAGGCTCTTGCTCCTCCAAAAGGCTGTTGGCCAACTACAGCCCCCGTAGGCTTGTCATTGATGTAAAAGTTTCCTGCTGAATTTTCTAAGGCTTTTAGCGCCTCGTTGATGAGGTAACGGTCTTTTGCAAATACAGCACCGGTTAGCGCATACTCTGAAGTGGAATCTACCAGTTTGAGCGTGTTTTCCCACTGATCGTCTTCGTATACAAAGACAGTAACCACTGGGCCAAAAAGTTCGGTTTCCATGGTTTCATACCTTGGATTTGTGGTCACTATAACCGTAGGATCGATAAAGTAGCCGCAGCTATCATCGTAAGCACCACCTGCATGAATAGTAGCTTCATTACTTTTTTTAGCACGTTCAATAAAATGTACATTGCGATCAAAGGCTTGCTGATGAATCACAGCAGTTACAAAGCGCGTCATATCCTCAGGACTCCCAGGTTTACCGATTTTATCAATATCTTCTTTTACAAAGTCTAGAATGGCATTCGCTTTTGATTTTGGAAGGTATACTCTAGATGCAGCACTACACTTTTGACCTTGTAACTCGAAAGCTCCTCTTACGATAGCCGTACTAACTTGTTTGCTATTCGCAGAGGGGTGCGCAATGATAAAGTCTTTTCCTCCAGTTTCTCCGACTATTCTCGGATAGGTTTTGTAGTTGTGAATATTACTTCCGATTTGCTTCCAAAGATTTTTAAAAACATTAGTAGATCCGGTAAAATGTAGACCAGAAAAATCAGAGTGGCCTAAAACTTTGTCACTGATCATTACGGGATCTCCGTAAATCATATTAATTACTCCAGAGGGTAATCCAGCTTCTTGAAAGACTTCCATAATCACTTGAGCACTGTATACCTGAGAATCACTTGGTTTCCAAACCACTGTATTTCCCATTAGAGCTGCAGATGCTGGTAAGTTTCCTGCAATAGCGGTGAAGTTAAAAGGTGTAATGGCGTATATAAAACCTTCCAATGGTCTGTAGCTAACTTGATTCCACATGCCTGAAGCTGATTGTGGTTGATCTGAATAAATCTGAGTTAAAAAGCTCGCATTGAATCGCAAGAAGTCAATAAGCTCACAAGCAGCATCGATTTCCGCTTGATGAATAGTCTTTGATTGTGCGAGCATTGTAGCGGCATTAATTCGTGCTCTATAAGGTCCAGCTAAGAGGTCAGCCGCTTTTAAGAATACCGCAGCACGAGATTGCCAAGGTGTCTGTCCCCATTTCTCTCTTGCATCTAAGGCGCTGTCAATAGCGAGTTGAACTTCTTTTTCAGAAGCTAAATGATATTTTCCGATTTCGTGTTTGTGGTCGTGCGGAGGGGTAATAGAATTGCATGATCCAGTCCGTACTTCTTCACCGTTAATGTACATCGGTATATCGATATGATTTTTATACAGTGATTTATAGGTCTGTAGAACATTTTGTTTTTCAATACTGTTTTTTTTGTAATCCAGAACTTTTTCGTTAGTAATTTCTGGAACCTTAAATAGGGCGTTAGACATGACGTTTGAATTCAAAAGTTATGCCGCAAAGGTAGAGGATTTAACGCATTAATTCATGTAATATTCAGGGTGCAATTGAATCAGAACAGACTTTATCTCAATGAAGTCTTTTGAGATGACGTCTTGAAATAAGAAGTAAGCCTCAATAGCACCGAATTCAGATTCAATCGCCAAATTTGATTTATAAGAAAATGATTCTAGAGGAAGAATTAAAGGTTTTTGACCTCGAAGAGATGAACTGAAGATTTCGTAATTCTTATTTAATTCGAAGACGTTCCACTTAACGCTGATAAACCGAAGCGCTATAGTACTCTCATTGGTAATGGTAGTGTTGTAGCTGTAGCCGTATAATGGCTTGTCATTTTTGTAAAAAACCTCATCGTTTTTGATGGAATTTTTGATAAATATAAGTTGGTTAGCTTCAGCATTCATGTTTTCAATGTAGGCCAAAACAACTGCATTTCGTCGAATAGAAATATTATTTCGATTAAGGCTCAAAATTTAAGACAAACGCTCAAAGTCCTAGATCTGACGAATAAATTTTTTCATAACCGATTACTCGATCGTAATTCAAATCAAAATCCTTGTAATGAAATAAAATCTGATAAGCATTTTCAGTATTTAAAAAACTACCATTGATACTGCTAGCGTCTAATACACCTTCTTTGTTTTTGGTGACAAAAAGATAGTTGTATATGCCTTGTTTAAGCAAAAGTCTTGTCTTCCAGATGTTAGATTGTTCATCGAATTCAAGTTGGTACTCCTTATTGAGTTCAAAATTGTTGAATCCACCGATGATATACACCTCGT
>NZIP01000032.1 GCA_002691645.1 Flavobacteriaceae bacterium
ATCTTGATTTTCTGAGTAGACACAGTTATTAAGTGGATCAGTGTCTGTTCCGTCTAAATCTCCGTCGCCATCAGTATCAGGATTCTGCTCGTCTGTACCTGCAGCGATTTCGTCTGCGTTAGTTGAGCCGTCATTATCACAGTCGGCAGCATTCCATGTAGCATCTGCGTTGGCTGGGTCTTGATTTTCTGAGTATGTACAATTATCAAGCGGATCGGTATCTGTTCCGTCTAAATCTCCGTCGCCATCAGTATCAGGTATAAGTATTTCTGTTCCTGCTGCGATTTCGTCTCCGTTTGATAAGCCATCGTTGTCACAGTCTGCAGCGTTCCATTCCTCAGTGGCATCTGCAGCAACTCTATTCTCTGAGTAAACACAAGGGTCTGTATCGTCAGGATCGGTTGCATCTTTATCTCCATCTCCATCTGCGTCATCGTTCACAGGGTTGGAATCTTCCCCGTTTGGAACTCCATCGCCATCACAATCACTTATGTTCCAAGCAGGTGAACCATCACCTTCAACTCGGTTTTCAGAGTAAACGCAATTATCAAGTGGATCTGTGTCTGTATTATCAGGGTCTCCATCACCATCGGTATCTGGATCCTGCTCGTCTGTACCTGCTGCGATTTCATCAGCATTTGTCAACGTATCACCATCACAATCTAGGGCTAGCCATTCGGAGGTTGCATCTCCAATAACCTGTGTCGTATTGTCATAAATACAAGGATCGTTATCATCGGGATCGGTTTCTGAAGGATCTCCATCTCCATCTGCATCAACAAATAGAATGGAATTAGACAAGTTTAAAGTGGTATTCTTGGCGAATAAATTGGTACTATTCATTATACCAACCATCAATAAACCAATAAGTAATTGATTTGGGCAATTTTTCATGTTTTGTCAGTTTTAAATCTTAAGAATTTAAGAATTTGCTTACAATAGTATCGAAATATTACGGTAAATATTGTAAAAAGTACTAATTTTTTAGTTTAAGTACTTAATATTCAGTATTACTGAATAAACTTGAAATTAATCTGCGTAGTTTGGATTTAGGTCTTGAC
Source organism: Flavobacteriaceae bacterium (assembly GCA_002691645.1). Lineage (GTDB taxonomy): Bacteria > Bacteroidota > Bacteroidia > Flavobacteriales > Flavobacteriaceae > UBA3478. The sequence goes on from NZIP01000032.1 coordinate 1,062, forward strand.
CATTTTCAATTCCATCATTATCACAGTCCCCATACAACCACATCGGAGACTCAGAACCTTCTTTTCTGAAGTTTGAAAATTTACAAGGATTATTTGCGAATGGGTCTGTTAGGTCAGGATCGCCATCGCCGTCTGTATCTATTTCTTTTAGAATATTCCTGTCGCTTGCGCTGAAGGTACTTTTATCAACTGAATTAACATTTATAACCATTTCTTCATTCTCAGCTGAGAAAATCATTAAATGAGTGCAAAAAACCAAAACAATAATTTTGAATAGATTGAGAAGACTTATTTTCATAACGCTTGATAACTTTAGTCTTTTAAAAGTGTCTATGGGAGATAGATCCTAAAGACACCTTTAAAAGCACGTTCGATTTTTTAGGTGTTACTAAGGACATGGATTTTGTCTAAAAACATATAATTTAATGGTCGAAATGTAATTTTGTTCGATAAATCTTACAAATACATTAAATAACTAACTTACACTATAATGAAAGAATTCTGGAATCAAGTATACAATTCTTCTGATTATGCGTATGGGAAAAATCCTAATTGCTATTTTAAATTATGTCTTGATAAACTTCCAAAAGGCACGCTATTATTGGCTGCAGAGGGAGAAGGCAGAAATGCAGCATACGCCGCTGAGTTAAATTGGAGTGTAAGTGCATATGATTGGAGTGTAGTGGCAAGAGATAAGGCTCTTCAACTCGCTTTAGAAAAAGAGGTTCAGTTCGATTATCATTTAGGCTCTCTCAAGGATTTAAATTTTGAAACACATTGCTTCGATGCCTTAGGCCTTATTTATGTTCATTTTCCAGAGGGCATACGTGAAATTAATCACACTAAACTCTTAAACTACGTGAAGCCTGGTGGACATATCATCATTGAAGCATTCCACGAAGATCATCTCGACTATCAAAAACAAAATCCGAATGTTGGGGGCCCAAAAATGTTAGAACAATTGTATACTGCTCAAAAAATTCAATCTGACTTTAAAGACATAAACTTTCAGCATTTAGAAGAAGTTGAAATTAATCTAAATGAGGGCTATATGCATAATGGCACCACAAAAGTAGTTCGGGCTTTGGCTCAAAAACCTTTCTAAATCAACTTTGCTTGTCTCTCGGCTATTGTTTGAAATGCCTCAATAAGCTTATCGATTTCTTCCACGGTATTAAAAACATTTGGAGAAATTCGACAGCCTTCTACACCTCCATAATTTGAAATAGCCACCGTAAAAATGCCAAACTCTTTCATGAGTGTATCGGCTAATTCGTGAGTGTTCATGTGCTTAACCCCTATGTTTGAAATGGCGCAAGACCTTTTGATATCTTCAGGGGTATTGATTACTATCATTGGATTTGGTCTCAATGCGTCTGTAAGTCTTCGTTGTAATTGCCTCAATCTATTTTCTTTTTCCACTGGACCAATAGCGTTGAGATAATTGATGGCATCGATAATGGCTAGATGATGCTGACAAGGTAGCGTTCCAATATGTGAAAACCTTTTGATATCATCTTTCATATCGACACGTTCTGTGAAGAGCGGCCATACGATATCTCTGTTTTTTGGATTGACATATAATAAACCAGTTCCTAATGGAGCCGCTAACCATTTGTGTAAACTACTTCCATAGAAATCGCAGTTTAAATCGTCGATATTAAAATTAAAATGACCTGCGCAATGCGCTCCGTCTACCATTACATAAGCTCCTCTTTTATGAGCCATATCACAAATTTTAGCAATAGGTAAAATGTGGCCAGTGATATTCACCATATGGCAAACCATCAGAAATTTGGTATTGGGCTTCATTGCTGATTTGTATGCATCAACTACTTCTTTGTCGTTTTTAGGATGCATAGGAACGTCTATCTCTGTAATTTCAATGCCAAATCGCTCTCGAACTTGATAGAACATTTGTCGCATGGCCCCATAATCTTGTCTTGCAAAAATGACATGATCTCCTTTTTTCCAAGGAAATCCTTTAGTAATGGTATTGAGAGATTCTGTTGTGTTTCTTGTGAGCACAAGATTTTTTTCTGAAGTGCCCACAGTTTTAGCCAATGCTGCCACAACTTTATCTTGGTCATTGAAACGTTGGTTACGCATATAATATGAGCCCCATTTATTGATGCTTTTTTGATGCTTTTGTACTGCTTTGAGAGTGGGCTGGGGAATGATATTATAGTATCCGCTTTCAAGGTTAATAAACTCTGTCGGAAGCTCATAATCTGCTCTTATTGCATCCCATTTGTCACTAGGTCGATTTGCCCAAACCATTTTTGATTGGGATAATGCCAAACTTCCTAAGCCAAACATTTTCAAAAAATCTCTCTTAATCATTCTTATGATGGTGTTAGTTGATTAGAAAGTTACAAAATACTTTGATTCACGCATTTAAAGTAAATTTGATAAAGGTTCAAAAGTTCATATGAAAGCTGAAAACGAAACACTAAATGTATTGGGAACTCCATTAAAGGCTTGTTGCTTTAGTCCTATGACTGGGGTATTTAGAGATGGCTATTGCAAAACTAACGCCTTTGATTTGGGAACACATACGGTTTGCGCACAGGTAACAACAGCATTTTTACAATTCAGTTTAGAACAAGGTAATGATCTAATTACACCGATTCCGATGTATAATTTTCCTGGATTAAAAGATGGTGATTTTTGGTGTTTGTGTGTGAGTCGATGGATAGAAGCACACAATGCCGGAGTTGCACCATCCATACGTTTAGATGCCTGCCATAGTAAAACTTTAGAATACCTAGATATAACCGTATTAAATAAGTATGCGATAAAATGAAAAAAATGATACTTGCCAGTGTTTTAATTCTTCTTTTTTTTGGGTGTTCAGACTCCTCTAAAGACGCCCAGTATATTGTTGATAAATCAATTCAAGCTCATGGTTTCGATAATTTAAAGGGTAAACAAATTCACTTTCAATTCAGAGATTACGCTTATGAAATTAAGCGAGGCTCTTTTGGATTTGAATACGCAAGAAAAAGAATCCTTACAGATAGTCTTCAAAACTCCAAGCAACTACGAGACTATATTTTAAATGGACAATTTACTCGTAAGATTGATAAAGAAACCATAGCATTAGCAGATAGTATAAGTGCAAAATACTACCGATCTGTTAACTCTGTAGCTTACTTTTTTCAATTACCTTATGGCCTGAATGATTCTGCGGTTAAAAAAGAATACATAGGAGTTGTCAATATTGAAAATCAGCCTTACTACGCTCTAAAAGTAACCTTTAATGAAGTCGGTGGAGGTGAAGATTTTAAAGATGAATTTAGATATTACATTCATCTGAAAAATTTTAAACTCGGATATCTCTCTTATCGTTTTTTTACCGACGGAGGAGGTATTCGCTTTCGTAAGGCGACTGCCGAAAAATATGTCGATTCTATGCTTTTCTTGGATTACCAAAATTACAAGGCCCCGATAACCACTGATTTAGACAGCCTGCCCTACTATTTTCACCTACAAAAACTCAGTCCTTTATCTCGTATCGAAAATGAAAATATACAGGTATTTGAATTGGAATGAAGTTTGTTATACAGATATGAATAGACGTCAAGTAAAAACTTAAATAACTATAAATTAAAATTATGTTAGCATTTATTTTCTCTGCCATTTTATCTATTAATACAGACAATCCTCCAAATGAATTTGTACAACCAGATATAATTAAAAAAGAACAAGTTTCAATATGAAAAAGATTAATGAAAAAAAGAAGAAAACTATAATCTCAGTATTTTTACATGAAATTTGAAATAGCTCATGCAGTTTAATGGCAAAGAAATATTGACAGCAACAATGGTTCTTTTTGCTGTGATTGATATACTTGGTAGCATTCCAATTATTATAAATCTGAGGCAAAAAGTTGGGCATATCCAATCTGAAAAAGCTTCTGTAGTGGCTCTTGTCATTATGATTGCTTTTTTGTTCGTCGGAGAAACTATTTTAAAGTTAATCGGTATTGATGTAAATTCTTTTGCCGTTGCAGGTTCATTTGTCATTTTCTTTTTGGCTATTGAAATGGTTTTGGGAATTTCTCTTTACAGGGATGAAGAACCTGAAAGTGCTTCTGTTGTTCCAATTGCATTTCCGCTAATTGCTGGAGCTGGAACGCTAACTTCAATTTTATCTCTACGCGCAGAATACCATGTTGAAAACATCATCATCGCTATTGTAATCAATATCGTTTTTGTTTTTGCAGTTCTGAAATCTTCTATCAAAATTGAAAAGATGCTTGGAACTGCTGGACTAAATGTTATTCGAAAGGTATTTGGAGTGATCCTTATGGCTATTGCCGTTAAACTCTTTGCTGCCAATATCAATCAACTCTTTTAAACTGATTTTTATGTCAAAAACTTTTGCGTATATCATCATCCTAATTGCAACTATTCTCATTGTAATAAATGGATTTAAACTTGATTTCGAACAGCTTTTCGAAGGAGATAGCTTAATTGGACTAATTGGAATCACAGCCTCCTTATGTACTATCGTAATAATGCTAATCTTTCTAACCTCTAAAAAGATCGAGGATAAAGTTTCTAGAAAATAAGCTTACTGACTATTTTCAATTTCAAGCACCTTCTCAAGCATTGGGTCTAAGGTTCCTCTAAGTTGAGCGGCAATATTCGAATCAAAAAGTTGATCAGCCATGTTCGCTTTCATCAAGGTGTTAATGGTGCGACCGTATTGTTTTTGATTTAAGATAAAACCATAAGATTTTAGGTCATCAATGAAAGCCTTGATTTCACCATCTGTGAAGTTGAAGTCATTTAAGAATTCTTGCTTAGTGAAATTGTAATATCTCTTTCGATTGCGCTCTAAGTAATTGAATACAAAATTAGAAATATAGGTTTCTTCATCTAACATTTTCAATGTTTCAAGTGTTGTGTTTTCAACCGCCACAAAAACATCTGGGATAATCCCTCCTCCACCATAAACAACCTTGCCTTTAGGTGTTAAAAATCGAAGAGAATCGTTGACTTCTATATTATCTGCAGAATCCATTTCTCCTGAATCATAACGGTCATAAATCTGCATATAGTAATCTTCCTTACCTTTTTGATAGGGTCGTTGAATTGACCTCCCCGTAGGTGTGTAATAACGTGATATGGTCAAACGAACAGCTGAACCGTCACCCAGTTCCATCTCTCTTTGAACAAGACCTTTTCCGAATGAACGCCTTCCGACTATAGTGCCTAAATCGTTGTCTTGAAGAGCACCTGCTATAATCTCAGAAGCCGAAGCTGAACTCTCATCGATTAAAACATAAACAGGTTGGTTTTCAAATACGCCCAAGCTTGAGGCAAAACTTTCTTCTATTCGACCTGATTTGTCTTTTGTGTACACAATCATTTGATCGGCCTCCAAAAACTCATCTGCAATTTGCTCAGCAATTCCGATATAACCACCGGGATTCCCTCTCAAATCAAATACAAGCTTTTCTGCCCCTCTAAGGATCAGTGATTCAAGTGCTAATTTAAATTCAGTGTAACTGCTTTCAGCAAATCGATTAAGCTGAATATAACCCATGTTATCACTGAGCATATATTTTGCATTTACAGAAACAATAGGAACGTCTCCTCTGTTAATTGCGACTTGAAATGCACTGTCAATCGCCTTTCTGTAAATTTCTAACTCAACCTGACTGTTTTTTTCTCCTTTGAGTCTTGTAACAATCTCTCCTGAAGCAATTTCTTTATTGAATAAGGTGTCTTGATCTGCGATCATGATTTTGTCTCCTGGGAGTAGTCCGACCTTTTCACTCGGGCCTCCCTTTATGACCTTAACCACAGTCGCGGTATCTTGTTTCATTCGAAAAGTGACTCCAATGCCAACAAAATCACCACGCATTTGCTCTGCAACTTCTGTCATGTCACTTTTTGGAATATAAACAGAATGTGGATCGAGTTCTGAGAGTATTGAATTTACTGTTTTATCGACTATCTCTTCAGTATTTACAGGGTCTACGTACTCCCTATCAATAAAATCTATAAGCCTATTTAATTTTTCTTTAGTGGGGTTTGATGTGTAAAAAGTATTTTCTGAATCAGCTAAGAACCATCCTGCCCCAAAGAACAAGACCGCGAAAAAAGAAAAAGCAATAAGTCGTAATATAAATTTTAGCATCAATCCAAAATAAGGTGTTCAACACTCACTCCTGCGCGTTTCAAAAATTCCAAACCAGAAACATCTTTATAAGCGTTTAAATATACAACGCGTTTTATCCCCGCTTGGTGTATGAGCTTGCTACATTCTTTACAGGGAGAAAGTGTTATATACAAAGTAGCACCTTCACATGACTGAGTAGACCCTGCAACTTTGAGAATAGCATTAGCTTCGGCGTGGAGAACATACCATTTGGTATAACCCTCTTCATCTTCACAAAAATTCTCAAATCCTGTTGGCGTACCATTATACCCGTCAGATATTATCATTCGATCTTTGACAATTAAGGCCCCAACTTGTTTACGCTTGCAATGCGAGAGCTTACTCCACTGCCCAGCCATTTTCATATAGGCTTTGTCGTATCGAAGTTGTTTTAAATTTTCAGGGCTAGCTTTCATAGAGGAAAGGTTGCTACAAGCATTGGAATACAGATCAGTATCACTAAAACAGACATTGCGAGAATAACTTTTTTGCTCCAATTTGGAGCCGCTTTAAAGAGTAATCCTGTAAATAAAAGAACGACAGTCAAAACAATCAGCTGAGCAATTTCAATTCCCCCTGTAAAGCCAAGCAGCGGCATTAATTTATCAGGCTCACTATCCATCAACATTTTAAAATAATTTGAAAATCCAAAGCCGTGAATAAGCCCAAACACTAAAGTGGCTAGAAGGTGTGACCTGAACGGAAATTGTATAGCCTTTGATTGTTCGATTAAAATATTGAATACTGCCGTAATTGTAATTGTCACGGGGATTAAAAATTCGATAATAGACGAGTCTATTTCAATTATTTTATAAACACTTAATGCTAATGAGGTACAATGCGCCAATGTAAAGGCCGTTGCTAACCACACTACTTTTGTAAATTCTTTTAATTGAAAGGGCAGAGCCAATGCCGCTAAAAAGAGCACATGATCGTAGACCTGGGGATCTAAGACGTGCGTCAAGCCCAATTCGAAGTAAAATAAAATCTGTTCCATTAGTTGTTATTTCTTTCTTTTTGTATGATTTCGTAGGCTTCTTGAATTTCTTTAAACTTCTCTTCAGCACCTATTTTTAAAGCCTCGTCTTTGGTAATTACCTTATCTGGATGATAACGCTTCACTAATTTACGGTATGCGTTTTTGACCTCAGCATCCGTAGCATCTTTTGAAACACCTAAAATGCTATAAGCTGCTGCAGAACTCTGTTTATAGGTGTCTTGTACATTTTGTTGGCCTAAATTGAACAGACGTGCAATCTGAGATAGCTTTTGGAATTCTGAATCAGAAATAGTTCCATCGGCCTTTGCTACTCTTTGCAAAAACAAAAATATCTGCTCTCGAGTTTCCATTGGACTGCGCATGGCAATTCGTCTGCATATCTCTTCTAAAGAAGTGTTTTTTTGATCAAAATCTGTTTTGTACTGACGAAAAATCTGTTGCGCCCGCTCTTCACCATACATTTGTTTGAAAGAGTTTCTCACAGTTCTGAGTTCCACTTCTTCCACTGCGCCGTCTGCCTTAATGATAATAGAAGCCAAAGCCAATAAGTTGAGCTGAAAATCATTATCGGGTTGATAAACGGATTGAAATGGACCATTGAATGCTCCTCTACTGGTATATACTCTTGTCCCTTGAAACATTCGACCAATGAAATAGCCGATCAGTGCTCCTGGCAATCTCATAACCATAAAACCGAGTATAGAAAACAATAATGGGGCGAGTGATTTTAACATCTTTATTTTAAAATGATTTACAAAGATACACTTTTGAAAAACCCATATCTTTGTCGACTAAAATGTAAATTATGTATCCGGAAGATTTAGTTACACCCATGCGACAAGACTTGACCATGGCTGGTTTTAATGAATTGTTTACCGCAGGTGAAGTAGAACAGGCACTTGCTAAAGAGGGTACAACGCTTGTGGTTGTAAACTCAGTATGTGGATGTGCAGCAGCGAATGCAAGACCTGCAGCCAAACTTAGTTTGAAAAACGAAAAGAATCCTGATCAGCTCATCACCGTATTTGCGGGAGTTGATTTTGAAGCTGTAAACAAGGCTCGAGAAATGATGGTTCCTTTTCCTCCTTCTTCGCCCTCAATGGCTTTGTTCAAAGATGGTGAATTGGTGCACATGATTGAACGACATCACATTGAAGGCAGGCCAGCAGAAATGATTGCTGACAATCTAATGTCGGCTTACGACGAGTTTTGTTCGTAATTAAAACATAAATAAGCCACCCTTTAGCGGTGGTTTTTTTATAGATTGACAACCGATGAAAAAACTGCTCTCTCACCTACTTACACCCGTATTTCTCTGCGTTTTTGGATTTTGGTTATTGCTGTTTCATCCCTTGCAATACCTGTGTTTAAAACTTGGAGGGCGATACGCTCACGATTACTGTGTAGCAGTCTTAAATTTTTTTCTGATTCACACCGGAAAAATTCTGGGCACGAGCTATAAACTAGAAGGTGCAGAAAATCTCATTTCACATCGACCGCTCTTGATTGTAGCCAATCACCAAAGCATGTACGATGTACCACCTTTATTTTGGACTTTAAGAGCCCTACATCCGAAATTTGTAACCAAAAAAGAATTGGGTAAAGGAATTCCTTCTATTTCATTTAATCTCAAATACGGAGGGTCTGTACTTATCGATCGCAAAGACGGGAAACAAGCAATTTCAGAAATACACAAGCTAGCAAATTATGTAAATAGTGAAAGGTTTACAGCTGTGATTTTTCCTGAAGGTACGCGTAGCAGAAACGGTGAATTAAAACCTTTTAAAGTGACTGGTCTAATCGCTTTAATGGATAAAATGCCCGATGCTTTAATCCTGCCTATTACAATTAATAATTCCTATAAAATGTTGCCCTATGGAAAATACCCATTAGGCCTTGGCGTTCGAGTATCACACACTATTCATTCAGCAATCGAAAACAAGGGTGACCGCAAAGAATTGGCAGCAAAGATTGAAGCTATAATCGCCTCTAAGCTTGAAAGGCCCGTACAATGAATGCTGTCGTCTCCAATTGCATTAGCTATGTTAAAGAGGCTCTAGTCGAAGCAGAAGCAGGTCACGATTGGCATCATATCCAAAGGGTTCACCGCTTGGCACTGCGCATAGCCGCTCAAGAAAAACAAACACTGGATCTTCTCGTTGTAGAGCTGGCTGCACTTCTTCACGATATTGCAGATTCAAAATTTCACGATGGGGATGAAGAATTAGGCCCGAAAAGGGCAGTACAATTCATGTCTTCACAAAATGTACGTAAACCTCAAATAGCACAAGTAGAGCTCATCATCAGAAACATGTCTTTTCGCAATGCCTTTGACCGCGAAAAAGACCCTGTTTGCGACCGTCTTGAATTTAAGATTGTTCAAGATGCTGATCGACTTGATGCAATCGGAGCTATTGGAGTTAGTAGAGCTTTGCACTACGGAGGATATAAAAACAGACTAATCTACGATCCAGAAACCCAACCATTACAATTTGACTCTAAAGAGGCCTATAAAAAAAGTGATGGTCCAAGTCTCAATCACTTCTATGAAAAACTCTTAAAGATAAAAGGACAATTGCATACAAAAACCGCAATCGCGATCGCAGAAAAACGACACGCCTTTATGATGCAGTTTTTAAATCAGTTTTACGAGGAATGGGGAGAAACACCATCCTGGCATAAGCTTAAAGGTTAGTCTCCTTTAAAATCGGGTTTGCGCTTTTCTAGAAATGCAGATGTACCTTCTTTAAAATCATTTGTCGCAAAACAAGCACCAAACAATTTTATTTCTGTTTCAAAGGAATCCACCGAATTTGAATATTGAGCATTGATGGCTTTGATCGAATGACTAACTGCAGTCGGTGCGTTAGCGGCAATTTTCAAGGCCAATTCTGTGGCTTTTGACAACAACTCTTCTTGAGTATATACTTCATTAACCAATCCCCATTGCATCGCCTTATCGGCTGATATCATCTGACCTGAGGCTAACATCTGATGCGCTCTTCCCTTTCCGATAATTTGCCCCAAACGCCGTGTTCCACCATAACCTGGAATCAGCCCAAGGGTTACTTCTGGCAATCCCATTCTAGCGTTTTCGCTGGCCAAACGCATGTGACAAGAAAGGGCCAATTCTAATCCTCCCCCTAGGGCATATCCATTGATAGCAGCAATCACGGGAGTGCTTAAATTTTCGACAAAAGCAAAAAGTTTTTCGTGACCTGCGCGAGACAAAGCTTCTCCTTGTTGCTGATTAAATGACGAAAATTCTGCAATATCCGCTCCCGCCACGAAAGCCTTTTGACCTTGCCCTGTCAACACAATTGCCCTGACTTCTGCATCAGCATCTAAGGCAGAAAAAGCCTCGTGAAGCTCCTGTATTGTTGCAGAATCAAGTGCATTTAACTTTTTTTCACGCGTTATGGTTAGAAAAGCGATTTTACTTTCTTTTTTCATGTGTAATTGTTCGAATATCATCTGCTTTGATTTTTTAAAGGAAGTTGAATCTTAAAAGAGGTATACTTCTCATTGAGCCTTGTGTAAACTATTTGCCCCCCGTGATATTCAATGCTTTTTTTAACGATAGCTAAGCCCAAACCCATTCCACTATTTTTTGTGGTAAACTTAGGCTCAAAGATTCGCTCTTCAAGATCCTGCTGCACACCGTCTCCTGAATCGATTACTTCAATCTCAACCTCATCTGAGTCTTGTCGAATCTTTACGGCCAAGTAAGGTTGTTCTTGATGCTCTGTAGCTTCTATTGCGTTCTTGATCAAATTCGTTAATAATCTTGACCACTGATCTTTGTCAAAGGTCACCTCAACGCTCGCTGTGTCTTGTTCAAATTCAATTTTGGCTTGGTTGAATAAATCGATAATGCGTTTGCTTTGAGCCACCAAATCAATTCTAGAGGATTTTGTTTTTGGAAATTGTGCAAAATCTGAGAAGGCTGTTGCTATATTACTCATGATATCGATTTGTTCAATAAGAGTTTGAGCGAATTCTTTCAGCTCTTTTGGATCGATCTTTTCGGTTTGCTTGTAATTGTGCTCAAATTCTTGAATCTGAAGACGCATGGGGGTCAACGGATTTTTTATTTCATGAGCTACCTGTTTGGCCATCTCACGCCAAGCCTGTTCTCGTTCACTCTTAGCAAGACGCTCAGCGCTTAATTTAAGCGCTTCTAGCATTTTGTTATAAGAGTCGATTAGAATTTGTATTTCTGCACTCTCAGCGCTCAATACAATGTTTTCGTTTACCGCATTGAAATCTGTTTTTGACAACACAGAGGCTATTGCTTTAAGATTCTTAGTGATATATGTAGAAACGATATAAGACAGACTAAGGGCCACGATTAACAACAAAAAATAAACCCCTGAAATACGAATCATAAACTCACGCAGTTCTTTTTTATTGAATGTATCTTCTTCAAAATAAGGCAAGTGCACGATGGCTACCGGACTGTAATCGATATCTCTGAGTTTGAAATAGGAAGAAAAAAAGAAGCCTACATCAGAATCCATGGGTTCAATAATTACAGAAGATTCGGATTCCATAATCTGACGTTGAAAATCGATTGCTAGTTTAGGTTTTGAGCTTAATTCTTCTGGTTGATTTTCTTGTATAAAATTCGACTTGAGCAATAACTCGCCGGACAAATTGTAAATCGAAAAATCAACATTATGTATACTCGCAATACTGTATATTTCATTTTCAAATACAGTCTTTAAACGGGTCCCGTCAATGGATTCTTCTGATTTACGCAGTTCATTCTGCAAACTTTTAAGCAGCTGTAGTTCTTTTCTATTAAGCCTTGTTTTGTGATAGTCGTATGATTGCTCTTGATACTGATAGAGCGTAACGATTGCCATAAAAAAAGAAGACAATACTACTAAGCCTGTCATGGCTAAAAAAATGCGGTTTCGCAGTGAAATGGATGTCTTAAAACGTCTTGCTAAACTCATTTTGCCTTAGGCGTTAGGATTTTTTTCTCTGACCTTCCTGTACCAACGAATACCTAACATCAAAAATATTGCCAAAATCACGAAGCCAATGAGTGCGAATAAGCCGTTCAAAGTGTTTTTTAAGATGACCAAAAAAACAATTGCAAATAAAATCAAGGTCGCTCCTTCATTCCAAAGTCGCATATAACGTGCGCTGTATCTGAACTCGTCTCTTTGCAATTGACCGTAAATCAAATGCGTTCTGTAGTGATAGAGAAATAAAAGTAAAACAAAAGCTAGCTTAGCGTGCATCCACCCTTGAGAAAGCCATCCCGGCATCACATAGAGTAATGCAACGGCAAATAGGGTAGCGAGAATTGCACTTGGCCATGTGATGATAAACCAAAGTCGCTTGGCCATGAGTTTAAACTGCGTGGACAACACCTTTTTTTCAACTTCATCTTTTTCTTGTGCCTCAATGTGATAGATGAACAATCTTGGCATGTAGAATAAACCTGCAAACCAGGTAATGACAAAAATGAGGTGAAATGCCTTAAGGTAATTGTACAACATATAACTTTAAAAAAACCGGACCAAAGGTCCGGCTTATTTATTGAACTATTCTTCTATCGCCAGATAATCTAATTCGAGCTTATTGAACTCAGCGTTGAATTCTTTCATCTCTTGATCAACCAACGCGTCAAAGTCTTTCAATTGCTCATTTATTTTTTGAGTCAACTCAGCGGCAACCGCTTTGTCTTGTTCCGTAGGGGGAAAATCGTCTCTTCCGACTAAACTGTTAACGTGAGCCAATTTATTGGTCAATCGAATTGGGAAGTTTAGCGGATCTTGTCCAGATCTGTTTTGCGTCTGGTACAAGGCTTTCTCTACCGTAGAAAATGACTCTTTCAAAGCTTTGGCCTTTTCTACCAATCCACTTACTTTTTCGTCATCTCCGTATTGTTTTACAAAGGCACTTAATTTAGAATTGATACTTCTGATCTTCTTAATCGATTGATGTGCCTTATCTACGGTTTGATTGACTCCGTTGATAAAGTCGTACTGCTCTTGCATTTGAGCAACACTAACCTCAGCCCTTGGATCAGGTACTATTTTGAAGTCTTGCGATTGAGTTGTGCCATTGATATTAAGATGAACCATATAATCTCCGGGAACGGCTTTCGCTCCACCGAGACTTGCAGCCCATAAAATCATGCCTGCAAGACGCTCTGCTCCATCTGAACGCGTATTCCAATTATGTGTGTTTGCTCCTTTTTGCACACTCAACTTTTTGTTGCGCTCTTTGGCTTTTGAGCTAAAATGTGCAAGGGTATCACCTGCTTTGGTATAAGTCAAACTCACCTCATCTTTGGCATCCATGTCTTTAATATAAAAATGGGTTACCACTCCAGAAGGGTGATTGGCTCCTGCTGTAAGTGCAGTGTTCCCATAAGATCGTCCTCCTCCTTTAGTTCTATAACTGTCTTTAGGTGCGAATAGTTTAAAGTCAGCATTATTATCAGCAACCTCCAATTGATGTAAAACGCTTAAATCGTCTATGATGTATAAGCTTCGACCTTGAGTCGCCACAATGAGGTTTTCATCTTTAATCGTCAAATCGGTAATCGGTACTATAGGTAAGTCGAGCTGAAATGATCTCCAATTGGCACCATCGTCAAAAGAGATGTACATTCCTGTTTCTGTTCCTGCGTAAAGCAAGCCTTTTCGCTTAGGGTCTTCACGTAAAACTCTTGTAAAGTGTTCGTCTTCTATACCGTTTGTAATCTCCGTCCATGTCTGACCGTAATCTGTGGTCTTATACAAATAAGGTTTGAAGTCTCCCATTTTATAACGAGTAGCCGCAACATAACAAGTACCTTCATCAAAGGCTGATGGCTCTATGCTATTGATCATATTCCACTCAGGCATTTGAGTAGGAGTAACATTATTCCATGTTTTTCCGCCATCTTGTGTAAGGTGAATCAATCCATCATCACTACCCACCCACATGAGTCCTTCTTTCAATGGGCTTTCACCGGCAGCAAAAATGGTACAATAGTACTCGACTCCAGTGTTGTCTTGAGTGATTGGTCCTCCGGAGGAAACCAATTTAGTCGGATCATTTCGGGTCAAATCATCACTCAACAAATCCCAGCTTTGGCCTTCGTTTGTTGACATGTGAACATGGTTAGAGAAGGTGTAGAGTTTGTTGGGGTCGTGCTTTGAAAACATGATCGGAAAGTTCCACTGAAAACGATACTTCATTCCCTCTGCTCCATAACCCATAGGATTGTCTGGCCAAACATTAATAGCTCTTTGCGTTTTAGTTTGATGGTTCACACGAGTGAGATATCCTCCGTAACTACCACCATAAACGATATCATTGTTTTCTGGATCTATCGCAATATGAGCAGATTCTCCCCCAGCAGTGGGCTCCCAATTGTCTTCAGTAATGGCGTATCCATCACTTCTGTGCTCAATACGCACCGTAGAGTTATCCTGCTGTGCAGCATAAATTCGATAGGGGAAGGCATTGTCTGTGGTGACTCTGTAAAACTGAGCTGTTGGTTGATTTCCATAGGTGCTCCAATTTTCTCCTTGATCATTGCTGACCTGAGCTCCACCATCATCACCAATAATCATTCGATGATTGTTTTCTGGGGCTATCCACAAATCGTGGTGGTCACCGTGAGGAGCATTGTAGGTTTGAAAAGTTTTACCTCCATCGGTTGACTTGTGGTAACGCACATTCATTACATAAACAATGTTTTCATCTTGTGTATCTGCATAAACTCTAGTGTAATACCAAGCACGTTGTCTTAATTTACGCTCTGAATTGACTTGGGCCCAAGTTTCACCTCCATCTTCTGATCGGTATAAACCTCCCTTTTCTTTATGCTCTACAATAGCCCATACTCGATTAGAATTTACCGGTGATACTGTAACCCCCATAATTCCAAGTGTTCCTTGAGGAAACCCTTTATGAGCAGATATTTCTGTCCAAGTTGCGCCTTCGTCTTCACTCTTCCAAAGTGCAGACCCTTCACCCCCACTGCTTAAACTGTAGGGTGTTCTTTGAATGCGCCATGTGGCTGCATAAAGAATTCGAGGGTTATTTGGATCGAGTATTAAATCTACGGCCCCAGCCATATCATTAGCGTATAATATTTTCGACCAACTGTCTCCTCCATCTGTACTTTTATACACCCCTCGGTCGGTGCTTTCTTTATAGATATTTCCCAACACAGCCGCATAAACTATGTTTTCATTTTTGGGATGCACTCTCATGCGAGGAATATGACGACTGTTTGGTAAGCCTTTAGATTCCCATGTTTTTCCTGCATCTGTAGATTTAAACACACCGTATCCTGAGGAAACGTTTCCGCGAACAGTTACCTCTCCACCGCCTACGTAGATAACATTTGGATCTGATTGAGCAACCTCAACAGCTCCTATACTTCCGCCAAAATATCCGTCAGAAATATTTTCCCAGGTTGTACCAGCATCTTGTGTTCTCCAAACACCTCCGCCTGTAGCTCCCATGTAGTACAAATTAGGTTTGTTCGGCACACCTGTCACAGCTGCAGATCTACCCCCTCGGAAAGGCCCCACAAGTCTGTAGGATAAACTGCCATATAAATCCGATGAAATGCTTTCTGTTTTTTTAGCTTTCCTCTTTCGCTGTGCATTAAGGGTATCGGTTGATATACTTAATGCGATCGACAAAACGGCCGATAATAAGATCATAGTATTTCTCATGTTATTCTCATTGTTAGTGTACTAAAATTAGAAAAAAGATTAGAAAAGCATTAATTTAATTTTAGAATCGAAAATGCGGTCTTACCTAAGGCCTAAAAGAACCTGAATTTATGACAACTGAAGTAGCGATTATGAATCGTCAGGCTGTTGCTTTAGCAGCCGACTCAGCAGCCACCGCTTACTCGGGTGGAAGACCGATTTACACTCATGCCAATAAAATACTATCTCTTGGTGCTAGACACACTGTGGGAGTTATGATTTACAGTTCTGCGACTTTTATGGGAATTCCATGGGAAACACTCATTAAAATGTTTAGAGAAACTCTTGGCAACCAACAGCAATCTCAACTTGATAACTACGGAAAACTATTGGTAGAATTTCTTGAAAATAATCAAGAACTTTTTCCAGAAGAACTTCAAGTTAAATACGCCTTGAGTAGGATCGATGATTACTTTGAAAGTCTGATTATCGAGACACTGTCGCATCGATTAGACTTTAGTTTTTTTGAAAATCAATCTGAAATCAACGAGGAGGATATCAAAAAACTATTTGCAGATATCGTAGAAGAAGAATTAGAGAAATACAGAAATGGGGAAACCTATGTGAACAAACCAGAGAAATACGGTGAACTCATAAATCAAAAGCTTGGTAGTCATGTTGATCAAATCATAGCCGAGATTTTTGAAATTTTTCCTTTGGATGACAAAACAAAAGAAAACTTAAAGCAACTGGCTACTTATCTATTCATCTATCATCCAGAAAATTCTCAAGAATACGATTACACCGGTGTAGTCATCTCTGGGTTTGGTGACAAGGACATTTTTCCAAGAGTACAGCCTTTAAAAATATTTGGGCTTCTGTTTGGTGTACTTAAATTCAAAAAAGAAGAGTACAAAAAGGTAACGCATCAGAACTCAGCACTCATTATGCCCTTTGCGCAAGATGAGGTCATGCGTACTTTCATAGATGGTATTTCTCCTTATCTAATGAGTTATAATGATTTCTTCTTTAAATACTTTGTTTCAGAATTGCCTCAACTCATATTAGACGAAGTAGAAGATCTCATTGACGACGAACAAGAAAATCAAATTCACAAAGCAATAAAGGCGAAAAGTCTCAAGGCTTACAAAAAATACAAGTCTAACATCAACCGCTTTATGAAAGAGTACAATATCGACCCTGTACTAACGGTGACTTCAGTTATGGCCAAGGACGAATTGGCTGAACTCGCTGAGAGTTTAGTTCATTTGACTTGTATTAAAAAGAAATATTCAACAGAAGATGAAACGGTTGGTGGCCCTGTAGATGTGGCTGTAATCTCCAAAGGGGATGGTTTTGTTTGGATCAAAAGGAAAAACTACTTTGACAGTCAGGATAATTACAAATTCTTCAATAAATATAAACGTCATGGAGAACAAGAAATCATTTAAAAATTCGGAAGAAATTCTTCAGTATTACATGCCTAAAATGAAAGAGCGCATGCAGCAGAAAAATACTGAAGCAAGTAAATTACGAGATACCGAGTTCAAAGCTCGAGAGATGGCAAGAGAAGTCTTGGCAACGCTTAAGTCAGAAATTAAGAAAGTAGAATTAGAAGAAACCACAAAAGAGCTTTCAGCTGAGAACGGCACTGAACCACAAAAACAGGTAGAAGCTTCATCAGTCAAACAAACGGTTATGAACCGTAAAAGAGGGCTATTCAGATACCGACGCTAGATTCACTGTAATTTCACGGTATAAGAAGTAGGCCGTAATTAGTGTGGCCAAAACATCCGCAAAGAAGAACGATTGCCATACGCCTTTCTCTCCGAGGTAAGGCGGCAAAATAAATAGCAAGGGCATTAGCAGTAAGCCTTGTCTAAGCAGGGTAAGCCATAGTGCCGGCTTCACTTTACCTATTGCTTGAAAATACCCTGCTCCAATAAGCTGAATGGCGATTATTGGACTGGCACCAAAAACCCATCGCATTGCGATAGGAACTTTTTCGATGACCATTGCGCGAATATCCATAGCTTCTTGACTTAAATTATCTCCACTTCCCAAAAACAGGGCGGCTATTTCGGCCGGAAAAACAAACAAGAAGATAAACACAAGGGTGGCTACCCCTGAGGCGTAGAGAATGGCTTTGGTGATACTCTCACGAACACGGTCGTATAGTTTTGCGCCATAGTTGTATCCCGCAATCGGAAGAAAACCTTGGGTAACCCCAAACACAGGAAATAAGGCAAACATCAGCATGCGGCCGATAATGGCGTAAACGGCAATAAGAGCCTCTGCTCCAAGTCTAAAGAGCAGTGTGTTCATTATAAGATAAATTATACTTGAAATAGCCTGTCTTGACAAGGTGACAAAGGAGAGTGAGCTCATCTCATTTAATATCCCCATATCGAAACTAAAGTCTGATTTCTTCGGCGCTAAATTGGAGTGTTTTAAAAAGAAAAATAAGACATAGGCAAAGCAAAAAAAGTAACCTGCGGTGGTCGCCCAAGCGGCGCCCAACATCCCTAAATCTAAATAGTAAATGAAGACAACGTCTAAGACTAAATTGGCAATAGAAGGAATGATCATCGCAATCATCGCGTGTCGTGGTTGACCCTCGGCGCGAATGACCGTATTTCCCATCATACACAAGGCTAAAAAAGGAACTCCGTACAATACAACCTCATAATAAACTCTTGCTGGCTCGTAAATGGCTCCCAATCCTCCAAAAGCTGGGATTAGACTTTCCATAAAAATCAATCCAAAAACTACCATACTCACGCAGACCAATAGGGTCAAGCTGATTTGATTTCCAAAGGTTTTTAAGGCTTTGGTATCGTCTTTTGCTCCCAAGGCTCGAGAGAGTACGCTTGAGCCTCCAACTCCTATAGACATCCCTATAGCACCAATAAAAAAAGAAACCGGTAAGACCACATTTATAGCAGCTAAGGCGGTAGGGCCAATCCAATTTCCAACGAAAATACTGTCGACCAAAATATTCAGTGACATAGCGAGTATCCCGATGGAGGCTGGAATCGCCTGTTTGATCAATAAAGATCCGATTGGCTTTTCGCCTAATTCTTTTGGACTTGCTTTAGCCATTAAAACGGAAGTTTAGCGTGTTGCTCCCAGTGTGAAATCCAATTGGCCATTAGGGCTACCCATGAATCACTGTCGTTTAAACAAGAAATGTGTTTAAACTCTTTTCCACCAGCTTCTATAAATTCTTCTTCACCCTCCATCGCGATTTCCTCAAGGGTTTCTAGACAGTCGGCGACAAAGGCTGGTGTGACAACAGCTAATCGTGTTTTATCTTCTTTGGCAAAACGCTCAAATTCGTAATCTGTATAGGGTTTTAACCAGGTGTCCCCGGCTATTCGAGATTGAAACGAAGTTGCAATTTTATCTTCGTCAAGTTGCAAATGTTCTCCAACCAATTTGGTGGTGGTATAGCACTGGTGCCTGTAACAGCTGTGATGAGCAACTGAATTAATGCTGCAACAAGACCCGTCGATTTTACAATGAAATTTAGTAGGGTCTGATTTTCTTATGTGTCGTTCTGGAATTCCGTGGTATGAAAAGAGCAATTGGTCGTATTCAAAATCTTCGAGTTCTTTGGCAATATGATCTCCCAAGACTTTAATGTAATCTTCTTGATTGTAAAAAGCAGGAAGTGTAGTGATTTTCATCTCTGGAAAATGCCTTTGCTGTTCTTCGAGGGTTTTTACTACAACAGTTTCATAAGAACTCATCGCGTATTGCGGGTAGAGCGGAACCAATAAGGTGTCTTCTATTCCCTGGTCATGTAGCTCTTGTAGGGCCTTTCGAATACTCATAGAACCGTAGCGCATTCCCAAGGCGACGGGTAAATCTATATGCTTTTTAAGTTTTTCTTGAAAGCGCTCTGAAATTACGATAAGAGGAGAGCCTTCATCCCACCAAATCTTAGAATAAGCTTTGGCTGATCGTCTTGGTCGCGTGTTCAAAATGATTCCTTTAACCAATAATGCTCTAAGTGCTTTTGGAGCATCAATAACCCTTGAATCCATTAAAAATTCATCCAAATAAGGTCGAACGGCTTTTTTTGTAGGAGCATCTGGAGAACCCAGATTTACAAGTAATACACCCTTTTTCACAATTTCTTTTTTTCAAAAATACAACTTGCTATGTCTAAAAGCTATATTTGTTTATGTCTATCTCTAAAATATTCTTGTTTTTTCCGGTTTTAATGTGGTCTCAACTGTGCTTGGCCCAAGAAATGGTATTCAATGAAGGCGACCAAGAACGACTCAACGAATTGATTGCTAAACAGGGCGCAAATTCATCCTTTGAGAACATCTCAGAAATTGGAACTTCATTTCTTGGAAGCCCCTATGTCGCTCATACTATTGAAGGATTTCAAAACGAACCCTTAGTCTTAAATTTTAGTGCCTTTGACTGCACCACCTTTGTAGAGAATAGTCTTAGCCTTTACCTAATGCAATACGAAAACTTAGAGGAGTTTACCCCCGAAGAAATGCATTTAAAGACTTATGCTCAACTTTTGGAGAATATTCGATACAGAAACCGCGAAAGAGAAGGATACACCTCTCGCTTACACTACTTTACAGAGTGGATTCAAAACAATGAAAAAAAGGGATATGTCTTTGATATTACCGAAGACTTAGGAGGAAGTACTATCGAAAAAACATTGGATTTTATGAGCAGCCATCGCTCAAGTTATAGCGCTTTAGAGGACGATCAAATATTTAAAGACTGGGTAGAAATTGAAAAGGCTATGAACCCTATGCGCTATGCGGTTTTAGGATTAGACGCTATAAAAACTGCTGCTATTGAAGAGGGGGATATCATCGCTTTTGCCACTAATATTGACGGCTTAGATGTAACACATACTGGGATTGCCATCGAAAAAAACAAGAAAATACATCTGCTTCATGCCTCGAGTTCTGGGAATGTTGTCATCTCTAAAAAGCCCCTTTACAAATTTGCTCAAGGAATCAACAGGTGTACAGGAATTATCATCGTGCGCCCTGCATTGTACGATGTCTTTTAATTAGGTCTGTAATTCAGACAAATACTTTTTAGGCGTCGTTCCGTATTTCTTTTTAAAAGCTGCTATAAAATGACTCGGTGTACTGTAGCCCACGCGTAATCCAATCTCACCCACACTGTACTTATTGGAGAGTAATAATTTTCGAGCGAATTCCATTTTGTGTTGAAAAAGAAATCCATAAACCGAATCTCCATATAACTGTTTAAACCCTTCTTTTAAACGTTTTAATGGAAGGTCAATGGTTTTTGCAAGGTGCTCCAAAGTTGGAGGTTCATTCATTTCTGCAACAATGATTTCTTTAGCCTGTCTGATTTTACGAATGTTTTGATCGTCGGCTAAATAAGGGCATTGCTCAAGGTCGGTATCTTCAGTTTTATTAAAGTAAAGGCTGATTAATTCATAGACTTTCCCTTTGTTGTAAATATTCTTTAAAGCGGCGTGTAATCGGTTTTCAATGAGTTGACTCACGACAATGGCCATGGCTGGACTCAGCTCGCCTTGGCTGTAAAACTTAGTCTCCTGTGTTTCTGTATTTAAAAAAGGAATGATTTTAGCGTGTTCACTGAAGAGTGCATGCAGGCCATCTATGCTTAACACCAAACAAAGCCATTGGCTGTCTTTTTCTAACTCAGCAGAAATGGGCAAGGCTTTTTGTGAATTAAAGAGTAAAAGGGTTTGATCTTCTTTTGCTTCTAAGAAATAGGTGTTTTCATTAAATGAAAAACGCAATCCGCCCTTGAGCACAAAATGCAATTGGATTTGCTTTATTTCTACCGGATATACAATAGTTTTTTCGCGCTCTTTATCAGTGTTTTCAATTAAAACCGTTCCTAAATTTTGAATATCTATGTGCTGCATAACCTTCTAGCGATGTTTTTTGAGATAAGTTTTTGTTCTATTTGGCATTAATTCGAATTTAGAATCTTTCTAAATAAGCTTTAATGCCCCTTTAAAACTTTGATATACATGAATTTATATACTCTGCAAAGGTACAGAATACTCTTCAAAATCAGTCAAAAAATACAAGAACCTTTAGCGTTATTTTTTCCCTTTAATGACTTTTAATTTTGTGCCACCACAATCTATGAATAAGACAAATTTAAATAGTTCGTTTTGCGTCGTTGGCGTGAGCTATCACAGAACAGATGCGCCGACAAGAGGATTGTTCAGTCTCGATGAACACAAGTCTCGAAAACTAAGCGAAAAAGCTTCGCAAATTGGAGCCTCCTCTTTAATGATTGTTTCTACATGTAACCGCACTGAACTTTATGCCGAAGTTGAAAATGAAGAGATTCTTGTCGACCTGCTATGTGAATTCACTAAAGGCTCAAAGGAGATGTTCGCCAAGCACGGTTATATCAAAATTGCAAAAGAGGCTATAGACCACTTCTTTCAAGTAGGAACAGGACTAGACAGTCAAATACTCGGTGACTTCGAAATCATCGCACAGATTAAAAAATCCTTTAAGCAGGCCAAGAAATCAAAATTGACAAGTGCGTTTTTGGAGCGTTTGTGTAATTCTGTTATTCAAGCTAGCAAACGCATAAAAAATGAAACAGAAATTTCCACCGGAGCCACGTCAGTTTCTTTTGCTTCAGTGAAATACCTCATGCAAGAAATCCCAGAGGTACAATCTAAAAAAATCGTCTTGTTCGGTACTGGAAAGATAGGCCGAAATACCTGTGAGAATTTAGTAAAACACACCAAGAACCAACAAATTACCCTGATTAACCGAACGCGAGATCGAGCCGAAGAGGTCGCGGGTAAATTCAAGGTAGATGTAAAGAGCTTCTCAGATTTACCTTCGGAAATCAGAACAGCAGATGTTTTAATCGTGGCCACAGGGGCGGCGAATCCGACTGTAAATAAAGATTTACTGAGAACCAAGAACAAGCTGCTTATCTTAGATTTATCGGTCCCTCAAAATGTTGCCTCTGATGTTACTGAAATTGAAGGGGTGAGCTTGGTAGGTATTGATCAGCTTTCAAAAATTACAGATGATACCCTTGAGCGCAGAAAACAGTACATTCCTCAAGCTTTAGCGATTATCGAAGAAATTCAAGCCGACTTCATCGAGTGGCTTTCCAATAGAAAATTTGCTCCAGTAGTAGCTGCGGTAAAAGCAAAACTTCAATCCTATAAAAACGAAGAAATCGATTTTCATTCGAAAAAAAACCAACCGGTATTAGATGAGAAAGCGATTGATTTAGTATCAAATAGATTGATTCAAAAAATCACAAAACAAATAGCCAATCACTTGAAATCAGCAAATGGTGATTTTGATCAAAGCGTTGCTCTGCTCAATGATGTTTTTGAATTAAATCAGAAGGAATCAAACTCATAAATGACTAGTGAAACAATTAGAATTGGCACTAGATCAAGTGCCCTAGCCCTCTGGCAAGCAGAGTTTGTTCAAAATCAGCTCAACGATTTGGGGTATGCCAGTGAAATCGTGCCTGTATCCTCAGAAGGTGATTTGAATTTAACACAGCCTATTTATCAAATGGGGCTAACCGGTGTGTTTACCAAAACACTTGATGCGGCACTACTTACAAAGCGCATTGACATCGCGGTGCATTCTATGAAAGACGTTCCTACGCAACTCGCAGAAGGAATAGTCCCCTTTGCGGTACTTCAAAGAGGAGACCACAGAGATGTTCTCGTACTGAATCCCAAAAAAGAGCAAAGCTTGAAAATTGGTACCGGAAGTCTTAGAAGAAAAGCACAATGGCTTAGAAAAAATCCTAATTACCAGGTAGAAAATCTAAGGGGTAATATTCAGCGCAGAATTCAGAAATTAGAAGAATCCTCTTGGGAAGGTGCCATTTTTGCTCAAGCTGGTTTAGAACGCATGAATAAGGGTGGGCGTCAGCTTGTGAATTTAGATTATATGATTCCCGCACCCGCCCAAGGAGCTTTGTTGATTGTTGGGCTCAAAGAACAGCTAGAAAAATTCAAAGGCGTAACAAGTCTCAACCATAGCGAAACCGCACTTTGCACAAGAGTTGAACGCGATTTTCTAAAAACCTTAGAAGGTGGATGCAGCTCTCCTGTAGGAGCCTATGCCTTTATAGATAAAGACACGCTTTGTTTTAAGGGAGGTCTATACAGTTTGAACGGACAAGAGGCCATTGAGGTTGAGCGAGAAATTCATTTGTCGCAGGCCGCTCAAATCGGTTGCGATTTGGCGCACGAAATACGAAACAATGGGGGAACAGAACTTTTAAAAGCCATACAGGATGAGAAAGATTATTAGCACCAAAACACTCGCTGCTTCTGACAAGAATCACCTCCTGCAAGCTGGTGTTTCTCTAGTAGAATATGACGCCCTCAAAATTGAGACACTGCCTTTTTCAATTGCATCTGATTATGAAACTTATTTATTTAGCAGTCAAAATGCCGTAGCCGCACTTAAACAATACTGGAAAAATCAAAACACAGCACATCTGCAGCAAGCTTCTATTTACTGTGTAGGAGAAAAAACTGCCCAGGGATTAAAAGATTTGGGGTTAGACGTGCTAAAGTATTTTGAGAACGCTCAGCAACTCATCGAATTTTTGAAAACACAAGATTTTAAGTCTTGCTGGATTCACGGAAATCATGTCACTCCTACTTTAGAGCAGTGGCTCAGAGCAAAAGGGTCTGACTCTTATACCGTATATTTAAGTAGCATGAACAAAAAGAAATTTGCAGACGATTACAGCGCTGTACTTTTCTTTAGTCCAAGAGGTGTCGAGAGTTTTGCGAGTGAAAATGACTTAAATAACAAAACTGCTTTTTGCATCGGAGAAACTACCGCTGCCAAAGCCAGAAGACATACCCCAGATGTTGTGGTGGCCAAAAGCCCCACTTCGACAAATTTATTATTAAAATTAATTCAACATTATAAAACAAAAAATGAGTCTTAAAAACGATTTATATCTAAGAGCACTTAAAGGAGAAGAAGTGTCAAGACCTCCTGTATGGATGATGAGACAAGCCGGTCGTTACTTACCTGAGTTTATGGAACTCAAAAAGAAATACGACTTCTTTACACGTTGTCAAACTCCAGAGTTGGCCTCTGAAATTACCTTACAGCCGCTGCGACGCTTTGAAAATGACGCGGCCATTCTCTTTTCAGACATCTTGGTCATTCCGCAGGCAATGAACATCGATGTGTATATGGAGCCCAATAAAGGCCCTGTACTACCAAACCCTGTTCGAACGGCAAGTGATTTAGACCGCGTAGTAGTTCCTGATGTGAACGACAGTCTTTCTTATGTTTTTGACGCTATCAAACTCACCTTGGAAATGCTAGACAACAGTGTGCCTCTTATTGGTTTTGCCGGTTCTCCTTGGACGATCTTGTGTTACTGTGTTCAGGGTGAAGGAAGCAAAAACTTTGACAAAGCCAAAAAGCTATGTTTCTCTGATCCTCAAACCGCACATGACTTACTTCAAAAAATCACAGATACCACTATTGCCTATTTAAAAGCAAAGGCGAAGGCTGGTGTTCATGCCGTACAGGTTTTTGATTCATGGGGAGGAATGCTCGGCCCAGAAGATTACGAAGAGTTTTCACTTTCGTACATGCGCCAAATTGTAACTGCACTTAAGGATGAAATTCCGGTGGTTTTATTTGGAAAAGGATGTTGGTTTGCCTTGCATGAAATGGCGAAAACGGGCGCGTCTGCACTTGGAGTAGATTGGACCTGTTCAGCACGAAATGCTCGTTATTTGAGTGGAGGTCAAATTACATTACAAGGAAATTACGACCCCTCTCGATTGTACTCACCTGCGGAGCGAATCAAAAAAGACGTAAAAGAAATGATTCAAGCTTTCGGAAAAGACCGCTACATCGTAAATCTAGGACACGGAATTCTACCTGATATTCCTGTAGATAACGCCCGTGCCTTTATTGAAGCAGTCAAAGAATACGCTTGATGAGAGTCATAAAGGCCTTGTTTAAAATACCATTTTCTGAATTGATTTATTTAATTCGAGAATGCCTAAAAAGACCTTTATACATATGGCCAACATTGGCCGCAACTAAAAACTGTATGTTAAAAGCGCAGCGAACATATGGCGACAAACACCACGGAAACGATAAGGCAAATGCCTTTAGACACGCCTATTGGTGTTACCTGATTTCGAACTATTGTTATCAATGGAGCCGTAATACAGAAGATGTCTGTGTTTGGACCAAAAAAATAACAGACTTTCACGAAAGATGCTTTGTCAATAATCCGGTTGAAACAGCAATGGATTTGCACAATAATCAAATTGGTATACAATTGTTCAAGCAATATCTAAATCGAGGAGAGTCTGAGGTTATAGAAGCCTTGATGAGTATGGTTGAAGATGCCAAAGCCGTTGATGTCAACCAAATGCCTTATAACACCCCAGAACTTGTTTATCTGAATTCCTAATATGCAAAACACCAAAGATCAATTTTACGCCTTTATTCAAAACTTGCAGGATGACATTTGCCAAAGCATAGAAGAAATTGATGGCAAAGCTAAATTTGAACAAGACTTATGGGATCGACCAGGCGGAGGGGGAGGAAGAACACGTATGATCGAAAACGGTGGCGTATTTGAAAAAGGCGGCGTGAATATTTCGGCCGTTCACGGCAAGCTTCCAGAGAGTATGCAAAACTATTTCAAGGTTGACGATTCTAATTTCTTTGCCTGTGGATTGAGTTTGGTTTTGCATCCTGAAAACCCAATGGTTCCTACGGTACATGCCAATTGGAGGTACTTCGAATTATATGACAAAGAAGGTCAAAAAATAGACGCCTGGTTTGGAGGAGGACTTGACCTTACCCCTTATTACCTCTTTGAAGAAGATGCTTCGCATTTTCACCGAGTTTGTAAAGAGGCCTGTGACCGTCATGATCCCGAATTTTATCCCAACTATAAAGAAAAATGTGATACCTATTTTCACAATCATCACAGGCAAGAGGCTCGAGGTATAGGCGGATTGTTTTTTGACTACCTCAAAGAAACAGAAAAAATGAGTACTCAACAGTGGTTTAATTTTGTCACTGACGTGGCTCAAAACTTTTTGAATGCCTATGTTCCAATAGCTAACCGCAGAAAGAATTTACCGTATACAGAGGCGCAGCGAGAATGGCAAGAAGTTCGAAGAGGGCGTTATGTCGAATTCAACCTCGTGCACGATAAGGGAACCCTCTTTGGTTTAAAAACCAATGGACGTATTGAAAGTATTTTAATGTCACTGCCGCCGAGAGTTCGTTGGCAATACAATAAACAAGTAGAAAAAGGCTCAGAGGAACAACAACTCATTGAAGTCTTAAAAAATCCAAAATCATGGGTGTCTTAAAATTAAAAATGTATCAGGTGGATGCTTTTGCATCTGCAGTTTTTGGGGGAAACCCTGCAGCAGTCTGCATCTTAGAGGAGTGGATTGCTGATGAGACCATGCAGCGAATCGCAGAGGAAAACAATTTAGCTGAAACCGCTTATGCCGTTTATAACAATGGAGTATACGACATTCGTTGGTTTACACCTGAAGAAGAAGTAGACCTCTGTGGGCACGCTACACTAGCGACCTCTTATGTGCTTTTTAATCACGAAACGAAACACCTCAGCGAGGCTACAAAAAACAATGCCCTTCAACTGCATTCACATCGAAGTGGCCTCTTATCTGTAGTTAAAAAAGGTGACGATTTATATGAGCTCAATTTTCCTGTGGATGATTTAAATCAGAGTGATTTTAACTTATCTCACACAGAAGTTTTAGTGGGTTGCAAAGCAATAAAAGCATTCGACGGAAAAACAGATTTGATGCTGATTTATGAAAACGAGGCCCAGATTCGATCGCTTCAACCTAACTTTTTTGAAATCGATAAAATAAAAGTGAGGGGGATTATTTGTACAGCTCCCGGCGATAACGTTGACTTTGTTTCGCGATTTTTTGCCCCCCAATGCGGTGTTCCTGAAGACCCTGCTACAGGTTCGGCACACA
The DNA here is from genome assembly GCA_002691645.1 of Flavobacteriaceae bacterium. Classification (GTDB taxonomy): domain Bacteria; phylum Bacteroidota; class Bacteroidia; order Flavobacteriales; family Flavobacteriaceae; genus UBA3478. Next base: position 28,936 of record NZIP01000032.1, read on the forward strand.
CCACCTTGACTCCATATTGGGCAGAGCAATTTGGAAAGACTCAACTCAGTGCTCAACAACTATCAAAAAGAGTCGGTAATTTTGAATGTACCCTGCTTGAAGATCGCGTTTTAATTCGCGGTAAAGCGTTTTGTTATTTAATAGGAGAAATATATGTACCCCAATAGTAGACCACGGAGATTAAGAGCAAACCACGCCATTCGAAGCTTGGTTCAAGAGCACCACTTAAGCGTTAACGATTTTATCGTGCCCTTATTTGTTGTTGAAGGAACTTCAGTTCGAGAAGAAATCGAATCTATGCCAGGTCAATTTCGATTAAGCATTGACCAATTGATCAAAGAGGTCCATGAAATTCAAAGTTTAGGCTTGAAAAGTATCTTACTCTTTACGAAGGTGTCTGATGATTTAAAAGACAATACAGGTAAAGAAGCCCTTAACCCCAATGGCTTGATGCAACTCGCCATTAAGGCTGTCAAAGAAAACTGCCCAGAACTCTACGTCATGACTGATGTGGCTTTAGACCCTTTTTCAATCTATGGACATGACGGAATTGTTAAAGATGGAGAAATTGTAAATGATCAAACTGCAGCTGTGCTAGCACAAATGAGCGTCTCTCATGCTGAAGCTGGAGCAGATATGGTTGCGCCAAGCGATATGATGGACGGACGAGTAAAAATCATCCGTGAGGCATTAGACAAGGCTGGCTATATCAATTGTGGCATTCTATCTTATAGCGCAAAATATGCCAGTTCTTATTACGGACCTTTTAGAGATGCACTTGACTCAGCACCATCCAACGAGGCCAATATTCCAAGTGATAAAAAAACCTATCAAATGGATTTTGCCAAAAAAAGAGAAGCGTTAAGAGAAGCCCTACTCGACCAAGATGAAGGCGCTGACATTTTAATGGTAAAACCAGGGTTGGCCTATTTAGATATCGTGCAAGACCTCAAAGAAAATGTCTTGCTTCCTATCGCCGTTTATCAAGTTTCTGGTGAATACGCTATGATCAAAGCGGCCAGCGCAAAAGGTTGGATTGATCACGATGCTATTGTATTTGAACAGCTCATCGCCATTAAAAGAGCAGGTGCTTATATGATTGCCTCCTATTTTGCAAAAGAGGTCGCACAATGGCTAAGGGATGGGAAATAACTCTATCTGTTTCAAAAGTCCAGTGGGCTATATTTCTGTTGAAGCAAATAGTACACACGTGCTCAGTGTTCGCTTTGCAAATGGTTCACAAAAAAACGGAGGGTCTACAGTTTTGTTAGACCTCGTTCAAGAACAATTCAGCGCCTATTTCAATGGTGCCTTAACCGCATTTGATCTTCCCTTAGAAATCACGGGCACTGATTTTCAACGCAAAGTATGGCAACACTTATTGACTATTCCTTTCGGTAAAACCTGTTCATATTTAGACTTAGCTTTAGATTTGGGTGACCCTAAAGCTATTAGAGCGGTAGCGGCTGCCAATGCCAAAAACAAGCATCTTATTGTGATACCTTGTCATCGCGTCATCGCAAAAAGTGGAAAGATGCAAGGCTACGCAGGAGGTATTACTAGAAAAGAGCGGCTTCTGCTGCACGAAAAAGGGTTATTGCAGGGGAGCTTGTTTAGTTCAGGTGTTTAGTTTTGATTTAAACGGATGAGTTTGATGCGCTTATCTTCTCGACTTTGAGAGTGAATGAACACCTCTTTGATTTTAGTTCGGTATTTGCTTCAAAATACTTGAAAGCATAACTAATTTAAAATTTTGATTATCCATGCCATTGAGACCATCTTGAACTATAAATAATCCTTCGTTTGAATTGAGCATAACAGCTTCAATACCATCAGTTTCTTCTACCTGATCAATTTTATTATTGTTTGAGATAATTTTAAATATCCCTTTTAATTTGTAGTCTTGGGCATCCAAAATACCATAACTGTTTGAGCCCTGAATTGATATGAATATGTAATCTTTTGATTGTCTAAAATCATTTATAATAGCAACGCCCTCTAGGTCAGCCTTTAAACCCTCGGTTTTTATATTGAGCAGTAAATTTTTGTTCAATGGCTTAAAAGGATGTGCATTAAATGACCACAAGCCTTTATTTTCCTCAGCTGCAAGAATAAGACCTCTTTTCGAATCTCCCACAACACCCTCAATTACAGATGAAAATTTTAACTTTCTGATTAAGGTTAAATCTATATTGTCAGCATTCAAGAATATTTGATATTGATAAATTGTTCCTTTTTTATCAGTTACAAAGGCGTAAGTTGCTATTTCATCCGAATAGAAAGTAAATCCATAAACATCTTTTAAATCCGTTTGAGTTGATTTTACAAGCGTAATACTGGCATCTGAATGTAAATACCATAAATCGAGACTTCGGGTGCTTCTGTTCGTGCCTCCTACAAGTGCAACGAGTCCCTTTTCATTCGGCTCATAACCTCGCAAAAGATCTACATTGTTTATTCTGCCAAAGGGATATTCAAACAATCGATTTCCCTTATAATCATACGTTTCTAATCCGTATTTTTTGTTTGTTCCAATAATCAAAACGTCCTCAATGGACTGATTTGGAACAAAGATTGCGATGTCATCTGCAGCATCTCCCTCTGAAAGCACTGGGTCTGTTTCTTGAAATGGAGCTACCTCAAATTGTTTGTAATTTTTTTGTGCCATTACACTATAGCTGCAGAAAATAATAATGAAAAAAATTACTTGCTTCATAAGCTAAAAATAAATAGAAAGGAGTAACCATTTTATGGTTACTCCTTATTCAACAAAATTCATTTGATTATCTCAAATCAACTTTAATTCCAAAATTCCAGTTGATATCATAGTATTCTAACTGCATTGTTCTTTCTGAAAGACCCTGATAGTATCTCAGTGGTTGATTCGTTAAGTTTTTTGCTTCGGCAAAAATTCGCACTCGATTATTTATAGCATAGGTAGCGTTTAAATCAATAAATAATTGCTCATCATAGTATCTGTCCTCATAAATATTTCCCCCAATTTCATCCAGAGATTCGCCAGCATAATTCATTGAGGCTCTCAAGAAAAACTTATTCGATTCGTATGCTATAGAAGCGTTAAACATGTTCTCCGCAGCTCCCACCAAAGGCACATCATCTCCTCTGTCAGCAACCCCATCTGTACTTGTATTTGTATAGGTATAGTTGCCGTAGAAAGTGGTATTTCCAAGAAATCCTGGCAAGAAACTTAGACGTGTTTGAAGACCTAATTCTATCCCATTTACCGCAGCTGTTCTTCCATTTCTAACTTGCTCGTAATCGTAAGACTCCCCCCTAAATTGGTAATCATCATCACTAAATAGGTAAAGCCAATTGTCAATATTTTTTACAAATACACCCCCTGTAATTAATCCAACATTTGAAAAATAGTATTCTGCCATTAAATCAAAATTGTTAGAAACTGTTGCTTCTAAGTCAGGATTTCCAACTGCGACTTCTAAATCAGCAGAATTGATTTCTTGATAGGGCACTAATTCAAAGTATGCAGGCCTTGCTATTCCCACCGTGTAAGCTCCATTTAAAATAAAATTTTTCCCCAACTTAGTTTGGATAGTAAAGTTTGGTAATATATTGGAGTAATCGTTTGAACCTTTTAACTCTTCTAAATCAGTCAATGAGTTTGCGCCTTCCTCTTCATCATATGCATAGCCAACATAATCGAGTGTTGTGCTTTCTAATCTAGCTCCAGCAATTACAGTCGTGTTTTCTCCCAACTTATCTACAAACATTAAATATGCTGCGTTTACAGCTTCGTCTGCAGAATAATTACCAGTTGCAAATTCTTCAAAAAGTAATTCGCCGCCTGAGAAATTTAAACCTCCTAAGTACTCAGCTGAGGCGAATTGACCATGTGTATATTTTGATCCAGGAAGATACCCTGGCACTGTATAGTCTTTTGTAGATGTATTTGACATGAAATCGACTCCATCAATTTCGTACTCATACCAAATGTCATCACGTAGTTTTGATTTCTGATTAAGTTTATATCCAAACTTGATGTAATCATTTTTGGAGTAAGGCAACTTAAAATTGACTCTAAAAGAATTGTTATCCTCTTCTGTAGCCTTTTGTGCATCTTGCGCCTCTTTGAATTTGAACTCAGAGGTGTTATTTAAGTCTGAAGCAGAGACAATAAATCCTGGAAATTCAGCATTAGAAGTGTCCATGTTTGCAGCTACACCCTTCTGGTCAAACCTAATGTATCTCTCGTCAGGTCTTTTTTCTGATGCTTGTGAAAAGGAATACTTCCAATCCATAGAGAGCTTTCCAAGCTGATGTTCTCCTCCAAAAGCAAGTTTGTATGTTCTTTGATCTTCTAATCGACGATTGTCATTACGATCGTTCCCTATACCTCCTTTGGTTTGTTTCCGGATTCTAACTTCTCCATCTTCAAAGTCATCAAAACGAACACGAAAACGATTTTCCCAATCGTCTCTAGAATTGTATATCGACTTTAAGTATATTTTGTTATTTACATCTAATTCGTAATCGAGATTTAGCGCAATACTTCTTCTTGTTCTTTTAACATCATACCTTCTGATGTCTTGTTCTTTAAGTTCAGGTGTTTCACTGTCATCCCACTCAAATTCAATGTTATCAGAACCATAGTCAGAGGTGTTATGAGAGGCTGATAAAGTATATCCAAGTCTGTCACTTAATTTATCTGCTAAGATGAATGTCATATTTCGATTATAGCCTCCTTCTCTAACTGGATTTGCTCCAGCTGAGATAGAAGTAGACAGGCGAAATCCATTTGGATTTGATCTGGTTACTAAATTTACAGAACCTCCAATGGCATCAGCTTCCATGTCTGGAGTTAAGGTTTTGCTTACTTCAATCAGCTGAATCATATCAGAAGGTATCAAATCCATTTGAACTCTTCGATTATCACCTTCTGCAGAAGGAATTCTCTCTCCATTAAGAGTTACAGAGTTTAATCCAGGCGAGAACCCACGAATTATAATGTCTCTTGCTTCTCCCTGGTCGTATTGCATGGTTATACCACTTATTCTCTTAAGGGCGTCCCCAATATTCGCGTCTGGAAACTTACCGACTTGATCAGCCGATACCACATTGGTTATATTGATATCATTTTTTTGTTTATTTAAAGACTTAACCACTCCTCCTTGAAAACCAGAAACCACTACCTCGTCTAGTGTATTAATTGCTGGTTGTAAAACAAAAAGTTGAATGCTACTACTCGCAGGGTCTAAAACTATGTCTTGAGTTTCGAATCCTGTATAGGTTACAGTTGCGTTTACGTTTTCCGCTCCTTCTGTTAGAAGTGTAAAAAATCCATCAAAGTCAGAAACAACATAACTGTCTTCACCTTGTGAAATGACTGCACCTGGTAGAGGAAAATTGTTTTCGTCTAAAATTCTACCTTTCACCGTAGTTGTTTGGGCAAAAGAGGAAATACTTATTAAAGTAAAAATTGAAAATAAAAGCTTTTTCATGATGTTAATAGTTTTGATAAAGCTATTTTAAGCATCACAATTGCGATTTAAAGACGTTTTAAATTTTATGTTGCCAATCTTTTTTTTTCGTTAAAAAATGTTAGTGGTTTTATATAGAATTAACATCTTTCTTAATAATTGATTCGATCTTCTAAAGTTTAATTAACAATACCAATATAAAAACTGAGCGACCGCAGCTAATACTTCACCCTCTTTCGCTCGAGAAGATAAAAATAGAACGATTCTGCTATAAGAATAGCCTTCGGCCATATCTGCCACCAAATCATCTTGACCATCGCCGTCGATGTCTCCTTGATACATCACCTTATAATTTGCTTCTAGAGACACGCGCTCTTGGTTGAGTAAGCTTTGTTGTATGCTATCATTACCTATGGTTTTAAATGCGGTCCACTTTACAAATGACGACACCTTGTTGTATTGACCATCAACAGGTGGTCCTGTTTGAAAATCGAAACTTACGGTGTTGGGAGAAGCTTCCAATTGCTCATTATTCAATCCTGAAACCAAAAATAAAGGTGTTATACCTTTATGCTCACCTGATAATTCTGCAAAAATATCGTCACCACAATCTTGCATTTCTTCAACTCCAAATTCAAGTTTTACCTCTTGTTTTTCAAGAACACCATTAATGACATAATAAGCAGTCCACTCTTTGTCTTTAAATGAAGATGGCATTTCTTCTTCTTCAGCATAAGAGCCCAATTGAAATATGCTTATCTCAGATGAGACCTCATTATAATGCTGTTCGCCCACTGAATCATCCGCAGGGATAGACTCCGATTCAGTCGTGTCTGTTTCAGAAACCTCAACTTCTTCTATTGTGATTTGAGCATCGGCTTCGGTGGTGTCGATTTGAATTTCAGCGCTGTTGCTTTCTATTGCTGGAGTAATTTCAGTTGTATTGGGTTGACTAGCTTTTTCTTTCTTTGGTCCACAGGCGATTAGTAAGAAAAAAATTAAAATAAATGGGATGCTTCTCATGATATAAAAAATTAACAGCCAAAGTCTTGCAATGCAGCAACTGCTTTTACTGCATTTGAAGGCTCCGCCAATGATGATAAAAATAATACAGTGAGACTGTAGGAATATTTAGAAGCAACCGATGCATATAGGTCATTGAGACCGTCTCCATCGATGTCTGCTTCAAGGATAGGATTTATTACTGGATCGTCTAAAAATCCATTTAACTTTAAAAGTTGTTGACCAATTGTGTCTTGATTTACAATTTTATAGGCCTTCCAGTCGAAGTCGTAATAATTGAGTTTATACCCCTGGTCATTTGTCTTTTGATTGGTCTCTGACTTTAAGGTGTAATACAATCGATCTTTAGATGGCTCGACATCATTAAATGTCAAACCAGATAAATAGACTATTGGTTTTAGATTTAAAAGCTCTTGTTGGTATTGCGCATCGAGCAGAACCTGCATTTTGTATTTTGGGTCACACTCTTCAAAGAAAGGATCCACTTCAGTTTCAAGCATTTCGAAACGCACTGGAATGCGCAAAATAGAGCCCTCACTGTTCAAATAAATGGCGGTCCAACTTTTCTCAAGATGCTGCAGCGCCTGTTCTTTAGTATAGTATCCACCCATATCATACATGCCTATGGCCGTTTCAATCCCCAAATAATCTTCACCGTAAATGTCGCGCTCTATTTCTTGTTCAGGTGTAGCACTTGACTCTTGTTTGGTTTGAATTTCAACTGTATTTAGGGTGTCACTTTGAAGTTCAACAGCTTCTTGAGTTGCTGGATTATTTTTGCTCTCAGGCACCCCTTTACACTTAATAAACAGCGTAGCGCAAAATAATAATCCAAGAGCTCTCATTGTTTTGTATTTTATGTAAACTTAAAACAATCTTTTTAAGAACAAGATTGCAGCACAATTAAATTAATCGAGGTGAAAACCTATGATTCAAATCGTACTTTTGTGCCCAGTTCGTTATGATAGAAAAGAAAAATCACGTTTTTGAAAAATCAGTTCTTGTTGGAATTATCAACAAGTCTCAAAACTTGGAGAAGGTCAATGAGTATCTCGACGAGTTAGAATTTCTCACCTACACTTCCGGAGGCGAGGTTTTCAAACGTTTTGTGCAACGCATGGATGTTCCAAATCCCAAAACGTTTATCGGAAGTGGTAAGATGGAAGAAGTGGTTGCCTACGTTAAATCTAACGAGATCAGTTCTGTTATTTTTGATGACGAACTCACCCCTGCCCAACAAAAAAACATTGAAAAAGCCCTCAAATGCAAGATTCTTGATCGCACAGGATTGATCTTGGATATTTTCGCACAACGTGCACAAACGAGCTATGCGAGAACCCAAGTGGAATTGGCCCAATACGAATACCTTTTACCGCGCTTAGCAGGCCTTTGGACACACCTTGAACGACAAAGAGGTGGTATTGGAATGCGAGGTCCTGGAGAAACAGAAATTGAAACTGACCGCCGTATTGTTCGCGACCGAATAGCCCTTCTCAAGAAAAAGCTCTTAAAAATCGACAAGCAAATGGAAACCCAGCGCAGTAATAGAGGCGCCTTGGTTCGAGTTGCCCTTGTTGGATACACCAATGTCGGAAAATCTACACTGATGAATGTCATTAGTAAAAGTGAGGTCTTTGCAGAAAATAAGCTCTTTGCCACTTTAGATACCACCGTTCGAAAAGTGGTCTTGGGAAATCTTCCTTTTCTTTTAAGCGATACCGTAGGGTTTATACGTAAACTTCCAACTCAACTGGTCGAGAGTTTTAAAAGCACCTTAGATGAGGTACGAGAAGCAGATTTACTGCTGCACATTGTTGATATTTCTCATGCCAATTTTGAAGATCACATCGCCTCGGTGGAAAAAATCCTTGAAGAAATCAAATGCAGTGATAAACCCACCATTATCGTATTCAATAAAATAGATCAATACACGGCTGAGCCATACGACGAGGAAGATCTAACTACGGCCTATGAACCAAAGCATTTCAGTCTTGAAGAATGGAAAAAAACGTGGTTTAATCAAGTGGGCGATCGCGTTTTATTTATTTCAGCTATTGAAAAAGAAAACTTGGAAGAGTTTCGAAAAAGAGTGTACTCTGAAGTACGAAAAATACACGTAACCCGATTTCCTTATAACAACTTTTTGTACCCCGAACATTTGGATCAATACGGACCCTTAGGTGATTAAATTATTTACTTAGGGCATAACTCAGCCCAAAGGTCCAATAGGATTGAACTCTGTTGCCAACGCTTTCTAAGGTTGCTTCTTCATCGTTCAATACCCTTTTGAAATAATTCAATACTTCTTGTCTGTTTGACCTAAAACCAAAGTCTAGACCAATACCCAATGTTTTCCAAAGCGAATAGTTTAAGGAACTACTAAAGTTTAGGTTGCTCAAAAATCGATTTTTATAACTCTGAAAGGCAGAAAAAGCGCTCTTGGTTTGTATACCCATCCATTTAGTTGAAAACTCTACTGCGTATTTCGCACCTAAGGAAGAAGCAAAGTCTGAATCGTTTTTCTGAAAGACAAAGTTTCCATTGATGGGGTGAATCACCACCACAAAATTCTTATACGGGGTAAGTGTTATTCCAAAACCAGAATCAAGATAACCCGGGTTATTGAAGTTATTGATAAGCGTGCTTCTAAATTCTGTAAAAAAAGATCCCGCTATGGTTTTATTGTATTTAATCCCGAAAAGAGAAGAGGCGTTGAAAATGTCATTGGTTTGTTGGTAATCTGCAATATCATCGGGATTGTCTCTATGGTCAATTTTAACCCAATTCAAATTAATCTTAGCTGAATTTCTCAAAAAGTACTTGTCGTTCTTTTTGTTGGCATAAAGGTTAAAGCTGAATCCGATATTTGAAGAGCGGTTTGATGGAATTTTTTGTGCCAGCCAATTATTAAATCCTGAAAAACTCGTTCCAAGTGTTCCAAAGGCTCCCCTTTCCCATTGAAAAATACTGTCGTGTTTTTCAACCTTAATCACAGAGTCTAAATCTTTCTGTAAGCTACTTACTCTTTTTTCGATTTGAGCAATTGAATCTTTTTTCTTTTGAATAGCAGACTTTAACTCTTCTATACTTTGACCATAGGCAAGACTAACACCCAATAAAACGAATGCTAAAAATTTTCTCATTAACGTTTGTATAAAGGCACTGCAGAACAAGCTTCTCCGTACATAATTTTTTTTGCGACCACCTGAAGCTTTCCCATGGCGTGAATATAAGCGGATTCAGGAACTTCTTTTTTTGAGCATCCTTTAAGGATTATCGCTTTATCTCGGTATTGTTCAAAATTAATACCAATTAGTATATTGTCGTAGAACGACGATATAAGCGCTGTTTTAGAACCAAAAATAAAATGCGTGCATTGCGCATTTAAATAAGAAGAAAGTAAGGCTTTAGCCCAAATCGGAATGATGGCATCGGTACTACAATGTATACTGACAAGACTATTGTTATAGACTTCCCAATTGAATTCCTCTAAGGCTTTTCGAAATTCTTTTTCTCTGAGCACAAAACCCTGGTCGAGAAAATCAGCAAAGTCTAATTCTAAAATAGGGTTGTCAGGATAGTAATCTTCGAGATCGAAAACGACAAGTGCGCTTTGGGCTACGCGGTTTACAATTTGGTCAGATTTAGACATCTTGATTGTAATTAAAGCATTCCCAATTCTAATTTTGCTTCTTCACTCATCAGCTCTTGAGTCCAAGGAGGGTCAAAGGTAATCTCGACTTCTACGTCTTTGATCTCATCAATGGATTTAACCTTTTCTTTTACCTCTAAGGGCAAAGACTCGGCTACCGGACAATTTGGCGAAGTAAGAGTCATTAAAATTTTGACGTCGTAATCTTCATTCACCATAACATCATAAATCAAGCCTAATTCATAAATATCTACTGGAATTTCAGGATCAAAAATGCCCTTTATAACCTTCACAATTTGTTCTCCGAGTTGCTCGGTATTTATTTCTGTGCTCATGATTCTTTTATTTGTGTCTGAAAAGCCAGTGCGTAGAGTTTAATCTGTTTGATCATGCTCACCAGCCCGTTTGCTCGAGTGGGAGATAAATGTTCTTTTAAACCTATTTCATCAATGAAGCCCGTTTCAGCGTTCATAATATCAGAAGGATGCTGATTGCTAAAAGCTCTGATCAAAATAGCGATAATTCCTTTGGTAATAATGGCGTCACTATCCGCAGTAAAGACCAGCTTGTCTTCGTTGAGTTCAGCATAAACCCAAACTTTACTCTGACAGCCTTTAATGATGTATTCATCAGTTTTATAGGCCTGGTCAATTAGCGGAAGACTTCTTCCAAGATCAATCATGTATTCATAGCGTTCCATCCAATCTTCGAATTGCATGAACTCATCCTTTATCTCTTCTTGTATGTCTTTGATACTGCTCATTACAACAACATGCTTAAGGCTCTTTTCAAGGATTCAATTAAACGGTCTATTTCTTCGAAGGTATTATAAAAACTAAAACTAGCCCTTATTGTTCCTGGAATTTGATAGAAATCCATTATAGGTTGTGCACAGTGGTGTCCTGTTCGCACAGCAATGCCCATTTTATCTAAAATACTTCCGATATCATAGGGGTGTGCTCCTTCGACCACAAAAGAAATCACGGCTGTTTTATGCGCAACGTCACCTATGATGCGGAGCTCTGAAATTTCTTTTAAACGCGTTGTGGCGTAAGTCAAAAGTTCGTTTTCGTACTCGGCTATATTTTTAATCCCTATCGCGTTCATATAATCTAGCGCTGCTCCGAAAGCAATTCCGCCACAAATATTGGGTGTTCCTGCTTCGAATTTGTGAGGAAGACCAGCATAAGTGGTTTTCTCGAAAGAAACCTCGGCAATCATTTCGCCGCCTCCCTGATAAGGTGGTAATTTATTGAGCCATTCTTCTTTTGCATAAAGCACTCCTACTCCTGTAGGACCGCACATTTTGTGTGCGCTAACCACATAGAAGTCTACATCTAATTCTTGTACGTCGGCCTGAATATGCGGTGCTGCTTGTGCGCCATCAATCAATACTGCCGCCCCTACGCTGTGGCCTTTTTCAATGAGCTCTGAAATAGGATTAATCACCCCTAGTGCATTAGAGACATGGTTGCAAAATATAAGTTTGGTCTTTTCGCTCAGCATCTCATCGAAGGCCTTCATGTCTAGAATTCCCGATTGAAGCATGGGTATGACTTTCAAGACTGCACCGGTCTGTTCACAAAGCATTTGCCAAGGAACAATATTAGAATGGTGTTCTAAGGCTGATACAATAAGTTCATCTCCAGTTTTGATGAAATTCTTAAATCCAGAAGCCACTAAATTAATGGCATGTGTTGTTCCAGAAGTAAAAATTACTTCATGAGGATGAGCGGCATTAAAATGCGCTTGGATTTTTTTTCGAGACTGCTCATAAGCATCCGTAGCCTCATTAGATAGCGTATGAACCCCTCGGTGTATGTTCGAATTGTAAGTGGCGTAATAATTTGATATAGCCTCTATAACCTGTTTAGGTGTTTGGCCCGTCGCTGCATTATCAAAATATACCAATGGGTACTTTCCAATCTTTCTCTCAAGAATAGGAAAGTCTTTACGGTATTTTTCAACTGGAAAATCATTTTTATACATGTAGTTATGTGCTAAAATTCAAAACCGAGACGTACTCCTAATTTGTCAGCAATTTGCTCTTTTACTCTTTTTTGCACGGCTTCAATTTTAACGCTTTCTAAAACATCATTTGCAAAGGCATACATCAAAAGTGCCTCAGCTTCTTTTTTAGGTATTCCTCTTGATTGAAGATAGAAAAGTGCGCTTCGGTCTAATTGTCCGATGGTACATCCGTGTGAACACTTGACATCATCTGCAAAAATCTCTAATTGCGGTTTGGTGTTCACCGTCGCCTTGTCGTCTACAATTAAATTGTTGTTTTGCTGAAAAGCATTGGTTTTTTGAGCGATTTTATCGACAATAATCTTTCCGTTAAACACCCCTGTTGATCGCCCTGAGAAAATGCCTTTATAATCTTGATGGCTTTCGCAATTAGGTTCGGCGTGATGCACTAAGGTGTAGTGATCAACGTGCTGAGTGTCTTCAATAATGGTTGTTCCTTTTAAAACGGAGTCGATGTACGACCCTTTTTGATAGAAATTAAGATTGTTGCGCACCAACTTTCCTCCGAATGAAAAGGTGTGAACTCGCACTAAACTTTTTTCGTGTTGTTCTATAAAGGTGTTATCTATTAAAGAACTTGTCTTTGTGTCCATTTGAAGTTTGTATAGGTCAACTCTCGCGCTCTTGTGTGCAAAAATTTCAGTAACCACATTGGTCAAAACTTCATTTGTCGTAAGGTTTTGATGGCGCTCTATGATTTGAACCTCAGCATTTTCTTCAACCACAATTAGGTTTCTGGGCTGAATCATAGATGCATTGTCTTGTGAAGTGGTCAAATAAATAATTTCAACCGGCTTTATAGGTGCTTTGCTCTTCGGAATATATATGTATGCCCCTTCTTTGATAAAAGCAGTGTTCAAGCGGCTTAGGGCATCTTTAGTGTCTGCGATTTTATCAAAATAATTATCTATAACTCGCTTATACTTTTCTTTGGTAATGGCCGAACTCATCAAACAAATATCTACGCCATCATGTGTCGTCTCTGATAAAAACGAGCTGTATTCACCATTTACAAATACCAGCTTATAAGTGTCCATTTCATGAAGAAAGTACTTCTTGACGTTCTTATAATCTAAAACTTCACTTGGCTTTGGAATCAGGTTGTAGTTGGTCTTCTTCAAAGATTCTAAAGAAGTGTATTTCCAAGCCTCCATTTTCTTGGTGGGAAAGCCCTGTTGGTCAAACATCTTTAAAGCCTCAGCTCTTTTTTGATGCAAAGGTTTATTGACGTCAACGTTTTGCTCAAAAGCAATAAAGGACGAAAGTATATTTTCTTTTAACTCCATGCTTGAATTTATGCTTTAATCCAATCGTAACCTTTGTCTTCTAGCTGTAAGGCTAGCTCTTTTGTTCCCGATTTTACAATTCTACCCTCATATAAAACATGAACATAATCAGGTTCGATGTAGTCTAATAATCGCTGGTAATGCGTAATAACAACTGTTGCATTTTCAGCGCTTCTCAATTTGTTGACTCCATTAGCAACAATGCGCAAGGCATCGATGTCTAAACCTGAATCTGTCTCGTCTAATATTGCCAATTTAGGCTCGAGCATAGCTAATTGAAAAATTTCATTGCGCTTTTTCTCTCCACCGGAAAAGCCTTCATTTAAGCTTCTAGATAAAAACTTTCTATCGATTTCTAGCAGGCTAGACTTCTCTCTAATTTTTGCGAGCATTTCGCTAGCTGGCATTTCTTCGAGCTCTTTAGCTTTTCGAGATTCATTAATGGCCGTCTTGATAAAGTTGGTCACCGATACTCCTGGAATTTCAACAGGATACTGAAAAGATAAAAATAAGCCCATATGAGCTCGCTCTTCTGGTGCCATCTCGATAATGTCTTCTCCTTCAAAGCTGATAGACCCTTCTGTTACTTCGTAATCTTCTTTTCCGGCAACAACCGAAGCTAATGTGCTTTTACCTGATCCATTTGGCCCCATGATCGCATGAACTTCTCCGGGTTTTACCTCTAGGTTTATCCCCCTTAAAATATCTTTACCGTCAATTGACGCGTGTAAATTCTCAATTTTTAGCATGTGTATTTAGTGCTTGTTTATCCTACTGAGCCTTCAAGGCTTATTTCTAATAATTTTTGGGCTTCTACTGCAAACTCCATCGGAAGTTTATTGAGTACTTCTTTGCTAAAGCCGTTTACGATTAAGGCAATTGCTTTTTCAGTATCTATTCCCCTTTGATTGCAGTAAAAAATCTGATCTTCTCCGATTTTACTCGTTGTCGCTTCGTGTTCGATCTGAGCCGTTTTGTTTTTTGCCTCGATGTAAGGAAAGGTGTGCGCGCCACATTCATTTCCCATAAGAAGCGAGTCGCATTGTGAAAAGTTTCGAGCATTCTGAGCTCTTGCCCCAACCTGAACCAAACCTCGGTAAGAATTCTGAGATTTTCCAGCAGATATACCTTTAGAGATGATGGTGCTCTTGGTGTTCTTTCCTAAATGAACCATTTTGGTTCCAGTATCGGCTTGCTGAAAATTATTGGTTACAGCAATGGAATAGAACTCGCCAATGGAATTGTCTCCTTTGAGTATGCATGAAGGATATTTCCATGTCACAGCTGAGCCTGTTTCGACCTGTGTCCAAGAAATTTTTGCGTTTTTTTCGCAAAGCCCTCTCTTAGTAACAAAATTGAAAACCCCTCCTTTACCTTCTTTGTCTCCTGGAAACCAATTTTGAACCGTGGAGTATTTGATCTCTGAACCGTCAAGGGCAATCAATTCTACTACTGCTGCATGAAGTTGATTTTCGTCTCTTGAAGGCGCTGTACATCCTTCTAGATAACTCACATAACTGTCTTTGTCTGCGATAACCAAGGTGCGCTCAAATTGACCTGTTCCTGCTTGGTTTATTCTGAAATAAGTAGATAGCTCCATCGGACACTTCACCCCTTTGGGTATATAGCAAAAACTTCCATCTGAAAAGACTGCCGAATTAAGGGCGGCATAAAAATTGTCTTTTGGTGGCACTACCGTTCCTAAATATTTTTTAACTAATTCCGGGTGCTCTTTGATAGCCTCAGATATAGAACAAAAAACAATTCCTTTTTCGGCTAAAGTCTCTTTAAAGGTTGTCGCAACAGAAACAGAATCCATTACAACATCAACAGCGACTCCGGCTAACTTTTTTTGCTCATCAAGTGATATTCCCAATCGCTCAAAAGTTGAGAGTAATTCAGGATCAACTTCGTCTAAACTTTCGTATTTAGGTTTATTGTTTGGCGCTGAATAATAAGAAATGTCTTGAAAATCTGGTTTTTCATAAGTGACGTTAGGCCAGTCAGGTTCGGTCATTTTTTTCCAAACCTCAAAGGCTTCAAGCCTCCAGTGCATCATCCAGTCTGGCTCTGACTTCTTCTTAGAAATCGCCATTACCGTTTCTCTACTGAGTCCTTTCGGAAGGGTGTCTGCTTCAATGTCAGTGTAAAACCCGTACTCGTATTCTTTGGTCTCTAACTCTTTTTTTAATTCTTCTTCTGTATAAGCCATTTTTTAGATTATAATGAAAAACTCTCTCCACAACCACAAGTGCGCTGTGCATTTGGATTGTTAAATACAAACCCTTTGCCATTTAATCCGCCTGAATAATCTAGTGTGGTCCCAATCAAATACAAAAAGCTTTTTTTGTCAACTGCTATTTTGATTTGATTGTCTTCGAAAATTTTATCTGTATCTCTTATTTCTCGATCGAACGTCAATTCGTAAGACAAGCCACTGCAACCTCCACTTTTTACACCAACACGAACATAATCGCTCTCGGCGCTAAAACCCTCCTCTTTCATCAATGAGATTACTTTGTCTCTTGCCGTAACCGCAACTTTAATCATAATTTGTACGTCAATATTGGCTACAAATATACGTTTTAACTGAGATTTTATAAGAATTAAGAACTTTAAAAACGTTTAAATACGGGTATCAGACACTTTTGAAGATAACGTTGCTGACTTCAATGTTGATCTCTTGCATACTTTGCTTACATTCATTAATGATTTATGCGATTTTAAAAATGTTATGAAAAGCGTATTGTACTTACACGGATTAGAAAGTAAACAGGGTGGGGCAAAAATAGATTTTCTAGCAGCTAAAGGAAGAGTTCATGCACCTGCCATGGACTACAAAACAAAAACTTGGTCTGTTGAAGAACTTTTTGAGCTGGCGATTAAATGTAATCCTGATTTGATTATTGGTAGCAGTATGGGTGGATATTTCGCCCATGTTTTAGGCTCCCATACTCGTATAGAAGTGTTGTTGTTTAACCCTGCTCTTCACAGCAGAAGTGTTGACTATAATTTTAAATACGGAAAAGAAGATTATCAGAGAACCATAATTCTTGGTATGCAAGATACTGTTGTCATCCCAGAACGCACTAAAGAGATCGCAAGTGATAATGCTAAAATCGTTGAGGTGGCAGATATGGGTCATAGAACTCCTCTTGATACTTTTAAAGCTATTTATACAAAACTTTTTGCAGATGAATCTACTTGATGCCGCAACAAATAGTGTATCAATGGTAAAACAGCAATCGTAAACAAAGCCCATCATCAAGACCAAAACGATTTCAACAATTAAATTTGAAGTATATCGATTACTTTTACCCAAAATTTTAGCGCATGTTCGAAGAACAAAAATCGCCTGCACAGAGTGCCTCATCCTTAGGCGAATTCAAATTGATAGAGGAACTCACTAAATCCTTTGAAAATCAATTAAAGTCAACCGTAAAAGGTATTGGAGACGATGCAGCAATACTCGAACCAGCGCACGAGCAAATATTGGTGTCAACAGACTTGCTCATCGAGGGAGTGCACTTTAATTTGGGATACATGCCACTTAAACATTTAGGCTATAAGGCAGTTACAGTAAATCTATCAGATATTTGCGCCATGAATGCCATCCCTGCGCAAATCACCCTTAGTATTGCCGTGTCAAACCGATTTAATCTCGAGGCCTTAAAGGAGTTTTATGCAGGGGTTGAAACCGCCTGTAAGACCTATGGTGTTGACCTTGTGGGGGGCGATACCACGAGTTCAACTAAGGGAATGATGATTTCAGTTACCGCAATAGGAAATGTTGAAAAAGACAAGGCTTGCCGTCGAGACGGAGCTAAAGAGGGAGACTTAATCGTGGTTAGTGGAGATTTAGGAGCCGCTTATTTAGGTTTTCAAATTTTAGAGCGAGAGCGCAAAGTTTTCGAAGTAAACGAGCAACACCAACCGGATTTAGATTTGTACGCTTATTTGGTCGAAAGACAACTCAAACCTGAGGCTCGAAAGGATATCGTCGAATTGCTAAAGCAGTTAGATGTAAATCCGTCATCTATGATTGATATTAGTGACGGCCTGGCTTCAGAAATCAAGCATTTATGTAAGGAGAGTTCCTTAGGCTGTAAAATTTATGAGGACAAAATACCTATTGATCCAACAGTAGTTCGAACTGCGGAAGAGTTTAAATTAGATCCTAGTTTATGCGCTCTGTCGGGTGGAGAAGATTACGAGCTGCTTTTTAGCATCCCTCAAGAAGACTATTCTAAAATTAAAGCCAATCCAAACTTAAGTGTTATAGGGCATTTTACAGGGCCAAATACCGGTTGTTATTTAGTGGGTAGAGATGATAGTATGGCAGAAATCACAGCGCAAGGCTGGGATTCATTTAGAGATTAATACGGCCTAAACCATTTTTCTTTCTTCGATTTCTGTGCACTCGGTAAAGAATGTTGTTGATTTCTTTTCGTTTTTCAGAAAGCTCGACAAGTTGACCTTCTTCATCCGAAGTGACCTTTTTATTGCAGTAGGCGCACTGAAACTCTTTTAAGTGATAGGTTACTCTTCGTGTTACCACATATTTATGACCTAACACATTACACACTAAAGCGCCTATTGGATTTCCATCTGATTCTAAACGTTTTTTCATCGGCTTCTACTTTCAACAAAAAGATAGTTTATCGTCAAAGAATGCGACAACTCCTTTGATGTATGACAAGAATTAACGACAAAATCCCTTTAGGAATTCATAAGGTCTTCGATCTCATCGACCTCGATAGGAATATTTGCCATGAGGTTTACAGGAGCACCCTTTTCTTGAAGCACAACATCGTCTTCAAGACGAACACCAAAGCCCTCTTCAGGAATGTAAATTCCAGGCTCAACGGTGAATACCATATTGGCTTTCATCGGTGTTTTGAGAACGCCATAGTCGTGTGTGTTAAGGCCTAAATGATGACTTGTGCCGTGCATAAAATACTTTTTATAGGCAGGGCTTTCTTTGGACTCATTGGCCACATCAGCCTTTTCTAAAAGCCCGAGTTGAAGTAATTCAGATGTCATGACTTTACCTACTTCGCGGTGAAATTCGTGCCATAAAACCCCAGGTCGCAGCATTTTTGTCGCCTCCTCTTTTACGCGCAAAACAGCCTGGTATACAGCTCTTTGACAATCCGTAAATCGACCTGAAACGGGAATAGTTCGGGTCATGTCACTGGAATAATTAGCGTATTCTGCCCCGACATCCATCAAGAGCAAATCTCCAGCTTTACACTGATTATTGTTTTCGATATAGTGCAGAATGTTTGCATTTTTTCCAGACGCAATTATTGGAGTATAGGCAAAGCCTTTAGATCTGTTTTTGATGAATTCATGTATGAACTCAGCCTCAATCTCATATTCCCAAACTTCTGGCTTTACAAAGTTCAGTATGCGCCTAAATCCTTTTTCTGTAATATTACAGGCCTTTAGTAAAAGTTCTATTTCGATAGGGTCCTTAACTCCTCTTAGTTCATTTAAAATAGGAAAGCTCTTTGCGGTTTGATGTGCAGGATATTTGGCCTTCACCTCATTTATAAATCGGTCTTCACGGGTCTGAGTTTCCACAGCCTGTCTGTAATGCTCATTCGTGTTTAAATAAATGGTCTCCGCCTCGGACATCATGTCTGCAAAAACCCTTTGAAAATCACTCAGCCAATATATGGTTTGAACTCCAGAGACTTCTGTAGCCATGGTTTTAGTCAGTTTTGGTCCTTCCCAAACCGCGATATGGGCATTGGTCTCTCTTACGAATAATACTTCTCTGTGTTTCTCATTGAGTGCATCGGGAAAGAGCACTAGAATGCTTTCTTCTTGATCGACACCACTCAGGTAAAAGATATCTCTGTGCTGTTCGAAGTTAAGGGTACTGTCGGCTCCTGCAGGGTAGATATCATTGGAATTGAATACAGCTATGCTTTTTGGGCGCATTTGGCCCATAAAACGCTGCCTATTATCAATAAAAAGTCGGTTAGAAATTAAATCGTATTTCATATACAAGCTGTTTGCATATAAAAGTACAGTTTTTGTCTTCTAACCGACTTGTTGATCTTATTTTTTTAAACCGTTATTGATATACTCTTACGTAATCAACAACCATTTGATCAGATGTAAAGTTTGGATCGACTAAACCTCCTAAGGTTCCTCCCATCGCCACATTTAATATCAAGAAGAAATCACTATTGAACGGTAATTCACTTACATTGGTTACCCTGTGATAAATTTCATTATCCGCTGCAAAAATAATTTCATCTTGTCTCCACTCTACAGTGTAAACATGATATTCTTCAGAATTTTCAATGGGTCTAGAAGACGTGATAAAAGAAGGCCCTGTTCCTTCACTGTTTGGAAAATGCACTGTAGCACCAACACCTGTCTTATCTTGACCGGTTTGCTCCATAATGTCAATTTCACCGCAATTAGGCCATCCTACTTGATCAAAGTTAGCTCCTAACATCCATAGTGCAGGCCATGTCCCCTGGCTTACCGGCAATTTCGCTTTGATGTCTACACGTCCATAAGTAAATTCAAAGAGATTCTCAGATTTGATTCTTGCCGAGGTATATGAATTTTGACCAGTAGCTCCAAAATCGAAGAATAGTACAATTCTATCGTAGTTTCCTTCAGGTGCGTTACTGAAATCATACGTCAAGGTCTCCCAGCCGTTTTCAACAGTAGTAAACTGATCTACTTCGTAAAATACAGAAGGACTTCCGTCATTAAGTGGTGGCGAATTTGAATCTTCAATTTTCAATTTAACAACCGCATCTACTTTAGGAGAATAGGTCTGCATACTCACGATAGGAGTTGCCTGAAAATCAATTGGTCCACTTGATTCAAAGAAAATACCCGCCCAAACCTCTGCTTGTGCTGGTTTGTCTAATCGACCTGTATTTGAACTTCCATTGGCCGCTCCAACATCTGGGTTAGAAGCTGTGGTTGCACTTGCACCTCCAAAACCTCCAAAAGTAACTGAACCTTCGAAATCTTCTAAAGTAGTAGAATTGGTTTGACCACTGTTGGATAAGGTAATATTATCAAAGTAATAGCTCGCATCACCTACTTCGTTGATCAAAGAGGTTATGATCAGTTCTCCATTTTCAACTTTAACGTTATCAAATGAATTGGTGTACGCCTGTAATTCTTGATTTCCCCAACCGTTGTTAGAACCTAAGTCGTAACCCCAGTTTTGAGGATTTGGTGCGCCATCAACATCAAACTCATCTGCCCAAACTAAAGAGTTAAATTGAGTCGTGAGTTCTTGGTAATCATCAACGATGTCTCCCTCAGGAACAAAACTGTAATACCAAGCTAAAGGTGCGTCTCCGTTATACGGGCTTGATATTCCTCTAACAGTGAGCTTGTCTTCATTGAGCTCTATGATTTCATATTCACCTGAAATAATGGCCCAATAACTCATAAATCCTTGACCCAAATCAAGCATTCTTTCACCGGCTTCTCTATCGAGGATGGTAAAGCTATCTTGAAAACTGGCAAAGGTTGTGATATCTCGACACTCATCCTCATACTGCAGAGGAGAAGCATCAGGAAAGAATCGATTCACCTCTGTCCAGTTCATAAAGGTCAAGCCATCAGTTCCTGGATCAAGCGTAAATGAATAATTGCCTATTTCGTCGTAAGAAAAAATAAGCACATCATCATATAAACAAGGATTCAACTGATTTGGACTTGCACTAAAGTATTCCGGAAAACGATTGGTCAACGGACCTACTCCAAAGTGGCCTGGATTTGTTCTATCCCAAACCCATCTCTTGGTGCCTGCACCTGCGATTTGAGCTAGGGTGGTTGCGTCAATCTGAAGTTTTACATCTAAATCAATTTCTACACTTCTACTCGAGCTTAAACCACCTGGACCGTATGCCACAACACCTACGTTTTTAGAATACACTCCGGATTGAGTATATCTGTAAGACGCTGTTTCACCCGGGTTCAATACCACCGGATTGTCTTCAGTGAAATAAACATGATAATAAAGCACCCCTTCACCAAAAGGTGTAATCGTAACTCTACCGGATTGGTCTTGAGAAACGTTAACCTCTACATTGATATTGGTTGGTGCAACTAGCTGACTTAGCACTGGCTCGTCGGGTTGACAAGCCAGTAAAGTCATTGCTAACAAAAGTGTAAGTAACTTAAATCTTGTGAAAAACTTCATATGTTATTACTCGTTATAGAAATATAAGTTGTCAATATACAAAGTGATAGTTCCTGCTACCATATTGTCAAACAATATTTGAGTTACAGCAGAACGATCAAATGCAAAATCATCTAATGCAATGTCAACACCTACCCATTGACCTTGAGCTACTCCTGTAGTTTCAATGTCTTCTTGAACTGGATCTGTAGTAGTGTTTACTAATTTTAATCCTATCGTTTCACCATCAGCTGACCAATAATCAAAATGAACGTGAGTCATCCCTGTCAAATCTGTTGGATTATCGTAATCCGTTACGATACCTGTAAAATCTAAATCAAAATATTTGATAGTGTTGTTGCCTTCGATTTGAATTGCTTCAAATCCAGATCCTGACCATTCAGTTGGTAATTCATTAACCGTGGTAGGGGTGTAAGCATCACTGTAAATTGAGATGACATTAGCTTCGTCTCTTGTTGGTGTTGGAGCTGCAGTAGTTGGCGCAGTGTTTCCACCTCCTCCATTATCGTCAACATAAAAATATAAATTGTCCATGTACAATGTAATTGTTCCTGCTACCATGTTGTCAAACAATATTTGAGTTACTTGAGAACGATCAAATGCAAAATCATCTAATGCGATGTCAACACCTACCCATTGACCTTGAGCTACTCCTGTAGTCTCAATATCTTCTTGAACTGGGTCTGTAGTAGTATTAACTAATTTTAATCCTATCGTTTCTCCGTCAGGTGACCAATAATCAAAGTGAACGTGTGTCATTGATGATAAGTCTGTTGGGTTACCGTAATCAGTAACGATACCTGTGAAATCTAAATCAAAATATTTGATGGTGTTGTTGCCTTCGATTTGAATTGCTTCAAATCCAGATCCTGACCATTCAGTTGGTAATTCAGTAACTGTCGTAGGAGTATAGGCATCACTATAGATTGAGATAACATCTGCAGCGTCACGAGTTGGTGTTGGAGCTGCTGTAGTTGGCGCATCTCCTCCTGTGGCTTCAGCATAGAAATAAAGATTATCCATATACAAGGTGATATTACCTGCTGGCATGTTGTCAAATAGAATTTGAGTCACTTGTGAGCGATCAAATGCAAAATCGTCTAATGCGATGTCAACGCTTACCCACTCATTCTTTGTAGTAACTCTAGTTTCAATATCTTCTTGACTTACAACCGTATTTACTAGTTTTAATCCGATTTCTTCTCCGTCAGCAGTCCAATAATCAAAGTGAACGTGCGTCATGCCTGTTAAATCTGTTGGATTTTCATAATCCGTTACGATACCTGTGAAATCAAGACCAGCATATTTAACCGTATTGTTTCCAGCGATTTGAACTTCTTCATATCCTGATGAAGACCATTCTGTTGGGAATTCAGTCACTGTGATTGGTGTGTATGCATCACTGTAAATAGCAATAACATCAGCGGCATCTTGAGTTGGAGTTGGTGCAGCCGTTGTTGGCGCATCATTTCCGCCACCGCCACCGTCAGCAATAACTTCAATATTATCAAAGTAGAAGGTTTCTCCTCCACCGTTAGTTCCAAAGTCTGGGAAGATTACAACGGCATCATAGGTAGTCGTAGTAGCAAATCCACCTGTAGCTCCTGTCATATCAAAATAAAGTGTTTCCCACATTCCGGCTTGAGTTGACGATACACTTACTTCTGCAAAAGTCGAAGCTCCACCTCCAGTATTTGTGCTTGAATCCTCAAGTTTCAATAGGATTGGTGTTCCTGCTCTTGGTGACCATACATCCATTTTAACAGTTGTTCCAGCTGACCAATCAATTGCTCCATTTAAACTTAATGAGGCGCCTGCCCAAACTTCTGCTCCAGCATTTTTAGTGATTGCTGTAACATTTGCTGATGAATTACCATTAGTATCTGGGTTGGCAATAACCTCTGCAGGGTCAACACCTCCAAATACACCCCAAGTGTAATCTTCAGTATCACTGTTTTCAAAACCTAGTGGTAATTGAGGTCTTTCTTTACTTGCACCTTCAACCAATTCGATATCATCGAAATAGTAAGTCGTATCATCTCCTGGGTTCCCAAAATCAAAGAATACAATGATTTTGTTATAAGAAATTTCAGGATTGATTTGAGCGGCAAAATTGAATGATAATGTTTCCCAAGTACTTGCGTTTTCAGTTGTAGCATCAACTTCAATTCCAACTGGTGGGTCGCTGCTGTCTTCTAATTTCAATTTTACTGTTCCTCCAGCTTTTGGAGACCAAGCCTTCATTTGAATCGTATTGCCTTGTGTAAAGTCAATAGCGCTCCCTAAAGTAATAATTGATCCTGCGAATACTGCTGAACCGGAAGTCTTTAAAATTGACCCGACTTTAGCACTTTCGTTACCATCAGTGTCAGGGTTGTCTACAACTGAAGCAAAGTTTCCTTCGAAATCGGTAAACTCATACGCAACAGTAGCATCTTCGAAATCAACAGGTAATGAGATAGATCCTGTTGGTCCAGCGATTGAAACAGTCTCTGTGGCTTCAGAAGTGGCAGCTCCAGCTCCTTTAGCGGTAACTGTTATGTTGTAATCACCAGCTTCAGCATACTCGTAAGTTGCTGACTCACCTGCCAAAATACTTTGTACATCTGCACCTTCAACGCCAAAGTCTACATCAAACATAGACGCATTGTCTGCAGTTGGTGTAACTGTAACTTCGAACAAGTTGGTTTCAGAAATTACTGCATTCACTGCAAGGTTAGCAGGTGCTGCAAAAGTAACATTGACTTGTTTTGTGATTTCGGTGGTTAAACCAGTTGATCCAACTGCCACTACTCTTAAGGTATAGTCACCTTCTTCGTAAGTGTGAGTAGCACTTGAACCTGGGTTTACAGTAGTTGGAGCTGTTGTCGCATCTCCCCAATAAAGGTCGAATCGACTTGCACCATCTGCAGTTGGAGTGACCGTTACGTCACCTGAGTTGTCTGTTGAAACTACGACTGTAGCAGCAACATTACTTGGAGGCATCACCTCTGGTTCTGGCTCCTCGTCTTTTTCACAACTCACTAAAACTACGGCCATTAGGGCCATAAAAGCTAATAATTTCTTAGTTGTATTCATCTTCTTTTTAAAAATTAATTAGTAGTTATTTTAATATCCTGGGTTTTGAGACCAACGGTTTCCCGCCAGTTCAATCTCTATATTTGGAATTGGAAACAACTCGTGTTTACCACTTACAAATCCTGTGATTGCGCTTGCTGCTCTTTGGGTTCTCACCAAATCAAAGAAGTGGTGGCCTTCACCCATAAGCTCTAGCCTGCGTTCTTGATAAATGACTTCTGTCAAGGCCTGACCTGTTTCAGCTACAGAAGTAAGTCCTGCTCTACCGCGAACTCTGTTCAAATAAACTTGTGCTCTTGTGTCGCTAATTTGTCCTCTATTCAATGCTTCTGCAGCCATGAGTAAAACATCTGCAAAGCGAATAGATCGGTAGTTGTTTGGATTGGTCAAGTTTGCATCAGGCGTGTTTAAATCTCCTTGACGCGCTAAATATTTTCTNTTGTAGTANCCNGTNTGCTCAAANCCAACATCGTANGAAACGTNAGNNTTNGNNTTGGCCCAAGCCTCGATATCGAGAATGGCCACATCTCTTCTCAAATCTTGTGGNTCAAATGCTTGATAGGCTTCTNCNGTTGGCACGTTGAAACTNAATCCAGATTCGAAAACCGGACCCGAATAGTTTCGAATTCCATTAAANCCTACGGCAATGTTTCCTTCTGAACACTGTAAGCATCCAAAACCTGCTCCTTCTATATCAGTATACTGNACTTCAAAAACAGACTCTATNNTGTTCTCGTTGTCATTTTCGAAAAGNGTGCTGTANTCTCCAACTAAATCGTAGGCTCCAGAATTGATNACCTCNTCAAGTGCAGTTGCAGCAGCTTCAAATTCCCCTTGATACAAATGTATTTTTCCTAANANGGCCAAGGCCGCACCTTTNGTCACNCTTCCTGCTTCGNCTGCAACAGNTGGTANAACCTGTGCTCCTTCAGCGAGATCAACTTCAAGCTGCGCATAAATNTCTGCCTTNGGTGTNCGATCTAGAATGTATTGGTCTCCAAATTGAATGCGCTGATCTAATGCAAATGGAACATCTCCAAACCATTTNATCAATTCAAAATAATAGTACGCTCTTAAAAAACGAGCTTCTGCCAAAATCACTTCTTTTTCAGCAAAATCAATATTGTCTTTAAACTCNAAGATAAAATTGGCGCGGTTGATTCCTGCGTACATCCAAGNCCATATGTCTCTCAATTGCTGATTCACAGGGGTGTGAATCATNTCNTCGATTTCTTGAATTCCAGGAACATCTG
Organism: Flavobacteriaceae bacterium; assembly: GCA_002691645.1. GTDB lineage: Bacteria > Bacteroidota > Bacteroidia > Flavobacteriales > Flavobacteriaceae > UBA3478. The sequence continues at coordinate 54,909 of NZIP01000032.1, forward strand.
TNGCAGACTCTCCCCCGGCTAAGGTATTGTTAGACGCGATTTCTCCGAGCATAACATTGATGTATGTNGNCTGCAATAAATCNTATGCNGCAATCAANGCTGANTGATAATCTTCTGGTGTGTTGAAAAAGCTTTCAGAATCTTGGTCNAAAGAATCTACGTCNACAAAATCGTCTGAACATGCTAAAAGAACCGAAAATAAAACGAGTGCTAAATATTTTTTCATTGCCNTTACATTTTTAGGTTTAATCCAAGTAATACAGTTCGAGGAACTGGATAAAATCCATAATCAATTCCTCCTCCGATTGGGTCGCCTGAGCTTGCCGATGGATCGAATCCTCTATACTTTGTAAATGTGAATAAATTGTTTCCTGAGAGGTATAATCTAAGTTTTGTCAAACCTAATTTTTCAAGTGTTTCTGGTTTGAATGAATACCCAATTTGCNCATTTTGTAAACGCACAAATGAGGCGTCTTCGACAAAATAATCCGAGAATAAGGCGTTCGAAGAAGCGCCAACTGTAAGNCTTGGGTCNGTGNTTGTACTGCCCTCTCCCGTCCATCGGTTAATGGCATAAACAGACTTGTTGACCAAAGGTTGGTTTCGCTCNTAGTTTCTAACCATTTCGTTCCCCACAGAGGCAAACGCATAAGCGCTTAGATCAAACTGTTTGAANNTCATNTTGAGATTAAATCCAGCTGTAAATTCTGGNATTGGGTCTCCAATGTAAGTTCTATCGTTACTATCGATTATGCCGTCTTCATTTAAATCTANGTAACGCAGGTCTCCAACTGANGCGTTGAGTTGATCGGCATGAGCCTCTANCTCTTGAGTGTTTTGGAATACTCCATCGGTTTTTAANCCAAAGAAGTATCCAATNGGAAACCCTGCTTCCATTCGAGAAGGTGGTTCTAGTCCAACTCCAAAAGATCCTCCTTGTAAAAANCCTACTCCGTTGTTTACAGAGATAACGTCATTGGTCAAGATGGTNGCATTTGCATTGGCGGATAAACTNAAATCNTCNTTGTCAAAAAACTGATACCCNAAAACAAATTCAAATCCNCTATTNTCAATAANTCCTGCATTTACAACAGGAGGTTGAGCTCCTGGNCCTGTGGNTCCTANNATTCCTGATACTGGNGGNTGTAATAATAAACCGCTAGTTTGTTTNATGAAGTAATCAAAAGTNAGATCAAGACTGTTGTTAAAGAATTTAAANTCNGCTCCNANNTTCATAGTTTCTTGNTCTTCCCANCGAATCTCAGGGTTTGGAAGNACCCCAATGGCCTGTCCAAANTGNAGTGTGTTTCCTAAAACATAAGCTCCTTCTCCATTCAGTATNGCTCTAAAAGCATTNCCTGCTATTCTGTCGTTTCCTAAAATCCCATAACTCCATCTCAGTTTTGCAAAAGAAACNAGGTCTGTCGANTTAAATGAACTGTCGCTTTTTAAGATGTATCCCAAAGANAGAGATGGGAAGTATCCAAAGCGATTGTTAGGNCCAAATTTTGTCGAACCGTCTCTTCTGATNACACCNGANAATAATAATCGCTCTTTGTAGTTGTATTGNANTCTTGCNAANTACGAAAGCAGNCGCTCATCAAATCTTCCGCTTAGACCACTNTCNACNAAGGTGTTTCTCAATTCATCAGCGTTGGCCAANTCNGCATTATCGAATGTGATGTCAGTGGCATTAAANAATCCTTGATTTCCNCCTGAGAATTGTCCCCTTGTTGCAAAAATACTGGTNCCTANTGTCAGCTGNACCTCGTGATTACTGAAAAGTTTCTTGTAATTGACAAAGGCGTCTATAGTGTAATCTCTAAAAATATCTTTACTCTGGGTGAGTGATATTCTTGATGTATTATTAAACACTTTTCCTGAACCGTAGAANACTAATGGCGAAAAGTTGTTTCCGTAAACTTCAGCATAATTAAATTGCGCATTAGCTACTGCCGTTATATGATCTCCTAGGTTATACTGCAAGCCTGTTTTTCCACTAATTCTCTTGACCTCTGTCAAATTGAAGGTGTTATCAATTTGCGCTAGAGGATTTACTACTTCATTACCCAAGCCTTCACTTAGCGTGTATGCTCCGTTTTGATCGAAAACGGGAAGTAGCGGTGAATTGTTTACTGCATTAAATAGTACCGACCCCAGTCCGCTCTCCGGAAGTCCTCTTCTGTCAGACTCTGTATAAATCGTATTGGCTGTAAACTTTAGATTTTCTAAAATGTCGTATTGGTAGTTGATTCTCGCCGTAATTCTTTGAAAACTAGATTTCTCAAGGCCTACAATACCTTGCTGATCTAAATAAGACAAACCAAATGAATACGCAGATTTTTGAGTTCCTCCAGAAGCAGTTAAAGCATGGTTGTGTGTAGGGGCAAATTCGAATACCACATCTTGCCAATCTGTACCTGTGCCAATTGCTGAAAAATCCGCGTAAGGCGGCGCTTGTCCATCGGCTATGTAGGCTTCGTTTAGCAAATAGGCATATTCAAATCCATTGAGCACTCCTATTTGGCGTGTAGTGTTTTGGATACCTGCATAAGAGTCTAAGGCTATGTTGAGTTTGGTGTTTTTACGACCTGTTTTGGTAGTAATTAAAATAACACCATTTGCTGCTCTTACTCCATAGATACCAGCCGTGGCATCCTTTAGGATATTCATGCTCTTAATGTCAGAAGGGTTTAAAACACTTAAATCTTCTATGACGTTTCCGTCAACCAGAATCAAAGGCCTGTTGTCTCCATTAGTTGTGACTCCCCTAATTCGAATATTTAATCCGCTTCCTGGTGATCCTGATTGAGAAGTGATATCCACCCCTGCAACTTGTCCTTGAATGGCTTGTTCTAATCGGGTTGGGTTTAATTCTTCAATTTGAGCTTCTCCTACTACTGCGACAGCACCGGTCAATTCTTTTTTACGCTGTACACCATATCCGACAACAANAACCTCATCTANTGCNGCGACATCTTCTTGAAGCTCAATTTCCACTTCTAAATTGCCGTAAACTTTTAATTCCTGATCGCGNTANCCTAAATAGGCAAATATNAANANGTCAGTGTCTTTNAGNTCNTCNATGGNAAANANNCCATCAAAATCTGCAGANACTCCACGTTGNGTTCCTTTTACAACGACNNTAANTCCAGGTAANGGNTCATTTGTNTTGGCNTCTTTTACNACACCAGTNACTGTAAAGTTNTGCGCTTGCANNAAGCTTAAACAAAACANNCTTAAAACCAGAAAAACATTCTTCATTCGTGGATACTTTGAGTAATATCCAATATTACTAAGTGAAAAATGAGAATTAAAGAATCTTTACCCTACAAAATCTATACATCTNTAANGNAGAANNNCNTAGAGTTANNGAAANGCNCNATTTNNGNGATANTTAGANGTGTAATGTAGCGTAGGATTTCTAAACTTGTAGTGGTAATGTAGGGGTGCTGTTCTAGAGCAAGTACTATTTGAGATTCATAATATAGTCCGTTAAGCCCTGTTCGTGAGCTAAATCCAATTTTTTGCGCAACCTATAACGTTTTACTTCTACACTTTTTGTAGAGATGTTTAAGAGCTGTGCGATTTCTTTTGAATTAAGATTCAAACGCAAATAAGTGCAAAGACGAAGGTCATTGTGCGTTAGATTATCGTGTTTTTCGTGTAGTGCTTTCATAAAATCTTTGTCGACATTATTAAACGCAGATTTCAGCAATTCCCAATCGTCTTGTTTTTCAATATTAGAGTCGATCAGGCGCAAAACATTTGCAACATCAGTTTTAGTGGTCACATTTTTAAGCGCATCTTTAATTTGATTGAGCAGCTCATTCTTTTTAACCAAACTCAAGGTTGAATTGGCCAACTCTTTTCCTTTAGATTTTATTTCTTGGTTGAGCTTTTCGTTTTTAAGCGCAGTAATCTGTTGCTGTTTTTTATCGAGTAAGTCTTTTTGAATACGCTTGAAATACCATCTATAGATGAATTGTGATCCCGCGATGAGTAAAATTACAATGGCTAGTATTAGAATTCTTGCTCCGGCGGTATCGATCCAGCTTGGCACAATATCAAATTCTAATTCACTGTAGGCATTATCTTCTTGATTGACCATTTGGATTTGTAGGCGATAACTTCCAGATTCTAAATTTTGAATCCTGAGTTCCTCTGACTTTAGCTTCATCCATTGAATTGAATCTTTGCCTACTATCCTATATCTAAAATCTTTATCGGCATATTTATCGTATTTCTTGTGCGCTAAAACCAATGAAAATGTTGAATTATCTTGAATGAACTCTGGAGTTTGAGTTAAATGCAAAAGACTGTCTTTGTCTACCAAATTGTGCTTGATGGCTTGTACGTAATTCAAGTCTCCTATTTTATCTTGATTCGAATCATCATTCTCTGATAAAACCGCAAAACCTCGATTAAGCCCTATGAGATAGGTTCCGTCAGAAAGCTTAGAAGCGTTTTCAAAGCCTTTTAAATTGAGATTGTTAACTATGGTGTTGGTAAGCGAAAAGGCCTCATATTTAATTTCATTTTCTAGAAGTCCATTTGAAATTAACCGCAGACCTCGCTGATCAAAGTAACTTAGATTTTGAGCTTCATCTACCCATACCAGACTGTTTCTGATATTATCTGCTTCGAATAATATGGGCTGTAAATCCTCATCGACAAACAAACGGTTCGTGTCAGGAATGTAACGATATATAGCATTTTCGGTAATGTATTTGATTTCATCATTCCATTTTACGATACAGGTAGAATACCCCAAACGGCCGATGTCAATAATATTAGTAACCCCGCCGTAGTTTTCATCGAGCACTAATCGTTTTAAGCCTTGAAATTCGTGATTGATGAGAATTTCATAAGGCCCTATCCATTCAAAAAATCGAGTAGAGAGATTAAATCCTTTTACAGCATTGGAAAACTCCCAACGATTATTTTCTTTCTTCAACACAGATAAGCCATTATAATTGGCTTGTATCAAAATCGAATCATCATTAGGTGCGAGCTTAAACTCCCATGTTCCAACTACATCGGTAATGCGCTGAATAGACTTTCCCTTGACAACAAATCCTCCTTGGTCATGCCCCATAAAAAGTTCGTTGTTAATGTTTTGAAGATTCCATACTTGACCTTGACTACCCTTGACAAATTCATAGTCTTCAGTGCTATTTAGTCGTTTGACAAAAAGTCCACTATTGGTAGCCAGATAAAGATAGTTCTCAAAATCAATGGCCTTATACACTGCTCCTAACTGTGAGGATGTATCTTGATACTCCAATATTTGAGATCCAAAATCGATACGGCTTATCCCGTAATTAAGGGCCAACCACAAACCGGATTGGTTATCTCTGAAGGAATTTAGTACTGTATTGTCTTGAAGTCCGTTAGCTCTATTGAAATTGGTTACCGTCTTACTTCTTAAATCAACTCTAATTAATCCCTCATCAACAGAACCTAAATTCAAAATGCCTTTATCACTGTCATAATTGACATTGAATAAAGCGTTACTCGGTATAGTACTGAGCAAAGTGCGGTTAGGGAACCATTGATTCTCTCTTAGTTGAAAGACTTCAGCAGACTGATTAATGGCAAAAATTTGATCTTCAAAATCAAAAAGTCCGAGAATAACCCCGACATCTGAAGGCACATCAGTGTACAATTGTTTTTTACCGTCTCGTACATAAAACAATCCTTCGTCGGTCTGAAAAACAATATTTGAATCGATCAAAAATAGCAAGCCTCTGTCGAAGGAAGCCTCTATCCAATCTACAGAATAAGTGTTAGGGTTATAGATATAGACTCTATCTAATGATCTAAATATAATCGAGCCGTAAAATGATTTGACATCCCAAAACTGTTCATCGGCTTTAAGATTAATGCTATTGTTTTCAACTATTGAAGTGTATTCTAATTGTCCTTGTGGATTCGCTTTCCAGTATCCAAAATCCATATAGGCACCAGCGTAGATCAACTCCTCTGCAGCCAATAAGGATCGTATCTGTGAGCCATTAGCAGAAGGGTATTCATTCCAATTGACGCCATCAAATTCAATGAGCTTGTTGTCACTAGCGGTATAAATCTTATTGTTAGCCCCTTGAACAATTGACCAATTTTGTGGATTAAGCGGTAATGATGTAGGGCTGTAATTTTGAACGGGTACTACTGTTTGTCCCTGAAGGGAAATCACAAACAATATCGTGAGTACTAAGGAATAGACTACAGCTTTACTATTACTATAAGATTTATACATCTTGAGCTTTTACTTTGGAGATAAATTTGAATTCTTATCTTTAAAAATTACTAATTTAAGACATATATGAAAAAGCTAATAACTTGTTTCGCCCTTGCTTGTATAGGTGTTATAGTGGCACAACAAAACCCTACATCAGGAGAACGTCTACTAAGTGCAATTCAAGCCAAAACCCAATACTTAAGCACTTCTAAATTTAAGAGCTTATCCTTTGAAAACATTGGCCCAAGCATCATGAGTGGCCGTGTTGTAGACTTAGCAGTAAATGAAAATAACCCTACAGAATTCTATGTAGCCTACGCTACTGCTGGTGTATGGCATACCACAGATAATGGTATATCATTCAACCCCATCTTTGATAACGCCCCTACACAAAATGTTGGGGATATTGCCGTTCATTGGGAGAGCAGAACAATTTACGTGGGTACTGGAGAAAACAACTCTTCACGATCATCGTATGCGGGAACAGGGCTCTATAAATCAACTGATAATGGAGAAAATTGGACTTTCTTAGGTTTAGAAGACTCCCATCACATTGGGCGAATTCTCGTTAATCCCGAAAATGCTGAGCATATTGTTGTGGGATCAGTTGGCCATTTGTACTCAAATAATCCAAAACGAGGAGTCTTTAGTTCGACTAATGGAGGTGTAGATTGGATGCAAACCTTATACGTCAATGACTCAACTGGAATCNTTGACCTTGCACATGCTCCTGAAGATTTTAATGTGATGTATGCAGCGAGTTGGCAAAAAGACCGAAAAGCTTGGAATTTTGACGGAAGTGGATCTGGATCGGGAATTTACAAGAGTGTAGATGCTGGTGATACATGGGCACTAATTACCACAGAAGAAAGTGGTTTTCCTACTGGAACTGGAGTTGGTAGAATTGGATTAGCAGTTACCGACGCCAATACCGTTTTTGCCGTTCACGATTCTCAATTTAGAAGACCAAAAGCCGAAGAACAAAAAACAACGGATTCTTCATTGGAAAAGGATGATTTTAAAAGCATGTCGAATGCTGATTTTTTAGCCCTTGACGACAAAAAACTCAACGCTTTTTTACGTCAAAATAGATTTCCTGCAACCTACAAGGCTGCAAGTGTCAAGCAAATGGTAAAATCAGGTAAGGCTAGTCCTAAAGACGTTGCTCTTTTTCTTGAAGATGCAAATTCGATGTTATTTGACACCCCTGTAGTTGGAGCAGAATTGTATAAGTCAATTGACGGCGGAACGACTTTTTCTAAAACGCACGAAGATTATTTAGATGGTCTGTTTTTTAGTTATGGCTATTATTTTGCTCAAGTAACCGTAGACCCTTCGAATACAGATAAGATTTATTTGGCAGGTGTGCCGATTATAAAAAGTGATGATGGGGGTAAAACCTTCTCCGCTATTGGAAAAGAGAATGTGCACTCAGATCATCATGCTATATGGGTCAATCCCAACAAATCAGGACATATCATCAATGGAAATGACGGTGGTGTCAATATTACCTATAATGATGGTGAGGATTGGATGATTGCAAACACCCCTGCCGTTGGTCAATTTTATGCCATCAATGTAGACCATCAAAAGCCTTATCAAGTATATGGTGGACTTCAGGATAATGGGGTCTGGAAAGCACCGCATAATAGTCCGACAAATCGCAGGTGGTTGAGTGAAGGGCAAAACCCTTGGAAACGCATCATGGGAGGAGATGGAATGCAGGTTCAAATCGACAATAGAGACGCTAACATCGTATATACTGGTCTTCAATTTGGAAACTACTATCGACTCAATTTAGCTGATAATTCAAGAAAGTTTATCACCCCAAAACACAGCCTGGGAGAATCTCCATATCGCTTCAATTGGCAAACTCCTATTTTACTCTCAAGTCACAATCAAGATGTGCTCTATATGGGAAGTAATAAACTGCACCGATCTATGGATCAAGGGGACAATTGGACCAATTTATCTGAAGATTTAACAGCAGGAGGAAGGAAAGGGAATGTAGCTTTTGGAACAATTACCACAATTAGCGAATCTATTTTTGATTTTGGAACCATTTATACCGGTAGTGATGACGGCCTTGTTCAGCTCACACGAGACGGTGGAAAGAATTGGACGCTGCTCTCAGAAAACCTACCTCAAAACCTTTGGGTAAGCCGAGTGGCTGCTTCAAAACACAACCCCTCAAGAGTATACTTAACACTAAATGGATATCGATGGGATGACTTTAGTGTTTACGCTTATGTCAGTGAGGATTATGGAAGCACTTGGAAACAAATTGCAGAGGATATTCCGATGTCTCCTGCTAACGTAATACTCGAAGACCCACACAATGAATCAGTATTATTTATCGGTACAGATAACGGTGTTTATGTCTCTGTTGATCGTGGAGCGTCTTGGGAAAGTTTACAGCATGGTATTCCTGAAGTGGCAGTTCACGACCTGGTCATTCAACCTGAAGCAAAAGATTTATTAGTTGGAACCCACGGAAGGAGTATCTACAGACTCAATATTGAACATATAGAAGCGCTGAGTCCAAGCATAATGGATAAGAATGTTCATTTCTTTAAGGTAAATCCTGTCAAATTTAACAGAAGATGGGGAATCAGCTGGTCGACATGGTCAGAAGCCTATGTTCCGAGTATTGATATTCCTGTTTACCTCAAAAATGCATCTACTTATGTAGTGAGTCTAAAGGATAAAGACGGCATAGAATTAATGCAAGATGCGCTCGATTTAGAAGCTGGATTACACTATTTAAAATACGACCTCAGCCTATCTAAAAAAGGCGTTCAAAATTACGAATCAGCTAAGGGTAAAAAACCCTCAAAAGCTTCAAACGGGATGTCTTTTCTTTCTAAAGGAACTTACTCCTACAGCATTGTTTCACCTGACGGGGTGACTTCATCCACTGAAATCAAGGTAGAGTAAACGTTAAACAAAATCCGCTTTTCACAGGCGGATTTTGTCTTTTACACCTGTGTTGGTTTTAAGCTTAAGCTTTGTTTTTAGAACAAATNCTCAGGCTTTTGTCATAATTTCTATTTAGCCTTTTTACATTTTTTTAAAAAATAAGCCTCATCTAGTTGATATTTAGTTGTTTATGTGATTATTTAGAATAAAACTATACAGATTTTATTTTAGGGCTCAACGTTGCTTAAGACCTTGTTGGGGTTTACATTTGTTATGGTTTTAATCAATTAATTGACAACAATTATGTTTAAGTCTTCTTTGTTAAGAAAGATTGTTATGGCTTTGTCGGGATTATTTTTAATCTCCTTTTTAAGCCTACACTTCGCGATTAATCTCGCCTCTGTTTTTTCAGAAGAAATCTATAATCAATGGTCTCATTTTATGGGATACAATGGTTTGGTACAATTTGTACTACAGCCCGTTTTAATAGCTGGTGTTATCGTTCACTTTGTGATGGGCTTTGTACTTGAAATTCAGAACAACAAAGCGCGCGGTACAGTAAGTTATAAAGTCAGTGGGAAATCAAAAAACAGCAGTTGGATTTCTAGAAATATGATTCTTTCTGGAGCAGTAATCCTAGCTTTTATCGGTCTCCACATGTACGACTTCTGGGTGCACGAAATGAGTTATAAATACGTTGAGCAATTACCTGTAGATGAGGAGCGCTACTATGCTTACACAGTTTTAAAGTTCGCAACGATTGAACGCACCGCAATCTATGTGTTTGCATTCTTTCTGTTGGCCCTGCACTTGTTACACGGATTCACCTCTTCATTACAAACAATAGGATTAGATAATAAACTCGGTAAGGCTTTGAAATCATTTGCGACCTTGTTTTCGATAGGTATTCCAGCAGGTTTCGCCTTTATCGCCTTGTTTCACCACCTTAATCAATTTTAAACATGGCAACATTAGATTCAAAAATTCCAGCAGGTCCTTTGGCCGAAAAATGGAATAAGCATAAAGATCAAATCAACTTAGTCAACCCTGCCAACAAAAGAAATATTGATATCATCGTTGTTGGAACAGGTCTAGCGGGGGCCTCTGCGTCTGCTACCTTGGCTGAACTCGGTTACAACGTTAAGACGTTTTGTTATCAAGACTCCCCTCGTAGAGCACACTCTATTGCTGCTCAAGGGGGTGTAAATGCTGCAAAGAATTACCAAGGAGATGGAGATAGTGTTTACCGCTTGTTCTATGACACCATCAAAGGAGGTGACTATCGTTCTCGAGAGGCAAATGTTTATCGTCTGGCCCAAGTCTCAACTAATATCATTGATCAATGTGTGGCCCAAGGGGTTCCTTTTGCAAGAGAATACGGAGGCCTTCTAGACAACCGTTCTTTTGGAGGAGTACAGGTTTCAAGAACCTTTTATGCTAAAGGTCAAACCGGTCAGCAGCTATTGTTGGGTGCTTACTCTGCAATGAATCGCCAGATTCAAAGGGGAAAAATTCAATCCTTCACCCGTCATGAAATGCTTGATTTGGTGTTAGTAGATGGTAAGGCCCGCGGTATTATTGCAAGAGATTTGGTCAGCGGAAAATTAGAGCGCCATGCTGCTCATGCGGTCGTTTTAGCTACTGGTGGGTATGGTAATCTTTTCTACCTCTCGACCTATTGTATGGGAGCAAATGTGACTGCAGCTTGGAGGGCTCATAAAAAAGGAGCTTATTTTGCAAACCCTTGTTACACGCAAATTCACCCTACCTGTATTCCTGTCTCTGGAGATCATCAGTCTAAGCTGACACTTATGTCTGAATCACTCCGAAACGATGGAAGAATTTGGGTTCCGAAAAAAATAGAAGATGCTCAGGCCATTCGTGAAGGCAAATTAAAGCCCACACAAATCGCAGAAGAAGACAGGGATTACTATTTAGAACGTCGTTACCCGGCTTTCGGAAATTTAGTGCCGAGAGATGTAGCCTCAAGAGCGGCCAAAGAACGTTGTGATGCGGGTTATGGCGTCAATAAAACTGGCGAAGCGGTATACTTAGATTTTGATGCAGCCATTATGCGTTACGGACGTGAAAAGGCAAATACCTCCGGTCGAAAAGACGCAAGTGATGCCGAAGTAAGAGCTCTAGGTGAAGCCATTGTAGAGGCTAAATATGGAAACCTCTTTCAGATGTACGAGAAAATCGCAGATGAAAACCCTTATAAGACTCCTATGAAGATTTATCCAGCGGTACATTATGCTATGGGTGGATTATGGGTAGACTACAACCTTATGACGAGCATTCCTGGTTGTTATGCAGCAGGTGAAGCTAACTTTAGTGATCACGGAGCCAATCGTCTTGGAGCTTCAGCATTGATGCAAGGCCTTGCAGACGGTTATTTCGTGCTGCCTTACACTATTGGAGATTACCTAAGTGACGACATTCGAACAGGGGCCATTTCAACAGATTCCGAAGCTTTTGTTCAGGCCGAGGAAGCCGTTAGAACGAAATTAGAAAAACTAATGTCAGGTTCAGGAAAGCACTCTGTAGATTATTACCACAAGAAATTGGGTAAAATCATGTGGAACAAATGCGGTATGTCTCGTAATGAAAAAGAGCTTAAAGAGGCTATTTCAGAAATCGCTGCGCTTCGAGCAGACTTCTGGGAAAACGTCAAAGTACCAGGAATGTTTGATTCTAAAAATCAAGAACTGGAAAAAGCCGGAAAAGTGGCTGATTTCTTAGAATTAGGAGAGCTCTTTGCCAAAGACGCCTTAGAGCGAAATGAATCTTGTGGGGGGCACTTTAGAGAAGAATACCAAACCGAAGAAGGAGAGGCCTTAAGAGACGATGAGCAATACAAATACACAGCTGCTTGGGAATATAAAGGCACGCCCTCAGAGGCTGTTTTACACCGAGAAGACTTGGTGTATGAAAATATCGAATTGAAAACAAGATCATACAAATAGAGTTGATTATGAAAATAAAATTGAACGTTTGGAGACAAAAAGATGCCAATTCTAAAGGGGCAATGGTCTCTTACGACTTAGATCATGTAGAAGCAGACATGTCTTTTCTTGAAATGATTGACGTCTTAAATGAAGAACTTATTTCAAAAGGTGAAGAGCCTGTAGAATTTGATCACGATTGTCGCGAAGGAATTTGCGGTACCTGCTCAATGACCATTAATGGTCGTCCACACGGACCTCAGCATAGAACAACCGCCTGTCAACTGCACATGAGGAGTTTTAGCGACGGAGATACCATTACCGTAGAGCCTTTTAGAGCTGCAGCCTTCCCGGTTATCAAAGACCTTATTGTAGACCGAAGTGCTTTTGATCGCATTCAACAAGCAGGCGGATATATTTCGGTTAATACCTCAGGAAACCCTGTTGATGCCAATGCTATTCCTGTTGAAAAAGAACATGCAGACTTATCGTTTAACGCTGCTACTTGCATCGGATGTGGTGCCTGTGTTGCTGCCTGTAAAAACGCTTCAGCAATGCTCTTTACCTCAGCCAAGGTTTCTCAGTACGCTCTGCTTCCTCAGGGACAGGTAGAGGCTACCACAAGAGTGCTTAATATGGTTAAGCAAATGGACCTAGAAGGTTTCGGAAACTGCACCAATACGGGTGCTTGCGAGGTTGAATGCCCAAAAGGAATCTCCCTTGAAAATATAGCGCGATTGAATAGAGAATACCTCTCTGCTTCACTCAAAAAATAACACCAACGTCAAAGGAACGATACAAGCCTCAACCTCTGTTGGGGCTTTTTTTATAATTGCATTTCGGGCACCTCTGATTCGATGATTAAATCACCTTGTGTGGCCTTTCGAATTTCATCAATAGTGACTCCCGGTGCACGCTCCTTCAATACAAATTGCTCCTCTCGAATTTCGAGTACTGCCAGATTGGTCACAATCATCTTGACACAACGTACGCCCGTTAACGGCAGGCTGCATCGCTTTAATAGTTTCGAGGCTCCTGCTTTATTGGTATGCATCATCGCAACAATGATCTGCTCCGCTGAGGCTACCAAATCCATTGCACCTCCCATTCCCTTTATTAGTTTATTGGGAATCTTCCAATTGGCAATGTCTCCATTTTGAGCCACTTCCATGGCCCCTAAAACAGTTAGGTCTACATGCTGACCTCGTATCATAGAGAAGCTCATCGCAGAATCAAAATATGATGCGCCTTTAAGAGCTGTTATTGTTTGCTTTCCCGCGTTGATTAAATCTGGGTCAACCTCGCTTTTTGTCGGGAAAGGACCCATGCCAATAATGCCGTTCTCGCTCTGAAATGCCACCTTAACGTCTTTTGGAATATAGTTGGCTACAAGAGTTGGGATTCCTATTCCAAGATTGACGTAATAGCCATCTTTTAACTCTTTTGCGATTCGCTCTGCGATTTGGTCTTTGGTCAGCATCCTATTCTTGAACAGTTAACTTTTCAATACGCTTTTCATAAGCGCTTCCGAGGTATAGTCTGTCGACTAATATACCAGGAATATGAATTTCATTTGGATTTAATGCTCCTTCGGGGTATAACTCCTCTGTTTCTACTACAGTGATTTTAGCTGCTCCACACATGAGTGGATTGAAATTTCGCGCTGTGGCCTTAAAAATCAAATTTCCCGCAGTATCTGCTTTCCATGCTTTTACAAAGGCAAAATCAGCGACAAAGGCCTCTTCTAAGATGTAGTTCTTTCCGCTGAAGTTTCGACTTTCTTTTCCTTCAGCCACTTCTGTTCCATATCCTGCAGGAGTATAAAAAGCGGGTATTCCAGCTTGAGCTGCTCGACACCGCTCTGCAAGAGTTCCCTGCGGAATTAAATCTACCTCGAGTTCGCCTGCGATGAGCTGTCTTTCGAATTCGGCATTTTCTCCTACATAAGAAGCTGTCATTTTATTGACCTGTCTTTTGTTGAGTAATATACCCAACCCAAAGTCGTCTACTCCAGCATTATTTGAAATACAGTGAAAGCCTCCTAAGTTTGTTTCTGATATAAAACCAATACTCTTTTCTGGAATCCCACATAGACCAAAACCTCCGAACATAATAGTCATTCCGTGTCCTAGACCGGCTAATACCTCTTCTTTAGTGTGTACTTGTTTATTCAAAGGATTCTAAATCTAAATCGTCGTCATCGAGTTCAAATTCTACATCTTCAAATTCGGGTACAGAACAGTCCACGCGCATATCAAAATCTTCAGGCATGACAAATTCTTCCATTGAAATTCCAATCTCTGGGTTTTCATAATTCATCTTCATGTAATTCGCCCAGATTGGTAAGGCCATCGTTGCTCCTTGACCATAAGCAATATTGTCAAAATGTACCGATCGGTCTTCTCCTCCAACCCAAACACCGGTCACTAAATTGGGCACCATTCCCATAAACCATCCATCCGAATGATTTTGTGTTGTTCCGGTTTTCCCTGCAATTGGGTTTTCAAACATGTAGGGATAGCCAGTGACCACATCTTTATACACTTCGTTGTCTACAGCAACATCATGTCTTAGACGCATTCCTGAACCTGCCTCCGTGACACCTTCTAGCAATTTGACAATAGTGTAGGCGATTTCCTTACTCAATACATCTTTTGTTTGGGGAACGTGATTGTAAATTTCAACACCATTTCTATCTTCTATTCGAGTAACTACCACAGGTTTGGTAAATATCCCTTCATTAGCAAAAGTCCCGTAAGCAGCAACCAATTCCATTACATTGATATCCGGAGTTCCTAATGCTATTGAGGGAACCTTAGGAATATAACTGCTGACCCCCATTTCCTTGGCAATTGATGCCACCGAGCCTGGGCCTACACGGTCAATAAGTTGGGCTGTCACAGTGTTAATTGAATTGGCTAATGCGTTTTTAAGTGTTCTGTTTCCTCCGCTGTATTTACTTCCTGAATTCTTTGGGCACCATGCTTCAACATTGCCGTGTTTCATTGGAGCTATACAGTATTGCACATCTGGCAGAGAATCACAAGGAGACATTCTGAGCTGATCTATGGCTGCCGTATAAACAAAAGGTTTGAAAGTTGATCCTACTTGTCGGGTGCCTTGAAATACATTATCGTATTGGAAGTGTTTGTAATCTACTCCTCCAACCCAGGATTTAACGTGACCATTTTTAGGGTCTAAGCTCATCATCGCCGATCTGAGATACGATTTGTATAACAGAAGTGAATCCATTGGTGAAAGCAAGGTATCTTTCTCATTTCTCGGGCTATCATAATCAAAAACCGTCATCTCTACAGGCTTGTAAAAACTCGCCTTAATTTCATCTTCAGGTTTTCCGAGTTGTTTGAGTTTTCTCCATCGGTCGCTATTTTTCATCGATCTGTTGATGATTCCATCAATGACCTCTTGTTCTAATTCTACAAAAGGAGCCGTTGGATTGGTCTCTTTATTGTTTTGTCTAAAAAAGGCTTTTTGAAGATTTTTTAAATGCCCGACCATTGCGTTTTCTGCGTTTTCCTGTAACCTCGAATCAATGGTTGTGTACACCTTTAAACCGTCTTTGTAGATATTATATGGGCTGCCATCACTCTTAAAGTTTTCTTTTACCCATTTGGACAACCAACTCTGCATGTACATTCTAAAATATGTCGCCAGGCCTTGACGATGAGACTCGGGTTGAAAGTTTAATTCTAAGGGTAATACTTTAAGCGAATCCCGCTGCTGCTTTGTGATTTTTCCGTATTTCTCCATTTGATTTAAAACAGTGTTTCGTCTATCGAGCACTAACTCTGTTCTTCTTATCGGATTGTAGTAGGATGAGTTTTTAAGCATCCCTACTAGCATTGCGCCTTCTTCTATTTTAAGAGCTGAAGGTTCTTTACCAAAATAAATACGAGAAGCTGAACGAATTCCGTCAGCATTGTAATTGAAATCATAGTTGTTGAGGTACATTTCAATGATTTCCTCTTTGGTGTAGTTCCTTTCGAGTTGCACGGCGATTACCCATTCTTTTAATTTTTGTAAAATAGCTTCTTTAAGGTTTCTCGATCTTACACCTACAAATAACTGTCTTGAGAGCTGTTGGCTAATTGTACTAGCGCCTCCNCGAGATCCCAANAANAGCANTGCNCGAAANGTTCCTCTANCATCTATNCCNGAATGTTTNTANAACCTAACNTCTTCTGTAGNAATCAAAGCNTCAATGAGATGGTNTGGCAACTCTTCAATAAANACNGGCGTTCNATTGTCGCTCAAGAACAATTTTCCNAAGGTNATNCCGTCGGCNGATATAAATTCAGAAGCNAGGTTGGTCTCNGGNTTTTCNAAACGCTCAAAGGTNGGCATTGNTCCAAANCCTCCTNTNGAAGCGATGATAAAAAAAGATNCCCCTATAAGAATAAACAGAAGCATAACAGCCCAGAAAATTTTAATGAATTTCCAGTATTCTTCTACTTTTCCCCACACGTATTTTCCCATATGATGCTACTTCTTATTGTTGATTGTTTTCAGGTTTTATTTCTACGCCCACATCGGTAATTCCCTTTAGCGTTGATAAGCCCTCAACAAAACCTTTTCTGCGCATTAAATGATTAAGGCTCATTTCATAATTCCCTTTGTTAGGAAAAACGACACCTTCTCTAAAGAATAATAAGTTTTCTACAACCGTTCCTTGAGATTGTCCAAGCCAATTTCCTTCTACATCTGTTATTTCATATTCTAATGTGTCCACTATTGTCCTTTCTGATTCTGGAAAATCTAAGGTCGAAACCAAAAAGATATTGCTAAAATCATAGTCTTTGTTATTTCGGATGTGAATGAGTATATCGTATCGATTAAGTGTATCTTTAATCGAAAACTCGAAGCTCAAAGTGTCTGACTTCGACCACTCTGCATTTTCTAGAGTTTGAAATTGACTTTGGCCTATGTCCGCACAAGAAAAAAAGCAAAAACTCAAAAGTAGTATAACTGCTGAAGGGACAACTTTCACGACTTCGTTTTTTGTTTATTTCTAGGCCTGTTCTTTGATTTTCTTCGCTTCTTGTTTTTTGGCTTATCAAATCGAGTGATAGAGTCTTCCAAGACATCTTTTTCAAGATAACTTTTGATTTCTTCTGTTTCTGAAGATTCTCCAATGTAGTCTTCAATACTGCTAATTTTTTTGCCTGATTTATTGATTTCAATAATTTCTTGTACTACATCTTTGTGAACCTCATGCCAATTTGAGGGCTCATCTCTATATGTAAACCACAACAGCCCTTTAAAGATGTCTGTTTTTTGACAATACGCTACTCCTTTTTCAGTCTGAAGTTTACAATCTGTTGGAGGGAAATCTTTTAGTGCTTCAAGATAAGTGTCTAATTCATAGTTCAAACAACATTTTAATTTCCCGCATTGTCCTGCTAGTTTTTGTGGATTTAGGGCAAGCTGCTGATAGCGGGCTGCAGATGTGCTCACAGATCTGAAATCAGACAACCAAGAAGAACAACAAAGTTCTCTTCCGCAAGAACCAATTCCGCCTAATCTTTGTGCTTCTTGACGATAGCCAATCTGACGCATTTCTATACGAATTCCAAAGGCCTTCGCAAGTTCTTTAATAAGTTGTCTAAAATCTACGCGCTCCTCGGCGGTGTAATAAAAAGTAGCCTTGGAACCGTCACCTTGAAATTCTACATCGCTCAGTTTCATTTGCAGGTTCAAGTGAATAATGATCTCTCTAGCTCTTTTCTGAATTTCCTTTTCTTTATCTCTAGAAGATTGCCAAACAGAAACGTCTTTTGAAGAAGCCTTTCTATAAATTTTTTGGAGCTCTTCTTTTTCTTTTTCTATTCCCTTTTTTTTCATTTGAACGCCNACAAGAGGGCCGGTGAGGGAGACAATTCCCACATCATGACCCGATTTGGATTGTGTTGAAACCACATCTCCAATGTGAAGGCTCAAATTTTCGCTGTTTTTATAGAATTCTTTTCTGCTGTTTTTAAATCGAACTTCGACGTATAATTGTGAAGTTTGGTCTTCAGGCTGCATATTGCTCAACCAATCGAAAACTGTCAATTTATTGCAAGAATCTTCTCCGCAAGAGCCATTGCTTTTACAACCTGGATGTATTCCGTTTGTGCTGCACGTATTACAACTCATTTCATCTTCATTTTGCAATAGTAAAGATACTGATATTTATGCTCCCTTTTAGCGCTTCAAAATAATCCCTTTTTAAGAACAAAACGAAAGAGCTCTAGATGTTAAGAACTAATTATAAAGCCTGCAATTTTCATGTAGAGAATAGCTTAATTTTGAAGATCATTAATTCACGAGTTATGAGTAAAGACGAAAATCAAAAACTAAAAGCGCTAAAATTAACATTAGATAAGTTAGATAAAACCTATGGAAAAGGTGCTGTTATGAAACTAGGAGACAGTGTTATAGAGCAGGTTGAAGTGATCTCCTCTGGTTCTTTAGGTTTAGATTTGGCTCTAGGTGTTGGAGGATACCCAAAAGGCAGAGTGATTGAAATTTATGGGCCTGAATCTTCAGGAAAAACAACGCTGACCTTACACGCAATTGCTGAGGCTCAAAAAAATGGAGGTATTGCTGCTTTTGTTGATGCTGAACACGCTTTTGATCGTTTTTACGCTGAAAAATTGGGGGTTGACATAGACAATTTAATTATCTCACAGCCTGATCACGGAGAACAGGCGCTTGAAATTGCTGATAATTTAATTCGCTCGGGAGCTATAGACATTGTCATTATTGACTCTGTCGCTGCATTAACCCCAAAAAGTGAGATCGAAGGTGAAATGGGAGATTCAAAAATGGGTCTTCATGCGAGACTTATGTCCCAGGCACTTAGAAAACTCACCTCAACAATAAGCAAAACCCAATGCACTGTCATCTTTATCAATCAATTGCGCGAAAAGATTGGTGTTATGTTTGGGAACCCAGAAACCACAACTGGTGGAAACGCCCTAAAATTTTATGCTTCTATAAGGCTTGACATAAGGAGATCTTCTCAAATCAAAGACAACGAAGGCAACGTTAGTGGTAATAAAACCAAAGTAAAAGTGGTGAAAAATAAAGTTGCCCCTCCATTTAGAACTACAGAATTCGACATTATGTATGGAGAAGGTATTTCTAAAGTAGGTGAGATTATAGACCATGGAGTTGCTTATGACATCATTAACAAAAGTGGTTCGTGGTTTAGCTATGCCGACACCAAACTTGGACAAGGTAGAGATGCTGTTAAAAATATTTTATTAGACAATCCTGAGTTGTCTGAAGAAATAGAAGGCAAAATAACTCAAGCCATCAAAGGAGAAGCCTAGAGAAAAGTCTCAGGGGTTAGCGATAAGATCCTTTTTCATTTTTTCATAAACCTCGTCTTTCAAGGCGTCAATTGCTTCCAGTGAGTCTCGTTTTTGCCAAGGAATGATGTCTATAATGCGATATCTGAGTTGTCCAGGGCCGCCGTGAAAATACGTCCAGTTTAACCGTTTTTTACAGTCGTAAAAAGAAGCCACAACAATTTTTAGTTTGTGTTCTGCCGCCATAGAAAACCCTCCTCTTCTGAACTCTCTAAGAAGAATCTCTTCTGGAGGAACACCTGCTTCTGGAAAAATGGCTATGCCTCTTTTGTTGTCCATTTTTTCTTTGATACTGTAATAGACTTGTTTTCTGCTTTCTGCACTGTCTCTTTGAACTAAAACAGCAGCTCTTTTGTAAATACTTCCAAAAAGCCAAGTTTTACTCAATTCCTTTTTGCCCACAAAAACGAGAGGATGAGGACAAATGTGCATCAGCAGCATAACGTCTAACTGACTTGTATGGTTGGCTACAAAAACAAAAGGAGGCTCAGGTAATTCCAAACTGCCTTCTAGTTTTTTTGGTGGACAACCCATAAAAAAAAGAATGTATTTAGACCATACGTTTCCTGCAAACCAATAAAGGTTCGAATAGTATTTTTCTTTAGTCGATAAGAGGAGTAACAGTGGGAAAAAGAGGATGATCGGAACAACAGCTAATATGTAAAACCAAACTCTGTAAAATAATTGAAAAATAGCCTTCATACTTGAGGCCAAAAATAAGACTTAAATATTATTTGTTTTTGAATTGATTATGAACTTAGCGCAAGTGCTCAGGAAGTCGACCCATAATCTCTTTTTCCCTAGGTCCGTGTCGCTTAATTTCAACTTTATTCGGTGTCAAATGAAAGATTGGATAAGACCCTAATACATCGGCTGTTGAATGCGTTCTGATGATGAGTTTAATTGCTCTTTTTCGCGCAAATCTTCTGGCCCTTCTCCATTTTGTAATAGACCCTTTTGGATCTCCACTCAAATTAGCACTCNTACACAAAACTGAAGCGTATGATTTCCCTTGGAATAATTCTGGCTCTACTATTGGTTTTATGGCTTTTTCTAATGCAATAAAGACATCTCTAAAGGGCCACTTTAGCAATAGGCCTTGATGTGTGCCAGAGCGAACTAAAACAGAATTAAAATCGCTGTCCCCCACGTCAATTCTCATAAATGCCCCTGAAAAAAGCTCTAACTTTTCAGGTGAATCTAACTCTTCTGGTAAAGAGCCCTTATTTGCTATCCTGTGAAAGGCGTTTAAATTTCCTATGGCAGAGCCGTAGTTTTTTTAAGGCAACCGCTGTTTTGCATGATTTAAAGCTTAAGCTCCCGCTTGAGTAGGTGGAGCAATAAGTGTATAAACAGTGGGTAGCTGAAACATGACAACAGGATAATCAGAATGAAAAATATTCATGATTTCCTCTACAATCCCTTTGTCGTTAATCCACATCTTTTTCATCTAGACCTCTAATTTTCCTGAAAGTAATTTTCCATAAGTGTCCATGTTGAGCGGCATTCCTAATTTTTTCATCGCCTGATAAACCGTTGCAGTTGCTGCAGAAATTACTGGTTTACCTAATAATTCTTCTGTTTTGCACAAAACATCTAATGACGGCATTTGAACACAGGCAGATAACACGACGGCTTCGGCCTCTTCTGACATTCCAGACGCAATAGAAACCAATTGACTTTGGTCTAATTCTCCTACTTCTAGGTTGTTGGTTACGGCTAGTGAATGAGAATCTATGACCTCAACACCTTCATCTTGAATATATCCACAGACAGTATCTGTTAATGAGGGTAAGTAAGGCGCAATAACAGCAACCTTTCTAACACCAATGTCTTTTAAGGTTTGAACTAGGGCACCAGCACTATTAACTACAGGTACATCAGCAGTTTGATTAGAAGCAGCCTCTTTTAATTCTTTTTCAGAAATCTTATGTGCACCCTTTCCTTCTACCATTACAGCGACTAAACATGCATAAAGAATAATATCCACAGACGCATTGGCCAATGATTCTGCAGCACCTACTGCACTTAAATTCATTTGTTTTAATTCTTCTCGAGATACATTTTTAAGACCTACACGCGCAGAATGATATGTTATAATTGGTTTAGATTCAAATCGATTGGAATTAATCGCCTGAGGAATTTCTTTTTCCATGGTGATATTGGAGCTAGGAACAATCATTCCAATTCTTATGTTTTTTCTCATCGTCTTTGCAATTCTTAAGAGCTTTAGGAATTTAAATCAGCCATTTCAACCTTATTTCAAGGTAGAATAATTTTAAATACAACCACTTTGTGTTGTTAATAACTTTCTCTATTTAAATAAGTTAGAATATATATAAGCCCAATAATCAATAATTTAAGTCGATTTGTTTGGATTTTCATTTAATGTTAATAACTTTAACTTTATAAGAATTTCGCTACAAAACTTATACGATTAACACTACGAAAACCTCAAAAAATGGAGAAACTAACGATTTTAACACTGCTCGCAATGATTTCTAGAAATAGAAGAAACTCAGAAACAGATAAAATCGTTCAGATATTTGCCAATCAAACAGGGATACCCTCAAATGAGTTTTATGGATCCCAAATTAATGATGTTGTGCATCAATTGTATGACAATGATTACGGCAAGGTGGTTCAAGCCGTGCAGTCTTATTATCCCATTACAGAAGAAGGAGTTTGTCGAGGAGTAAATTTAACTTTTCAAAATAGAAAATCACGTTCACTAACAGAGAGACTTCAAAACTTCTTTTTTGCTAAACAGTAAATTTTAGTTTTTTGTTTTTTAAAACGCTTAGATGCGCTTATTTTGTACCTCAAAATAAAGCGTAATGTCTAGAATCCTGACCGGTATTCAAAGTACTGGCACTCCACATTTAGGTAATATATTAGGAGCTATACTACCAGCTATTAGTCTTTCTAATCAGCCGGATAATGAGTCTTTTTTGTTTATAGCTGACATGCATTCTTTGACTCAAATTAAAGATGGTCAAACTTTAAGGGAGAATACCTATGCTACAGCAGCCACTTGGCTGGCTTTCGGGTTAGATACTGAAAATACTGTCTTTTACAGACAAAGTGAAGTGCCTCAGGTTACAGAACTTGCTTGGTATTTAAACTGTTTTTTTCCATATCAAAGACTCACCCTTGCACACTCATTTAAAGACAAGGCTGATCGTCTCGAAGATGTAAACGCAGGTCTTTTTACCTATCCTATGTTAATGGCCGCAGACATTTTACTATACGATGCCGATGTTGTTCCTGTTGGAAAAGATCAGTTACAACACATAGAAATGACTAGAGACGTAGCTCAANGGTTNCANGCAAAATTTGGAGAGACTTTTGTTTTNCCNGANGCACAAATTAGCNAAGAAACTATGTACGTGCCAGGNACNGANGGAGAAAAGATGAGTAAGAGNAAAGANAACACNATNAACATCTTTGANNAGNCCANAAAGCTCAAAAANACCATNATGGGNATANAGACAGATTCAAAGNCCNTAGANGAACCTAAAGACCCTNGTAATGANAATGTNTTTAATNTNTTCAAGCTCTTNGCNTCNCAAGANGCNNTTGAAGAGATGAGNGCNAATTATCTAGCNGGAGGTTACGGTTANGGACATGCTAAAAAGGAACTTCTAATGCTCATCGAAAGCAAATTCAAAGAGCCTATGGAAAAGTTTCATTACTTCATGGAAAACAAATCTTTAATCGATGAAGTCTTAGTGAGTGGAGCTCAAAAAGCTCAAACCAAAGCTGATGAAGTACTCGGACGCGTAAGAGATAAGCTCGGTTACTAATTCATTATATTTTTTCATACCACAAGCCCCTTGTTCTTTTTAAAGAACCTTGATTTTCCAGGCGAACAAGAGCAAGAGTTAATTCATCTTTTCTATAATTTGTTTTTTGGATCAAGCTTTGAATAGATATTTTCAAGTCTTTTTGAGCCAATTCAAGAATCTGTTGTTCGATTGGACTAAGCTTTGTCTTTGAATGAGAAATTGTGTTCTCTAAAGGCCATTGCAATTCATTTGCAAGATCTTGAGCTGATAATATCCCAATAGCCATTTGCCGACGAATAAGTAAATTACACCCTTGACTATAGACATCTGTAATTCTACCGGGAAAACAAAAAAGTGGCCTGTTGAATTCAAAAGCGTATTTAGCCGTAGTTAAACTCCCTCCTTTTAAAGCTGATTCTACAACCAAAGTGGCCCAAGACACTGCTGCTATAATTCTATTTCTCTTTAGAAAATGATGCTTTAAAGGAGTTGTTCCCGGTGGATATTCACTCAACACCAAGCCATGAGTCTCAATTTTTTTAAATAAAGCCTTATGCTTTTTTGGATAAATCATATCTATGCCATGTGCGCATACTTGTACGGTTTTCAAGTTTAAGTCAACAGCCCTATTTTGCGCTAAATAGTCCACCCCGTAAGCTAAACCACTTACAATTACTGGTTTGACAGACGCCAACTCTTCTAAACAGTTTTGGATTAATTGTGAACCATAAGCAGTCATTTTTCTTGTTCCTACAATACTGAGGGTCCTGTTTATCCTGTCATTCAATAAAGTGATATCTCCTTTATAATAGAGTATTAGAGGAGGGTCATCAGACTGTTTGAGCAAAACAGGATAATTATTATCACTCAATAATACCCATTTCATGTTGGTCTTTTTGGCTTGTTCCAATTCTAATTTGGCTTCCATAAGCTGCGCATGACTTATTCTTAGAGCCAATTTTTGGACAACCTTATCTACATCTTTCAATTCAAGGAGTATGTCTTTTAGATTCAACTTGTGTTGACCCTTTAAGTTTCTCAATACTATATGATATATTTCCTGCGTTTTTATAAGTGATATTTTTGTGTAATTTTCTTTCTATTCAGTGTAAAAACATATCAGTATTAATGCAGATATTTGTAATATGGATATAGGAACGTATATCAGCAGCTTACTTTACTCCAAACCTTTTGTGGTCTTGCCTGAGTTTGGAGCTTTTGTAACTAATGCGTCAGGGGCTGCCTCCTTTGCGGACCAAAGCCATTTAATGCCTCCTCACAAGAGCATTAGCTTCAACCCCTACTTGCAAGAAAACGACGGTGTTCTTTGTAAACACATTGCACAAAAAGAAGACAAGAGTTTAGCTGAAATAGAGCAAAAAATTACCGAGCTCACTAAGAGTTGGCAAAGCAAACTCGCCTTAGGTGAAAAAGTCCAAATCGAAGGCCTCGGAGTGCTAGAAAAGTCCAATGACAATATAATTGTGAGTTCGTTTGCAAAACAAAGCTTATTGAAGAGTTCTTATGGATTAGGTGTTGTTGAAATTCCCGCTACAGGTGCAGAGACTCCTGTTGCAGAAGAAGTAAATCTAGATTCAAGGGTGGAGAATTTAGGCTCATATCAATTAAATGAAAAAATTGTTGCCGAGAAACTTGATTTGGTAGAAGAAGATAGTGCTGATGTCAATCCTTGGTTCAAATATTCTGCATTGTCTCTGCTATTCGTATCGCTTGCAGTTAGCGGTTATTATTTTTATAATCAATACCAAAAAATGTTGAATGCCGTTGACGCGGAGGCTTATGAAATAAACCAAAATAGAATCAAAGCGATAACCTATTATTCAGACACCCCTTTAGAGCTTCCTTCCATTCAAATCAACGTCGTTAAACGCTACAATGTAATAGCGGGATCTTACAGAACTAAAGAAGATGCTGAACGCCTCATAACTGCACTTATAGATAAGGGATTTGCCTCTGAATACCTAACAGATGAAAACGGAGCAGACCTTGGGCAAACGATTCATTATGCAACCTATAAAAGCTTTCAATCCTATGCTGAAGCACAAGACTATCTCCAAGAGATAAAGTCTTCGATAGAACCCAATGCATGGATATTGGTGAATCAAATAAAACTTTCTGAATAAACAAATACCATGACAGGTAAAACCCCTTCTGAATCAAGAACTACAACAACTGATATGGTTCTTCCAAGTGAGACCAATCATCTAAACCACCTTTTTGGAGGAGAATTGTTAGCCCGTATGGATAGAGCTGCTTATATCACGGCCCAGAGACATAGTCAACGTATCGCTGTCACTGCATCTGTGAATCACGTTGCCTTCAACAATGCCGTCCCTGTTGGAAGCATCCTAAGTCTAGAGGCTAGTGTTTCAAGATCGTTTAGCACGTCCATGGAGGTTTTTATCGATGTGTGGACAGAGGATAGAATTTCTGGCGTAAAAACAAAAGTGAATGAGGCTATATACACCTTTGTTGCCGTTGATGAAGCAGGAAAACCCACTGCGGTTCCTGAGCTTATTCCTGAAACTCCTCTTGAAATAGAACGTTTTAATGGCGCTTTGAGAAGAAGACAGTTGAGTTTGGTACTCGCTGGCAAAATGAAACCCGGAGAGGCTTATGAGTTAAAAGCAATTTTCGAATAAGTGCCTTTTCAACTACAGTTTGTTGACCCAAGATTCTGGGTTTAATCGCTCTTTATTTTTATAGACATAAAACTTTAACTTGGTGACGTTCTCTATTTTATCGGTATGAACAATTCCCAAAGGAGTTTTGGCCTCAATTACTTGACCCTCTTTTACATACACGCTTTCTAAGTTGTAATACATGGTAATATAATCTCCATGCCTAACGTACACCCCTTTTATTCCTTGTTTATTGGTCATAATCGTCATGACCTGTCCTTCGTAGATTGATCGTGCTACAGCTCCTTGTTCTGTTGCAATAGTTACGCCATTGTTGTTCAGCTTTAATCCTGGGTACAACTTATCTGTGTACTGTCCAAACCCTTCACTTTTGACTCCCTTTTCAACAGGCCAAATATGATTTCCTTTGTTCGCAGCAAAGTTCCCCGCGATTATCTTGGCTTCAGGTGTCAGCTCAAAAGCAGAGCTACTTCTGCTCGAACTTGATTTTTTGATTTCCAATTCGATTAAACTTCTAATCTCTTGATCTATTCTTTGTTGTTCAGCAACTTTTGCGTCGATCTCTTTTTGATATTTGGTTTCGTTTTTTCGAATCTTAGTGAGTATTGACTCTTGCCTTTTGCGCTGTGATAATAAATTCGCTCTAGCGTTATTATTCTCATCTAGCAGTGCTTGTTTCTCTTTTAATTGGCCTAATAATTCTTTATTTACGCGCTCAAGTTCAACCTGATTTTGTTCTATTCTCTCACCTTGAGATTTTCTGAAGTCTGCGTATTGAATCATATAATCCCATCTCTTGTAAGCTTCTTTAAAGCTTTTTGCCGACAACAAAAACATCAACCTGTTTTTCTCTAGGTTTTTCTGATAGGATTTACGAATCATCAAGGCGTAATCTTCCTTCAAAACCTTTAAAGTTTCTTTGAGTTCAATCGCCTGAGATTCGTTGTTTTCAATTTGTTCTTCGAGGATTTGAATTTGTTGATTCGTGATTTGAATAACTCTACGGATTGCTGTCGACTGTTGACCTAAAGCTCTTAGTTCCTGCAAAACTGACCCTTCTTGCTTTTGTTCTTTTAACAGAAGTGCATTTATATTCTGTATTTCACGATTTAGTTCTTGCTTTCTTCTTTCTAGGTTTTTTTGATCTTCAGTACGCTGTGCAACAACTGCAGAAAAGCTAAAAAGAAATATCAAAAGCAATTTAATTCTCATTTCAAAACACTTTTATATCCTTTAGGAATGTTATAGTTAAATTGAACTTTTCTGTTATATTCGGCCTGTGTCCATTGTAAATCTACTTCTATATTTGAATCTTGAACAAGCGATTTTAACTTGATACTTGTGGGGTGTACGTCTGTGTCTTTCTTGTATGCATAGGTAATGCGAGCGGCCTGATTACTTCTAGTGATGCGGTAATCTTGGGCTATCAACCGCAGGGTGTTTTTGTCAAATCTCATACTAAAATCAAACACTCTTTTGTTCTTGTTGGTCAACACCCAATAGGAATCTTCACTTTTTAATACAAGTCCTCTTCTAGAGCTAAGGTTAATAAGTGGTTTTGCAAAAAGTAAGTTTTGCAATTGTGTAAAATTTAATTCAACACCTATTAACTCTTGTAAATACTTGTAATCACCATCAAAATAAGAGCGTTCTAATTTGTTGTAATAACTCAAACGTTTTTGGTCGAGATAAGCCTTTATCACCCCAAATGGGGCTGAAATTAAAAGCGCAGAATCACGCTCAAAACGGACTGTACTGGTTACCGTTTGGGACTTTCCATTGTCATTTAATGTCATTCTTAAACGTCCCCTAAGAGAATTGAGTTCAATGTCTTTTTGACTCTGTTGAAATAGAGCAGATTTACTAATTGAGCTAACTGTATTTGCAGTTTCAACGCTTGCCTTCTTTACTCCACAGGAGGACATCAATCCTAAAAGTAAAATCAAATAACTAAAGCGTTTGGTGTATTTCATTATAATCTTAGGCCTTTAATTCGCTGTAATCTCCTATACTTATTTTCGTAAACGAACCGTCAAAATGAGCCTTATTCCCAATCATGGCCTCATTTAAATGTGCGTTTTTCACCACAGATTGTGACTGTATTATGCTGTTTGATACTGAGCTGTTTTCTACAATGGTTTGAGGTCCTATAGATACATGAGGTCCTACCTTTGCATTGATGAGTTGTACTCCTTCAGCAATGAAACAGGGTGGAATAATCGTAGAGTTGGTGTTTTGGATGTTTTCTGCGACAAGCTCCACACGCTGTTCCTCTTGCAAGAAATCCAACATTTTTTTATTGGTCTCAACGGTTATGTCTTTATTTCCACAATCCATCCATTCACTCACTTCACCCGTAACAAAAACCTTGCCCTTTTGAATCATCCTCTTGATACCGTCGTTTATTTGATATTCGCCTCCATGGGTGAGATTCTGGTCTAGAACAGCTTGTAACTCTTCTTTTAATTCTGCGATTTGCTTGAAGTAATAAATCCCTATAACCGCCAAATCAGAAACGAATTCAATTGGTTTTTCAACCAATTCTACAATATGTCCCTTTGGGTTAAGTTCAACTACTCCATAGGCTTCTGGCTGATCTACTTGCTTTACCCAAATGGCCGCATCTGCATTTTTATCAATCTTTAAATCAGCTCGAATCAGGGTGTCTGCATAGGCTACTACTGCAGGTCCATCTAATGAATCTTTGGCACACATAATGGCATGACCTGTACCCAAGGGTTGGTCTTGCCTGTAAATTGAGCACTTTGCTCCTAGACTTTTAGCCAGCTCATTTAATTGCTCAACAACATCATTTCCAAAAAAAGCTGGATCACCGATGACGAAGGCCACTTCGTCAATGGGCTGATCAACTATAGCTGCAATATCGCTCACCAGTCGATGTACTATGGGTTTACCCGCTACGGGAACTAAGGGTTTTGGCACGGTAAGAGTGTGAGGCCTTAATCGAGAACCTCTTCCTGCCATTGGGACTATTATTTTCATTTTCGAATCAATTTTATTTTTTTCCAGTACTTCCGAAACCGCCTGAGCCTCTTTCAGAGTCACTAAGCTCATCTACTTCCTCAAATTCGAAGGTTTCATGCTTACAAAACACCATTTGAGCGATGCGCTCTCCCTGTTTGATTTCGAATGCATCCTTAGAAAGATTCACTAAAATCACTCCTATTTCACCTCGGTAATCCGCATCGATCGTTCCTGGAGAATTAAGCAGTGTAATTCCGTATTTTGCGGCTAAACCACTTCTTGGTCGAAGTTGAACCTCATATCCTATGGGAATTTCTAAAAATAAACCAGTCGGTACAATTGTTCGTTCTAAAGAGTCTAACACAATTGTTTCTTCGTTGTTAGCTCTAATGTCTACTCCTGCAGAAGCTACAGTTTGGTATTGAGGCAAGTCGTTTTTGGACTTATTGATAATCCTAACTTTCATTTGCTTGATTTTTATAGTATTTCAATTCTCTTCTCAGAACAAAACTACTAAAAGCGAGAAGGAGAATTCCGGATTTCCACAGAACTTTATCAAAAGGGATATAAACGATATAAGCTAAAACTAAGGCCAATATCAAATAAGTCAGAATGCTTTTTAAATCATATGGAATCGGATTGAATTTCTTTGAAAGCAAAAAGGAAAGTAAGGCCATAAAAAAGTAAGCACTTAAGGTCGCTATAGCGCCTGCATAATATCCCCAACGAGGAATAAAAATGATATTGATCAGCAATGTAATCAAAGCTCCTCCCCAAGAAATATAGGTGCCTATGATGGGCTTGTCAATTATTTTATACCAAACTGACAGACTGTGGTAAATCCCTAAAAACAGGGCTGCATATAAAACAATAGGAACTATACTTAGCCCTTCTAAGTATAGTTCTTTGGCGATGAATATATGCGCTATGGGTTCAATAAATACCACGACAGCGAGAAACAAGATGACTCCAAAGGCCACAAAAAAGCGTGTAATTAAAGCATAGGTCTGATTTCTGTTTTCCGCTTTCGCTTGTTTGAAGAAAAAGGGCTCAACCCCCATTCTAAATGCAGTTGCAAATAGGGTCATAAAAACTGTCAACTTATAACATGCGGCATAAATTCCGGCATCTTTACTCGAGAGTATTTGATTGATCAATATTTTGTCGAGCACCTCATTGATTGTAAAGGCTATTCCTGCGAGCATAACTGGCAGGGCATACTTCAACATGCTTTGCCAAATTTTCAAATCAAATGTTCCTTTTTGACTGAAATAAGTGTTAGCAAAAATGAGTAGTGTAAATCCGCTTGCAATGATGTTTGCTAAAAAAATGTAGGTTATCGCCTTTCCGTTTTGATCTGCTCCCAAAAGCAATAAAAAGAACAAATTAAAACCAAAGTTGACAGCAACGCTAAGTGATTTTATAGTCGCATACTTCATCGCTTTTTCTTTCGCCCTCAATAAGGCAAATGGAATGACCACTAAGGCGTCTAATACCAAAATAGCCACGAAATACCTCAAAAATTCGAGTCTTATTCCTGTAAACTCAGATAATTGAGGGCTTAGAGCGAAACTCAATAACCCTAATGCTATAGAACTAACAAGAAGGGAAATGAGCGCAGTAAAGACCGTGTTCTCTTTGTTGGTGTTTTTGTGAAAAAACCTAAAGAATGCCGTCTCCATTCCGTATGAAAAAAGGATGTTAAATATGGCAATCCAAGAATAAATAAGAACGTATTCACCATAGCCTGAAGAGTCAATAAAAACCGCTGTATATAAGGGCAATAAAAGAAAAGATAAAGCTCTGGGAAATACTGTTGCAAAACCATAAACCAGCGTTTGCCTAAACAAAGAAGCCATTGCATTCATATAGGTTACTGTCTAATGGTTGGTTTACTGTTAATTTGTGCTTGAATACGTTCAGTTTTTTTGGTGTAAGCCCCTTCTATTTTAAGATCGAAACTTCTCACTAATACTGCAGAAGAACTGCCGTTTCTTCCTGAAGTGTCGGTTCTTTTAACCTCTTCTAATTTATCAAAGTTGACAAAAAAAGTTGTGCGCGTTTGATCTGAAGCTTTAAGTTCTAGCCAGTCTTTTCTGATTTTTACATAAAAACGAGTTGAGGGCAAAACGTCCTTACCGCACTCAATAATCAACTGTTGTTGTATTTCTTGCTCAGGCCTACCGCCATATATGGTTTTGAGTTGAGCAGAAGTGATTTCAGGCCAAATGAAGTCGACAGCACCGAGTATAGAACAGGAACTCAGCATAAAAAAAGCAGCGCTGTACAGCAAAATTTTACGCATAAATCGATTAAGGTTTCTATAAAGATAACCCAAACAATTTAGGCCTTAAGCTGTTCTTAAGAATTTAGGGCTTCGGCACCACCAACGATTTCAAGAATCTCGTTAGTAATGGCTGCCTGACGCGCTTTGTTATAGGTTAGCTTCAATTGGTCTTTAAGCTCTTGGGCGTTGTCTGTAGCCTTGTGCATTGCCGTCATTCTTGCGCCGTGTTCACTAGCAAAAGAGTCTCTGATGGCTTTAAAAAGTTGCGTTTTAAGTGCCTTGGGAATCAATTGGCTCACAATTTCAGCAGCTGATGGCTCAAATATGTAATCTTCTGAAGCCTGATTTTCTTCACTCTCCACTGGCTGAAGTGGTAAAAAACCTTCTGTCTTGACTATTTGAGTTGCGGCATTCTTGAAGGAGTTGTATACTACTTCAACCTTGTCGTATTTCTTAGCGATAAAGCTTTCGATAATGTCATCTGCAATAGGAGCAACCTCACTGAACTGAAGGTTGTCGAAAATTTGGCTAAAGTCTCCTACCGATTTGTATTCACTTCTTTGGACAAAGTCTGCCACTTTTTTTCCAATTGTGATAAACTCAACCTCAGCGGTAACTGAATAGTGCTCTTGAAGCTCTTTTACGCGTTTGGTGATGTTTGAGTTAAAAGCCCCACACAATCCGCGATTAGAGCTAATTGCTACAACTAGAACTTTGATTAATGGCCTTTCTGTAGAATACACATTAGAGGAATCGTCATTAAGATCAGCGCTAAGACCGTTAATCAAGCCTGTTAGTGTTTCTGCATAAGGTCTCATCGCTGTAATAGAATCTTGAGCCTTTTTGAGTTTGGCAGCAGAAACCATCTTCATTGCAGAGGTGATCTGCATCGTTGAAGATACTGAGGTAATTCTGTTTCTTATTTCCTTCAGGTTTGCCATAGTCTAAGCTAAACAGTTAGTTTTTATTCAAATTTTGTAGAAACCTCAGCAGCTACTTTAGTCAATGTTTCAATCGCCTCATCTGTTAGTTTTCCAGATTTAAGAACGTCTAAAACATCTCTGTGCTGTGCGTTGAGTACTTCTAAATAATCACTTTCAAAAGCTTTTACTTGATTGACAGGAACATTTCTCAACAAGTTTTTTGAACCGGCAAAAATGATTGCTACCTGATTTTCAACAGTAAAAGGATCGTTTTGAGCCTGCTTTAAAATTTCAACGTTACGTTTACCTTTCTCGATTACATTCAAGGTCGCCGCGTCCAGGTCTGATCCAAATTTTGCGAAAGCCTCAAGCTCTCTAAATTGGGCCTGGTCTAACTTTAATGTACCCGAAACTTTTTTCATTGACTTGATCTGTGCAGAACCTCCTACTCTTGATACAGAGATACCAACGTTAATCGCAGGTCTAACCCCTTGGTTGAACAAGTCTTGTTCTAAGAAAATCTGACCGTCTGTAATCGAAATTACATTGGTAGGGATATAGGCTGATACGTCACCTGCCTGAGTTTCGATGATTGGCAATGCAGTTAATGACCCTCCTCCTTTTACCTTATTCTTAAGGCTTTCAGGAAGATCGTTCATTTGAGCAGCAATATTATCATCAGCGATAACCTTAGCAGAGCGCTCTAAAAGTCTTGAATGCAGATAGAAAACATCCCCTGGATAAGCTTCACGCCCTGGAGGTCTTCTCAATAAGAGAGAAACCTCTCGGTATGCTACTGCCTGCTTTGATAAATCATCATATACAATTAAGGCTGGTCTTCCAGTATCTCTAAAATATTCTCCAATTGCAGCACCAGCGAAAGGAGCATATACTTGCATAGGAGCAGGATCTGATGCGTTGGCAGCGACAATTGTGGTGTATGCTAATGCACCTTTATCTTCTAATACCTGAGCAATAGCTGCAACTGTAGAAGCTTTCTGCCCGATCGCTACATAGATACAGTAAACAGGTTCTCCTGCATCATAAAATTCTTTTTGATTTAAGATGGTATCAATACAAACTGTAGTCTTACCTGTTTGTCTATCTCCAATAACCAGCTCTCTCTGACCTCTTCCCACTGGAATCATCGCGTCAATAGACTTGATTCCTGTTTGTAGAGGTTCGTTTACGGGTTGTCTGTAAATTACTCCTGGCGCTTTTCGCTCCAATGGCATTTCGTAGGTTTCTCCAGAGATTGGACCTTTACCGTCAATAGGATTACCCAAGGTGTCTAAAACACGGCCAACTACTCCTTCTCCAACATTGATAGAGGCGATACGCTCTGTTCTTTTTACTTGAGAACCTTCACTTACGTCTTTTGAAGCTCCTAACAATACAACACCAACGTTGTCGACCTCAAGGTTAAGAACAATCCCTTGCATTCCGGTTTCAAATTCAACAAGCTCACCGTATTGAGCGTTTGAAAGTCCAAATACACGTGCGATTCCATCTCCTACGCTTAATACCGTTCCGACTTGATCTAACTTAGCGCTTGCGTCAAACCCTTCAATTTGTTGTTTTAATATTGCTGATACCTCAGCAGCTTTTACTTCTGCCATTTTATAGACTTTTAGAAAATTCTCTTTTAATTCGTGTTAATTTATATTTGATGCTTGCATCAAACTCGTTGTCGTCAAATTTTAAGACAAACCCACCTAGAATACTCGGGTCAACTGTATTTTCAAGACTTATGTTTTTAAGTCCTTGTTTTTCAAGATTCGTAATAATTGCTTTTTGAGAAGACTCGTTCAAAGCTACTGCAGAAATTACAGTCACCTTTTTTGTGTCATTTAAAACTTGACATTTTCTGTCGTATTCATTAGCGACTTGAGCGATTAACGAAAGTCGCTTATTGATGGCTAGAACATCGATTAAACTCTTGACAAGACTTGAGCTATCTGAGAATATTTTATCCAAATAGGTCTTAATCACCGTTGAAGAAACTGTAGTGTTTTGCAACAACTGTTTTAACTCATTTGAGCTTTCAACTGTTTGAGCAATTTGCATCATGTCTTTGGCAACCGCTTCGACATTATTACTTTCAACGGCAGCCTCAAAAAGTGCTTTTGCGTATCTTACAGATGCTCTAGAATTTATCATTTAGGATAATTTTACTTCGTCAATAATGGCGTCGATGTGAGCAGTCTGCTTTTGGTCTTTTGCCAACTCGTCTTGTAATAATTTTTCAGCCACGGAAATAGATAGCTTAGCTACTTCAGTTTTGATGTCTTCAAGTGCAGCTTTCTTCTCACTTTCAATAGTGCTTTTCGCTTTGTCTATGATTTTTTGAGATTCTGCCTGAGCCATTTCCTCTGCATCAGCAATGATTTTATCTTTTATTGCGCGTGCCTCTTTGAGCATTTCTTCTCGCTCTGCTCGCGCTTCTTTAAGTAGACGGTCGTTGTCGCTGTTCATCGCTTCAACCTGCTTTTTAGCTTTTTGTGCAGAATTTAAAGCGTCTTGAATTCCTGATTCACGCTCTTCAAGTGCACTTAATATCGGTTTCCAAGCAAATTTAATCATCAAAAAGATGACTACCAACATCAATACGGTTTGTATGATGAATAGGCCTGGAGAAAAATCGTTTAATAATTGATCCATACGTTTTGTTTAATGACAATAATGAATACAAACAGGAACCAACCGTCCCTGTTTGTATAGCTTAATTATTACTTTCCTAAGAAGATTGCAGCAAATGCTAAACCTTCTAATAAAGCCGCGATGATAATCATATTTGTCTGGATTTTAGAAGTCGCTTCTGGCTGGCGTGCGATACCTTCCATAGCTTTACCTCCAATTTGGCCTAAACCAATACCAGCACCTATTACAATTAATCCGGCACCTACTAAATTTGGAATTGTCATGATTTTGAGTTTATGTTAAACGAAATAATTACGAGTTAATGATGTTCGTGTTCTTCTACAGCCATACCTATAAATAATGCTGAAAGCATGGTAAAGATATAAGCTTGTAGAAAAGCCACTAACAATTCTATTATAGTTATAAAAAGTGATAATGCAAAAGACAAAGCGCTTGCTCCAAAAACTCCCATTGTGCTTCTCAATGTGATGCCAATTGCTATAATGCTCATCACTACAATGTGTCCTGCTGAAATGTTAGCAAACAGACGCACCATAAGTGCGAAAGGCTTAGTCAAGGTTCCTAAGAATTCTATTGGAGCCAAAATAATTTTCATCGGAATCGGAACACCAGGCATCCAAAAAATGTGCTTCCAATAATCCTTGTTCGCGCTGAAATGCGTAATGATGTAGGTAAACAAGGCTAGCGAAAAAGTCACTGCAATCTGTCCAGTTATATTGAATCCAAAAGGCATTAAGCCTAATAGGTTTGAGACCCAGATAAAGAAAAAGACAGTCATTAAAAAGCCGATAAACTTTTTGTATTGCTTCTCTCCAATATTAGGTTTTGCTATTTCGTCTCTTACATATATCACAAGTGGTTCTAGGATTCTAGAAAATCCTGTAGGGATACTGCTTTTCTTGTATTGCGCTGCAAGTCTTCTGAACCAGAAAATCAATAAGGTGAAAACGAGTAACATTCCAAAAACACTTTTGGTAATAGAAAAATCTAATACGGCATGCGCGTTGTCTGGATGATGATCTTCGTCAAAGTCTATTGCAGTCTCTCCTTTGTCGAGTTCGTAAATTTTTTCATGGTATTTAACCAAAGACACTCCATCTTTTTCTACAATTACATGGCCAGAATCATCATGGTGAAATTCAGAAGACGAAAAGAATCTAAAACCGTCAGAGGTTTTAACAATGATTGGTAGCCCAAACCCTACGTGTTTTCTCTCGCCATGACTGTCATTATAAGAGAACAAATGAAAATCGTGGGCGTCTTTAATGTGATGAAGAATGTATTCGGCAATTTCATCATCTTCATCGATGGCATTTGCCTCTTCGTGGTGTCCTTCTTTAGGATCTGCGTCCATTGCGTGCACTGAGAGAATACCTGCAGAAAACAACAGAGAACAAAGAATCGAAACAATTTGAAGCTTAGACGTTAAACGCATGCTTGAGTTGGTCTTTCAAAATTTTGTGCAAATGTAATTAAAGTGATAGAAAAGTCTAGCTATTTTTTGGCTTTTTTAGACCCGACGACTCAAGTATTTTCGGAACGGGCTAACCATTGAATTAATACAATTACCTCTAGGGTGGTTGAAAGTAGAAAAGGTAGTAGGTCGTTTTGCACGTCGTAATTTGATTCGCTCGAAAAAAGAGCAGAAGAAGAACCCCAAACTATCCCGTATAATATGGGTTTTGCGAAGACTGAAATCAAAAAGATAAATCCTACATTTTGGAAGTTGTGCTTTGCATTAAGCCGATACACCAAGGTGAGAAAAGCCCAAGAAAA
This sequence comes from Flavobacteriaceae bacterium, assembly GCA_002691645.1. Lineage (GTDB taxonomy): Bacteria > Bacteroidota > Bacteroidia > Flavobacteriales > Flavobacteriaceae > UBA3478. Next base: position 91,473 of record NZIP01000032.1, read on the forward strand.
GAGATAAAAAAAGAGATAAACAACAAGTAGTCTTAGACTGAAATTGAGAACCATATGACCTAATGAAATCACCATTAGACCTGCGAAGTACAGTTTGTTTTTCAATTGCTCTTGCGAATCACATCAGAAATGATAGTATACATAGCCAATCCCACACCTATCATGGTGAGTAAGGGTTCCCAATATTCTTTCTCAGTAGAAATTGCGGTTATTGATCCTATCCAATTACCTATTAGAATATACAAGAACATTTTAATTCCCATTCCTGTATACTCCACATAGCGGGAGGGCTTAGGCAATATTTTGCTTGTTTTCTTCAACACCAATAGTCTTGGTAGGCATTGATTTGTCAGCTGATAAAGGTGCTGATCTTGAGCTCATTTGGCATTTGGCGTTAAACTTAGCTCCTGGAACAATTTGTAGTTTTCCAGCTTGAACAGTCCCTTCTATAGTGGCAGTTTCTTTGAGAGAAAGTGTTTCGCTTACTGAAATGTCTCCTGTGAAGTAACCCTCCACATCAGCACTTACACATTCTATTTTACCATTTATCCTTCCGTTTTGACCAATTACTACTTTTCCGGATGTTTTGATGTCTCCTTCTAATTTTCCATCTATTCTAAAATCGTTTTCAGAAACAATATTTCCAGTAATTGTTGTATTCTTCTCAATTCTATTCGGCTGATTGCCTTGACTTTCTCCCATAAGTTTTCCTGTTTTACTGTCGAACATTTCGTTTTCGTGTTTTAATTTTGCTAATAATTTTTGGCCTGTTTGGAACATGAGGTGTTATATTTTAACGATTCAATTTGGCATTTGGTATTATTTCTTTGAAAAACAATTTCTTCTCTAGTTGCGCCTTCTCATACTCTTCTTTCTTAAAGATACCTAATAAATTAGCTCTATTCAAATTTTGATTTAAAGTTAAAAAAATGGATGCATCATTCTCATCGTCAAAATCAGATAGAACGATTATTTTGATCTCTTTATCGAAATAATCAATAAAAACCTCTTGTTTTTCTGGAGAAAACGAAGTTGATGCCTTTTTGACCTCAGCTATGAGGTCGTTAACCTGCTCTTCATTATAGTCTCCTACTCTCCAAAGAATGTAGCAAGAATTTGAGTCTTTTTGTTCTCTATCTTTAAATAATTCGCTGAGTGTGTTTATTAGCTTTTGTTTTTCTGCTTCTGGATAAAGGGATTTAAACTGTGCCAATTTAGGCTTAAAAGCCTTTATTCCCTTTGCTCTCAAAATAGCTAGCAATTCGTAATAATCTAACTGTGCTTTTACCGAACGATCGAAAACTACAAAGGCGTTGTTTTTAGCAAGCTGTATCAACTCATCATATTTCTTAGCTTGAAATAAGCTGTCCGCTGTTATAAGTAATTTGTCTTTGTTGGCATTCAGATCGGCTAATGCCTCCTTATAGTTTGTGCTGTTTATGTTTTGTAGGTATTCTGCTTGAATCGATTGAGGAAACTCATTGATTATGGCTCTTTGCAAATCCTCTGCCTTCTCAAATTGAGACTGATTTAATGCAATTTTATAAAGTTCAAAACTTGCAGGTAATTTTACGTATGCCTCCTTTTTCTCGGCTAATTGAGTGAATCCTATTTTAGCTTTTTCGGTTAAACGAAAACGATATTCATACAATAGATTGATTTGAAAGTTTTGAAAATCAATCAATTGTAATAGGCTGTCTGAAGCGCGTTTAGTGCTCGGCAATGTACTTAACATTTCTTGTGCAACAACTATTAAACTATCTTGTGAGTTGTCTTTTTTTGTGGTTTTTTCGATAAACTGTGTGACTCCACCTTGATTAGAAGATTTTAAAAACCAATTATCTGATTTGAGTATTGCCCCCCATTTCAATCGAAAGTTTGCTCTTCCTCTAGTGATTCTTTGAGCATTGTCAAAGTAAAAGTTGCCTGAAGAAACATTGCGCTCTGAGGCTTTTTGTTTGCGCTGCTGTTCTTGAATAATTTGTTTTTTTAGCGCATTGACCACAAATTCAGTTCGCTCGGCTTTATTGAGGTTCATTAAAAATAATATGCTGTCTGCCTTTGTGATTTGGCGAGAATGCATTTTGAGATCGGACAAGCTCTTTATTTTTTTGGATACCTCTCTCTTCTCTTTGGAAGAAGTAAGGAGCGGATATAAACTGTCGTAATAATTTGCAGCCAATAAAAGTTCTTGCCTGTCAAAAAAGTAGATGGCTTGATCTCTATAGTTTTCTCGAAGAAGGGTTTTGAATTTTCCTTGAGCTCCAATATTGGATTGAGCATACTTTGACATGGCCAAACTATCTTCGCCTTTGCGCATTCTAAGTTTTGCCTCAGTCCGCTCGGCAAATGGTTTAAAAGCTCTGTATTCCCAATAATCCTCTATTTGTTTTAACTCTTGTAGGGCTTCATCTTCATCTTCCCATAAATTGATAGCGCTCAGTTTGGCTGATAATTGCAGTAGTGCAGGGGATCTATGCCCTATTCTAATGACTTCTTTGTAGGCTTGATAGGCGCTGTCCCATTTTTGATCTCGTTCATACAATTGGCCCAAAAGAAAAGCCCATCTGGCCTTTTTTTCTCCTAATTCGGCCAAAGCTACCGCCTTTCGAAGATAAGCTCTTGAGGCTTTAGTACTTTCGGTTTCTAAAGCAATCTGAGATTGAATTAAATAATATTCGAGAGCAACCTCTTTGTCGACCCTGTCTATTTTCACCTTCAGCAATTGAGACTGAGCGCGTTCGATATTATCTGTTCTATAGTATATTTTGGCAATCCATATATTGGCCAAAGCCTTATTAGATTCTATTCTGCTTTGGCTAAGCACCTTGGTAAAAGCTTCTATAGCAGGCACAAAGCGCTGGTCATAATAACGAGCCTTACCCAATAAAAAATAAGCGTTTTCAATACTCTGATTCTTTTGTTTCGAAGCGAAAACCATGCTGTGCTTTTGAATAGCTTTGGTTGCTTTTTCTTCGGCTCGTTCAAAATTTTCATCATTGGCAACATCATCTAAAAAGACATCAAACTTTTCTGTGGGAAAAGGTTCAACAGGAAGTAAGTCAAAATAGTTGTTCTTTTGTTCAGCCTTAAGCTGACTCAATCCCGTCTCTAACGCGATATTTCCGTTATATAATACATTATAGGTGGTGTTTAACTCGTGCCAGTTTCTATTGATAAACTTGTCTTTTTGGGTCCTACACGAATTCAAAATAAACGCGCCAATGACTGCACAACTCAAATAATTGAGATTGATTGATGCAGTTCTTGTAAAGCGACTTAGCTTCATTTACTTGGCAATTTCGTTTTCAAAGTATTTTTTGAGGTCGATCAGGGTTTGTCCTGACTTTAGGTTGTCCTTTACTACTTTTCCTTTATCTAACAATACGATTCGATTGCACACATCTGTGATGTGGTGCAGGTCGTGACTGGAAATCAATAAGCATCCATTGTGTTTTTCTGTATAGTGCTCAATCAAGGTTTTAAGTCTAATCTGAGTAGAAGGGTCTAAATTGGCAAAGGGTTCATCTAGAATCACAATTTCAGGCTCTCCGATGAACGCCGCAACGATGCCTATTTTCTTCATGTTTCCCTTTGAAAAATCTCTGATGTATTTTTTCTTGTTGAGCACTTCGCCGTTAAAAAAATCTTCAAAGCCCCCAACAAATTCTAAGACTTCTTTTTTGTTGAGCCCTCTGAGGGACCCTATAAAAGTGAAATACTCTTCTGGAGATAGATAGCCTATCAAAAAAGATTCGTCCAAAAATGCTGCGGTATGAGACTTCCACTCTTCGCTTTGGTCTACTCTAATTTCTTTATTTGTAATGTGACCTTGATTCGCTTTAATCAAGTCAAGTAGCAAACTGAAAAGCGTGGTTTTTCCTGCCCCGTTATTTCCGACTAATCCTAACACTTCTCCTCTTCCAATGTGTAGTTGTTCGATGTCAAGAACGACTTCTTTTTTGTAAGATTTAATGATATTACTGACTTCGATCATGATTTGTAGGCTTTAAGAGTTGTGTATTTTTCTTTTTTGTAAACTTTTTCAATTTGACGGAATACCGGCTTTTTAAGAGTGAAACCTAAAATTGATATCACAATAATGGCAATACTCGCTAATTCGTGAGAGAAATAATAGGCGGTTAATCCATATATGAGCAGGGGTAGAGCTAATTTGGGTATGAACAAAAGCATTGTTTTGTAATTAAAAGCACTTTTATCTCCAAAGGCCTTTTTGTATGAACTTAAATCGATTTTTGTCTTGACAAAAGCCCCTCCCCATAAAACGAGATACGAGTTGATTCCCAAATTGTAGATCATCCCTAAAAGTACATAGCGATAGGCATCCCAACCCAAATACAAATAAAATGTCGCGAGTAGGGTCGAAATAATTGTCGCAATTTGAACGAGATACCATTTCGAATTCAAGTAATCGATGTAACGTATATTTTGACTCATTAATAGAGGATAATACGCGCTATCCCAGCTAGGTACGTATTGTCCAAAGCTAAACAAAAAGCCTCCGGTGACGAAAATCCCAGCAAAGAACTGCCAAGCCGGAGACTCATACGATTCGACCGTTCCTGTAAAAAACAATAAGCCATAAAAAACTAATAAAAATCCAGCAATTACAGCGCTTTTTGATCTTTTGTTTCGAGTAATAAGAGCTAAATCCATCTTCAAGAAAGGTGCTAAAGGTCCAAAACGCTCTAAGAACTTGTATTCATTCTCCCTAAACTTAATCTTCTTGTCTAAAAGCCCAGCATCCAAATACATTTGAGCCCGGTATTGGTAGAACACAAGGGTGTACAAGACTAGTACCCATAAAATTAAACCTCCCGTAATCAGAGAGTTTATGCTCGAAAAGTGTGCGAAAATCGCAAAACTAAAAGGAGTAACATCTACACCAAAATAAAATTGAAGAGACAACAAGCCAAGAAGAAGACTTAACATTATGGCAAAAACCATTTTGCTGTTGTTCACCAGCATATTCAAAAAGTGATTCGCCAATAGCGCGATGTATACTGAGACCATCCAAACACAAGTCTCAACAACAGGATAGCCTTCAACAATAAGAATAATACCAAATGGTATAATGAAAAAGAGGTGGCTTACGTTAAAAAACGAAAACAAGGATTTAAACACATTAAGCCTAACGATTTTTCCTTTTTTAATAGGCAAATAAAGGTATTGTTTGATGTCCGCAACTGGCATTTTTTGCATGAGGTAGCGAAAAACCAAATCCCCTAAAACATAGAAAAGCATGTATCCATGAACGACATCCAAAGGATCTCCAAGCTCTAATTCTTCGATAATGAAAAAAAGACCTATCCCTAGTAATAGAAAAACAGCAACAAAATACAATACAAAAAAGCCAACTAGAATTCTCATCCAAAGTGTTTGGCCCCATGTTGGAGATCTAAACAATTGTTTGATCTGTAGTGAAAAATAATTTCTCATAAATAGGTTTAGGTGGTGTAAAAATAGGCATTCACATAAAAAGTATACCCTTACCTTTGTAAAAAAAGAAAAGCGCATGAATTTTAACTACCTAAAGGTAAAGCAGGTCAGACGTCTTACTGACAAAGCTGTAGCCTTAAGTTTTGAAATCCCAAAAGAACTCAAAAAAAGGTATGCCTTTAAGGCAGGCCAATACGCAACCGTTGAACACCAACATCAAGGAGAGACTATTAGGAGATCCTACTCTATTTGTGTCGCGCCTAACGAAGATGAGCTCGTCATGGGTGTGAAAGAAATTCCTCAGGGTAAATTTTCAGTTTATGCCAATCGAGAAGTGTCAGTAGGTGATGCCTTACTGGTATCTAGTCCAGAAGGGCGATTCACCTTTGAAAACAACAGATGGCGTTCAAAAAATATCCTTTGTATCGCTGCTGGTAGCGGAATTACTCCTATAATGAGTATTGCTAAAGAAGCGCTTTCAAATCACAATTCAAATACGGTTTATCTACTTTATGGAAATCAGTCCGAGGCAGACGAAATGTTCGCTGAAGAATTAGACCAGCTTGTAGCCGCCTATCCAAAACGTTTAAGGCTATTTAGAACCTATAGTAGAAATACTTCTGACAAAGGTGCGTTTGGGCGCATAGATAACGCTCTCTGTCTTAATACCCTGAAGAATACTTTTAGTCAGCCTGCATTAGACCTCGCTTATTTGTGCGGGCCAGAAGGCATGATTCAAACCTTAAGAGAAACATTACAGAATTACGGATTACCACAAGATAAAATTTTATACGAGTTATTTTATTCAGAACAAGAAGAGGTAAGCAGCAGTATTGAAGGCCAAGTACAAATCNATGTGCTNATCGANGGNGTTACACATAGTATNATGGCNCCNGCAGACAAATTNGTNNTGGATAGTTTGCTAGAAAACNANTTAGACGCCCCNTATTCTTGTCANGGAGGNGTTTGNAGCAGNTGNATNTGTAAAGTNAAGAANGGNGCNGTAGAAATGNTTAAAAACCAAATTTTAACCGANAGTGAAATANCNCAAGGTNTAACCTTNNCNTGCCAAGCAAAAGTTANAGAAGCTCCNNTNTCNATNGACTTTGANGACGTNTAATCACNNNGCGTTTAANTANGNTTCNATNGCTNNACAGGCGTGCTCATAACCGATTTCATAGGCTTTTTCTACTGAAGTTTTATCTAATAAACCTATGGACCTCAGCTCCTTAGGAGCGATATAAATGTCGCAGCCAGCGAGCTTTTTAACGGTGGACGAGTGAATCATAATTGTTGAAACACGTGTTGTCAATTGAATTGCATTACTGATATCTTTCTTAGCTAAAGGATTGATAACCGTAGTATTTGAACCAATTTTTAAGCTTTTTTTTGACACATACTCGGATGGAAAGTTGTTAAGTATCCCTCCGTCGGCATAGATTTTTTGATTTATTTCAACAGGGCTAAAAACAGGTGGAAGCGCTGCGCTAGCCAATAAAGGTCTTATTAATTCTCCTTCTTTAAAAACGACTTCTCTTCCTTCGCCTAATTCTGTTGCAATAACATACAATTTTGATTTTAGAGCCTCAAAGCTCGAATGTCCAAGGTATGATTGTAAAATCTTGTGATATTTGTCGGTGTCAAAAAGACCTGCTTTACTGAAAGCAAAGTTATTTGGGCGAAAAAGCGGTGTTTCTTTAAAAAAATTGAGGATTTCTTCGCTTGGATTGCCATTGCTGTATAATGCACCCACTAGGGCCCCTATCGAAGCCCCCGATACTTCATCTGCCTCAAGTTCAAATTCTCGCATAGCTTTGAGCAGACCAATATGAGCAATACCACGTATGCCTCCTCCAGATAAAATCAACGCTATTTTTTTTGGTGCCTCTTTTGNCATATTACAAATTTAATATCTCCTTGACACGTGAGAGTATTGACTCTTGATTTATGGAGCGCATAGCGTCTTCATATCCTCTTATTTCTCGCTCGCCAAAAATAGAAGAGGGCAGTTGTGGATACCGCTCGTAATCTGGCAAAAAACTGTTTTTAAAAGGTTGAAAAAGAGGTTGATACCCTGCATACGGATGAGTGCTTCCCCAAAGGGTAATTACAGGAACGCCGACGTTTGCCGCCATATGACCATTTGCGGAATCCATGCTGATCATAAGATCTAATTTGGTCATTAAGACTAATTCTTTATCGAGGCTCAATCCAGCATTAGTTCTAAGCTGAGCCGAATTGTCACACCACTGTTTAAGTTGCTCCTGTTGACTCCCGGGTGCGCCAAACAAAATGACTTGATTGCCTGAATTTATATTACAGATCTTTTCAATAAGGGTCTGCATTAAATCTTCAGGATAGGTCTTAGAAGAATGAGCAGCGAAGGGAGCCACTCCTATATGCCTTTGATTTGAATTCTTCTTTGCTGATTGTATTGGGCTTAATTCTTTGATGTTCAGTTTAAATCCAAAGTGTTCAACGACGTTTAAATAGGCTTGAGCCTGGGAAGTGATAGGCTTTAACAAAGCACTTTCGGTGTTTAAAAACTTTTTTTTAGCTGCTCTGCGCTTATCTATTTTGTGTGTTTTAGCGCCTTTTAAAGCAAGTACTGAACAGACAAATGCAGATCGCAAGCTCGAATGCAAATCCAACACCAAATCAAAAGGCTGCAGCTTCAAGACCCTTTGCAGTAATGAAAAGATGCCCTCTCCTTTTTTCAGTCCGATGAACTCAACGTTTGAAAGGTCTTTAAACAAAGGAACAAAGGCCTCTTTAGTCAATATTGAAATGCGGTGATTAGGGTATTTGTTTTGAAAGGTTTTTAGTACAGGCAGGCACATGGCCACATCTCCCATGGCAGAAAAACGAATAAATAAAATTCTAGCTTCTTTTGGCACGGAGTACAGGGTTTAACTCGTCGTCGTTGTACATCTTCATCTGCTTATATACCTTCATGTATTTTTTTCCTTGGGAAATGTCGTTAAGCAATTGTTCAATGGCTGCACTGAGGTCTTCTTTTTGCTCCAGTAATATGTCGAGTTTTTGTTTGCACGCTTTAAGGTGCTCCTCAGAGGCGTCTTCACGACTAGCCTCTTCCTGCATATGATAAATCTTTAAGGCCAAGATAGAAAGGCGGTCAAATGCCCAGGCCGGACTCTCTGTATTGATACTTGCATTCTCATCTATCTCAACCGACTTGTACTGCTCTAAAAAATAGGCGTCCAAATATTCTACCAAATCTGTTCTGTTTTGATTAGAGGCATCTATTTGTCGTTTGAGTGCCAAGGCTGCATTTGGTTCAATATCTGGATCGCGTATTATGTCTTCGTAATGCCACTGTACAGTGTCTATCCAGTTTTTGGTGAACAGTAAATCTTCTATGCTTCCTTTGTCAAAAGGTGACGGCATGTCTTGGTCGACATCGTCTTTGATGTGATAGGTTGAAATAGCTTGATTAAAGATATCGAACGCTTTCTGTGTAAACATTTAGCCTAAAATTTTTTGCTAAGATAAATCCTATATTCCGTTAGAGAGAAGCAAGCTTGAATAATGTCCTCTTTTGCACTTAAATTTTTGCGTTTTCTGACTGAACAAAACTTGTATTAATGGGCTTAATGTTTATTTTTGCTGCAAATAATAGAATTATGTGGTCTTCGATTTTTTACGGTATTGCTGATTTATTTGAAAATTATTTGTTTATACCATTTAACCTTCTCAGAGCAATGGAAAGTTGGTGGATGTCTAATGCCGTAAACTGGATGTTTTTTGTCATAGGTGTTATTGCCTCTGTTTATTGGATGGGTGAACTCAAAAAATACAGCGACAACGGAGAAGAAGACAAATCAATTTCTTCTCACTCTTACCTCTAACTATTCGGTTTCTAAATCAAACCCAATATCTTTTCTAAAAGTCATTCCCTCGAAACTAGCTTTTGATAGCTGCTCGTAACTCCTATCCAATGCGTTTTGAATTGTGCTGCCATAGGATGTAAAGGCCAGTACCCGACCTCCATTACTCAATAGTTTCTCATTCTTTGTTTTGGTCCCTGCATGAAATACAATTCGGTCATTGTCGATAGGCGCTAACCCTTCAATGGACTTTCCTTTTTCATAAGGCTGCGGATAACCTTTGGAAACCGCGATTACTGTGGTTGCGGCCTCTTGAAGCTCTCGGTGTTGTGCCTTTTTTAAATTCCCTGAAGCAATAGCCTTAAAAAAATCGATATAGTCAGTCTCAAATCGCGGAAAGACCACCTGTGTTTCAGGGTCTCCCATACGCACGTTGTACTCGATTACAAATGGGTTTTGATCAACAATCATAAGCCCAATAAAAACAAAGCCACGATAGTGATACCCTTCGCTTAAAATTCCTTGAACCGTTGGCTTTACAACAGCCTCTTCTATTTTTTGAAATAAGGCTTCATCTTCAAAGGGAACTGGAGAGATAGCGCCCATTCCACCAGTATTTAGACCAGTGTCTCCTTCACCAATTCGCTTATAGTCTTTAGCTCTTGGTAGAACAATGTAGTTTTCAGTACCGTCAACAGCCACGAAACAAGACATTTCAATGCCTTTGAGGAACTCCTCAATTACCACTTTTGAAGAAGCTTCTCCGAATTGCTTGTCTTTTAAAAAAGATATCAAAGTAGCCTTTGCCTTCTCAGCATCGTCTGCAATTACTACCCCTTTGCCAGCAGCTAGCCCATCTGCCTTAATTACGTATGGCGCCTGAATATGGTCGATATAAGCCAATGCCTCTTCCAATTGATCTGCCTCAAAACTTTGATAGGAGGCGGTTGGGATAGCATATTTGCTCATAAACTCTTTAGCGAACTCTTTGCTGCCTTCAAGTTGAGCTGCTGTGGAATCTGGCCCGACTACAGCGATATGCTGAAGCTCTTCTTCTATCCTGAAAAAATCTACAATCCCATCTACCAAAGGCTGCTCTGGTCCTACGACCAAAAGGTCTATAGTTCGTTCCAAACAAAACGCTTTCACGGCCTTTAGATCGCTGATGTCTAAATCGACATTTGAAGCTAATGCAGAGGTTCCTGCATTTCCTGGCGCTACAAATAAGGCTCCACACGAATCACTTTGCGCGATTCTCCATGTCATGGCGTGTTCTCTTCCTCCGGATCCGATAAGTAGTGTGTTGTGTTTCATTTTAATTGTTGTTGTGCTTGTTAAAGTCTCTATGCTCTGTTTTATTAAGCTCTTGTTTTGACAGGGTTTTAAAATAGTCTAAGGTTTTTTTCATTCCTTTATGACGTTGCACTTTGGGCTGCCATGCAAGTAATTCTTTTGCCTTACTAATATCTGGTTGTCGTTGAAGAGGATCGTCTTTAGGCAGCGATTTAAAGCTAATTCCTTTTTTAGACATAGTGAGTTTCACAATTTCTTTAGCAAAATCGAGTATCGTGATTTCTTGAGGGTTGCCTAAGTTGACAGGCAAATGGTAAGGAGTCATAAGCAGGCGATACAAACCGTCCACCAAGTCAGAGACATAACAAAAAGAGCGTGTTTGAGAGCCATCTCCAAAGACTGTGAGCTCTTCGCCCCTAAGAGCTTGGCCAATGAATGCGGGAATAACACGCCCGTCGTTAAGTCGCATACGTGGTCCATAAGTGTTGAATATTCTTGCAATGCGAGTGTCCAGTTCATGAACCCTGTGATATGCCATTGTTATTGATTCTTGAAAACGCTTAGCTTCATCGTATACCCCTCTAGGTCCTATAGTATTTACATTTCCGTAGTAGGTTTCTTTTTGAGGATGTACTAAAGGATCTCCATAGACTTCAGAGGTTGAAGCAATCATAAATCTTGCTTTTTTTGCCTTTGACAGCCCTAATAAATTGTGTGTTCCCAAAGCTCCTACTTTTAGGGTTTGAATAGGAATTTTTAAATAGTCTATTGGGCTTGCGGGAGATGCAAAGTGTAAAATAAAATCCAAAGGCCCTTCAACTTCAACATAATCTGTAACATCGTGTTGAACAAAACTAAAATCACTGTTCTCTTTCAAATGATTTATGTTTTTTAAGTCTCCTGTAATGAGATTATCCATTCCGATGACCTCACATCCTTTCGAAAGGAAAAGATCACACAAATGTGATCCTAGGAATCCAGCAGCACCGGTAATTAATACGCGTTGTTTAGTTCTGCCCATCACTTTAGAAACCTGCTTAACTTATTTGCCATAACCCTGTCGTTTGACAAGCGTTTTACTTTGTTCTGGCCGCCTAATTTTCCTTCTGAACTCATGTAGGCTTCAAATCCACCCTTGGCCACACAGCTGATCTCTGCAGGTCGTAAAATATTTCCTTCTAATAAGTCTTTATAATAAATGTTTTGCCGCTGCATACTATCGTCGATAATTGCCGCAAAAAAACTGATGTCTTTTGGCGCATGGTCAAATTCTACAAACCATTCGTGAAACGGAAGACCTTCTTTTGGGTTTATTTGAGGTGCAACACTAAATTCATTTACCCTTGCGTCTGTTTGTTCAATCGCCTCTTTCATCGCCTGTTCAACCTCTTTGGCAATCACATGTTCTCCAAAGGCTGAAATAAAGTGTTTTACTCGCCCTGAAACGATAATCTTATAGGGCTCTAAAGAAGTAAATCTGACGGTGTCTCCAATATCGTATCCCCAAAGACCTGCAGTAGTCGACAGAATAAGGGCGTAATCTTTCCCCAATTCAACTTCTTCGATGTTGAGGCGTCTAGGGTTCTCATCGAAATAATGTTCTATAGGGATGAACTCGTAATAAATGCCTGAGTTAAGTTGTAGCAATAACCCATGGTCGTTTTGATCATCTTGAAAAGCAAAAAACCCTTCGCTTGCGGGGAAGAGTTCAATACTATCTACTTTTCTTCCGATTAGGCTTTCAAATTTCTTTCTATAAGGTTCGTAATTGACCCCACCATAAACAAAAAGAGAAAAATTAGGAAACAGGTCTCCCACTTTTTTGCCTGTGGTGGTGTTTAGCTTTTCAAAATACATTTGAACCCAAGAAGGAATACCCGCAATTAGAGTCATGTTTTCTTTAGAAGTTTCTTCTACGATTGCGTCTACCTTGTCTTCCCACTCTTCAATGCAATTTGTTTCCCAAGTAGGAAGTCTGTTTTTAAGTAAATAAGAAGGAAGATAATGCGCTGAAATTCCCGAGAGTCGACCAACATTTATGTTTCCTTTTTTGGTCAAAACGGGACTTCCTTGCAAAAAAATCATTTTGCCATTGACATAATTGGCGTTTTTAGTCTGTGCGATGTAAAACAAAAGAGCGTTTTTCGAAGCACGCACCTGTTCACTCATCGATTCGGCAGTAATCGGTATATATTTTGCCCCAGATGTCGTTCCAGATGTCTTCGCGAGGTAAGCCGGTTGTCCTGGCCACAACACATTTTTTTCACCTTCAATAATTCGATGTACGTAAGACTTGAGCTGCTCGTAATCTCTTACAGGAACTCTACATTTAAACGTTTGGTAGTCATTTATCTGATTGAAGTCATGGTCTTTACCGAAAGCCGTTGAGCGCCCTTGCTTTATGAGATAAGACAAGGTTTTTTGCTGGGCTTTTAGTGGACTGTCAATCCATTTTTTTTCTTTCTTGTAAGTGTATTTGGCAAAGGGTATGGCCAAAATTGATTTTAAGGTCATTGTTGTTGAAAATCAATATAATCTGAAGGATTAACAGCTTTTTCATTGATCCAGAGCTCAAAATGTAAATGAGGTCCGCTTGAAAACTCGCCTGAATTACCGACAGAGGCAATCACCTCGCCTGCACTAACGCGCTGCCCTTGTTTTACAGAAAGTTTACCATTGTGTTTATAAATTGATGTCAGCCCTTCTTTATGTTGCACAATTACATTATATCCAGTATCAGATGACCATTCAGCATGCATCACTACACCTGCTAAAATCGCTTTGACAGGCTCTCCTTCTTTAGCTGCAACATCAATAGCCATATGATTTTTATCTATGCTGGGATCATAAGCCTGAGAGATACTGCCATTAACAGGCACGAAAAACATCGCATTATCAAAACTGTTCTCGTCAATTTTTTTGTTGAAATTTTCTTCTTTTTGAACAGCTTCTTCGATTTCTTGAATGGCCTTGTTTTTTTGAACGGTTAAAGCCATGTTTATCGGAACTGCATTTATACTATCTGTAAGCTCTTCAACTTCAGCATATTCCACCTCTCCTTTAATCAATTTATTGTGAATTTCAAATTGTTTATTATCTCGCTCTAAAACATAGTAAATAGAGTCTGTCCTGAAGAGTAATTCTTGAGTGATTCGTTCTGAATATTTGGACTCTTTACCGGGAATGAGATACCTCAAATCCGTACCAGAAATCAAAAAAAAGGAACCCGCAAANATAAGGATAATNAATGCCATCGTAGCGATAAGTACATTTAGAAAGGTCAACTTGACTGCAGATGCTTCTTCAAAGGTTCGATCATTAACTAAAACCAATCGATACTGCGTGGTCAGTCTTCGCTTTAAATTTTTCTTTTTTCGACTCTGGTTTGCCATAGAACAAATATAACTGAAGCTAACTATACTTTCATTAGAAAGACATTATTTGTTGATTTCTGTGCTTATAAATTTGTATGTTTACATCTATATTAAATTTAAAGCACATGTTTACACTCGGTTTAGTAGGTCCTTGGCAAATAGTTCTCGTTGTTGTGGTTGTTTTACTTCTTTTTGGTGGTAAAAAAATTCCAGAGTTAATGCGTGGTTTGGGCAGTGGAATCAAAGAGTTCAAAGACGCCACTAAAGAAGACGAGAAAATCGATAAGGAATAGTTCTATTCGGTAATTTCAATCGATTTCATAATTGCCTCTAATTCAAACATAAAGTCTCTTTTTGGCTTTGATGGCGCGAAGGTGAAGCCTTCCAATACAACCGTGCGCTTGTTAATGGTGTCATTCACTAAATACATCAAATAGGGGCCAGCCATTGGATAGTTTTGAACTTCCCAAATACCCTTTACCTCAACAGCCTTAAATCCTCCCACCTCAGTTGGCCTTACATAGGGTGCAAAAGTGCGCTCTGATATCATGTAAGTTACTGCTCCAGGCACATCTGGCCCAGGCACATATTTTTTACCTATGCTGTCTCTTAAGCCCAAAATTTGATCTAAAAAACTGTCCCTGTCAGCAAAATAGCCTTTTTCTAGGCTGTATGCCATTAGATTTATAGTTCCGCCTTCTACAGGCCTATCGTACCATAAAAAACCATCCTGATCAACCCCCAATTGGTAAATAGAAGGTAATCTAAGGCTAAACCCTAAACGCTCATCAAAAAGAGCCTTAGAAGAAAGGGATTTCAAGAATCGAGCTTGAGCAAGTTCTAGCTCTGTTTCTCTAAAGATGTATTTGGCTGTGGCAGCAACTTTAAAGAGGTTATTCTTTAGATTTTCTAAGTCCTTAGACTTTACTACAGCAATATTTTGAGGCCTAGCGTATAAATTCTTTTTGATATGGGCGGCCTCAAGGGTATCTGTTAATACATAAAGCACATTTCTAGACTTTGTGATTGCGCCTTTCCATATAGGCTGAGGCAAATAGGTTAGGGTAAATTCAGGCTCAGCAATAGTGCTGGCTTCTAGAGGCGCGGCAAAATATTTTCGAATACTGTCACCTACACCACCTTTCCATATCGTATCTGTAGTAACAACAATAACTTGGTTTACTGAACCCGTGGATTCAGGAAGAAACTTTTCTTGTTGTATCACATCGTTACAACCAATAAAAGCAAATAGTGTAGAGACGACAATAAAACATTTAACTAGTATTTGATAGTTCATCAGAGGCCTCATTAACATTTACAAACTTTTAATTGCATGCCTGGTTTAATTTGAGTTGTCTTGAGCTCGTTCCAAATTTTGAGCTTATCTATGCTAATATCCTTATACATGCGGGCGATTTTCCAAAGTGATTCGCCTTGTTTTACAATATGTACTTTCTTAACAGAGCCGCTCTGTGCAAGAGACTTCTGAGATGCTGAATTTATATTTTTACCATAAACGACGAGACTTTGACCCACTCTTATTGTGTTGGATCTCAAGTTGTTCCACCTTCTGAGATTTGAAATGCTAACCCCATAACGCTGGGCAATTTTTCCCAAGTAATCGCCTGACCTCACTCTATATCGACTTCGTACAGGCTGAGTTTTTTGCAATTCAGAGTTTTGCTTTTCTCTGCTATTCCAAGAAGCTTCTGCAAGCTTGTAAATATCTTTTTCGTTACTGACAAAAACCCCTGTTTTGAACTTGGGCAATCGTAAAATATTGGGCTTGTTTTGGTTGTAATTTTTTGGAATAACTCCTCTTTTATAGGTGGGGTTTAAAATTTCAAGCTCTTCTATGCTCATGCTTAATGTTTTAGACAAATGCTCAAAGGATATTTTTGTCTTCACATGAACTGTATCTGTCTCAAAATAATTTCTTTCATAAGGTTTAGGACTCAAGCCATAGTCTTCTGAAAACTCAAAGGCAAACATCGTCGCTATAAACAAAGGCACATAATTCGCAGTTTCTCTAGGAAGGTAATTTCGGAGATTCCAGTAGTTGTTGTATCCTCCAGACCTACGTCTGGCCTTATTTACATTTCCTGGACCAGAATTATAGGCGGCAAGAGCTAAATCCCAATCATCAAAAGTGTTATAAAGTTGCTGTAAATACTTAGCTGCAGCCTCAGTTGATTTAATCGGGTCATAGCGCTCATCGATGTAGTTGTCTACTCTTAAACCAAAATAACGCCCTGTGGCATACATAAACTGCCAAAGGCCTCTTGCTCCAACCCTGGATCTTGCTTTTGGATTTAGCGCTGATTCAGCAATTGCCAAATATTTTAATTCTATTGGCAAATCATTCTTGTCTAACTCCTGCTCTATCAAGGGAAAATAGAATTGACTAAGGGTCATCATGCGCTCTAAAAAGGAGCGTTTATCCTTCAAATAGTGAACAATTACGCGCTCTAGTTGTTTGTTATATTCAAAATTGAATGGAGATTTTCGATCTAAAATCTCAAGTCTATTCTTAATTTCCTGCGTACTTAAAGGGCTCGTATTGTCAATAGCTTTCTCGTAGGCAATATCAGATTCATCCACTAACTTATTGTCATTGTCAAAAAAACTAAGCATGTTAGAAAGCATAATACTGTCTGCGACATACGCTGCTTTCTGATCTTGTAAATCATAAGTCACCCCTCTTTGATCAGCGTAAGGAGAAGGGTTTCCGATAGGTTTAAAACCGTCTACAATTTGGTCTGTTGGCAATAATTGCTGTTGACCTAGGGCCAAACAAAAAGAAGCAGAAATAAGAACACCAGACAATATTGTTTTCATAATCATATTTAGTTGTTATGCAGTACAATCAAATATAAGCATTGCACTACTAGCAAGAAATCATGTGCTCAGAAAATTAGATGAGTTTTATGATAATATCGCTGCAATTCCAGGGAGTGTTTTACCCTCAAGACTTTCCAGCATTGCTCCTCCGCCAGTGGAAACGTAGCTCACTTTTTGGTCAAAACCAAACTGCTTAACGGCTGCGACAGAGTCTCCTCCACCAACTAAGGAGAATGCTCCGCCTTGTGTAGCCTTATCCACAGCTTCACCAATAGCAATAGTACCTTTAGCAAAAGTTGACATCTCAAAAACACCAACAGGTCCGTTCCAAAGAATGGTCTTTGATTCGGCAATAACTTGGCTGAATTGTTGGATTGTTGCTGGGCCAGCATCCAATCCCTCCCAACCTGAAGGAATTTCGTGAACATCGCAAACGCTAGTATTCGCGTCTACACTGAAATCATCAGCTATAATAACATCAACAGGAAGGTGAACTTGTACATTATTGGCTTTTGCTTTCTCTAAAATAGAAAGCGCTAGATCTAGCTTGTCTTCTTCGCATATTGAATTTCCAACAGAGCCTCCAAGAGCTTTGATAAAGGTATAAGTCATTCCTCCACCAACAATTAAGTGTTCAATTTTAGGAAGGATATTTTCAATAATGGTAATTTTAGTGGAGACTTTTGAGCCTCCCATTATAGCGGTTACAGGTGCTTCTCCTTCTTCTAGGACCTTTTTGGTCGCTGCAATCTCTTTCTCCATTAACAATCCAAAACACTTATTTTGCTCAAAAAACTGAGCAATTATAGCCGTTGAAGCATGAGCCCTGTGAGCCGTGCCAAATGCGTCGTTCACGTAAATGTCCCCAAGTCCTGCTAGTTGTTGTGCAAACTGCTGATCTCCAGCTTCTTCTTCGAGGTGAAAGCGCAAGTTTTCTAATAAAATCACTTGACCTTGATTGATTTGAGCACAAGCATCTTTTGCTTTTTGACCAACTGTATCATCAATAAAATTGACTTCAACGCCGAGAATATTACTCACTTTTCTTGCGATATGACCAAGAGATAACTCTGGCTTAACTTGCCCTTTTGGTCTTCCCAAATGACTCATCAGCACAACAGACCCTCCTTGTTCTAAAATGTGAAGTATTGTCGGTTTAGCGGCTTCTATGCGCGAGCTGTCGCTTACCTCGTTGTTTTCGTTTAAAGGAACATTGAAATCAACTCGAATCAATGCTGTTTTATTTTCAAAAGATGTGTTTTGTAGTGTTCTCATAATTGGCGAATAAAGACGCGTCAAAATTACACAAAACATTCACCTCTTAAAATATAAATTGGGTTATTCAGAGATTAGCGCTCTTATCTCCTAACGGCTAAATCGTATATATTATCTTTGACCCATGCAGGCAACAGAAATTCTAGGACAGCAAAATTTAATTCAAAAGTTTGAGAAAAACATTGCTGACAATAGAGTTCCTCATGCTCAAATTTTCCACGGTTCGGCACTTACTGAAACTTTGCCTTTAGCGCTGTATTACAGCTACTTACTGCTCAACAAAGACGAAAGAGTGCTGCGTTTAGATCATCCTGACGTACACTTTAGTTTTCCGGTTAACACCACCAAAGAAATAAAGAAGAACCCCTTGTGTAAAGACTTCATTTCGCATTGGCGAAGTTTGATTCAAACCTCTTCGTATTTCTCTTTAAAAGACTGGTCAGAAACTATCGGAGTAGAAAACAAAAGTTTAAAAATTGGTGTTTATCAAGCGCAAGAAATATTCGCTTCGCTCAAGCTCAAGTCCTTTGAAGGAGCGTATAAAGTGATGATTATCTGGGGCGCTGATCTAATCAATGTTCAGGCTGCCAACAAACTCTTAAAGCTCGTAGAAGAACCACCGCAAAAAACAGCATTGATTCTCTGCACCAACAAGTTAGACTCTATTCTAAAGACAATTCGTTCACGTTGTCAACTGGTTCACTTGAGTACTCCTGCACCAGAAATTATTCGAGATAAGCTTATCAATGAAGGGGTTGAGCCAAAAAATGCCTTCTCGTCTGCACTGCAAAGTGAAGGCAGCTTAAGTATAGCTCGAGGGCTTTCAGAGCGCCTAGATGAAATACACCCCTTTGAAACTGCGTTTGTTGATTGGA
>NZIP01000033.1 GCA_002691645.1 Flavobacteriaceae bacterium
CCTGTAGTACCCTTTCATTGAAGTGTAGCCAACTTATTTCTCTATTGATATATGTATATCTCATATGCAATTAACTATGGTGCTAGACGCTCAATAGTCCAGTGATCCTCTTCTGATTTTGAATAGCGCAATCGATCGTGAAGACGATTTTGTCTACCCTGCCAAAATTCAAAACTAGTGGGAATTACCTCATAACCTCCCCAATAATCGGGTTTCTGCAAATTAATTTGGTCAAAATCCCTCAATCGTTGTTCTAAAAATTCTCGATCTGGTATTACTTGACTTTGAGGTGAAATTATAGCTCCAATTTGACTTCCTTGAGGTCTTGATTTAAAATAGTTTTCTGATTCACCGCTACTGAGAGGTTCACAATGTCCTTTAATAATTACTTGACGTTCTAGTGGTGGCCAAAAAAAAGAGATACAAACATTTGGGTTGTTCGCGATAGCCTGACCTTTTTGACTTTGATAATTACTAAAAAATCGAAACCCTTTTTGAGTGATTTTTTTGAGTAATACCACCCGAGCTAGAGGAGTGTTATCTTCTCCCACGGTTGTTAAGGTCATTGCATTAGCTTCTTCAATATTAGCATGTGCATCGGCCAATTGAAACCAATTTTCGAAAAGTAAAAAGGGATTTATAGGGACATTAGTCTCAAGAAGTGCATCCCGATCGTAACTTTTTCTGTAATCACTGAGATCTTTCATCTAGGCTAAAAATCAAAAGTTGCTCCGTCTTCAGCCAAAAATACGTTTTTGAATATTTTTTCGGCCTCCAACTTAAACAAAGTTAAATCTTTATAACGTGTAGAATAGTGTCCAAGCAATAAATTTTCTGCATTTGCCTGTGCTGCAACCATAGCCGCTTGACTTGCACTACTGTGTTTTGTGTATTCACATAATCGCTCATCCTCTTTCAAAAATGTAGACTCGTGATAAAGACATTTCACCTCTTGAATTAAAGGAGCAATATGCTCTGAGTATTTGGTATCACTACAATATGCGTATTGTTTCTGCCATGAATCTTCAGACTTTAACTTGGTTTCGAACAAAAAGCCATTTGTATAGATGCGATGCTCTAAAGGAATTGTAGATACTCTAAGGCGCTCTAATTCTAAAATCACCTCTGATGACTTCGACTCTAATTCATTGAAATGAAGCGGATAATCGGTCCAACTGTCACCCAGTTTAAGTAATAAGGTAATGGCTTCCTTAATGCCCTTTGGGCCGTGTATGGTTAAAGGCTTGTCTCTTCCTAAAAGTCTAAGGGTTGACACTAAACCGGGTAAACCAAAGAAATGATCACCGTGAAGATGAGAAATAAATATGTGTTCTATGCGAGAAAATTTAAGTTTCTTTCTTCTGAAGGCTACCTGAGTTCCTTCTCCACAGTCTATTAAAAAAAGATTTTTAGGGAGTTCTAACACTTGAGCAGTAGGATTATTATAAGATCTTGGTGTGGCTGCATAACANCCTAAGACATGAACCTTCATCCTAGTAAATCTCTTTGCATTTCTTCAAATGATATCAAATCGTGCGCCTCATCTAGACTAGGCACAACTGTTAGAGCATCACTACTGTCGTAACCAAGTTTTAAAGAAACTACCACAAAACTCAAATCATTACCTCTTATCTGTTTCTCAATTGTTTCAAGCTGCTCAATTTCATTAGTATTGAGTTCTTGTTCAGCATTAAATTCTATTATTACATGCTGCTTGTGGTCACTAAAATGGCCTTGTAAATGTTCAATAAAACTACTTAAGCTTTGACGCTCTTGTGAATAAACATTCGTCATAAACCTTTAGAATTAAACTATATTCATTTTGGATGCAAGTAAATAAAGTACTGACATACGAACTGCAACTCCGTTTTCGACTTGGTTTAGTATAATGGCGTCACTAGAATCGGCAACTTCTGAACTGATTTCTACGCCTCTATTAATTGGACCTGGATGCATAATAAGAGGCTTGTTTTNGCTCTTATTTAAACGATCTTCTGTTAGACCATACTGAAAGACATAGTCTCTATTAGAGGGAAAGTAATCCAAATTCATGCGTTCATTTTGTACACGTAACATATTGAGCACATCATTATTTTGGATGACTCTGTCAAAATCGAGGTCAACCTTAACGCCCAGAGACTCTGCATGCTGAGGAATTAAGGTTTTTGGGCCACATAATGTTACTTCCGCTCCAAGCTTTTGTAAAGCATATATATTAGAAAGTGCTACTCTTGAGTGCAAAATATCTCCGACAATAGCCACTTTTTTACCTTTGATTTTTCCTAATTTTTCGCGAATAGAATAAGTGTCTAAAAGNGCCTGTGTTGGATGTTCGTGAGCTCCATCACCAGCGTTGACTATTTTGNCATCTACTTTTTGAGCGAGAAGATGACAAGCCCCGGGATGCGGATGTCGCATAACAACCAAATCCACCTTCATGGCTAAAATATTGTTTATCGTATCAACAAGTGTTTCTCCCTTACTCAAACTTGAGGAGGAAGCAGAAAAATTGACAACATCTGCAGAAAGTCTCTTTTCGGCCAGTTCAAAAGACAATTTAGTCCTGGTACTATTTTCAAAAAAAACATTAGCTATAGTAATGTCTCTGAGGCTAGGCACCTTCTTTATCGGGCGATTAATAACCTCTTTAAACTGGTCGGCCGTTTTAAATATGAGCTCAATGTCTTCTTTTTGAAGATCTTTTATACCCAATAAATGATCAACACTTAATTCTGTCATATTTTATTTTTAACCAAATACACACAATCTTCTCCGTCCTTTTCTTTCCATGCAACACGAACGTGTTCTTCGCTAATGGCGTCTACTTGCCTACCTGTGTAGGAAGGTTGAATTGGAAGATGTCTACTAAATCTTCGATCAATTAACACCATGAGCTCAACGGCTTTGGGCCTGCCAAAAGATTGTATGGCGCTAAGGGCAGCTTGAACACTTCGACCTGAATAGAGCACATCGTCAATAAAAATTACATTTCGATCTTCTACCAAGAAGTCTATTTGAGTTGAATTCGCCTTGAGAGGATTTTCGTTTCTTCTAAAGTCGTCTCTAAAAAAAGTAATGTCTAATGTTCCGTATTTTAGATTTTTAACTTGATAATCACTGTTTAATAATTGATGTAATCGATCTGCTAGGAATACACCTCTAGGTTGTAATCCAATTAATACGGAGTTTGAAAAATCCAGATGATTTTCTAATAACTGACAAGACAGCCTGTGAAGTACTACTTGCAACTCTTTTTCGTCGAGAAGAACTTGTTGATTCATTTCTATTAGAACGCTGAGTTGTATATATTTTGTNCAAAAGTAAACAAAAAAACCCCGGAAACTTCCGAGGTTTTANGTTGTATGATGAAAAAAGATTAATTATTTCCTTCTTTCTCCATTTTATCTTTAAGCGCTTTTAGCTGAGCGTTAGCATCACCAAAAGTGGTTTTTGACTCTTCAGCTTGAGCCTCTTGTCTGCGTTTGGCCGCTTTGAGATTGCGCTGTTCTTGCTCTTTAAAAGTAGCTGTATGACTAGCTACAACTCTCTTAAAGTCTTTATTAAATTCAATAATCTTGAACTGTGCTTCTTCTCCTTTCTTTAATCTAGAGTTATCTTCTTTCTCTAAATGTCTTGAAGGAATGAATGCTACGATATCGTCATTTAAAGTAATCGTTGCTCCTTTATCAACAATCTCTCCAATTTCCGCAGTGTGCACTGTCCCTTCTGCAAATTCAGTAGAATATGCATCCCAAGGGTTGGTTTGCGTTTGTTTATGTCCTAAACTCAATTTGCGTCCTTCAACATCCAACTCTAATACTTGGATTTCTATTGACTCTCCAACATTTACGAATTCTGAAGGATGTTTTATTTTCTTTGTCCAAGAGAGGTCTGATATATAAATTAACCCATCGATACCTTCTTCAAGTTCTACGAAAACACCAAAATTAGTGAAATTGCGGATTGTACCTGAATGTCTAGAACCAACAGGATACTTTGAAGTTATATCAGTCCATGGATCTGGAGACAGCTGCTTAATACCCAAAGACATTTTACGCTCTTCACGATCAAGTGTTATTACCTTAGCCTCAACTTCATCACCAACACTTACGAAATCTTGTGCAGATCTCAAGTGTGTAGACCATGACATTTCAGAGACGTGAACTAAACCTTCTACGCCTTCAACTATTTCAATAAATGCTCCGTAATCAGCAATAACTACAACCTTACCTTTAACTTTCGAACCAACCTGAACATCTTCTCCTANAGCTTCCCATGGATGTTTCTCAAGTTGCTTCAGTCCTAATTGGATTCTTGATTTATTGTCGTCGAAATCTAAAATTACTACGTTTAATTTTTGGTCTAGCTCTACAACTTCACTTGGGTGATTTATTCGACTCCAAGAAAGATCTGTAATGTGAATTAAACCATCAACACCTCCTAAGTCGATAAATACTCCATATGAGGTCACATTTTTCACGATACCTTCAAGTACTTGACCTTTCTCTAATTGAGAAATAATTTCTTTTTTCTGTACCTCGATATCTGCTTCGATTAGTGCCTTGTGCGAAACCACTACGTTTTTGAATTCATGGTTGATTTTAACAACTTTGAATTCCATATTCTTTCCTACGTATTGATCGTAATCTCGAATGGGCTTAACATCAATTTGTGATCCTGGCAAGAATGCTTCGATTCCAAAGACATCTACAATCATTCCTCCTTTAGTTCTGCATTTCACAAAACCTTGTACGATTTCTTCTTTGTCATGAGCATCGTTTACACGGTCCCAAGCTTTAATCGTTCTCGCTTTTCTGTGAGAAAGAACAAGTTGTCCTGTTTTATCTTCACGAATATCAATAAGAACTTCTACCTCATCGCCAACCTTTAAATCTGGGTTGTAGCGAAATTCATTTAGAGAGATAACGCCCTCTGACTTTGCATTGATGTCAATAATTGCCTCTCTGTCTGTCAAGTGAATTACCTTACCTGTAACCACTTCCTCATCTGCTGTATCGACAAAATTCTGCTCAACAAGGTTTTCAAATTCTTTAAGTTTAGTATCATCAACGCGCTCAATTCCCTCTTGGTATTTATCCCAATCGAAGGAAGCTAAAAATTCTTGTGGAGTTTGCGTTGGAGTTTGCTCCGCAGAAGTCTCTTGTGCTTCTGCTTCTGGAGTAGTTTGTTCATCAGCCATACTGTGCTGTGTTTAATTTGTATTTTAAGCAGACTAGGGTCGTTCGCAACCACTTAAAAGTGTTTAGTAAATTTTGTTTCCTTTTCCCGTACCCATAAATGCTAGAAAAGGAGTGCAAAAATATTAAAATAATTGAAATAGAGAAAATTAGCTGCCTTTAATTCAAAGCCTTTTCCACGAGTTTTAATGCGTATTGTAGCATTTCTTCTTTAGATTGATGCGAATTGTCAATAACTAAGGCATCTGTTGCCTTTCGAAGCGGATTTATCTTGCGTGAACTATCCTTTTCGTCTCGATCTAAAATGTTTTTTAGTACCTCTTCATAACTTACGTCTTGATTCAACTTCAGTTCTTCAAAACGTCTTTTTGCTCTTATTTCAGGTGATGCAGACATAAAGAGCTTCAATTCAGCTTCAGGAAAAACTGCAGTACCAATATCACGACCATCCATTACAACACCTTTGTCTTTTCCATACCCTTGTTGTATTTGAATCATTTTATGACGTATAGGTGCGATTGCTGCAAATTCGCTTACGCGCTCAGATATACGCATGCCTCTGATCTCTTCAGAGACATTCTCTTCATTTAAAAAAACCTGACCGCTGACATCGAATGAAATACTGATCTCATCTAAATGATCAATGATTTGCTCGGCATTTAAATTGTTCTTAACCGCAAATAAGGTGACCGCTCTATACATCGCACCAGAATCGATATAGACGTAATTGAGCTGTTGAGCTAATGTTTTAGCAAGCGTACTTTTACCCGTAGAGGCGTGCCCGTCAATAGCTATGATGATTTTCTTAGTCACAATTTTTTGGGTGCTTTTACCGACTGCTTCAAAACAGCTTTATCAATGACTTCTTTCATTTCTGTAACGAAATGAAACTTTAGACCTTTAATATACGAATCTCCTATTTCTTCAATGTCTTTTCTGTTTTCTTCACATAGAATAATTTCTTTGATATTTGCTCTTTTAGCCGCTAAAATCTTTTCTTTGATACCGCCTACAGGTAGCACCTTTCCTCGAAGTGTAATTTCACCAGTCATGGCCAAATTTCGTCTTACCTTTTTCTGTGTAAAAAGAGACAACAAAGAAGTCAACATCGTAATTCCCGCACTTGGACCGTCTTTGGGAGTAGCACCTTCAGGTACGTGAATATGCACGTTGTATTGCTCGAACAAACGGCTTTCTATATCAAAAAATTCTGCATTTGATTTGATGTATTCCAATGCAATTGTGGCTGACTCTTTCATTACCTTTCCAAGATTACCTGTAATATTTAGAGCTCCTTTTCCTCTTGAAAGGATAGATTCAATGAATAATATCTCTCCTCCTACTCTTGTCCAGGCCAATCCTGTGACTACACCGGCAACATCATTATTTTCATACCTGTCTTTGTCAAATCTCGGTGACTTTAAAATGTCTTTAAGGGATTCTTTGGTCAACAAAGGGTGAAACTCTTGGTCCATTGCCATGGATTTGGCCAAGTGACGCACAATGGTGGCAATTTGTTTTTCTAGTCCACGAACACCTGACTCTCTGGTGTAGCCCTCTACTAATTTCTCACAGACGGCCTTGTTCAATTTTAAATCTTTTGATTTGAGACCGTGTTCTTTAAGCTGTTTAGGCAACAAGTGTTTTTTAGCAATTTGGGCTTTTTCTTCTAGGGTATAGCCGCTGACATGAATGAGTTCCATACGATCTAAAAGCGCAGGTTGAATACTCGACAGACTATTGGCCGTTGCAATAAACATGACTTTTGACAAATCATAACCCATCTCTAAGAAGTTATCGTAAAATGCGTTGTTTTGCTCAGGGTCTAAAACTTCTAAAAGTGCAGAAGAGGGATCTCCTTGGACACCACTACTAAGCTTGTCAATTTCGTCTAAAATAAAGACAGGATTTGAGCTTCCTGCTTTTTTAATGCTTTGAATTAATCGTCCAGGCATTGCACCGATGTAAGTTTTACGATGACCTCTGATTTCGGCTTCATCGCGCATTCCACCCAAGGACATTCGCACATACTTACGTCCCATAGCCTCAGCTATGGACTTTCCTAAAGAGGTCTTACCCACTCCTGGAGGGCCATGAAGACAGATAATTGGAGATTTCATATCTCCTCTTAACTTCAATACAGCTAAATGCTCAATGATTCTTTTTTTAACATCCTCTAAACCGTGGTGATCGCGATCAAGAACTTGTTGGGCTTTTTTCAAATCCAAGTGATCTTCTGTAAATTCATCCCATGGCAATTCTAAGAAGAGCTCTAGATAATTGCGCTGTATAGAATATTCAGCTACTTGAGGGTTCATGCGCTGCATCTTCATCAGTTCTTTGTCAAAATGTGCCTTGACTTTTTCAGACCATTTTTTTGTTTTGGCCTTTTGACGCATTTCTTCAATTTCTTCTTCATATGAAACCCCACCAAGTTCTTCTTGTATGGTTTTCATCTGTTGATACAAAAAGTACTCTCTTTGTTGCTGATCAATATCAGATCTTACCTTGGATTGAATGTCATTTTTGAGTTCTAATTTTTGAAACTCTACATTCATGTGTTTTAAGGTTTGGAGTGCCCGTTCTTTTAAATTATGAATTTCAAGAAGTTGCTGTTTGTCGGATACCTTTAAATTCAAATTTGAAGAAACAAAATTGATCAAAAACGAATTCGATTGAATATTCTGTATAGCAAAGGTGGCTTCGGTAGGGATATTTGGATTGTCTTTGATGATTTTCAAGGCCAATTCTTTAATCGCCTCTACAATGGCCAAGAATTCTTCATTTTTCGCTTCTGGTCTTACTTCGTTGGTATCTCTGACCTTGGCTGTTAAGTACGGTGATTTGGTCAACAACTCTTCAATCTCGAACTTTTTCTTTCCTTGAATAATGATAGTGGTATTTCCATCAGGCATTTTTAAAACCCTTAATATTCTGGCAACAGTTCCGGTAGTGTATAAGTCTTCGAGCTCAGGAGACTCCTCATTTTCATCCTTTTGAGCAACTACACCTATAGTTTTGCTCCCAGAATTTGCATCCTTAATAAGTTGAATTGAGGTGTCCCTTCCTGCAGTAATAGGAATTACAACTCCCGGAAAAAGTACAGTGTTTTTTAAAGGCAATATGGGCAGGGTACTCGGTACCTGCTCATTATTCATTTCTTCTTCATCTTCTGGAGTCAAAAGGGGAATTAATTCTGCTTCCTCATCAATACCAGAGGTTGACAAATTGTCAATATCCATAAATTTCATTCGATTCATATCTTTCTTTTTCACGTCATTTTGTCACTTGCATTTTTTTTAAAGGTCTAGCCTAATGTCTTCTAAATACCTGTCAATACTATAAAAAAAAGTAGTTTTAAGTGACTCCACCACCTGTGTTCATCTTTGTAAAACAATTCTTATGCCAAGAAATTGTAACATTTTAATAATTCTTTCATCTTATCTAAAAACAACTGCAATTGGATTCATTACGTATTCAAAATTTAATTAAACAATGTCAAATTCATGAATCTAAGGCACAATTTGAGATTTATAAGATGTATTCAAAGCCCCTTTACAATACGGCCTACAGAATTGTCAAGCATGAAGCAGAAGCAGAAGACGTTGTTCAGGAAGCTTTTTTAAAGGCATTCAAGAACATAAATAGTTTTTCGCAAAAAGTTCCTTTGATGGCTTGGTTAAAAAGAATAGTGGTCAACCAGAGCATCGAACATCAAAAAAAATTAAAACGCTATGATTTTGATGCGCAGCACAAATTAGAGCGAGAACATGACTCTTCTGAAAATGAAAATGAAGAACAAGAAATAGACTCAGGAACATTGTCGAGTACGAGGATTAAAGAAGCTATTCAAAAGTTACCCGAACGAGAGTCTCTTATTCTAG
Source organism: Flavobacteriaceae bacterium (assembly GCA_002691645.1). GTDB lineage: Bacteria > Bacteroidota > Bacteroidia > Flavobacteriales > Flavobacteriaceae > UBA3478. Next base: position 9,083 of record NZIP01000033.1, read on the forward strand.
GTCTTTATTTGATAGAAGGTTATGACTATGATGAAATTCAAGAAATAACAGGATTGAGTTATGCAAATTGTAGAACCTCATTTTCAAGGGCTAAAAAGCGATTACAAAACGAATTAAAAAATAGAGCATATCATGATTAAAGATGAATTAAAAGAATGGGTAAGCGCCCATAGAGAAGAACTCGACGACAAGGAATTACCAATGGGCCATGAGATGCGATTTATCGCTAAACTCAATGCTGAAAAAAAATCTAAGATCAAATGGAAATTTGTAGCAGCCGCTGCCTCAATAGCCTTAGTATTCAGTCTAAATACACTTGTAAATTCCAATAGTTATAAGAACTCATCAGAGTACCAAGAATTTACTACTACAGCCACCCATTACGAAAATTTAATAGAGCGTAAAATTGAAGCTGTATTGAATACGAGCACTTCTGAACAAATTTTAAACGATCACCTTCAGAAATTGGATCAATTGGATCAAGAATATGAGATGCTTCGAGAAGAGCTTCTCGCAAGTCCAAATGCTAAAAGGATAATTGACGCCATCATCTATAATTTCAATACACGAATATCATTACTT
>NZIP01000034.1 GCA_002691645.1 Flavobacteriaceae bacterium
GACATTGCTGCCCAACGTTTCATTTTACGGGCTTTTCGAAATTCAAATGCTCTTCCCATATGCTTTATTAATTAGAGTTTAAAAATAGAAAAACCAACTCAATCTTCAATAAGTTTGATTTCATTGATGATCTCAGAAATGGAATAATTTAAATGTTCGGGAAGTGAATTCACTTTTGATAGAACAGCTAGATAACGATCATCATTTGAAGTGTAAACTCTTTTAATCAGTGCATCTGGCAAGTTTAATTTATCGAGTATTTCAAAAATTAAATCCTCGTGCAGTATGAGATCCTCACTTCCGAGATGATAAATTCCAAAACGGTCCTTGTTGATCAAGTAATGCAGTTGTTGAGTTAATCGGTTGATATGGGCGGCATTAATGATGAGGTTTGGAAAAACCTCAATAGCTTCATTGAGTTCCACTATCTTTTTAAGTTCCTTAACTCTTGGAGAGTTATAACCAAAAACCATCGGAGACCTTAAAATTAAATAGTCTAAATCGTTTTTTCGAATGAGATCATTTTCAATTTTGATTTGCATTTTACCAAAAGAACTATTCGATAGTGTTTTATCGTTTTCATAGGATGGGTATTGCACATAGGCGTCAAANACATTTGAAGAAGAAAATGTGATGATTTTGAAGGATAGATTAAGCGCTACTTCGATCAACTCTTGGTTGACTTTTATAAGTTGATTTGATTCTCCTCTTAAACAGTTGATAACGATATCTGGCTGNATAATTTTGAGCAGGCTTGTTACCGAGTCNGTTCTAAAATCGAAAGCGTAATACCTAGCATTTTCTTCAAAACTAGTGCTGTGACAATAAGTTGCTCTGCAATCAAAATAATCACTGAGTTCTTTGTAGATGGCTCTACCAATAAATCCGCTTCCTCCCAATATGAGAATGCGTTTATTTTTCATAAGGCTTAAAGGGATTTATAAAAAGGTGGTTTAACCACTTTCGCAGCAACTGTTTTATTTCGAATTTGAATGTGAATAGTAGTTTCAATTGNAGCATAAGCCGTTTCGACATANGCCAAACCTATTCCCTTAGATAGTGAAGGAGACATAGTTCCAGAGGTGACTAGACCAATTTTCTCTTGGGATTCGTTGACAACCTTGTAGTCTTTTCGCGGAATACCTTTTTCAATCATCTCAAATCCAATAAGTTTTTTAGATACTCCATTTTCTTTTTGCGCCTTGAGATTGGCAGCATTGACAAAATCACAGTTGAATTTTGTAATCCATCCTAGACCTGCCTCTAATGGGCTAGTAGTATTGTCGATATCATTTCCATATAAGCAATAGCCCATTTCTAATCGTAGGGTATCCCTAGCGGCTAGTCCAATTGGTTTTGCTCCTTGTTCGAGAACTTTACTCCAAATTTGGGCCACTTCATCATTCTTACAATAGATTTCAAATCCTCCTGAACCTGTATACCCCGTTGCAGAAATTATAACTTCAGGAATTCCACCAAAATCACCTTTAGTAAATTGATAAAAAGGAATTTGAGCCAAATTAACCGAACTTAAAGGCTGCATTAACTCAATTGTTTTAGGTCCTTGAATAGCGAGCAGGGCATAGGAGTCAGATTCATTGGCTAAAGATGCTCCTATTGTCGCATTGTATTTTTGAATATGGGCAAAGTCTTTTTCGATATTTGATGCATTTACCACCAGCATGTAGTTATTTTCAGAGAATTTGTAGATGATAAGATCGTCAACTATTCCTCCTGTTTCATTCGGCATACAACTGTATTGTGCCTGCCCTGAATTCAATTTTGTGATATCGTTAGAACTTATTTTAGATATCAAAGCTGTAGCATGCTCCCCGCTTACAAAAAATTCTCCCATATGAGAGACATCAAAAACGCCACAGTCAGTTCTTACTTGATGGTGTTCTATTGATACACCCTCATAGCTCAAAGGCATTTGATAACCTGCAAAGTCAACTATTTTTGCGCCCAAATTGCTATGCTGTTCGAATAGAGCAGTCTTTTTCATAAGCTTACATTATTTGCAAGCGAAGTTACCGAATTCTATTGCAGTAAAAAAGACTTCAAATCTTCATAATTTGAAGTAAGAATGCTATGTTTTTTGCGATTCATTAAATAGCGCACATTTTCAGGAAGAGAAACCTTAATGTCAAGAGTCGACTCGACCACGTCTATAAATTTAGAGGGGTGTGCTGTTTCAAGAAATACACCAGCGCTTGTCGGATTTTTTGCAATATATGCTTGTAAACCTAAATAGGCCACCGCTCCATGTGGGTCAGCCACATAATTGAATTCATCATAGATTTCTCGCATGGCAACTTTCGTTTCAGCATCAGAATACGAAAGTGCAGTAAAATTTAATTCAAGTTCTTTTTTCTGCTTGTTGAAGAGTTCTAAAATTCGAACAAAATTTGAGGGATTACCTACGTCCATAGCATTAGAAATCGTAGCTACCGTGTCTTTAGGTCGATAAACCCCTGTGTTCATAAAATCTACCACAGTGTCGTTAGCATTGTTACAAGCGATAAAATGTGAGACAGGTAGGCCCATTTTATGCGCAAGAATTCCGGCACAAATGTTTCCGAAATTTCCCGAGGGCACAGCAAATACAGGAAGATCTTGAATGCCATTGTTTTTTAAGGTTTTGTAGGCAAAAATGTAGTACAGCATTTGAGGAATCCACCTGGCCACATTGATGCTATTGGCTGAAGTCAATTTGACTTTTGAGTTAATATCAGTATCAACAAAGGCCTTTTTTACCATGTCTTGGCAATCGTCGAATGTGCCTTGTACTTCAAGTGCCGTAATGTTTTGCCCCAGGGTTGTGAGTTGTTTTTCTTGAATAGGACTTACTTTTCCGCTTGGATAAAGAATCACCACATCAATACCTTCAACACCCAAGAATCCATTAGCTACAGCACCTCCAGTATCACCAGAAGTGGCCACAAGCACTGTTGCTTTCTTATTTTGTTCGTTTTGAATAAAGCGACCCAAGCATCGAGCCATAAATCCTGCTCCTACATCTTTAAATGCCAGGGTAGGGCCGTGAAACAATTCCAAACTGTAAAAGTCTCCAACTTTTTGCAGGGGAAAATCGAAACAGAGTACATCAGTTAAAATCAGCTCTAACTCAGAAAGGCTGAGGTCTTCGTCTACAAAAGGACCCATGGCCTCAAGAGCAATTTCAAGATCAGAAAGTTTTGGGATTTGTTCAATAAAGGAAGACTTCCATTGTGGAATATAGGCCGGATAATAAAGGCTTTTGTCTGGTGCAAGTCCTTGTATTACAACCTCTTTGAAAGATGTGGTTTGTTGGTTATTGGCTAGGCTAACGTATTTCATGTGTTCCTTTGTTGTCTATTTCTCCTGAGTACAAACTAAAATCGTAATCTTGTGCAGAGGCAATTTGCATTATGTTGGCTTTAATTCTTTCAGCCGTTTGGCTTCCTTCGCATAATGCAAATACAGAAGGTCCAGAGCCAGATATACCAAAACCTAAAGCGTTTTCATCTAAAGCAGCCGATTTGAACTGCTCGAATTTTGGAATAAGCTTTTTGCGATGTGGTTCGATCACTAAGTCTTTGAGATGTCTACTAATCAGCGAAGCATCTGACCTTGTCAACCCTAAAATCAGACCAGCGAGATGACCCCATTGCTGCGTGGCTAAACTCAAAGGAATTTTTGAGGGAAGTACCGCTCGAGCCTCTTTTGTTTTGACTTCAATTTTTGGATGAAGTACAACCGCGTGAAGATCTAAATCACAATAAATGCTGCTCACCGTTAATGGACTATAATTGCTGATTAGAGAAAATCCACCTAGTAGGGAAGGAGCTACATTATCCGCATGTTCACAACCACTAGCAACAGCTTCTCCTTTCATAGCTAATGAAATGAGTTCAGTAGACGATAATTGCGAATTCAGTAGGGCATCTGCTCCAAAAATTCCCCCAGCAGCACTTGCTGCACTAGAGCCAATTCCACTTCCGGGCTTAATTTTTTTCTCAATACGAATGTCGATACCAAAATCGATTTGAGCTTCAAAACGATTGTAGAGATGTTTTATCGCAACTCCAGCCACGTTATCTTCGAGTGTAAGAGGTAATTGTGCGCCAGTGATTTCAGAAATACGAACCCCTTTTTCTGCAGTTTTTTCAAAGTGCATATGATCACCTACAGCGGCAAATGAAAAGCCTAGAACGTCGTATCCTGCACAAACGTTTGCAACTGAAGCTGGCGCAAAAACTGAAATTTTTTCCATTTATTCGAGATGATTTCCAGAGCGTATGATGTCTCCGACAATTCCAGAAGCGGTAACGTCTGCACCTGCACCTGCACCTTTGATTACCAGTGGGTTTTCTCTGTAGCGATCCGTGTAAATCAAGATTATGTTATCACTCCCTGAAAGATGGTAAAAATCATGGTTCATATCTACTTTTTCTAATCCAACACTCGCTTTAAATGAGTTTTTGTTTTCAGCTACAAAACTAGCAGCAAATTTTAATTTAGCTTTTTCTTTTTGGGCATCTAAGAAGAGTTTAGTAAAATGCTCTTGATTTTTATTGAGCTCTTTTAAGAAAGAGTCTACATCTTTTGTATTTCGGCATGTTTCAGGCAAAAATTCTAATGAGGCAATATCTTGCATTTCTAATTCGTATCCTGATTCTCGCGCTAAAATTAAAATCTTTCGTTTGACATCTGTACCGCTGAGATCAATTCTAGGATCGGGTTCAGTATAGCCCCCTTGCATTGCTTGTTTGACGATGTCAACGAATTTCACCTCATCATTAAAACTATCAAAAATAAAGTTTAGACTTCCAGAGAGAACGGCTTTGACACTTCGTATTTGGTCACCCGAGTCTACGAGCTGTTTGATGGTATCTATAATAGGAAGTCCTGCACCGACATTGGTCTCAAACAAGAACGGAGTCTGGTATTTTTTACTCAGGGCCTTTAAGTTGGCGTAGCGCTCATACTTTGCCGAACTGGCAATTTTATTACAAGTAACAACAGCAATACTCTTGTCGAGATAAGCTTCATAACAAGATGCAATGTGTTCGCTAGCGGTATTGTCGACAAAAACACTGTTTCGCAAATTTAGGTCTTGAACCTTAGACTGAAAGAAGTGCATGTCTGCCGATTCACCTTGTTCTAGAAGTTCAGCCCAATTCGAAATGTTCAATCCATTGGGATCAAAATACATTTTTCTAGAGTTTGATATGGCACATACTCGTAGTTGCAATCTCAACTCTTCTTCAAAATAGTCTTTCTGTTGACTCAAAATATTTAGAAGTTTAGAGCCTACCGTTCCAACACCTGTAATAAACAAGTTGATTAATTTAAGTTGTTTTTCAAAAAAGCGTTCGTGCACAGCATTTAGCGCCTTGGTGACATCTCTTTTTGAGATTACTACAGAAATATTTCGCTCTGAAGCTCCTTGCGCAATAGCTTTTACATTTACATTATTACTACCTAAGGTAGAGAATAATTTACCACTCAAACCTTGATGAGAACGCATATTGTCTCCAACTAAAGCGATAATACTCAGTTCTGTTTCTATTCGAAGCGGATATATTTTTTGAGTTTCTAATTCATAATCAAGAGCTTCTTCAAGAGCTTTTTTAGCTAATTCGCCATTGTGTTGAGATATCCCAATGCAAAGTGAATGTTCTGAAGAAGCTTGTGTAATCAGAATAATGTTTATTTCAGCCAAGGCTAAGGCTTCAAATATACGTTTTGAGGTTCCCTTGGTTCCAACCATTGAAGGGCCCTCAATAGTAAGTAGTGCGATATCATGCATATGACTTAGGCCACTAACTACATTGGCTTTTGTACTCCCTTCTCTTGTGATTAATGTTCCTTTGTCTTCTGGTTGAAAGGTGTTTTTAATATACAAAGGGATGCCAGCACTGAAAACAGGTTGAACACTTGGAGGATGCAAGACCTTTGCTCCAAAGTGAGATAATTCCAATGCTTCCTGGTAAGAGAGTTCATCTAAGGGTCGGGCTTGTTTGACAATTCGCGGATCAGAGGTGTACATACCACTCACATCCGTATAAATGAAAAGAATTTCAGATTTTGTTGCAGCGGCATATAGCGCTGCTGTAAAATCAGATCCTCCTCGTCCTAAGGTAGTTGGAATACCATTTTCATCTCTTGCTATAAAACCGGGAGCTACTGCAATTTGATTAATTTGAGCAGCAAAAGATTCAATCTGCGCATAACTCGTTTGCAAATCTACCTTTGCCTGAGAAAAGTTGCTGTCTGTTGTTAATAACGCTCTTGAATCCATATAGGTGCTGACCACATCTAGTGAATTCAAATAGGCGTTTAACAGTTTAGAGGATAATAGTTCACCGTATCCCAGTACCTTGTCACGGGTTCTTAAACTAGCTTCACCAATCAGAAAGACACCTCCTAATATAGTTTCAAGATCTTCAAAATCTTGGTCAATATCTTGTTTTAAATCAGCCTCAATTGGCATAAACTCTAAAAAGGGTTGATGTAAATCTTTGATTTTTTGTATTACAGTGAGATAAGATTTATTTTTTTGTTCTGCTTGGTCTATGGCTTTTTCAATTAAGTCTGTAGTTCCACCAACTGCTGAGACCACAGTAATAATTGGATTATTGTATGAATTGTATTTTTCTAGAACAATACTTCCCAGTTTCTGTAAGGCTTGTACATCTGCTATTGAGCTACCTCCAAACTTTAAGACAACCATGCTATGAAATTTTAATGAGCCGCGAAATTACAATTTGATAAAAGGATAGGGCTATACTTCATGTTTTTTTGATGATAATGCAAAAAAATAAAAATTCACCAAAGGAATTCAGAATTTACAGTAGATTTTCTGTGAATTAAGCAACCGGTTATGCCGCAATCTTATTTGATAGCCATAACTCGGCGTTTTCAAGAGAATAAAACACCTCAATGGGTTTTTCAAAAAACAGTTTTACTATACCAAAATTAAGGATGGCTTTTTGCTGATGTGTTAATAGTGCTAGTCCTTTAAAATGTTCCACTTGTGCCAAAAAGTTCAGCGCGTGTGGATCTATTGTGAATTGATTTTGATAATCCAATAAAACACCAAAGGTTTGGTCTCTAAAATGGACTTCTGAGATTCCAATTAACTGATATACCGTTTCAAGATCCATAATGGCATCGGCATTAAAAAAGACGTGCATGGTCTTAGCACTAACTTTAACAAGGCCATATTCTAATTCATATGTAGCTACTTGAGCTTCGAGCAATTTCATGCTACAAAGTTCCCTGTCAAGCTGTTATAAAAGCGTAGATAATAGATAAAAAACCGATTTAATCTGTTTTAAAACACATCCATTCAATTGTTTATGAAAATATTGTCTCTTTTCTGACAATGTAGTGTAAGGCTATTCTTTCCTCACAGGTTCTTTGACTACTACAAGATCCTCCTTATTCTTACTCAAATCTAACTTTATGTGATCACCAGCGCTCAATCTAGCATTCACAATTTCCTCTGCGAGTTTGTCTTCAATATACTTTTGAATTGCTCTTTTCAGTGGACGAGCTCCAAAATCTTTGTCAAAACCTTTATCTGCTATGAATGTTTTGGCTTTTTTGGTCAATGTGAGTTCGTAACCAATTGATTTGATACGCTTTATGACACCTATAAGTTCGATATCTATAATAGAATTGATGTGATTTCTATCAAGACTATTGAAAACTACCACATCGTCAATACGATTCAGAAATTCTGGAGCAAATGCTTTTTTTAGTGCTTTTTCTATAACACCTTTTTGAAAATCACCCTCTTGTGCTTTACGGGCGGCAGTTCCAAAACCTACTCCTTGACCAAAATCTTTAATTTGCCTCGCTCCGATGTTAGAGGTCATAATGATTATAGTGTTTCTAAAGTCAACTTTTCGTCCGAGACTATCAGTCAAAAAGCCGTCATCTAATACTTGTAAAAGCATGTTGAACACATCCGGATGTGCTTTTTCAATCTCATCTAGAAGTAACACCGCATAAGGCTTTCTTCTTACTTTTTCAGTGAGTTGACCTCCTTCTTCGTAACCTACGTAGCCCGGAGGAGCCCCTACTAATCTTGAGATGGCAAATTTTTCCATGTATTCGCTCATATCGATTCTTATTAGAGCGTCTTCAGAATCAAATAACTCTCTAGCCAGAACCTTAGCCAACTGGGTTTTACCAACCCCTGTTTGCCCCAAAAAGATAAAAGAACCAATAGGTTTGTCAGGGTCTTTTAAACCAGCTCTATTTCTTTGTATTGCCTTAGAAACTTTTAAGACAGCTTCGTCTTGACCTATGATAGAGGCATTGAGAATTTCAGGTAATTCCGCAAGACGATTAATCTCCGTCTGTGCTATACGGTTTACTGGTATTCCACTCATCATAGAAACGACATCGGCGACGTTTTCTTCATCGACGATCTCTCGGTGCTGTTTACTTTCTTCTTCCCACTCGAGTTGTGCTGCTTCTAGCAATTTCTCGAGTCTCTTTTCATCATCTCTAAGTTTGGCAGCTTCTTCGTATTTTTGTTTTTTAACAACAGTATTCTTCTGTTCACGTGTAGCCTCTAGTTTCCCTTCTAATTCCAAGATACTTTCAGGAACATTCATATTGACAATATGCACTCTGGACCCCGCTTCATCTAAGGCATCAATAGCTTTGTCTGGTAAAAACCGGTCAGAGATGTATCTATTAGTCAATAGTGCACAAGATGTGATGGCCTCGTCAGTGTAGGTCACGTTGTGATGGTCCTCATATTTTGATTTAATATTTTTTAAGATATCAATAGTCTCCTCAACTGTTGCTGGTTCAACCATGACTTTTTGAAACCTGCGTTCTAGAGCACCATCTTTTTCGATATATTGTCTGTATTCATCTAAAGTAGTTGCACCTATACATTGAATTTCACCTCTTGCCAATGCAGGTTTAAACATGTTTGATGCGTCTAAACTTCCTGTTGCTCCACCCGCACCCACAATAGTGTGGATTTCATCTATAAATAAAATGACGTCATCATTTTTCTCCAGCTCGTTCATCACGGCCTTCATGCGTTCTTCAAATTGTCCTCTGTATTTGGTTCCTGCAACAAGAGAAGCAAGATCCAATGTGATAACACGTTTGTTGTAGAGTATGCGTGAGACTTTTTTCTCCACAATTCGAAGTGCCAATCCTTCTGCAATAGCACTTTTACCTACGCCCGGCTCTCCTAGTAATAATGGATTATTTTTTTTGCGTCGTGACAATATTTGTGAAACGCGCTCGATTTCTTTACCGCGACCCACAACAGGATCTAATTTCTCTTCTTCGGCTTGTTGCGTTAGGTCTCTTCCGAAATTGTCTAAAACCGGTGTCTTCGATTTTGCACCTCGTTTGGCGGTTGACGAAGACTTAGATGATTTTGAACTGCTGAAGTCCTTTTCTTCGTCTTCTTCCTCCGAATCACTTGGGAAAGAGGATTCTGAAGTCGGTTCGTCTATATAGTCATCTTCGGAGGTAATCATCGATCTGAACTGGTCTTTGACATTATCGTAATCGATTTTCAGTTTCTGAAGCAGTTTAGTGGTAGGGTCATTTTCGTTTCTCAAGATACAAAGCAGTAAATGAGCTGTGTTGATAGTAGAGCTTTGAAATAACTTGGCTTCTAAAAAAGTTGTTTTAAGTGCTCTCTCAGCCTGTCTGGTCAAGCGTAGATTTTTTTTCTCCTTACTCAAACTGTCGTGTTCGGTAGTGGCTGGAGTCAAAATTTCTGTTTTACGTCTGAGTTGGTCAAGGTCGATGTCCATTCCGTCAAGTATGTGGACAGCCTTACCACCTCCATCTCTTAAGATACCCAAAAGAAGGTGTTCAGTTCCAATAAAATCATGCCCTAAACGAAGGGCTTCTTCTTTACTAAAGGCTAAAACGTCCTTGACTCTTGGCGAGAAATTATCATCCATAAATTTTCTTTTCAAAAGTTAAAAATAAGCATTCTATTCTTCAATAAAACAATTATTCTGACGGGATGTTGTGTCAGCGAACAAATTTTTGAACCAATGTTAATAAATAGTTGATTTTTGTTGCGAATCTTCAATTATTAGGACCCTAGTTTTAATTAAATTGCCACATTATTTAATCAGTAAATGCTTACGACGCGATGAGTGAAGGAGAAAAGCTAATTCCAATAAATATTGAAGATGAAATGAAATCGGCTTACATCGATTATTCGATGTCCGTAATTGTTTCACGTGCACTGCCAGATGTTAGAGACGGTCTTAAACCCGTACACAGAAGAGTGTTGTTTGGTATGCACGAACTTGGAGTGAGATCTACATCAGCACATAAAAAATCTGCCAGAATAGTAGGAGAGGTATTAGGTAAATATCACCCTCACGGCGACACCTCGGTATACGATACTATGGTACGAATGGCTCAAGAGTGGAGTCTTCGATATATGATGATCGATGGCCAGGGTAACTTCGGGTCTGTAGACGGAGATTCGCCGGCTGCAATGCGTTATACGGAGGCTCGAATGCGAAAGATTGCAGATGAAATGCTCTCCGATATCGATAAAGAAACGGTTGATTTTCAACTCAACTTTGATGATTCGCTTAAAGAGCCTACAGTTCTTCCTGCTAGAGTTCCTAACCTACTAGTTAACGGAGCTTCTGGAATTGCTGTGGGAATGGCAACAAACATGCCACCACATAATTTGTCAGAGGTTGTTGATGGCACCATTGCTTATATCAAAAACCCTGAAATTGAAATTGAGGAACTCATTCAATATATCAAAGCACCTGATTTTCCAACGGGAGGAACCATATATGGTTACGAGGGTGTCAAGGATGCCTTTATGACTGGACGTGGTCGTGTAGTGATGAGAGCTAAGGCAATCATTGAAGAAGTTCAAGGCAAAGAAGCCATTGTAGTTACTGAAATTCCGTACCAAGTCAATAAAGCAGATATGATCAAAAAGACCTGGGATATGGTCAATGATAAAAAAATAGAAGGAATATCTGCTATTCGAGACGAGTCTGATCGAAAAGGAATGCGTGTGGTCTACATGTTGAAGCGAGATGCAATTCCAAATATCGTTTTGAATACTTTATTCAAATACACAGCCCTACAATCTTCGTTTAGTGTAAATAATATTGCTTTAGTCGATGGTCGACCTCAACTTTTAAACTTAAAAGACTTAATCAAACACTTCGTTAATCACCGTCATGAAGTTGTGGTGCGAAGAGCGCAATTTGAGTTGAGAAAGGCAGAGGAAAGAGCTCATATAGTCCAGGGTCTAATCATAGCCTCAGACAATATTGATCGCGTTATTGAAATTATTCGAGGATCGGCGAATGTCGATGAAGCTCGAGCGTCTTTAATGAAGGAATTTGAACTCAGTGAACTTCAAGCAAAGGCGATTGTAGAAATGAGACTCCGTCAACTCACAGGTCTTGAGCAAGATAAGCTACGAGCTGAATACCAGGAGTTGTTAGATACCATCAAAGACCTTAAAGACATCTTGGATAGAGAAGAGCGCCGAATGCAAATTATTACTGAAGAACTTCAAGAGGTAAAAGATAAATATGGAGATGAGCGCAGATCTGTTATAGACTTCTCTGGAGGTAGTTTGAGTATTGAAGATATGATTCCCGACGAACAAGTGGTGATCACCATTTCTCACGCTGGTTATATCAAAAGAACTCCTGTTTCAGAATACAAAACACAAAATAGAGGAGGAGTAGGGCAGAAAGCATCTTCCACTAGAAATGAGGACTTTTTAGAGCATCTATTTGTAGGAACAAACCATCAATACATGTTGTTTTTTACTCAAAAAGGAAAGTGTTTCTGGATGCGCGTTTATGAAATCCCAGAGGGAAGTAGAACTGCCAAAGGAAGAGCTATTCAAAACCTCATTCAAATTGAAAACGACGATAAGGTTAAAGCGTTTATTTGTACTAAAGATCTCAAAGATGAAGACTATGTGAATTCGCATTACGTCATTATGGCCACTAAAAAAGGTGTGGTTAAAAAGACTTCTTTAGAACAATATTCTAGGCCGAGAAAAGGTGGAATTAATGCAATCGGAGTAAGAGAGGGCGATGAGCTTCTCGAAGCCAAAATGACCACTGGAAGTTCCCAAATTATAATGGGTCTTAAATCAGGTAAGGCCATACTTTTCGAAGAGAGTAAGACTAGACCTATGGGACGAAATGCCTCAGGAGTACGAGGAGTAACTCTTGCTCATGAGAATGATGAGGTCATCGGAATGATTTCTGTGAACGAAACCACTGATAACATCCTAGTCGTTTCACAAAACGGATACGGTAAACGTTCTGACTTAGAGGATTACAGGGTCACAAATAGAGGTGGAAAAGGTATAAAAACTATATCGATTACCGATAAGACAGGTGAATTGGTAGCCATTAAAAATGTTACCGATCAAGATGATTTGATGATCATTAACAAATCTGGTATCGCTATACGACTACCTGTTGAAGATCTTCGAGTCATGGGTCGAGCCACTCAGGGAGTTCGCTTAATCAACCTTAAAAACAATGATCAAATAGCTGCTGTTGCAAAGGTCATGAAAATTGAGGATGACGAAATCGAAGAAACTGAAGAATCGTCAGAAAGTACATCTTAAGTACTTCTTTATCCAAATTTAATTTGGCATAACTATTGAATTAACAAAACAGTAGCCTTAACTTGCGCTGCATAATTAAAGAATAAAGAGTACAAGAATTATGAAAATAAGAATTTTATCAATCCTTTCTATGGCAGTGGTTTTCAATCTTTCTGCTCAGAAAGACGAGCTAAAAGCAGCTTCTAAAGCCATCAAAGCAGCAGAATATGCTGAAGCTGTATCTATTTTAGAGGGTGCAAAATCGCTAGTAGACGGTCAAGACGATGCTAGATCAAAATCCAATTTTTACGCCTATCTTGGAGAAGCTTCTTACAACCTTGCATTAGAAGACGACAGCATGTATGATACAGCTATTTCTTCATATCAAAGTGTAATTGATATCGAAAAACAAAGTGGGAAGGTAAGAAATACAGCAGATGCTGAACAAAAATTAAGTCAGATTACAGCAAATTTGATTAACGGAGCTGCTGACGATCAACAGGCAGGTAATTTCACTTCAGCATCAACTAAGCTTTACAAAGGTTACCTACTTCGTCCTATGGACACTATTTATTTGTACTACGCGGCAGGATCAGCGGTGAATGCTCAGGATTATGATAATGCTCTAAAATATTATATTGAGCTGAAAGACATCAATTATGATGGTAGTGAGACCAAATACACAGCTGTGAATATCGAATCCGGTGAAGTTGAAGAATTCGACAAGAATACGAGAGACTTATACATAAAAGCGGGAACTCACAAAGATGCAGCTGAAACAAAAACGCAATCTAGAAAAGCTGAGGTGGTTAAAAACATTGCACTTATTTACCAACAACAAGGTAAAAAAGATGAAGCACTCTTAGCCTACGATGATGCAATTGCTAATAACCCTTCAGATGTCAATCTTCTGTTGAATAAGGCAAATCTATATTACCAGATGGGTAATGTAGATGAATTTAAGACACTCATGGATAAAGCCTCTAATATGGCTCCTGATAATCCTGATTTGCAATACAATATTGGGGTAATCGCAATGGAGCAAGGAAATATGGAAGAAGCAAGAACAGCATATTTCCGTGCTTTAGAAATTGATCCAACTTACGTTAATGCTGGCTTAAACTTATCAACTTCGTACATTAATGAAGGAAACTCTTTGATTGAAGAAATGAACGAGTTGGCTCTTTCATCAAAGAAAGCGGATTTTGATAAGTATGACGTGCTGAAGGCAAAAAAAGATGATTTGTTCAAAAAAGGTGCTGAAATATTAGAAAACATGTTATTAGATGTGCCAGAAAACGAACAGGTCTTAACACAGCTTAAAAATATTTATGGTGCACTCGGTGATAACGAGAATTTTATGAGAATTCGAACACTGTTAGAGCAGTAATTAAAGTATACAAATAAAAAAAAGCCAGCATTAAGCTGGCTTTTTTATATACCTAAGCTCTTTATAACTCTCAATTGATGCGTATACTGATTGGTTTCTGGGTTGAAAATTCCAGTGTGATCTAGACGGTCAATTCTAACTTTACCAAAGGCATGTACGATGTAATTGTTAGGTAAAATGATTCCAACATGATGAATGACCCCTTCTTTCGTATCAAAAAATGCCAAGTCACCAGGCTTTGATTCTTCGATAAAACTCAAAGGTATACCTTGCTCAGTTTGTTGTTCTACACTTCGATACAAGGCTGTACCGCAGTTTTTGTAAATCAACTGTGTAAATCCAGAAGAATCCACACCAAAAGTAGATCTTCCGCCTTGCATAAAAGGAGTATTTAGTAAAGACAACGCCAATTCAGGAATTGATTTGGTTTTAGGCGATAGCTCAAAATCCTTATTGTGGTGATTAATGCAGTGCATAGCATCCATTCTTGCGCCAAAGAGAATGGTTCTCAAATTATCAATACCATCGATTACATATCCAATAGGTTCGTCATTGTAAACAGCCTTACTAAAATCGTTCAAGACTTGAGCATGGTCTTCTGAGATGGGATAGAATTGATTTTTGTGAATCCAGCCTTTGCTTTTGTCAAATCGTAATTCAATGAATAAATAATACTTTCGCACTTCTTTAATTTTGTAGTGGTCGCCATAAAGCATTTGATTCACAACACTTGAGTGCGCATCTGCCTGGTCATACATATTGATGACGCTTAAATCACAAATACCGTATTGATTTTTCAAGGATTTACTTTCTTTCTATGAGCATTGCAGAAGCTCCGCCTCCACCATTACAAATTCCCGCAAGGCCATAAGTGCCTTGATTTTGAATAAGCGTATAAATAAGGGTTACTAAAATCCTGGTCCCGGAACAGCCAAGAGGATGGCCTAAAGCTACAGCACCTCCTTTGGTATTAAGTTTTTCCGATGGAATACTCAAGATTTTTTGATTGGCAAGAGCAACAGCAGAAAATGCTTCATTGATTTCAAAATAATCAACATCTGAGATGTTTAAAGAAGCTTTTTCTAATACAGACGGAATTGCTTTTGATGGAGCAATTGTAAACCA
Organism: Flavobacteriaceae bacterium; assembly: GCA_002691645.1. Taxonomy (GTDB): domain Bacteria; phylum Bacteroidota; class Bacteroidia; order Flavobacteriales; family Flavobacteriaceae; genus UBA3478. The sequence goes on from NZIP01000034.1 coordinate 15,120, forward strand.
CTTTGGAGCTGTTGCAGCATCTGCATAGCTATTGACATATGCCAATACAGAAAGACCGAGTTTTTTGGCTTTTTCTTCGCTCATTAGTACAACAGCAGCTGCTCCGTCGTTAATGGTTGATGCATTGGCAGCAGTTACGGTTCCATCTTTGCTAAATGCAGCTCTTAATTGAGGAATTTTATCAAACCTCACATTTTGGTATTCCTCATCGTGATCGACAACAAGAGGCTCTCCTCTTCGTTGGGGAACACTGACTGGAGCAATTTCATCTTTGAACGCTCCATTTGTCCATGCTTCAGCTGCTTTTTCATAAGAGCTAATAGCGAATTCATCTTGGGCTTCTCGACTTAATTCGTATTTGGCAGCACATTCATCGGCACAGACCCCCATAGCGTGCGAGTCGTATGCATCATTTAATCCGTCTTCTTGTAAGCCATCTACAAATGCTTGAGAACCAAATTTTTGTCCTTTACGTAAAAAGCTGTAGTGAGGAATTAGACTCATGTTCTCCATGCCTCCTGCAACACAAATCTCATTGTCTCCAAGTGCAATAGATTGTGCAGCCCATTGAACTGACTTAAGCCCCGAAGCACAAACTTTATTTACTGTAGTACAGGGTGTGTTTTCAGAAAGTCCAGCTAAAAGTGCAGCTTGTCTTGCTGGAGCTTGCTTGCATCCAGCTTGAACAACATGTCCCATAAATAATTCGTCTATACATTCAGGTTTTAGGGTGATTTGTTCTAATGCAGCCTTTATCGCAATTGCGCCTAATTCAACTGCTGGAATGCTTGAAAGTTGTCCTAAAAAAGAGCCTATTGGCGTTCTTTTTGCTGCAACAATAACTACTTTATGCATGGGTTCTTATTTGATACGAAAATACTAAAATCATATTTTCTATTTTTATGGCAATTAAGGTTTTCTATGGCTACTCTTAAAGACTTATACAAATCCATACAGAAGAATCATTTAAAGATTTACAAATACGTCTTATTTGCTTTTTCTGTTCTCGTAGTTATTTGGATGTTTCCTGCGGGAGTAAACTTCAAATACGAGTACAGCAAAGGTAGACCATGGCAATATGAAAATCTTTACGCCCCTTTTGATTTCGATATTCAAAAATCTATTTCAGAGGTAGAACAAGAACAGAATACCATTAGCATCAATCAAACTCATTATTTCAATTTTGATGAGTCTGTTGTAAATAAAGTAGAAAGTGAATTCTACAAGTTGTTCAGAGCAACTTTTGGATTTAATTTCGAACAAAACGAAGCCTTATCTGCTGTTTATGAAATAGGAAATGAAGTCATTGAAGAATTGTATTCCTTCGGTGTTTTCGAGAGCTCCAACACCTATAAGCACATTGAAATCTCGAAAGAGAACCGTCTTTACAAGCTCAATGAGGATGAAAGAATATTTCCAGAAACCTTAAGAAACAAAATAGAAAAATTGATTGCCTATCGTCTTGTGGAAGATCAAATGACAATACTCACCCAACTATTGAGTCAAACTGTTCAACCCAATCTGACCTATGATGAGGAACTCAGTGCAGCCGTGCTAAACGAACAAATGAGTCAAATATCTTATACGCGTGGTGCGATTTTAGAGGGAACCTTAATTGTGAGTCGCGGAAAAATAATTGAGCAGTCAGAATTTCAATTGCTTGAATCGCTTCGATCAGAGTATCAGTCTCAGCTCATCAGCGGACTGAGTTTTTATATCATTCTCACAGGTTATGGCTTGCTTGTCGCATTGGTACTGCTCATGCTGATGCTCTTTATCAAAAAATACCGTCCAAGTATTTATGAAGACAATAATCAGTTGACGTTTATCTTTTTGAACATCCTACTATTCGTTTTTGTCGTGATTACTCTTGTTCAGATTGACGAGAGTTATTCGTACATGGCACCCCTGTGTATTTTGCCTCTTATTTTAAAAAACTTTTTCGATGCGCGTTTGGGTTTGTTTGGGCATGTAATTGCTTTATTAATTATTGGATTTGTAGTGCCCAATAGTTTTGAATTTATTTTTGTTCAAGTGACGGCTGGTATAGTGACTATTTTAGGAGCACAAGAACTTCACAAAAGGAGTAATTTATTTTTAACCGTCGGTCAAATCACCTTAGTTTACATTTTCACCTATGTTGCCTTCACCTGCGTTCACGATGGTTCGTTTGTAAGTATTGATTTTAGAATACTATTGTTGTTTTTAATCAATGGGATGGTTACTTTGTTCGCACAGCCACTTATTTATCTTTACGAACGAATCTTTGGAATGGTTTCGGATATTTCACTTCTCGAACTCTCAGACACCAATTCTTCACTGTTAAAGGTGCTTTCTAATGAGGCTCCAGGAACCTTTAATCACTCTCTTCAGGTCGCAAATTTAGCTGAAGCTGCAGCCAATGAAATAGATGCCAATGCTTTATTAGTAAGAGTTGGTGCTCTGTATCATGACATCGGAAAATTAGATGATCCCATTTATTATTCTGAGAATCAAATCCACGCCTCAAATCCGCACGACGAGCTCAATCCATTTGAGAGCGCACATATCATTAAATCTCACGTAATTAAAGGCATTGAAATTGCTCAGAAATACAATATTCCAGACCGTGTAATCGATTTTATTCGAACGCATCATGGTAATAGTCTCATCTATTATTTTTACAAAAAACAACAAGAGGCAGAACCCGAAGTAGAGGAGTTTCACTTTAGGTATAATGGCCCAATACCCTTCTCGAAAGAAACTGCAATTTTAATGATGTGCGATGCCGTTGAAGCAGCTACGAAAAGTTTGAAAGAACCAAGTTTTATCGAAATTGATGACTTTGTGGAGCGGATTATAAATACCCAGATGGGGGACAAGCAATTTTTGAATGCCAACATTTCATTTAAGGAAATTGAGGACGTCAAAAAAGTACTCAAAAAGAAACTCAATAATATTTATCACGTACGTGTAGAATATCCAGAATAGGCTGCTCCAAAAGCCCTGTTTAAATTCTCAAATTTTACGAAGGATTTTCTTCAAAAATAGTTGTGAACTAGAGATTAAAGATATAGTTTTGCACCCGCCTTTATGATAATTAAAGGTCCTTGGGAGAGGTGCCGGAGTGGTAACGGAGCAGATTGCTAATCTGTCAGCGCGTAAGTGCTGCCTGGGTTCGAGTCCCAGTCTCTCCGCAAATAGCCTTAACCATAGGTTAACGGGGTGTAGCGTAGCCCGGTCATCGCGCCTGCTTTGGGAGCAGGAGGTCGCAGGTTCGAATCCTGCCACCCCGACGAATAAAGGGAAGCATCAGCTGAGGTGTTTCCCTTTCTTTTTGGGCTGTTTTGCCGTTGGCATTTAGCCAAACTACTCCTCCTAATTGGTCTTTACAATTAGCTATTTTCGGGTTTTATATTGAACCATGAAAATTTCCATTCATCCATGAAATACGCTGTTGAACGTAAATATATGTGATTCATCTAGAAAATAGTAAGATTGCATTCTACTATAAAACCACCTAAATGAAAAAGCTTTCACTGATTATCCTAGGACTTTTAGTTTTAATATCCTGTTCACAAGACACCCAAATTGAAGACTACGATTCTTTTCGAATAGAAGGTAGTGTAACCAAGGGTAGTTTTTTATCTGGAGCAACCATTGTATTTACCGAGTTGGACGATAAAAGTCTTGCGCAGAAAGGTTCTTATTACGTGACTTCGATTTACGACTCATCAGGAACTTATGATTTGAATATCGATAGAGAACGCGAAGATGTAGTGAGAGCAACAGCCTCTGGTTACTTTTGGGATGAAGTAAGAAATCAAGTAAGTGACGGAGAATTAGATTTAAGCGGTTTATTTGAATGGAGCAGTGAGCTCAATATTAATGTTTTATCTCAGTTGGAGTCAGAGCGAGTGAAGTACCTTATTCAAAATGATATGATAGGTGGTAGCAGAAGCAAGCGATTTGGCAAAGCTAAAAAGCAGGCCCTCAATGAGGTTCTTGCCGTCTTTGGTATTGATGAAGAGTTTGATCGATCAGAAGAATTTAGCTTTCTTGATGGAGATAAAAAGTCAAAAGTTTTATTGGCTATTTCAGCAGCCTTACAAGCAGACCGAGACACCTATGCTGTGGCCTCTTTACTCGCTGAAATGACAGCTGATATTAGAGAAGATGGAACTTTAGATGATGAGAGTCTAAGAGAAACAATAGGTTCAAGACTTTGTATTCTAGATATTGATAAGATTGCCACAAATGTTGTTGGACAACTAGCAGAAGATTTTCCAAGTCTAACAGAGAATAGTTTGGTGTCAGATTACTTAGATGACATCAAAGCAAAGTTTAGTGGCTATGAGTGTGATACTAAAGTTAATCCAGGTTCAAATGTCATTTCTATCGGGATGATAACCAAAGCCATAGATGATAATTGTGATGAGCTTACTTTCTTCACTGATTTAGATAATGATGGAGAGCTAGACGCGAATGAGACTGTGATCAATACAATTACTATTTGTGACGGTACAGATGGGGAAGATGGATCAGACGGAGAAGATGGTATTTCTGTTAAGGTGTATACCACTCCAGCTACGGACTGTAATAATGGTGGTACAACCTTTATATTTTATCTAGATACCAACAACAACGATATGAAAGACGACGACGAGATGATCGTTACAGAAACAACCATTTGTAATGGAGAAGATGGTGCTGACGGAGAAGATGGTGCTGACGGAGAAGATGGAGAAGATGGTGCTGACGGAGAAGATGGTGCTGATGGAGAAGACGGAGAAGATGGTGCTGATGGAGAAGATGGAGAAGATGGTGCTGATGCAGATCCACTAGGAGTTCAAATTACTGAGGCGAGCACTGAAGACTGTCCAGCAGGAGGAATAGAAATAACCATCTTTAGGGATTCTAATGCTAACGGTACTTTAGAAGATACAGAAACAGTTCTCGATACTGCAGT